>JBBSCO010000006.1:0-82982 GCA_038250235.1 Methylacidiphilales bacterium | reverse complement strand
TTTCTGGCACCGCGCTTCTATCCGTTTGAGGATTTGTAGCACGCTTCCCCCGTCCCGATAACCTAAATCCCAGGCCACTTCAACTTTGGCCTCCCCCGGCCCTTCTACCCGCAGCCATGCGCGCCAGCGGGGATCCTTTTCCTCAGCCATTCCATTAATCCAGGGGCTACCACCGCACGCTGTCCTAACTGTTGCTTCGCTTTTCCATGCATCACTTAAAGGATCCGTTTTTATGGCCACCAGTTGCTCCGACACCGCCCTGCATTCTCTACTCTCGGTTTTCTTGTCATCCCTTCACCCCATATTCCTGAATCTATTTGTCAAGAATCGAGAACTGACCCCGCTGAATCTATATAAAGCATGTGTTGAAGACAACGTTTCAGCGATCAAACCCAAAAAGCGTTGCGTAACGGTTCTTCTTTCCAAGGATGCCGTCACGCACAATCTCGGCGGCCAGAATACTGTAGGTGATTCCATTACCTCCAAACCCGAGACTGAACCACGCCCGGGGAAACTGAGGAACACGGCCTATGTAGGCGAGACCGTCTTTGGTGCTGCCAAAGGTTCCGGCCCAGGCAAACGCGGTTTCGCATTTCAAATGGGGAAACAATCGTTTCAGCTTTCTTTCCAGGGTTTTGATTTTTCCTGCCAAAGCCGCATCGCGGCGTTCTGGATCCCGGTAGGGTTCATCCTCGCAAACCGTAGTTGTAGGATAAATACGCAACGGTTCAGCGTATAACATCTGACAATAAACTAAGCTTTAAGTATTGGGCCGCTGGGAACCAGTTATCAGTTCCAAAACCGAAAACTGAAAACGGTGACCAACGGACACCAACTCTCAACGAATGAGTATTGGACGGCGTTTCAGCACGAGTCCACCCTGACCGCTCATGTAACGCACCTCCGCCGGACCCGCTTCATCCGGGGCTTTCACGGTAAGCTCGGCCCCCGCTGAAGTCGGCCTGTAATCACCATATTTTCCATCAGCAGAAGCCTCTGGGACAATAGTGATATAGTCACCGCCGTTCCCCGGACCCGTCCAGGCCAAGGCGCGTTCTACCAGCCAGTAGATATCGGTGCACCAGCGGCGTTTCAAATGATAGCACTGGCGGGGGTTTGTGCTGGGCGGCCAAAGGAGCTGTGAAAATGATCCCTTCTTCGCGATCAGGCAGTTGTGTCGATCACGCTGCAGAGCGGGTCTAGGCACGAAAGGACTCAGGGCGGATTTCCCACAGAGCCAAGTACACCCCGGTTTTGGCTGGCGGAACCATTCAGATCTTCGGGCTGGATTTGGCAACTTCGATAATCTCAACCCTGGAAAAAATCGGATTCATTCTGGTGGCCCGGAGCGCTTCCTCCTTACTGACAAAAAAGACATCAACGACCGGAACATTTTTTCCCATTCTTTTGGCTGCAGTTCGTTTGATCACGGCACTGCCGGTATCGACGGCAGTATAGGTTCCCCATCCTTTAATCCGGATCTTGGAGCCATAAGGGATGAGCTTGGGATCGACCGCCACATGCATGCCATTTTTAAGCCGGACCCCAGACGAACTTTTCAATAATTTGGTATAGTAGTCGGAGTTCTGCCAATAAACCGTGATACGTGCCTCGTGAAACACCCGCACATTATTGTTTTTTCTGGGTTCTACACCCACAACATCCAAGGGCAGATTGCGGGCGCATGAAATTTCAGGAAGGAAGCAGCCCAGAACGAAGAGCGAATAGGCGCTACAGCGACAGCATTTGAGAAACGGAGCGTAATTCATGCAACTCCATTTGCAGGAAGTATGCCATCGGGAAGCAGATCATGGATAAGTCCAACGCTGCAAGCAAGATGGAGATTTTAATGAATAAATTTTTGGTTTTATACGGGCTTACAATATTGCAAGCTGCGGGAGACCATCATTCAAAACAGCTATTGTTGAAATCCTAAGCCGGGGTGGTAAAAAGAAGAAGTTGGAATCGAGAATATCAACGTTCAAGGAGAGTTGTCTCCTAACAACACTCAACGGACAGCAACGCAAATGATCCAGGCAAGGAATTCCTCAGGCCGCGACTGATGCCCTGAATGCTTACAAACAAAGCGCATCACGATGCGGCTCTTGTTGAAATCCCTGGAGGCCCTCCGGTCTGCTACTGGGTCTCTTTATCCTGTCCATTCCCTTCCTCCGACCTTTTTCTTTGAGCCCTTTTTTGTTCATGGGTGGCATAACCTCAGCTGCTATCAACTGCCGGGTAATGAGGAAATAGCACGAATAAAAGTTTCCTAAGTCCATTTCCAGAATAGCTCCGCCTGTGCGCGGCTGGTTTCAGCTTCACCGTGCAACGCTCCTGCCAACGGGATGGGCTCAATAATATTCCCTAATTCTCAACACCTCTGGGATGCAGGGAAAGTAGGCGGATCACCGCATTGAAGTGCCCATCATCTTGTGTGGACATCTCATGGTTGTTTCTTTTTGGGTTACGCCTTTGAACAGAATTCTTCCCGTCATTACCTTCTGATTCGCTGTCTCGGCCAAACTGCAATGAAATGGAATCATGCTGGCCTGTGCATGGATTCCGATTTGCCACCACTCTTTTCCGGAGCGCCATAGTTGTTGCTCTATTCCTCTGACGTTGCAAAACCATCCTTGATCGAATCGAAGACCTGATCGAAAATTTATGACCTACAGGGCCTAACTAAATAATGGGCGAGCAGAAAGTTAAAGATGCCACAAGCCCCAAGCTGGATATGAGCAGTCGCAAATTGATGGAATATCCGCAATCAACCCACCCTACTCAGGTTTATTTGGGAACCCTATATATTCATCGGGAGTCGGGGGTTGATACAAAGCAAAATCTTAAAGGACAGGTCCCAGCAATCGGGAGGTGTTTTCTGCAAGCTTAACCCAGATCGAACGCATCTTAAACGTCTCCAACTTGATCTCCTTGGAGTGTGCAAAATCTTTCTCCAAAACGGCAACGACTTCGGAGGCGAGGTCAGGTGCTTGGAACAGGAGGTTCAACTCAAAATTTAATCGCATGGAACGAATGTCAAAATTGGCGGAGCCAATCGAAACCCATTTTTTATCCATCACGACAACCTTCGCATGGTGGGTTCCGCGACTATATTCAAAAAGCCGCACCCCGTAAGACAACAGCTCCTCGTAATAGGATCTCGCTCCTATGACCAGATAGGGATGATCGGTCTTGGCCGGAATGAGGATTCTCACATCAACTCCGCGCATAGCCGCCATTCTAAGGCCACTCAATAAGGGTTCCTGTGGGAAAAAATAACCTGCAGCTATCCATACGCTTTTCTGAGCGGCATTCAGGATGGCCAAACTGGAGTGAATAATCGGATGTCGACAGGAATCAGGGCCATCTTCCACCACCTGAACCAATCCTGAGGTTGATGTAGTGGGAACCACTTTCTTAGAAGGCAGAGCATTATTGAGGTCTTCTTTCGTGGCAAAGTGCCAGTCTTCAAAAAAAGTCTGGGTGAGTGAAACCACGACCGGTCCGGTGACGCGAACCTGCATGTCCTGCCAACTGCCATGGGAAACATCCACACCCATGTATTCACGCCCAAGATTCATGCCGCCGACAAAGGCTGTGTGGCCGTCGATGATTTGAATTTTACGGTGGTTCCGCAGGCTGAAGGCCCAGCGATTGCGCAAAAGATGGAGGGCATTGAACCATGAAAACTTGCCGCCAGCCTTCAGCAGTTCATTGAAAAAACCTCTTGGCAAGGATAAGCTTCCCATCTCATCCACAATCACACAGACCTTCACCCCACGCCGGGCGGCCCCAACCAGCAGCTTCAGCATTCGCTGGCCATATTCATCATTTCTCCATATAAAAAACTCGACGAAAATACTGGTCCGGGCGCCTAGGATGAGTTTTTCAAGGGCGGCATAAAATGCCCCTCCTCCCACCAACAGTTCGGCTTCTTCATAGCGGCTGCTGGAAAAAATATTCAAATTGGAAAGTAATTCCCCCAAATCACTATCACCCTTATCCAAACCATCGGGCAGGGGCTGTTCGCCAATCTCATTCCGCCGAACGTGGTCTTTCCGCCGTCTGCGAAGATGGCGCCGATAAACACGTTCACTGCCGAAAACCAAATAACAAAAAGCCCCGAAATAAGGAAACAGGAGAACAGCCCACAGCCACGCCAAAACACCTGCGGGACGTTTGTTAGATAGCAGGATGAAGGGGATCGTGACTAGAGATACGATCCATCCGACAGCCGCCAACGCTATTCCGACGGAAATCATGATAAAATCTCCAGCCGGGCGAAGAGTGCTTTATGATCGGACGACGGAAGCCAATTTCCGGGATCCTTCAGGAGTTGATAGTCGCGGATTTCCATGTTCCGGCTGAAAATGTAGTCCAGGCGGCTTTGCCACCAACCAAAGCGCCCGCCCACCCATGCATTCCATGAAGAAGCGGAATTCCCCTGGGCGCAGTCCTGAAGAAAGTTATTTTCCATTAAAATCTGGCAAGGCAACGATCCCGGAACAGAGTTTAAATCACCTG
Source organism: Methylacidiphilales bacterium (assembly GCA_038250235.1). GTDB lineage: Bacteria > Verrucomicrobiota > Verrucomicrobiia > Methylacidiphilales > JAAUTS01 > JAAUTS01. The sequence goes on along the minus strand of JBBSCO010000006.1, from coordinate 78,458 downwards.
CTACAAGAATGGCCTGATCCGTGGGCAGTTGTTCCATTTTTTTTCGGATCAAACCGGCACCTAGTTCGCGCGACTTCCGGCCCCAATGATCCAGATGGGTGTTTACCACGGTGACTAACTTTTGAGATTGATTGCAGCGGAAGCTACAGCATGTCGCAGTACGTGGATAATGTGCATCCCATCCGTGGGATATCCGGTCAGGATTATCCGAAAGCCAGAAAGTTTCTGTTGTAAGGAGCGTAAAACGGCCATGGTGGTAAAAAATCGGGGTTGACTCGGAATTGAGGGCCAAATCCCTCGCCATACCCGTCCATTTGTAGAAGGGCAATGCCGCCTCGAGATCTTTCATCCAGTTCCAGCGTACTTCTTGGAGACAAATAAAGTCGGCTGCACAATCCTGCAGGGTGGATAAGATGGTGCCCCGCCGTGCAGCCCAACCCAACAAAGGCAGGTTCTGGGACCAGATGTTCCAATTTAGAATGGAAATTTTCATACTAAATCCGCTGATCGCACGTGTTAAGCAAAGTTCAATGGCCAGGTTGGTTTATGCGCTCAACTCTCAATACTCAACGTTTTCGCAGTCGTTGTTACAGAAGCACTCTAGGCTCCCGGATTGCAAACTCCGATCGCATGGCGGGAGGCTCTAACATTGGAATGACCAGGATACCAAGCTATTTTTGTTTGAAATGAATAAACACAACCTCTGAAAACAGGATAGGTTTTCCACAAAAGGGTTCGTTTTTTCGCACAAATTATTTGCCATCATTAGAAAGAGTAGAGAGGGTCGGCGGGCACTCTATGGGGTATTACCCTCCCTTTTATGCCCAGCATTTTATTGCCTTGGTTCAAATTGCCTGACCTACTTCAAATGATACTATCCTGGATGCAGATATCTGGAGAAACAAGGATGTTTGGACAGGAGCAGGGGAAAGTAAGTGGGGTTTGCTTAAGCAGGGTCATTCAGTCAGGTCCAAATCCCATGAATACTTGTTCCATGGGCTGTTCTTATCCCTGGGATCAGACAGCAACTCAAAACAGGTCTGAAACCGCGAATTCCTTTCACCATCCCATATTTCCCTGCCATCCAGAAAGTTTTCCCCCATTTCCCGCCAAGAACCGAATTTTTTCTGCACTTCAACTCCTATCGGCATAAGAAGTTCCCAAACTTCATCTTCTTCCAGATATCCTGCCTCATAAGCAGAGCGGGTCACCATTACTATACGACTGAGATCCCACATCAAACCACTACGATCCCCCCACCTACGGTAACTTTGCCTGGCAAAAAGCTGTTTTTTGACGGACTCAGAGTTGGCCAATTTCAGTGGAACCATGGCCTGATACAATAAAATGCTCCACCAGGATGATTGGGTAGCCATTTTTTGATACTTTATGCGATACCCCTCACTCTTAAGCCAGGTCAGAGTCCTATAGGCATCCTCCCTGCTTTCGATCTTCCAGTATTTTTTCAACGAATTGACTTCGCGCTGATATGGTCTGATGGAAGTATCACCTAAAGAAGAAAGCTCATCATTATTAATAAGCGCATAAATAGAGCCCAGACCCAAAACCCAGGCCTGCCTGTCCGTAACCTTTTTCCCTCTTAGCTCTGTAGAAAGAATATGCCTTTCCTTGAGATCAGCTCCTTTGACCAGGAAAAGTTCAACCAAGTCCTGATGTCCCCGGCTTGCTGCATAGGTCAAAGCCGTATTTCCCAATCCGTCTTTTAAATCGAGTCTGGCTCCGGCCTTTAAAAGGGCCTCGATCTGGCTCTTGCTGGCAGAGTGTCTGTGACAGGAATACATGAGGGAAGTTTTTCCACTACTGTTTTGGGCATTAGGGTCAGCCCTGGCATCTAACAGCACTTTGACGCATTCCTCCTCGGCTTCCCAAGCCGCCATCATCAAAGCCGTTCTTTCGCCAGAAGCCCTGACCTCCAGATTGGCCCCTTTATCCACAAGAGCTTTTAAGGCCTCAACCTTTCCCTCTTCCGCCGCATAGTGGAGAGCAACCCACTTGTTTTTGGGGTGACGAGCATTCACATCCGCACCCGTCTCAACCAGGGCCTTGATTGCATCCGATCGGTCGTTCCTTGTGGCAAGAATCAAGGGACTCTCATCAATCGGGGAGAGCTCATTGACATCACAGCCTTTGACCACCAACGCCCTGATCATTTCGGCATTCCCATTCCACGCAGCCACCGACACCGGAGGATATTTGGACCACCAGGCACTTTTGCGCCCGGGAGCGGATATCTTGGGATCGGCACCAGCAGACAAGAGGTAAAGTACAATCCCGGTATAATTCTTGTTGATAGCCTCCATGAGAGCCGTTGCTCTTCCACTATTATCGTTAATTTCCGCTCCGTGCTCCACAAGTGCCGTGACCAACTTTAAATCACCCCATAAGCAGCAGTCGCTAAACAGAGCGTATTCCCTGGCTTTCCCCAATTGGGACTCAGTCCTTTTTCCAGAAGAAATAAAGCCGCCGCCGTTTGATTATGGAAACAAGCTCTGAAGAGAACCGAAGTCCCCTCCCTATCCCAGGCCTTGATATCAGCCCCCCGCTTCAGTAGAGCCTTCATCACTTCAACCTTGCCGTATCTTGCCGCTTGGGCGAGGGGAGTGTATCCCGCATAGTCACGTGCTTCCAGATGAGCCCCCTGGCGGAGTGCCTGCTCCAAAAGTTCCAGATCCCCCTTTTCACAAGCTTCCTGAAGCATTTTAACCGGAGACCGGTTGGCATGCTCCTGAGCTGGGAGTTGGCAGGCCATCAGATAGCCCGACAGCAGGAAGAAATTTAGTTTGGAGAACAGTTTCATGGCGGAAGCCGGATTATTACCGACACCACGCTTGTTACCAATAAAAACGAGCCCGTCAAAATTGACGTTTTAAACTTTAACTTTTGTGAATGATAAAAAAATGGAGTCAGCAGCTGCCTATGGATTTGTTCCAGCTTCATACGGATATCCTGCCATCGCTGAATCGCGGGCACAAAAAGCGAACCAAATGTTAAGCCATTCAAACAGAGGCAATCATTCTGGAGCAGGTGAGAGGGTTCGTTCAAAGAGGTTGTGCGCCCAAAGAATCGCGACTCCAAAGGAAACAGCCCCCAAAATAAGGGCGATACTAACTAGTCCATCAGCTCCGAAGGATATCTTGATCAAAATGGTCGAAATAACGAAACCGGAATTCCGCACCACCTTGGAAAAACTGTCCGTGTGAATAAGGGAAAGCAGAAGCAGGAACACATCGACCATGACCAGAATTCCAAAAAAATCTTCAAAAAAAACTTTGTTCACGTCAATGACAGTAACGGTTGCTTCATTAGCCATGAAAAAGGTCTCCTGGGTCCAGGTAACAAAACTGTAGATTGCAAGACCCACCAACAACGGAACCAACAACAAGCTGATAATATTTTTAAAATAGATGAAGCGGAGTAAATCGGGGGAGTAAGACTCCTTCCCTTTTGTGTTAACCGGAAGACTGCGGGCCAGCCGATAGAAGAGGATGATAAGTAAAAAGAGGATTAACGTGGCCACGATATCGCAGGTCAGTTGTATATCCTCCGGCTGGCTAAACCAATCAGTGGTCAACTTCAGGTTGGCGATGTCTTTAAAAATCCGACGGACAATGATCAGAGTGATGATTTCATACTGCCTGGCGATGTATTGGGTGATGGACTGTGGCAAATAGAAGACGAGGAGATAGACTTCATAAACCAAGATGAAGGTAAAAGGTGTGTAGATTGCTGCAATCGGGTTAATCAGAAGCTCGTCAAGCTGTTGGCTGTGGAACGGTAAAAAGTCTAAATGGCGCAGCCCGATCAGAATTAGGTGAACAACAAAAGCAACCAGAGCGATGGTGACTACCACTCTTTCGCCGGCTTGGCGGGCTTTCTCGGAGATTAATCGCTCCCGGAGCATATTGTAGATCGAAGTCATAAAAAGCAGCTTTGGCTAATGCGTAAGATTCTTATCGAGATTCAGTTACCAATATTTCGAGGAATTATCACTCAACCATCATTTTAGGATTGCAAGAGTTTGGGGAGCGGAGAATTCAGTGCATTGGAGATGAAGAAAAAAAAGCGGCCCAATACTTTGGGCCGCTTTTAATGTTTTTAAAGATGTTCGAAATCAGACTCTAGCTATTTTCGCATCTTCGTTTGAATACCCTTCTTCCAACGAGCGGAGGCGGGCGATGTTGTAGATCAACAGACCATATCCACATTTCGCCGCAATGTCAGCGATGCTGTAACCGACCTGCAATCCGACTTCAGCTGTGCCACCGGTAAGACCGTAAAACGGTGCCATGTAGGCGATAGGGTAGAATCCCCAGGTGAAGAGCGTCAGCAACCCAGCGTTGCGCAGCAGCACAGAAATTTCTCTCGGCGCTTTGGCCATGGAAGCCTTCAGATGCGTCAACACGGTATAAAGAATATAGACAAACGGAATCGTGCTCAGGAATCCCCACATTCCGCGGGATGACATCAGCTCAGAGCTGGTGCGATCCACTTCTCCGGGATAGCCCAACGCAATCATGAGGAAGGCAGCAATGCCCAACTTGAAGATCAGCGATTTTGTCAGCTCTTTGCTTAAAGCCAGCACAAGAACCAGTTCCACCATCAACAGTGGCACGGTCAGCAGCCAGTCGACATAGCGGTAAGCATCGTTGAATGGTAGTCCTGTCGGCGTCCAGGCGTTGCCAGCAGCATTGATTTGATAGGCTCCTTCCCAGCTTCCGAAAATCCGGAAGTAGTGGTAGCCGGCGATGAATACAACCAGCGCAGAAGCGATGACGGATCCACGGTATCGCGGTGAGATGTTGTTTTTGGTCAGCACAAAGAAGACGAAAGATGCAAACATGCATGCAATCGTCAGTGATAATGTATTATAGACTAGTTCGTATTGACCTAATGACAGTTCGGGCATTTATTCTCCTTAATTGATTTTGATATTTTGACAGGAACAGCAAACCTTAAGCCTTCTTTGCATATATGCAAGTTCGCTTACGAATATTTATTTGCTATTGGTACAAATAAGCGGCTCATCCGGTGGCATAAAACGGCATGCGGCCAGGTCAATCCCCAGAGAACGATCAGGTAAACCCCCACCAACAAGTTGACATCGCCCAGACGGGGGCCGGCAAATAGAGCCAATCCCACAACAAAGCCGATCCCGGCCAAAGTAAATGGAGTCGCCCGCAGGTAAAAAGAGGTCCAGTTTACTCCCCCACCCTCCTGGGCAACGGGTCGGCCCAGGGCGGTCGCAAGTAAGTGAATATGCCGCCAGGAATGCCAGAAAATGAAATACAGCCCGATGGAAGCCAGCGGAGGCAGCAGCAGAAATCCGCCAATTAGAAGCAAGTCCTCCAGAACCAACCTTCGGGCGCCCTGCCGAAACCTGCCTACATACCACCAGAAGACTCCGCCCAGAACCATCAGCAATACCGCCACGCCAAATCGAAACATCGGATCGCCTGCGATATCCAGTAAACCGAGACCGGCAGCCGAAGGATCAATTACCCGGATCGCTCCCTGTAATACGTCGACATAATCGCCTGGATGGTTGAGCAAGGGAACCAGCATCGGCAATGAACCCCGCCAAGCCAGAAAAAGCCATCCTTTACCCCCCCCACCTGCCTTTTCATACATGCGATCCCCATCGCCCCAATGAAACCAGGTCAGCAGAATCAGCCCGACGGCAGACCAGAACGGGGCGAAGCACCAGATCCCGATCGCCAGGATTACGATGCTCACATAAACCCCACAAAAACAAAGCAGCGCTGCGATCCCGAAACGCCGACCCGTCCCCTTAAACCAGACCAGATGATCCAAAGCCCCGTGCGGCATCCCCAGCAAGACCAGACTGGCGAGAAACACCCAGCCCGTCCAGAGTGACGATTCAGGTAGCCCGCTCATGAGAGCCTTCTGCCTTCTTCTGGAATATGGGCCAACTGCATGAAGCCTGATAGAAAAGAATCAGGCCCTGCACCACAAGCAGGTTGGTCAGCAGAAAAAAGAGAGCCTCCTCAAACGGCAGGATGACAAGTTTCCAGCCGGTGCTGGTGGCTGGCAGGATCGACCAGATGCGCCACTCGATCGCAATAAAATCCACCACCCACAAATACAGAGTCGGCGTGCCCACGGCAGGGATCAGCAACGCCCGCAGCGACCAGAGGGTTCCTCCCCCATAGGCCCATTGAAATGCCAACACCGGGCAAGCCCATGCCAGGATCAATCCCAGGTAGGTGAATCGCTCCGGTAGGACAGTCAAACAGGCCACACCGAATCCTGTCAGAAACAGCCAGAAAGAAGCTCCCAGCCAGGCCGGTCGACCGCGTTGCAATGGCCGACTGAAGACTGCTTTGCCCACTCTCTGCCGTCCGGCATAGAGCAGCAGGAAGAAACCGGTCATGGTCGGCTGAAGTATGAAAAACAAATATTCCTCAATGGGCACGTATCCGATAATAAGCGGTTCTATCACCCGACCTTCGCCGTAAGCCCAGATCTCCCGCGCCACCAGATAATTGTCCCACGGCGTGGTATACACCAGTGCGATCAATGTGAGCATGACAATTCCCGTCCGCTGCCACGGGAGAGCCACCACCTTTTCGTTGCGCCTCAACCACCAGACCACTCCGATCACCGGCAGAATAAAAATAAGGTGAAAATTGAGGTAAGTCATCCGTTTGAGGTTCCGTTTAGCATCCCATCGAAAATTTACCTCATACCTTGGCGAAGCACAACACTAAGACCTCGCGGCTGAGACCATTGCTATACAACCGATCATTTATCATCCCTGTTGCGAAATAAATAAGCGGCAGTCTGTGGGGACTGCCGCTTATCAAACTGTTAAAATGAGTAGCGAACGATTAGGGCATGATAACGGTGTCGATCACGTGGATGACCCCATTGCTTGTTGCGATATCGGTTTTGACCACCTTGGCACCATCAACCATGACAGTTCCATCAACTACTTTAATGTCCACCGTAGTTCCCTCCACCGTTTTGGCTTCGGTCAATTTAACCACATCGGCTGCCATAACTTTCCCAGCAACGACATGGTAAGTGAGGATAGAGACCAGTTTGGCTTTATTTTCCGGTTTGAGCAGGCTTTCGACCGTTCCAGCGGGAAGCTTGGCGAAGGCATCATCCGTGGGAGCAAAGACGGTGAAAGGTCCTGGGCCCTTCAGCGTTTCCACCAATCCGGCAGCACCTAACGCTGCGGCAAGAGTCTTGAATGAGCCTGCTGCGACGGCGGTATCCACAATATCTTTTGTTTGGGGTTCAGCTTGAGCGACAGGCAGGGCGATGAAAGCCGCTGCAATGATTCCTAGGAGTGAGTGAGTGAGTTGTTTTAATTTCATACACCTCAATATCACCCCATTGCGACTTCTGTCAAATAGCTCACCTCATTAAGAGGTCGAACCGGGGACATAAGTAGCTGATCTTATGTGGGATAGAACAAAGAGATTAATGGGCTGTCACCAAAATGTAACCAGGATGTCACCATCTAAAAGGCATAGGAGAACCCAGGGGCTCGACTCTTCATGTTGAGTAAACTATCCGCAAGTCTATGCTATTCGACAGCCAAGATTTTTGCCGCCGGTGAGTGGATCAGCCCACCGGTTTTCAATCCGAGAAGCTGCAATCCCAAAGGTGATTCCGGACTTAGAACGGTAATCCGCTTTCCCTCGACCTCCACTTCCGTTCCGCCAGCAGCCGGGGCCAGAAAAAACCAGACACTTTCTTCCTTGAACCCGACCTGAACCAAAGCGGAAAGATCGATAGGCGTAGTCCGGTCAAAGTTCCGCAGAGGCATGCACTTGAAAGCCGTCATCGCACCAGCCGCCGCCTGGGCCTGGCGGGCAAATCCATCCGCCAGATAGTTTTCTTCAATCGAACGGGTGTCGTATTTCCCCTCAGATTTACTCTGGGAATCGTTCCCGTCCGCGCGGCTTTTTTTCGAGGAATTCTTCTGGCTCTCAAAGTTCCGCTGTAAGATTTCGGAAATGGCCTGGATGAGGAGATTCTTATTCACGGGAAGATGGTAACAGATTTCGGGTTTCACGCAGTATCAACGTGGTCGCGGCCCGTTAAGACCTGGGTGGGCTGTCATCACCCAATTGGGTTATGACAGGCAGGCAATTCTTCCGAGATCAATCTTAAAATCGTGCATATTCGCCTATTTAAGTGCCAGTGTGTTGCAGGTTGCGGCATTATCTGCCACTTTGATAACAAGACCTGAACCTTTAATACGTTGGTGTACAGGATCTTCCAAGAGATCCGCTTGGAATGGCACGATTCGAGCAATGCTGAAGGCCAACAAACCGGTCGTTAAAGACCTAACCCAAGAATCAAAAGTCCCTTATGAAAAACACAATCCTTGCCCTGCTCCTGCTCTCAGGAGCCAGCCTGGCCTTCAGCCAACCACAGACCGTCAAAACGGTCAAAACAGAAACGGTGACCACCACCAACGTGATCGACACCAACAACGATCAACGGATCACCCAGGAAGAATTCCGGAACAACCTCGAAATCAAGGCTCAGCTTGCCCGCTGGGATATCAACGACGACGGCATGGTCACTTTTGATGAATTTGCCACAGGTTCCTTCAATGCCTGGGACAAAGACAGGAACGGCGAAATTACTCTAACCGAATTCAATACGGATCTTCCCTACTGGTACGTCAATGCTGAAAAAGCCCAAACGTTTGCCATCTGGGACAGCAATTCAGATGGAGAGATCCATACGAATGAGTTCCGGGACGGTATCAAGAAGACGGGGCTTTCCCTTAGCTTCTATCAGGACATCACCAAGCCTCTGCCCGTGGCGGATTTCCAAACACGGGTCTATTCGTTCTGGGACACCAACCGTGATGGCTACATCAGCATCCAGGAATACGACAACAGTCGTGGTCGCTGGATCTACGTTTCCAAGGACGGTAAGTCCTAAAGATAGCAGGCTTCCTCCAAAAACGGGTGGCCCTGCACGGGCCACTCGTTTTTTTGTGGGGCAATTGGGTTCAGTCGCCATCTCTTGGCAATTTCTTCATTCGATTTTTTGTCGAACGTCATCGACAGCCCCTGTGGAGATAGGCTGTCACCTTGGTCTTTGACCGCGAACTCCCTTCCACGTATTCTCTCCCGATCCATGACATCCCCGCACAAGCTCACCGGCAATCAGCTTTTCCGCCGCGGCACCGCCTTAGGCTTAGGCCTAGTTTTCGCCCTCAGCATGCTGTCCTTCCACCCTGCTTACGCCACTATCATACCAGCCGTGCCCATCGGCCCTTCCGCCCCTCTTGCCACCGACCGTGCGCGCATCCGGGTGGTGGACATAGCCGATGCCGAGACACCGGACAAACGCCTGAAGGTTCTGCGTAGCGACGCCAATACTCCGATCCGGGCCGGCACCGCCTGGGTCTGGTCGCAGGAGCCTGCCGAGCAGCCCGCCTCCTATTACAAGTCGATGCGCGAAGCAGGTCTCAATGCCGTCCGCATCATCCTCTTCGACGTCTGGATCCACGAGGAAGGCTACGGGAAATACGATTGGTCCGAAGCCGCCTACCAACGCAGCATGATCGAGCAACTCGAACGCGCCGTGAACCACTGCTCCGAAAACGGTCTCTATGCCATTATTAACGCCCACAACCGTGTGCCCGCCTCCGGTGTTCCGAAATACGACGAAGCGCTCAACACCGGCCTGTGGAAAGTCGTCGCCCCCCACTTTGCCCAGCGCAGCCACGTCTTGTACGAACTCTCCAACGAACCCATCAGCGGTCCGGGGCGCGATGGCCAGGTGGATCCACCTGCCCAGACAACGCTCGCCGCCCTTGCCCGCGTTCATAACATCGCCCGAAGCCTTGCGCCGGACACTCACCTCATGATTCTCACGCCCGCCGGCATCTCCGGCTACGGCACCAAAACCGCCATGAGTAACCTGACCCGGAACTTTGAGAAACTAACCGGCCCCATCGACTGGACCAAAACTTCCGTCGCCTACCACCTATATCATGCAGACACCAACCTCTTCCCCCGGGCAGAGAACCTGCGCCAATTCCACCAGGATTTCCCGGGCTGGCCCTCCGAGAATAACTTCCCGCCCGGTTTCCCCTCAGAAAAAATAGGGGCCAAGCCCGGCGACAACGAGCGCTCTGCCCGTTTCGGTTCGGATGAATTCACGCTACAAACATGCGAAATCTTCGGCCTCGGCTGGAGTCAGTGGCACATCGAGGGACCCAAAGCACTAGCCAACAATTGGGCCATCCTCTGGGCCGATGCTGTTGCCAAAGGCTACGCTTGGGAGCACGACGACATCGACCTTCAAATACAACGCCCCGGACTCTAATCCGGCCGGTAGGAAGTGATCAGAAGTCAGAAGTCGGAACTGAGCCCGACAGTTATTGACCGGGGCATCCGCTTAAAAAAATGGGCACATCCCTGCGTATCCACGAGCCAATGGCCTATCACCTTGATTGATCTACTGTTTTAGCCGGGATTAATGAAGAAACAGATTCCACTACGGTTTTCCCAGTAACCACGAGGGCCAGGGTAAATAGTGTTTTCGGAACGGGAAATTGATACGGCATGGATCGACCATACTATTTTTCTCAACCCGGACATAATCAAGTCGAGGCCGGATCTGGCGAAGACCGTTGACGCTGTCTAGGATGCCCGCCTCCTTCCCTACAAACGACACGCCGTGGCAGCGGGTGTCCGGGAAATGAGTCGCCGCCAGAAACCAGCCGTGCATATCCGCTCACAATCGCTACAGAAACTGGAAATCCCTCAGCAACGTTTTCTTGGTATAATGGAAAAACCGAAGAACCGTCAGTCCAATCCAGTCGAGTGGCGGAAGAAGTGCGGGTGGTTTTCTATAAGGCAACTGCACAGGATCTACTGTCAAAGAGACGGTGCACCGTATTTCCAGAATCACCAACTAATCCGATGATGGGTGAAGGCGACCCATACTGATAAAAAAGATTTTCCTCGTTGTTTAGCACTAGCAGCAGGGAATCATCCTGCCTGTTCCTTCAACAAAATTGGCGAGAGAAATACAAACGGGCGGAAAATGATAGCCATGATCATTCCTGACAAACATAAAGCATATCTTTTCAGCAGATTTCCTCCCGTCATTCCGGTTTCGATTCGCATTTCCGGGACTATTGAGAAACTCTTGGCAGAGGCCTTTTGGCGGTTAAGATTCCTGGATGCCCACCGTGGAACATCGCCGCCTCGAAGCTGAACGTGGCTACCAAAGTCACTCGAACTGGAAACGTTGGGGTCCTTACCTTTCCGAACGGCAATGGGGCACGGTGCGCGAAGACTACTCTAGTGACGGGGAAGCCTGGGATTCCTTTACCCATGAGGATGCACGCAGTCGTGTTTATCGCTGGGGGGAGGACGGTTTGTTAGGGTGGTGCGACCGCCAGTCCCGTCTTTGTTTTGCCCCGGCTCTCTGGAACGGAAAAGATCCCATCCTTAAAGAGCGTCTCTTCGGCCTGGCCAATCGTGAAGGCAACCACGGCGAGGACGTGAAGGAATCCTACCACTATCTGGCCTCCACGCCGACCCACAGCTATGCGCGGGCCCTGTACCGTTATCCGCAAAGCCTTTTCCCTTATGACGAGCTCCGTCAACGGAACCGTGAACGCGGCTATGGAGAAACGGAATATGAGCTGGAGGACACGGGAGTGTTTGATGAGGGGCGTTATTTCAGCATGGAGGTTGAATATGCCAAGGCAGGTCCTGAAGACATCATCATCCGCCTGCATCTGACCAATCACGGACCAGAAACCGCCCAGTTGCATGTGCTAGGCCAGTGGTGGTTCCGCAATACCTGGTCCTGGGGAGACAGTTTCGATGCCCCCGGACAACGCCCGGAAATCCTGCGGGGTCAGGACGGAACAATCCATGCCCATTACGCCGGACTGGGCGACTATCAACTCGAAGCTGAACCTTTTTCATCGCTGGAGGGGCCGACCTGGCTCTTTACAGAAAACGAGACGAATACCCGAAGGCTTTACGGAACCGCCCCGTCCCACGGCTTTGCGCATGTGAAAGACGCGTTCCACGACACTGTCGTGCAGGGAAAAATGGAAGCGGTCAATCCGGACGAGACCGGAACCAAGGCGGCGGCCTGGTATCGCCTGCACCTGGATCCCGGAGAGACCCGGATCCTGCGCTTCCGCATGACGGCACTGAACCTGCGGCGGACCGGGATGATCTGTTTTCCGGAAGGTTGCGATTCCGTGGTTGCTGAGCGGCGCCTAGAGCATGATGCTTTTTATGAGGAAATTCTAAAAGACCTGAAGGATCCTGAATCGCACATGGTGGCCACGCAGGCCTATGCGGGCCTGCTCTGGAGCAAACAATTCTATCATTACATCGTGCAGGACTGGCTGAAGGGTGACTCCACCCAACCTCCCCCGGCGGAAGGCCACGCCACCAAGCGGAACCAGGATTGGCAGCATTTTTTTGCACACGATGTTCTGTCCATGCCGGATTGCTGGGAATATCCCTGGTTTGCCGCCTGGGACCTGGCCTTTCACATGGTTCCCATGGCGGACATTGATCCCGACTTTGCCAAGCAACAGCTTCTGCTCCTTTTGCGCGAATGGTATCTTCATCCAAACGGGCAATTGCCCGCCTACGAGTGGAATTTCAACGATGTCAACCCACCAGTCCATGCCTGGGCCGTCTGGCGTGTCTATAAAATCAGCGGAGAACGGGGACACCGTGACACTGATTTTCTGGAACGGGCCTTCCAAAAGCTCCTGATGAATTTTACCTGGTGGGTGAACCGCAAAGACCCGCACGGGAACCACATTTTTTCCGGAGGTTTTCTGGGGCTGGACAATATCGGTGTATTTGACCGCTCCAAGCCCCTGCCCGGAGGCGGGCACTTGGAACAGGCTGACGCCACGGCCTGGATGGCTTCCTATTGCCTCACCATGTTATCCATGTCTCTGGAACTGGCCCAGACACAGCCGTCCTACGAAGACATTGCCTCGAAATTCTTCGAGCATTTCATTTCCATCACCGATGCCATGAACCAAATGGGAGACTACGGCCTGTGGAATGAAGAAGACGGTTTCTATTACGATCTGCTCAGGATCGACGGCCAATCCATCCCGATGCGCATCCGTTCCATGGTTGGGCTGCTTCCTCTTTGCGCGGTGACAGTGCTGGACGGGAACCAGATCGATCATCTGCCCGGCTTCCGTAAACGGATGGAGTGGTTTCTCAAATACCGGCCTGACCTGGCCAGACACATCAGCTATTGCGAAGCAGAACAAAACCGTTCCGGAAGCAAGCGTCTGCTGGCCCTTCCTTCCCACCAGCGGTTAATTAGGGTTTTGGAACGGCTCCTGGACGAGGAAGAATTCCTTTCGCCCTACGGCATCCGCTCGCTTTCCAAAGCGCACGGGATCCATCCTTTCCGGTTCTCCTATGGCGGGCAGACCGAAGAAGTGCCCTACGTGCCCGGGGAGTCAGCCAACTGGCTTTTCGGCGGCAACTCAAACTGGCGTGGACCAGTCTGGTTTCCGGTGAACTATCTGCTGATTGAGGCCCTGGAACAGTATCATTATTTTTACGGAGACAGTCTCAAAGTGGAATTTCCCAAGGGCTCCGGAAAAGTCCTGACTCTCCGCCAAACCTCCTGCGCACTGCAATCCCGGATGGCCGACCTGTTTCTGCCGACGGCCCAAGGGACGCGTCCCTTTCAAAGCCACCATGCCCCCTTATGGCAGAGGGAGGACTGGAGCAGAACACTCCTGTTCCACGAATATTTTCACGGAGACAGCGGACGCGGTCTGGGAGCATCCCATCAGACAGGCTGGACAGCTCTGGTGGTCAGAATGTTAGGCCCAGCCTGCGAGTATCAGGGCCCGGGTTAGCCGCTGGAGATCAGCGCACCCGGAGCAATTCGACTTCGAAGATCAAGGTTTCGTCAGGGCCGATGTCTGCTCCTGCACCGCGGGTGCCATAGGCGAGCTCGGAAGGTACGAAGAAAAGGTACTTCGCGCCTTCTTTCATCAATTGCACACCTTCGGTCCAGCCGGGAATCACACGGTTCAGGGGGAACTCAATGGGTTCATTACGTTTATAAGAGCTGTCGAATTCTTTACCGTCCAGCAGGGTTCCACGGTAATGCACGAGAACGATGTCCGTGGCCTTGGGCTGCTTTCCTGTTCCTGCAACCAATACTTTGTATTGAAGTCCGCTCTTCGTGATTTTAATTCCTTCTTTTTTACCGTTTTCCACCAAAAAGCTTTTTCCTTTTTCCATGGCAGACTGGGCGCTGAGCCCAGGGGTTGAAAGAACCAGAGCCAGAACCAAGCATAAACAAGACAACAAAATGGATTTCATTTCCTTATTCTAGGCGGCGCACAAAACTCTGCAACCCTGTTCTACGGTGACTGTGTCAAATCGCCATGCCAAGGTTTTTCCGTTTACCCCATACTTCCACCAAACCCAGCAAAGGCGCAAATCCTATGCGGATAGTGATAGGCTGATTCAATACAAGCTAATAACTTTTAGCGATCTCCTGATCCATCACCATCCGGGTTTAATCTGTTGAAACGCCTGAGTGCTTCCGGATCCTGAATTTGTTCGGTAATGTGGTGAAAAAAAGCGATCCAATGCTCTTCCGGCAGGGGATGAGCCGGATCTGCCCCATAGACCTCAAAGGCATCCGTTAAAATTTTCTGGCCGGACTCTTCCCCTACACTTGCTGCCAGACGGTTTTTCAACCGAATTAAAAAATGGTTCCAGGATTGGCGGATGGGGCTTTTGCGGACACCCCCTCCTTGTGCCGGAACGGGATTTCCCGTCAGATCCTCCGGGGTCCAACGAGAAACCTCTTCCACCGCCTGAACCAAGGCACGGGTCGTTTCAGCCAGAACGACCAAATAAAGGGGGCCATCCTTGTCGGCCATAATGCGGACATGTAAACTGCCCCCTTCAAATAACACGGAAAGATCCGGAATTTCCCGGCCCATGCTTCTATAACCGGCGAAAAGTTCGTGGATTTGATCTCCCAAACTGTGAATCTGATCTAACGTAAAACAGGGCGCGGTCTGGTGAAAATCAAGTTCCTTTCCACGCCAGAACAAAACTCCTAGAATTTCACTGTGCAGCAATAACTTTCCGGCAGAACGCGAAAGAAAAAGATTCATGGCGAAAGTCCTCTTATAACAGGGAGAGGGCTTCCTCCAGCGGATACGGCCTGGAGCACTGGACACCCCGGATTTCACCCGGATTTTTCTCTTGGAAGGCGAGGAGCGTCTGCTCTTCGTTCAGGAAAACGGTGTACGTTTTCCTGAAACCCAAAAGGGCCCCTATTTTTCCGGTGTAATAAAAAAGAAAATCATACTCGGCCAACAGAGCCTCCGCTTCCTCAGAACCGCCCGCATCGACCACCTCGCGGTTGTTAATGCTGAAATAGGCAGGAGCCAGAGAAGCCTGCCGGGGGAGGAAATCCCCCGGATCTTTTCCCGCATTGGTTTCCCCTTTCTGATCCATGGACAGGCCTTGCTCTTTCAGCGTTGGGCTTCAGCCGCATCCGCTTCCGAGTACAGTTTATAAAAGCGGACACGGGCATCAGGATTGGGGATTTGATTGCCAACTTCGGCCACAAAAGCCAGCCATTGTTCCGTTGCCAGCGGCTCGGAAGAGTTCCCATGGAAATGCTCAAGAGTGCGGGTCAGCACAACCCCGCCCGCTTCAGCTCCGAGGCTTTTATCCAGACAGTCGCGCAATCTGGAGAGAAAGCGCCCCCATAAAAGATGGGCTGTTGGCCTGAGCTTGCTGGTAATTTTCGCCGTCCGTTTGGATTTTTTGACCAGATCCTCTGCCACCCAACGCTTGGTTTCTTCCGTCGCCAAGGCCAGTGTTTGAAGATTCTCCGCCAGCGTTGCCACATAAATAGGAGCCTCCCCTTCTTTCATCATCATAACACTGAGGCAGGCGCCCTTGAATTGAAGCGACACCTCCGAAATATGACGCTGAACGTTGAGGTAACCGGAGAAAAGTTGGTGGACAAACTGTCCGAAATCGCGGATCTGGTCGTAATGGAAACGTGGATCCGTTTTATAATAATAGACAATATCTCCACGGCAGATGATCACTCCCAGTATGCCAGTGCGCTCAATGAGCGTTTCAGCCGATTTTAGAATATGAGGTTGCATGGCAAATCAGACAATCAAAGCAGATCAAAAGCTTCAACCATAGAGCGGGGTTTGAGACTTTGAAAACCAAGGACATTGCCCTCGGAGATGACATAGAAGGCCAACAGGGCCTCTTCTTCGCGAAGCATAAATTTGCTGACGGGACCGAACCCCAGAGCTTCGCCAATGTTTTGGGAGCTGTGGTGCAGGAAATCCAGTTCTGCCAGGATTTCCTGCCTTTCTTCATTCGTGTTGGTATTGAGAACCGTACGGTTTTTGATGGTAAAATAGGAAGGATCCAACAAAACAGGCACCTCGATTTCCTTATCGGCCCAGAGGGCGGCTTCCATCAGAAGTTCCGTCGTGTTTTTATAGATTCCGGTGCTTTCTACGGTTTCCCCGGACCTAAAACTGAAATGAAGTTCCGCCTCCTTGAGTAATTTGGCCAGAGCAGCAATCCCGTTCAGATTCTCGTAATCGATGGAAACAACAGCCCCTTTGCACAGTGCAAGTATTCCAGTTTTTCCGTTGGAATCTTTGATTTCAAGATGACCACTTAAATAGCCTCCACTCAACATCTGGAGGAGATCCGTGAACTGGATGCCGTTCTTCCGAATAATGGAGCCTTGCATATGTGTTCAGACACAGGAGCAGCTTACGAAGAGCCTGCGAAAATACCCAGTGATCATGCCTCTGTTCATCTGTTTCGTCGCCATGTATGACAGACAAAAGCCGGGATGCGATCTAAATTTCAAGCAGAATCCAGGAAAAACGACCCAGATCCGATTGGGTTACGTGGACGCCAAACTGCATGGAAACTTCTAACGCTTTACATTCTTCTTTAAAAAATCACCAGGCCTGAGCCAGCCTCTGGAATCCTCCAAATTTCCCGGACCGATTCCCAGCCCCAATGTTTCCCGTATCTCCAGCTGCAGCGCGTTTTCCTTGGCATTGGAAATCACTCCAAGTCGATCCCCCTTTTTGATCCACTGGCCAGGCCTCACTTCCAAAGTATCCAGACCAGCGCACATCGACTCGATCAGAGCCCTGGACGGATCATCGCCGCGATGCAACAGAACCACCACGCCATTGAGATCCGATCCCCATTGCTCCGCCATCAGCACCAGACCCGCTCCCATGGCCATCACCTCCATCCGCTCCACCGCCGCAGCAGGTTCCAGTTTCCAAAATTCCCCCGTGCTGTTGTCTTCCCCAAACGCCTTCGACAAATACGCCTGTTCCCTCAAATCAGCTTGTATCGGGTGGGTAAACGCCGTTTCCACAGGCAATGACTGCAATAAATGTTTGGCCGCATACTCGGGCCATTCCACATAGCGGCCCTGCAAAACCTCTTCATCCGCACAACCATGGAGACCCTGCCATACGACAAGCATCAACAGAACCAACAAAAGGCTGAGCTTGACGCGATCCTGCAGGTTCATAAGCATCACAGCATGTCATCCGGAAGACTTCTGACGAACTCATTTTATGACCTCACGGCTGCCTGAAATCACTCTCCTGTTTGTCAGTCTTTTTGTTCAGGGGCTTCCCTTTCTTTTCCTGGGGGCTTTGATCAGCGGGCTCGTTTCCTCCTTCCTGCCCATCCGGCAATTCATCTCCTGGATGCCCAAGAGCCCCCTCGCCTCCGCCCTTCTCGGCATTCTGGCCGGGCTAGTTTTCCCCTCCTGCGAATGTGTGGGCCTCCCCCTGGTGCGTCGGCTCACGATGAAAGGTCTTCCGCTCTGCGCTGCCTTGGCCTACCTCTTTGCCGGACCGGCCATCAATCCAATCGCACTCGGCAGCACATGGCTGGCCTTTTCTTTTGAAGATCCGGCCATCGCGGTATTGTTGCGCTTCAGCGGTTCCGTTTTGGTCGCCCTGATTCTGGCCCTGGTTCTAAATCGTCTCGGAGCCACCTGGGTCGTCCGTCCGGAAGTCATCAGTGCCTCAGGATCGAATGAAAACCTTGAGACCGCTCCCGTTGAGGCCGCTTTATGGCTTCGTAGCCGCCACCCGCGACTGGCCGCAGCAATGCAGATCACCTTGAGCGACTTTCTTACCGTGTCCCTGTTTTATATTGCAGGGAGCCTGCTGGCCGCCTTGGCCCAGACTTATGCCGGAGCCTTTCTTGGGGACATGGGAAACACCCCGTCAGCCATCCCCCTGATGATGTTGGCTGCAATCCTGAGCAGTGTCTGCAGCTCCGCCGATGCTTTTGTCGCCAAATCCTACGTCGGCATGTCACAAGCGGCGACTTTTGCCTTTTTGTGGATCGGCCCGGTTCTGGATTTGAAACTCCTGATGGTCTATCGCAGTTTTTTTCAACCGAGGGCGATCCTGCTGCTCTCTGCCCTGGCCATTCTCATCGTTCTGCTTCTGGCTTTGAGCCTGAACCGCCTGCCTCCAGAACTTTTTAGCCGCAGCTATTGGGAGGGTTGGAATTAGATGCGTATTCTGCTGAAAGCCCAGAGTCTCCTCCTGCCGCTCAGCCTTGGAGCCTGGGGCTGTATTCTTTTGCGGCTTCATCTTTCAGGACAATTGTCCCAGATCCAGAATCCTGCTTACCACGACATAACCCTAAGCTTCGGAATTCTCCTGATGCTGATCTGTGTCAGTTACCCCTTTTTCTTCGATCTCTTCTCTGAAAACGGCTCTCACCTCACGGCCCAAGCAACCGGACGGGCCGCCCTGCTGGCCTTACCTTTGGCAGCCTATCTGCTTTTGCCGGAGGATCTTCAAAGCGCCCAGTTTCTCCGGCAACGGGCCAGCTACAATCTCCTCAGCCCCGCCGCCCTGCAACGATTTCTTCCCGGCAAACCCGGCGAACTCCACCGCCTGCTGCTGGAACAGGTGGATGAAGTGTCCAAGGATGAAGTTGTGCCGCTGGATCTTCTGGAGCTGATCTACCTGAGCCAAGACCGGGTGTTGAGGGAGCGTTACAATGGTCAACGGGTTGTTATTTCTGGACAATGGCTTTCGGAAGACGAAACCCATTTCAAAATCGCCCGGCTTCTGATTTTCTGTTGTGCCGCCGATGGACGGACCGTGGCGTTGCGCGTCAACGGTCGGACCGACCTGAAGAGCGATGGTGTTTTCATCGAAGTCACCGGCACTTTGGGATTCAAAACGGATACCCCGGTGCCGGAACTGGAGCTGATTGACTATATCCAAAACAATGACACACCGGATTCCGGGATGTAGTGGATTCAATTTGAATTCGAAACCCGAATGTAGAAATTCGATAAAACGGAATTCAGTAAAATCCAAAGAAAAGTTATCCTCAGCAATCCAAAGGGTTGCCACAGTTCAAAGCCCATAGGCTGGGCTCTAAACAACACAGTGCCCATACATCCCCTGCAACACTTTCCGGACATCGACCTGCCGGGCATTGGCTTTGGAAATCTCCAGGAGACGTGGATCGGTAAAGCTGTGGAACACATTGCCCAGCCGGTTGGCCAACAGAATCGCCAAATGCAAAGCCATACTGATAGCCAGGGGATTGCTGTCCAAAACCAGATTTTCCAACTGCCGCCGCGTGACTTCCAAGGTCTTGACCCGGCTCAGGGCCTTGGCTTGGGCCGAACGTTTTTTTCCAGTCAATAAGGCCATCTCACCCAGCAATTGTCCTTTTTTTAAGGTCGCGAGCGGCAATTCCACCTTTCCTGGAAAAACCCGGCTGACCTGGACACGTCCAGAAACGATGAAATAAAGGGTGCTGGCCGCAGAGTTTTGCTTGAGAATGACAGACTTGGCTTCAAAGAGCCGGAAACGACAGTCGGGGAAAACGGCCAGAACGGTTTTTTCCGTCAAAGCTGGAACCGGCAGGCTGTTCATAGAATCGATCAAGCCACGACCGGGGGGAACGAGTCAATGCTAAACCAGGGAAGGAAAATGGTGCAGCCTACAGGGTTCGAACCTGTGGCCCCTACCGTGTCAAGGTAATGCTCTACCACTGAGCTAAGGCTGCAAATCGAGCTAAAAGATAATCATAATCTATTTGGGAACGCAATAGAAGAAACGCCCGTTCCCCATAAACCACCAGAAACAAAGAGTTTAGGGCTGGGCAATAAATTCAGTTCGCCAAAACTGAATTAATCGCTATATAATTTAGTTATGGAAACATTTAAGGCCTCTTCTACCCCTTCAGTAGAAATTTTAGAGCTCGCAGATTTGACAATGTATTTGCAACGCTTCTTTTTGGTTTCTCTCACGGAGAAGGTTTCCAAGCGAAAACTTTCCATTCCTCAATACACCTTGCTCGGTTTTCTCTCCGTTCATGAATCCCTGAACATGGGCAAACTGGCAGCTTTGATGGGACACACCACACCCGCCACCACCGGACTGGTGGATCGTCTGGCTGGTGCGGAATTGGTCGAGCGTTTTGCAACACCCAATGACCGACGTCAAGTGCTTGTCCGCATCACAGGGAAAGGACGTACTTTGGTCGATGAAATGAAAACCGAGCTGATCCATAATCTTTACGGTATTGCCGCCAACCTCGAGGCCGAAGACCGCAGAGCCTGGCCCCGCATTTATAAGGCCATGAAGGAATCCTGTGCTTCCCGTCTCCGTTCCTGTGGACGTACGGCAGAATAATCCCCATCCTGAGTCCATGCCTGCCCCGGACTCGCGGATTTTTTTCCCACAGCTCGATTTTCCCCGCCTGCAACATATCTTTACCTTACGGTCTGAAGACGACCCTGTGGCACATTCCTGCCGCGAAAGCCTGAACTCAGCCGCTTTCCCCTCCGATCCGCTGATACAGGCTGAGCAGCCACACGGATCTCAGATTGCGAGAGTGGGCCTGCAGGATGCCGGTAAAACAGTTCCTGCCGTGGACGGGTTGATCAGCAACGAAGCCGGCATTACCCTGGCCATCCGCAGTGCCGACTGCGGCCCGCTCTTTCTTTACGATCCGCAGCATGAAGCCGTTGGTGTCGTCCACTCGGGCAGAAAAGGCACAGAAGCCGGCATCCTGCCCGCCGCGATCCAGGCCATGAAGGCATCGTTTCAAAGCGATCCAGCCTCCCTCATCGTTGTCCTTGCTCCCTGTATCCGCCCTCCCCACTACGATTCTGATTTTGCAGCAACACTCCGCAAGCAGGCTCTGGACTCCGGCGTCTTGAACTACCACGATTGCGGTCTGAATACAGGAAGTGACCTAAAACGCTTCTATTCCTACCGCATGGAAAAAGGCCATACAGGCCGCCACTACGCTGCCATTCGACTTGATCCCGACCCCGATAAATCTTGACCTCTCTTTGCAACTTTTCAGCATATACCTTTCCCTTATGACCAAACAAGAATCCATCCACCGTCTTCTCAACCCCGGCGTCGTTGCCGTCATACGGGCCGATTCCTCCGCCCAACTGCTTAACATCTGCACCGCCCTGGCCGATGGCGGGGTGACCGGCATGGAAATCACCATGACGACACCCAATGCGCTGGAGGCAATCAAAGAAGTCACCAGCACGCTGGGCAGCCGCATCTACATGGGTGTCGGCTCCGTCATTGACGCCACCACCGCACGCCTCGCCATCCTGGCCGGAGCCGAGTTTGTCGTCACCCCGATCACCAAGGAAGAAATCATCCGTTGCTGCAACCGCTACTCCAAACCCATCGTCTGCGGTGCCTACACACCGACCGAAGCCCTCAACGCCTACGAACTCGGGGCCGATTTTATCAAAATTTTCCCAGCCGACGGCCTCGGCCCCAACTACATCAAAGCCATCAAAGCCCCCATGCCCCAGCTTCAGATCATTCCCACCGGCGGCGTGGACGTGAACACCTGCGCCGATTTCATCAAAGCGGGTTGCGCCGCCGTAGCCGCAGGCAGCAGCTTGCTCAAGAAGGATCTGGTTGAAAAACAAGATTGGAAAGGCCTCTCTGCCCTGGCCGCCCAGTTTGTGGAAAATGTGGCCCAGGCCCGTGCTTCTTTGAAGAAATAGCCGGAGGCGTGAGCCGGTAATTAAGAGATTTGGTAGTTGCGCAGGCTAAAACTTCCGCAGCTTCTACCCCCCCCATCTGATTAATCAATTAGTCTCCGCAATCCCCAAATCGCCTTGCACCCTTTAAAATCACGTCCATATTAAATCCCATGTCCTTCGATATCAAAGAGATCATCACGACACGGCTCGGCGAAAACTACGAACTGCACGACCGCCACGTGAACCGCACCCTGGTCAAGGTTCTAAAGACCATCGGTTTCGACAAAGTCTATGCCCGCGCCCAAGGCTCCTATCTCTACGATATGGACGGGAAAGAATACCTCGATTTCCTCAGTGGCTACGGCGTTTTCAATATCGGACGCAACCATCCCAAGGTCCAAGAAGTTATCAAGGACGTCATGGAAATGGACCTGCCCAACATGGTGCAGATGGACTGCGCCCTCCTCAGCGGATTGCTGGCCGAGGCCATCACCAAACGCACCGGCCCCAACCTTGATGCCGTCTTCTTCTGCAACTCCGGCACCGAAGCCGTCGAAGGTGCCCTCAAGTTCGCCCGCTGCGCCAGCGGAAAGTCCGGCATCGTTGCGGTGGAAAATTCCTACCACGGACTGAGCATGGGTTCGCTCTCCATCACCCACAGCGGCAATTTCCGCGAGGGCTTCGGCCCCTTCCTCAACAACGTTGAATTCGTCAAGCACAACGACATCGACGACCTCGAAAGCAAACTCAAAACCGGCAAGATTGGAACCTTCATCATCGAACTGGTCCAGGGCAAGGGTGTCAAAGTGGTCGCGGATGACTATATCCTCAAAGCCCGCGAACTCTGCCGCAAATTCGGCACGATCTTCATCTCGGACGAAGTCCAGACCGGCATGGGCCGCACCGGCAAACTCTTCGCCTACCAACACTGGAACCTCGACCCGGACATTATCACCATGGCCAAGGCACTCAGCGGCGGTTATGTGCCAGCCGCCGGTTTTGTCACCCGCCGCGATATCTACCAGAAAGTTTACTCGCGTCTGGACCGTTGCGTCGCGCACTCGACCACCTTCGGACGGAACAACCTCGCCATGGCCTGCGGCCTGGCCACCATCCATATCCTCGAGGAAGAAAAACTCATCGAAAACGCCGCGATCCGAGGTGATCAGCTCTTGGGTCGTCTGCGCGAGCTCCAGAAAAAGCATCCCATGATCAAAGAAGTCCGGGGTAAAGGGCTTATGATCGCCATTGAATTTCAGGAGCCGGATTCCCTTAAATTGAAGATGGCCTGGAAAGCGATCCATGCCGTGGACAAGGGACTTTTTCCCCAGATGATTGTTACCCCTTTGTTGCAGAAGCACCGCATCCTGGCCCAAGTGGCCGGCCACAACATGGATGTGGTCAAAATCCTTCCTCCCCTCATCATCGGGGACAAAGAGATCGACCTGTTTGTCAACGCCTTGGAAGACTCCATCCTGGGCATCGCCAAAGTCCCCGGCCCGGTCTGGGATTTCGGAGCCAATCTGGTCAAAGCCGCCCTCAAAAACGGCTACGCCTCCAGCACCCGTTAAGAGTTTCTGTTAGGGGGCCAGCGGGGCGACTATGACCTGGTTTTAGGGAACCAAGCAGCCTACCCTCCAAAAAAACCGTTTTAGCTCTAACGACCCAGAATTCTGCCCGCGAAACACGCGAGAGAACGCGAAAGGAAGATCTGGATGGAATCTTCTTCTTCAGAGTTTTTCGCGTATTTCACGGGCGAACCTAAACTCTGAACCCTAAAATCAAAACTTAAAACTGCCCCCTGCTAACGCCTTGATTGGAAGTCTGCCCGACCCAAGCCGCACCCCATTTTATTCGCTAACAGGCCCTCTGTTTTGGAAGCGAAGTTCCTTTTCTCAAATCTTTCAATTGAGTCCTTGTGATGTCGAGTTGATCGCATTCTCTGGGGACTTCTTTCACCTCTTTCACTTTTTCAACGCTTTTTGTCAGGCGTTTTTTGGTGGCTTTGGGGATCGTTGCGACGTCGCCGTCTTTAAAATAACACATGGCGCGGAGAGCACTTGCGACGGGGAAATCCGGATAGAGTGCTCTGGCGGCACCCAATGCTTCCGCAAGGTCTACTCCCTTTTGAAGCAGGCAGTCCAGGTCCAGGTAATCCTTGGACTCGCTTCGCACCTGAATGACTTTGAGCTTTTGCACGGTCAGATCCAATGGGGAAGCGAGCCGGACGAGTGTGTCGTTGCACACGGAAGGAGCTGCGGCCCGGCCAAATTTCAACCCGCCAAAGAAGGAGAATTTCACCTCTCCTTGGGGTGATGGAACAAGAACAGAAAGTGTGTTTTCAGCCGTCTGTATCATTTCTCCCATTTTGAGGAATTCATATTTTGCCTTGAGTTGAAAAGGATCAAAAGCGGGATCACCGAAGAAATCGAAATCTACAGATTGTCGGTGTCCATGGTAGAGGGCCACGGCGGTGCCCCCATAAAGGACAAAGCCATGCTCTATCTGGCCGAGTAATGGCCAAAGAATTTGCTGGGCTGGCGGAAGAATATCAGTGCGTGGTTGAACGAAATTCATGCAGGAATGCGCTTTTCAGGTAACGGAGGAGGCAATTTTCCTAGCCGCACGTGCCAATAATTCCAAGAGCGGGCCGTGAAGGTGCCGGCGGGTGCTACGGCAAGCACCCGGAGCAAGTGTGCTGCAGGAACATTCTGTTCCAACCACCTTTGATCCTTCCAGGTCGCCAGGTTCATGGAATGGCCGAGGAACCGGGGGAAATTTAGGAGAGATTTGGCCGGCTCTTCCCACCAGATGTAGCGTTTGGCCAAAGGCAAGGCCTCGCGCCGCAGATGTGGTGGCACGGTTTTCGGTAACTTTGAGGAAAATCCCGTTGGGGCTGCTGTTCTTCCAGGTTTTGGGGCCGCAGTCATTTAAAAGGTAGGTTTGGTTTTATGCGCAGGGAAACGATACTTTGCAGGATAGACCCTCTCGGGCGCTGTTTCAAGGTTGTTTACAGAACTGTCCAAGGCAGAGAACCTATCATCTTGAGTTGAAAATCATCTGATCAAGGATTGATCTGATTGCAAGATATGGCGGATGGGGTGGGTTGAGTTTTGGGTTTTGAGTTTTGGGTTTTGAGTTTTGGGTTAAAAGAAATGGGGAAATAGTTGGTCCGCGAAACACGCGAAAGAACGCGAAAGGAAGACCTGGATGGAATCTTCTTCTTCAGAGTTTTTCGCGTATTTCACGGGCGAACCTAAACTCTGAACCCTAAACTCAAAACCGCTCCGGCTAACGTACTGGTTGGAAGTCTGCCCGATCCCTGCACAGCCCCGTTTTAATTACTAACATAAAACTAGTGGGTTTGATATGATGGGATAAGGTCAAAAGCTATTGTCCTGCAGGATCTGCAGGTAGTTGCTGACCCGGCGCAATCTGGCATCGTCCCCGTTGCGGGTGTAGCTGTTGACCAGATTGGACAACATGCGGTGGGCCGTGTCGTGGGGATTGGCCTGGAAGAAATCCGTGCTCCGACATTCCTCGGGACTTATGCAAAATCGCCCGGACAGTTCTTCCGCCGCCATTTCCCTGGCCCCGGAAAAAGGATCAAAGATCACCCCGTCCACAGAGGCCAGATAGTGGCCCGGCGTGTTCACCCCGGTCACATTCCAGTCCAGGCGTGTACCGACAAAAAGATAAACCAGAGCCAAGGTCAGCGGAATCCCCTGCTTGCTCTCCAGGACACAGTTCATGTAACTGTTGTCAGGATCATAGTAGGTGACAGTGTCACCGCAGAAGTGTTCTTCCTCGACCAGCACTTTTCTCAAGGCGGCAAGCTTGTCCCCCGATTCCCGGTATGACTGCAACACACGCATGGCCAACTCGTCCAATTGAAGAACTCCGGATGCCGGGTTGAAAAAGGGATACTCCGTTTTGGCAATAAGCCAGCAGAATTGTTCGAGTTGCTTCCAGCCCGCCATCAGGCAGGAATTCTCTTCCCTGTTTTCAGTTGAAAGTGGATGGTCCCCATCCCAGCGCCGCAGGATCTGGCGGGCTTGGACGGAAACCCTGGGATTGGCGGACTGCGCCAGTCTCTCGACCATCTCCTTGTTTTTGTTCTTCTCGGCACATATCTCCTCGATGACAAGTTTCCGCGTCGCGATGTCATCATCAGCGAGGAGCGATTCCAAAGCCCGTTGCTGTGGCGTCAGGGCCATAAGGATTACTGTCTGGGGATGAACCGGATGTTGGAAACTTCCGCACCCAG
This sequence comes from Methylacidiphilales bacterium, assembly GCA_038250235.1. Taxonomy (GTDB): domain Bacteria; phylum Verrucomicrobiota; class Verrucomicrobiia; order Methylacidiphilales; family JAAUTS01; genus JAAUTS01. The sequence continues at coordinate 52,093 of JBBSCO010000006.1, read as the reverse complement.
GGCCTGGGCGGCATGTTCAGCATCGGAGCAACCACGATCCGTCGCCACAGGGACGGGGGCTTCGTTCTTGTTCACATGGCCGTTGGCAATGAGCCAGGCTTCGAGTTCTTCACCGCTGATGTCGGCGACCATATTGCCATCAACTTCCACGCAGGGGGAAAGTTCCTGTTTGCTTTTCTGGATCATCTCCATGCGCATGGCGGGGTCGTTGCCCACGTCCCGGTCTTCATAGGCGAGATGGTATTTATCGAGCACGGCGCGAACGCCTTTGCTCCATCCGCACCAGGGTTTCAAGTAAGCGATAATTTTGGGTTGGCTCATAATGTCTTTGTCCTTCGTTTCAAGTTACTCAACTGTCTTCAAACTGCAAATTCGTTGCTGCTGTCGGTCTTCTCTATCGGAGAGCCCGTCTCCGTCCGGGCTGAGCACGACACAAAGGTCGTCCCTCCAGGTTAATCACTCTTTGATCTGGATATGCAGATCGCGTAGTTGACGGGGATCCACATCACCAGGAGCCTGGCTCATCAGGTCGATGCCTTTGTTGTTTTTTGGGAAGGCCATGACATCGCGGATGCTGGTCGATCCGGTCAGGATGGCCACCACGCGGTCAAAGCCGAGGGCAATACCGCCATGCGGGGGTGCACCGAACTTCAGGGCTTTGACCATGTAGCCGAAGCGGGATTCGGCAATGTCTGCGGGAATCTTCAACAGGTCGGTAAAAAGTTTTTCCTGGATGGCGCCCTGATGGATACGGATGCTGCCCCCTCCCAGTTCCACACCGTTGAGAACCAGATCATAATGCTGACCGCGAACCTTCTGTGGATCGCTTTCCAACAAGGGAATGTCCTCAACCACGGGCGAGGTGAAAGGATGATGGGTGGAAACGTAGCGTTGGTTCTCCTTGTCGTAAGAAAGAAGCGGAAAATCCACGACCCAGAAGAAATCGAATACACCCTGCTTGCGCTGGGGCTTTCCGGCGGCTTCCAGTAAATCCACGACTTTGAGGCGGATCTGACCGAGAACTTCACAGGCGGCCAGCCACTGGTCAGCGCCGAAAAGAATCAGGTCACCTTCTTCGATGTTGAGAAGAGCGGTCAGTCCGGCTTTTTCTTCCTCAGAGAAAAATTTGACGATGGGAGACTTCCACTGGCCTCCTTCGACCTTGATCCAGGCCAGGCCTTTCGCCCCGTGGGATTTGGCGGTTTCAGTCAATTCCTCAATCTGGCCCGTGGTGATGATGGCCAGGCCCTTGGCGTTGATGGCTTTGACCACGCCGCCCGAATCCAGCACGGAACGGAACACCTTGAACTGGGAGTCCTTAAAGGTGGAGGAAAGATCCACCAGCTTCATCTCAAAACGGCGATCCGGCTTGTCGATACCGTAAGTGTCGATGGCCTCCTTAAAGGTGATGCGGGGTAAAGGAAGCTGAATGTCGTGGTTCAAGGTCTTCTTCCAAACAGCAGAGACAAGACCTTCAATCAACTTGTAGATATCCTCACGTTCAATGAAGGACATTTCCAGATCGATCTGGGTGAACTCAGGCTGGCGGTCCGCGCGGAGATCTTCGTCACGGAAACATTTGGCAATCTGGTAATAACGTTCGATTCCACCCACCATGAGCAACTGCTTGTATTGCTGCGGGGATTGGGTCAGGGCGTAGAACTTTTTCGGGTTCAGGCGCGAGGGCACGAGGAACTCGCGGGCTCCTTCCGGAGTGCTTTTGAACAGGATCGGAGTTTCTATCTCGAAAAAGGCCTGTCCGTCCAGATAGCCCCGGATGGCCTGCAGGGCCTGGTGACGGGTGCGCAGGTTATGCACCATCTTGGGACGGCGCAAATCGAGATAACGATAGGTCATGCGCAGATCTTCGTTGACGGAGTCTTCATCCAAGGGGAAAGGAGGAACTTCGGAGGTGTTGAGCACAACAAGTTTTTCGGCCTGCAACTCGATGCCGCCTGTCTTCAGGTTTTTGTTTTCGGTGCCGTCAAGGCGGGCCACCACGGTGCCCTCAACCTGGATGACAAATTCACTCCGCAGGGCATGAGCGGCTTCGGCCACGTCCTTGTTCAATTCAGGATTGAAGACGATCTGGGTCACGCCTTCACGGTCCCGGAGATCGATGAAAATCACACCGCCATGGTCGCGGCGGGAATCGACCCATCCGGCCAAGATTACTTTTTTGCCAATATCACTGGTGCGACATTCCGCACAATGTTGTGTCCGATACATAAATGTTTCTTTCTAACGTTAAATCAACAACCCACCGGGATCCATTTGACGAAAACATCGTCTTTGATTTCCGGACGGACATTTTCCTGTCCCCTGGAAGCCAGATGCTTCAATCCGCAAACACCCTCGCTTAAAAACTCGTTCCCGACGACCACGGCATGGCTGTAGCCCATGTCCTCGGCCGCCTGGAATTGTTTATTGATCTTAGCGGGGGACAAGGGGTAGTCAACGCGGGAGCCGGATTGTCTGAGAGCACTGACCAGCTTTAAAGCCTGGTTGCGCAAGGTCTCATCGGCCACCACGACATAATAGCTGTCGGCGGTTCCCGGTTTGGGCAAAAGTCCGCGATCCTTGAGCATTTCACCCAGAACCACGTCGCCCATGCCGAAGCCCACGGCAGGAAGTTCTTCCCCTGCGATCAGTTTAACCAGGCCGTCGTAGCGTCCGCCGCCGGCGATGGCACGCATCTCACCTTTGCGGTCATGAACTTCAAAAACAACACCGGTGTAATAGGCCAGGCCCCGCACGATGCGGAGATCGATCTGCACGACATCGGCCAGGCCCATGGCGGCACAACGCTCCAGCACTTCGTTCAGACGGACATTGCCCTGTCCTTTATCAATCGCGGCCAACACATGATCGGCCAGATCACCCAGCTTGGCGCGGGTTTCCTCGGGTTTTTCACGCTCGATCTTGTCAATGACCTGGAAGAAACCGTAATGCTTCTCCGCCGGAACCTGGTGTGTCTCCAAAAACTCCTGCCAGAAAAGCCTATCACTGATTCTCAAAACATAATCTTCACGGGACAATCCGAGTTTCCGCAACGCCATGTCCAGCACAGCCAGCAGTTCCACCTCGGCTCCCAGTCCGGTTTCCCCGAGAATATCGCAGTTCCACTGGAAATGTTCGCGCAGACGTCCGCGCTGGGCCCGCTCGTAACGGAAGAGCTGGGGAATGGCGAACCACTTCATCGGCTTCTTGTAGTCGCGGTGTTTGGCTCCCGCCATGCGGGCCAGGGTCGGGGTCATTTCGGGACGAAGAGCGACTTCACGTTCCCCCTTGTCCACAAAATGATAGAGCTGGTTGACAATTTCATCTCCGGACTTTTTCTTGTAAAGTTCCAGAGGTTCCAGGGGAGGACCGTCAATCTGATGAAATCCGAACGCGAGTGCGCTTTCCCGCCAGGCCTGGAAAATATGTTCGCGCAGGCGACATTCGTCCGGATAAAAATCGCGGAAACCGGAAAGACATTTAAGTGACATGGCAGAATTCAGGGTAGGGAAAAGGAGGCGCAGATGGCAATCAAGCCCGCCTCATTCGCCATGGGGTACTAGGCGGAAGGACTGGAACCGGCTGGAGGGCCCACCATTTTCTCGGAAAGCTGGGAAACCTTGGCCTTCATCTCCTTGCCGGGCTTGAACTTAACCACGGCGCGGGGAGGTATGGGAACGTCACTCTGAGGCTTGTTCGGGTTACGTCCGACACGGGCCTTGCGAAGTTTGATTTCGAAAACGCCGAAGTTCCTCAGTTCAACGGTTTTACCTTCGGAAAGACTGTCTGTCAGATAGTCCAGGGTCTTCTGTATGACGTTGAGCACATCCTGCTGAACCATGCCGGTCTCATTACTGATGCGGACGACTAAATCTCTTTTCGTTAAATTGGCCATGATGCTTTGAGCCTCAAAGACTTAGGAAGATTCACCTCGCGAGGCAAGCACTATTTTTGAAAGTTTGAAAATTGCAGTAAACCGGATGCCCACATTCAGAGTAAGCCGGTTACTTCGTGGTAGGTTTTGAAATGCATTTTAACCAGATCTGAGAGGGCTTCCCGCCCTTTTTGCTTAACCAGTTCACGCGCAGCATCTTTCACCATCGAACTGGCTCCTTTGGGCAAGGTCATTCCGGCCTGTTCGCTAAGTGCCGCCATGCCGCGGAGAAAACCTTCACGGGCCAGAATGGAGGCCGCTGCCACCGCGAGATCCGATTCTCCCTTGGTTTTCTGCTCCAGCTTTAGAGTCAGCTTTTTCTTGGCCAGTTCGCGTTCCAGAACATCCTTACGTGCAAATTGATCGGAGAGCGCGCGGGGACAATCGGGCACCTTGGCCGCCAGATTTTCAATCACCTTGACATGTCCCCATGCCAACATCCGGTTCAGGTTGCGGAATTGGCCATACATTTCATTGTAACGCTTCGGCCCGATGGAAATAACTTCAAAACGCTGGCCAACCACATCACGCACTGTATCCGCCAGCACGAATATCTTTTTGTCGGTAATGGTCTTGCTGTCGCGAATGCCTTTTTCCATCAATTTCCGTGCGATGCCCGGATCGACATAAGCCCCGGCAATGACCAATGGGCCAAAAAAATCGCCCTTACCAGCCTCATCAATCCCGAAGTGAGGGGAAAACATTTCCGGATCCGCCACCTCCTCATACCCCAGACGGGCCTCCCCCAAAATCTGAGGTTCGAAATAAAATTCGATGAACTCCCTCGCCTCCTTACCCTGAATGACCGCTTTCCCACTGTGGTAATAGTGTACGCTACACTTCCCTTTGGTCGCCCGGAAAAAGCCATAGGGGAGCTCCGCCAGCTCGAATCGGCTTTCCTCCACCAATTTCCGCAAACGCTTGCCTTGCTCTTCGTTCAGTTGGAACGTAAAGGAAGATTGCTCCATGACGCGCCAAGCTAAACCGACGATGCCAAAGATCGACAGCAAAATCTGCCGCACCTTTCAAAAGGATCTCTTGGAGTGGTATCATCTGAACCAGCGCCCCCTGCCCTGGCGCCGGGAAATATCGGCCTACCGCACCGTTGTCTCCGAGTTCATGTGTCAGCAAACCCAAATTGCCACGGTGCTGCCCTACTTTGAGCGTTGGATGAAGGAACTGCCTGATTGGGCGTCTCTGGCCGCAGCCCCAGAAGCCAAAGTGTTGAAGCTTTGGGAAGGACTGGGCTACTATCGGCGGGCGCGGAATCTGCAGCGCCTGGCCCAAACCATCCTTCAGGAGTATGACGGAATCATTCCCCGGAACTATGACGCACTTCTGGAACTTCCGGGTATCGGACCTTACACGGCAGCCGCCATCGCCTCGATCGCCTTTGGGCAAGCTGTCCCTGTGCTGGACGGAAATGTTGAACGTGTGCTGACCCGCGTTTTTGCCATTAACGACGATATCACCCTTCCGGCCACGAAAAAAAAACTCTGGGTGCTGGCCGAATCCCTTCTCAACCGTGATGAACCCGGCGATTATAACCAGGCCCTGATGGAACTGGGAGCCCTCATTTGCAAACCTTCGAAGCCCCAATGTCTGCTTTGTCCGCTGAAAAGGGTTTGTCAGGCTATCGATCCTGAATCCTTTCCCGTCAAAACCCGCACGAAAACAGTGCGTGAAAGCGAGAAGGTCTGCCTTCTCGTCAGGAACGGAAAGCTCTGGCTGACTCCGTCCGATCAGCCAGGACGCTGGAAAGGCTTTCATCGCCTACCCCTGCACAACCCCGCAAGCATGACCCTGCAAGAACTGATCGGAACGCAGCGTTATGGTATCACCAAATACAGTATTGCCGCCGAGGTCTGGACCGCGCAGTGGAAGAAAGCCCCCACAGACGGTCTTTGGGCGGATCCGGCCAAGCTTCGGGAACTATCACTTCCCGCACCGCATCGGAAGATGATTTCTCTGCTGCAAAAGACGTCTGTTACATTCTTCTGACAGCCCTTTCCCTGCTTGCCCTGCCTTTCGGAATGGAGGAAACTCCGCTGCCATGATTATAGATCTGAAAGATCCCCACCAGAAAGCCCTCCAGATCAATCTCGACGCCAACCGTTACGGAACCTTCGCGGAAATCGGTGCAGGACAGGAAACCGCCCGTTGGTTTTTCCGTGTCGGCGGTGCAGCCGGAACCGTTGCCAAAAGCATGTCCGCCTATGATATGACCTTCAGTGATGCCATTTACGGGGCCTGCCCGCGTTATGTCAGTTGTCAACGTCTGGTCACCATGCTCGATCACGAGTATAGCCTCCTGCTGGAACGCCTCTCATCCAAGCGTGGTGAGTCCACCTCGTTCTTTGTTTTTGCCAACACGGTGTCCGCTGCCTCTTACAACAGCACGAGGGAATGTCACGGCTGGCTGGGGGCGCGGTTTCAGCGCAGGCCCCAGGTCGAGCCCAGTGAAATCTACATCCACATCCGTATGCTGGACCGGCAAAACCTCCAGCAGCAGGAAGCCCTCGGCATTGTCGGCGTCAACCTCCTTTACGGTGCCTTTTACTACAACGAAAATCCGGATCTGCTGATCAAATCACTTCTGGATGGCCTGAGCACAGAACGTCTGGAAATCGATATGATCCGTTTCAGCGGGGAAGACTTCGCCCACCTGGATAACCGCCTGATCAATTTGCAACTCGTCAAAAACGGTATGACCAACGCTGTGGTTTTTGCCCCGGGCGGCGAAGTGCTTCAGGCTTCCGATCATATTTACAAGAAAGACATCCTGCTCGAACGCGGCAACTTCCGCCCTGTAACCAGAGTCAATCTTGAGATGTTGGCAGCCGCCCGGGAACAGTTTTTGTCCGGCCATCCGGAAGACCAGAACAACGTGGTGGAGATCATGGAAATCACTCTTCGCAACATGCTTAACTCCGGTGAAGTCGACGCGGAGGACTTCCTGGCGAGGGTCGACATTCTTTCCGCATTGGGGAAAACCGTCATGATTTCCAACTTCGGCGAATTCCACCGCCTCGGATCCTACCTAAGCCGCAATACCAAGGAGCGGATCGGAATTGTCCTGGGCATCAGTCTGTTGCAGGAAATTTTTGATGAAAAATATTACCGCGATCTGGAGGGAGGTATTCTTGAATCCTTCGGACGCCTTTTCAAGAACGACCTGAAACTCTTCATCTATCCTGCCCTCAGTGAATATGACGGGGCTCCCATTACAGCCCAGAATCTCCAGGTGGCAGGCAACCTGAGGCATTTGTACGCCCATCTTTACGAAAACGAGTGCATCATACCCATCGAAACCATCCAGCCGAAATCAGTGACCTTCTCTTCACGGGAAGTGGCAAACAGAATTGAGAGGGGTGATGAGACCTGGGAAGAACTGGTCGTCCCTGAGGTGGCGGCGATCATCAAAAAGAATCATTTTTTCGGTTACCGAAAACCCCAGGCCTGAAACAGCCCCTAAAAAAAGAAGCTTAGCTATCGATGATCGTCTTGACCTCTGAGCATAGTTCGGTTTGAATTTCAAAATGTACTTTGGCTCATCTTTTCGGAAAACAATTCGTCAATCCCTAACCCCTACACTCACCTGCCTCCTGCTTCTCGGGATGGCAACAGGAGCCCAGGCCGCCGCAGCTGGCGGCCAGATCACCTTTTGGCATATCCTGACCAATCCTTCCGCCGAAGCGGTGGTTTTGTGGATTCTGATCATTGCCTCCATCATGATGCTGACATGGATCATCGAGCTCTTCATGAAAGTAAGAACTTCCAAGCTCGCTCCTCCCGCCGTCATCGCCCTTCTCCGTGACGCCATCAGCTCCGGCAACTACCAGATGGCCTACGAAGTCTGTATCGCCAACCCGAGTTTTCTTTCCAAAATCATGCAGTCCGCCTTTGAAAACATCGGCACGGGTGCCCATGGTGTCGCAGAAGCCATGAACGAATCCTTTGCCAAACAGGCTGTCCGCTTGAAATCCCGCAACAACTATCTCTCCGTCATCGGGGTTACAGCACCCATGATCGGGTTGACCGGAACCGTTCTGGGGATGATGAAAGCCTTTGCCGTGCTGGGACAATCCGGCGTGGCCAATATGACCGGTCTTTCATCGGCTATATCCGAGGTGCTGATCGCCACCGCCTCAGGTCTCGCTGTTGCCATCCCCGGCTTTATTTTCTTCTACTATTTCAAAAATGCCATGACCACCGCCTTTGCCGACGTGCACGCCGAAGCCAAGTCCCTGCTACGTCCGATTCCCTTTGACCAACTGCTGGGCTACGGGATCGAGCGTAAGGGCTGATTCATCAGGCAGCTCCCATGCAAGAACCAGGAAAAGAAATCGAAATCGGGGTATTGGATATCCCCGGTCTCGAAGAAGAGGGTGACCCGGAATACCAGGTGGCCCCAATGGTAGACGTGCTCCTGGTGCTTTTGCTCTTCTTTATGGCAACGGCTACCACAGAAGTGATCAATCAGACTGCGGATCTGGCCCTTCCCTTGGCCGACAACTCCAAGGCCATGGAAAAGAACGCCGGACGTCAGTTGGAGATCGCCATTGAAAAACTCAACTATCGAATCAAAGTGGACAGCGAATACTTTGACACCGCAGAAGACATTATTCCCCTGATCCAACAAAAACGTGATGCCATGGACAAGCTGGCCGGTGAAAATGCCGCTCCGTTCCGCGTTCTCGTGCGCGCCGACAAAGACGCCCCTTTCAACAAAGTCACCGAAATCATGCAGGCCTGCGCGAAAGCCGGTGTTGCCGATGTGACCTTTGCCGTTTCCAATCCCCCGGAAAAACCTTCCGAGGAAGCTCCGGCACCCTGAACAATCATAACCAAAGCATTAGGAACCAACTACTATGTCCAGTGGAGGAGGAGAAGAAGGAGAATTCGGATTGCAAATCGCGCCCATGCTGGACGTGATGTTCGTGCTGCTGCTTTTCTTCATGGTATCAGCCGGTTCCAATGCCAAGGAAGAGGAATTGGGCATCAAACTTCCCGGCGAAGCCACAGGCCCGGCCACACCCGGCGTGCAGCTTCCCATCGTTCTCAAAATTTCCAAGGATGGAACTGTACTTTTTAACAATTCCCCTGCCGCCCAAGCGGATGATTTGGAAATGACGGGACTTCAAGAAAGGCTCAAGGGAGTCATTTCCCAGTTCAAAGACACCCCCGTCATCATCTCCCCCGATCCGAATGTCCGGCATGAACGCGTCATCCGCGTCATGGACGCTTGTAGCTACGCCGGAGTCGAAAAATTGGCCTTCCGTTATACCTCAGCTTCCAAGTAGGCGTTAATAATAGATCCTTGGGATAGACTACAGTCGCGACGGGAGATTTTGTTTCTGGCCAAGGCGCGGGGGGCGAGCATCCCCGCAGGGAGCTGTGAGCGAGGAGCAACACCAGCCAGGGGCAAAAGCTCCCCCGCCCTACGGGTTGAACCCGTAGTCTATCCCACGGATCGTTTAGTAAGGGCCGTTTGGTTCAATTCCCCCTTCTCCCCAATCCTGAACTCAGAGAAGGGATCGGCCATCTCTCCAGGTTCAAACAAGGTCGCTTCCACAGTTTCCGAAATGGAAGAACCATGCGTCGCGTGCTACCCACTTTCTTTCCAGGGGCGGAAAGGTTTTCTGGGCTCAACCTCCACCGCGTGCGGATGAATTGGGTTAGTGTCCAAAACCATCACCGGCTTTTTCCCGCTTTCAAATAATTCAGGGAACCGGGACTCCCAATACTCACAGTGCCCTGTCGCATGTGGTCCGGTGAATTCCAGAGAACCAGGTTCCAGTTGAACAACCTCTTTCATCGTCAAGAGCGTGTTCCAGGGATGCTCATCAATCCGGGTCATGGTGTAGCCAAAATGCGGACTCGGAACGAACCAGGGTGTTTTCATAAAAGATATCAGACTGACAGCGTTGACACTCCAGCCTGGGAAACAAGATCCATGCCGTTCTCCCCCCATGAATTCTTTTCTTTCGCCTTCAAACAGTCGATGATTCCATCCAAAGCCGACCTTAACCGCTGCCTCAAAGAAATGGCCTTCGTGGCAATGCGCCGTTGTTCCCGCTCGTACTCAATTCTTCCTGCCTCCGTCTCAATCCTGATCGGCTCAAACCCGTATTCAACCAGATCATAAGGACTGGCTTTCATGTCAATCTGACGGGCATCCAGAGCGAGTTCAAAAGTATCCACCAAAAGCTCCGAATCCACCCAGGGCCAGAATTTATAGGCCCAACGGTAAAGATCCATGTTCACGTGCAGACATCCCCGCTGCTCAAGGTCCATCCTGTTTTCCCGCGAAGGCTGATGAATGTTCAAGGGCCTGGCTTCCTGGGTAAAAAAGCGGAATGCGTCGAAGTGGGTGCAACAGACGGGCATTGAATCGACCACCGCCGCGATTTCACTCTGGCTTAAGCGGAGTCGCTGCATGCCCTGGTAACGATATTCGTCCGAACGATAAACCATCGCCCACTCATGCAGCCCGTGGCAACCAAAACGCGCGGCTCTTTCCTGGGTGTTCTTCAGCAAAGTCCTGACCCAATTCAGGGATTCGATCCTTTTCGGAATTAATTTACGAAGGGATACCTCAATGTTTGCACCCGATCGGCTCCATTCAAATTCAGAAACCGGTCGGCCATTTTTGGCCTCTAACCAGACACCGGCACCAGGACTCCAGACGCATAGATTCGTGGAACGGAAGGTATAGTATTCAAAAAGAAAGTCGAAGACAGGATGTTCCACACCGTGTGATCGACGCTTCCAATGGGGGGAAAGCAAAGCCTCCACCCGCCGCTGATGCAAAGTCTGTCGCTCCGTCCACTCGCTTTCCCTCAAATACGCCATGGACTTTTCCTGCTTCTCAGGCAATTCCAAGCTTGGCCTTGCCATCGGGCGAGATCATACCCGGATTCCATTGTGGCTCCCAAACCACTTCAACATTTGCATCCTTGATTTCGGCCAGGGCCAGAAGTTTGCCTTTGGCATCCGCCGCAATGGCCGGTCCCATCCCGCAGCCAGGGGCGGTGAGAGTCATCTTGATTTCGGCATTTTTGCCGCCGCTCACATCAACCAGGTTCATGCTGTAAACAAGCCCCAGATCCACGATATTAACCGGAATTTCCGGGTCATAGCAGGTTTTCAATACCGCCCAGACCTTCTCTTCCAAGGGAAGAGACGCGATGTGTTTCTCTTCCTTGTGGGATCCTTCCCTGCCGAGAGCATCCGCGTCCTCGCCAGCAATACGATAAAGACCTCCCAGTTCCGCCACGTGAACTGTGTAGCTGCCTCCCAAGGACTGGGTCACAGTGACAGACGCCCCTTTTTTCAAGGGGACACTATTTCCATTGGGGATTTGTACGGCGGTGACATCCCGCGTTAAGACAACCTGCTCGGAAGAATTCATGAATCAATTCTGACCAAAGTTACGGCTTCGTCAACTCAGGGAATGCACGGCGTCAGTGTGTCCATTTACAGAATTTTCCCCCTTGTAGGGGAGGCCTCCGGGCTCCTGATGGGTGTAGAGCCGGGGTTCGGTGGCCTCAGCTACAAATTTCGCTCAGATAGTCTCAACAACCTCTTCCCGGCCTAACAATTTGGTGCGGATCGAAGCAATGGCGTAATCACGGTTCAGTTTGGCAATAAAATCCGCACTGATCGCCTTCGGACAAACCGCTTCACAGGCATAGGTGTTGCTGCAGTTCCCGAAACCTTCCTTGTCCATCTGCTCTACCATTTTCAAAACACGGATGTCCTTTTCAGGCTGGCCTTGAGGAAGACTGTTAAGATGGGCCGCTTTGGCCGAAACAAAGAGCATGGCAGATGAGTTCTTACAAGCTGCCACACAGGCTCCACAACCGATACAGGCCGCAGCATCCATGGCAACGTCCGCTTTGACTTTGGAAACCGGTATGGCATTGGCATCCGGGGCCGAACCGGTCGAAACCGAAATAAAGCCACCTCGCTGGATGATCCGGTCAAAGGAGGAACGATCTATGATAAGATCCTTCAGAACCGGAAACGCACGGGAGCGGAAAGGCTCGATCGTGATGAGGTCTCCATCCTTGAAGCTGCGCATGTAGGTCTGGCAGGTCGCCACTTTGTCCTCGGGTCCATGCGGTTCCCCGTCGATCATCAGGCTGCAACTTCCACAGATGCCCTCGCGGCAGTCATGCTCAAAGGCAATGGGATACTGACCGGAGAGGGTCAGATCTTCATTGACCACATCGAGCATTTCCAAAAAAGACATGTCAGTGCTGAGGTTTTTGGCTTCATACTCTTCGAAACAGCCTTCTGACTTGGCCGAGTGCTGTCTCCAGACTTTCAATTTGACGTTCATTACTTGTAGCTCCTCTGGGACATGTGGACTTCCTCATAAACCAGCTGCTCTTTGTGCAGCTTGGGACCTGAACCGTTTCCATACTCCCACGCTGCGACAAACGAATAGGTGTTATCGTGGCGAAGAGCCTCCCCATCCTCGGTCTGGTGTTCGGATCGGAAATGGCCGCCGCAGGATTCTTCGCGATCCAGGGCATCGCGGCAAACCAGCTCGCCCAACTCCAGAAAGTCCGCAACGCGCCCGGCTTTTTCCAAAGACTGGTTGAGTTCTTCGTCGTCACCCGGAACATTGACCGTGCTCCAGAATTCCTCCCGCAGGGCCGGGATCAGTTGCAGGGCTTTTTCAAGCCCCGCCTTGTCACGGGTCATTCCGCAATAATCCCACATGATCTTGCCGAGTTCTTTGTGGAACGAGTTGATAGTGCGTTTCCCATTGATTGCAAGTAATTTGGCCACCTTGTCTTTGGCTTCCTGCTCGGTGGCGGTAAATTCGCTCTGGGTCGTGACAGGACGCTTTTCTTTAATCTCCGCCAGGTAATTGTTGATCGTGTAGGGCAAAACAAAATAGCCGTCGGCCAGCCCCTGCATCAACGCGCTGGCCCCCAGGCGGTTGGCCCCGTGATCGGAGAAATTCGCTTCACCGATGACAAAAAGTCCGGGGACGTTGCTCATCAGTTCGTAGTCCACCCAGAGTCCGCCCATGGTGTAATGAATCGCGGGATAAATGCGCATCGGTTGCTCGTAGGCCACTTCACTGGTGATTTCCTTGTAGATGTCGAAAAGATTCCCATAACGCTCTTCAATCTTGTGGCGGCCCAGACGCTTGATGGCGTCGGCAAAGTCCAGGTAAACGCCCAATCCCCCTGGACCAACACCACGGCCTTCGTCACAGGCTTCTTTCGCCGCCCGTGAAGAGATGTCGCGCGGAGCCAGATTTCCGTAGCTGGGGTATTTGCGTTCCAGATAATAGTCGCGGTCTTCTTCAGGAATCGACGCCGGTGGCTTTCCTGTATCCTCTTTTTTCATGGGAACCCAGACACGTCCGTCATTGCGGAGGGATTCAGACATGAGAGTCAACTTGGATTGGTAGTCACCGGACACCGGAATGCAGGTCGGGTGGATCTGCGTGTAGCAGGGGTTGGCAAAATATGCCCCGCGCTTGTGGGCTCTCCAGGCGGCCGTGGCATTGGAAAGGCGGCCGTAGGTGGAAAGGTACCAGTTGTTGCCATAGCCCCCGGTGGCCAGAACAACGGCATCAGCCGCAAAGGTTTTGATTTCACCAGTAACCAGATGACGGGTCACAATCCCCTTGGCGTGGCCGTTGACAAGAACCAGGTCAATCATCTCGTAACGTTGGAAGGATTCCACCGCTCCAAGACCGATCTGTCGGCTCAGGGCCTGGTAGGCTCCAAGCAGCAACTGCTGACCGGTCTGACCTCGTGCATAGAAGGTGCGGGAAACCTGGGCTCCACCGAAAGAACGGTTATCCAGCATCCCGCCATATTCACGGGCCAGGGGCACGCCCTGGGCCGCGCACTGGTCGATGATGTTGACGCTGACCTGGGCCAGTCGGTAGACATTTGCCTCGCGGGCGCGGAAATCCCCGCCCTTGATCGTGTCGTAGAAAAGACGATGCACGCTGTCGCCATCGTTGCGGTAATTCTTGGCCGCATTGATGCCACCCTGGGCGGCAACACTGTGGGCGCGGCGTGGACTGTCATGATAGGAAAAGGATTTGACCCTGTAGCCAAGCTCAGCGAGCGAGGCGGCAGCCGAGGCACCGGCCAGCCCGGTGCCGACCACGATTACTTCGTATTTCCGTTTGTTGCTCGGAGCGACGAGTTTGGCGTCACGTTTGTAGTTGTCCCATTTCTGGGAGAGTGGTCCGGAGGGTATTTTGCCGTTGAGTTCCATGATTATTTAACCAGTTGGAGAAGAACAGCGGCGGGAACAGCGACCATCCCCGTAAAAATAATGAAAGAAATTCCGAGAGCCGCTTTATCAAGAAGAAAGGCCGACCTGGCATTTCTCAGTCCCAAGGATTGGAACATGCTGGAAATACCGTGGCTCATGTGCCAGCACAGAAGCCCCACCGAAATGATATAGAAACCGGAGATCCAGGGGTTGCTGAAACCTTCCACCACCATCGTGTAGACATCGGCCCGTCCTTTATCATCAGGAGGCAGTTGATGTGCGTTGTATTCATGGCCGATCACTCCTGCGGTGAAGTGAAGGATATGGAAAACGACAAATACCAAAACAATCGTTCCGCTGACCGCCATCGTCCGGGAGGCCCAGGTGGCCAGATTTTTTTCCTTATTATAAGCTTGCCCCCGCGCTTTGCGGTTTTCAATCACAAGAGAGATGGCCGCCGTAAGATGCAACACCACCATGGCCAACAATCCAATACGGAAGGCCCAAAGAACTTCAGAGGAGCTTTTCAAAAGTTTGGCATAGGAATTCAGCGCGTCGGATCCGATGAAGATCTGCAGATTCCCGACCATATGGATGATGGTGAATCCGACCAGCCCGAAGCCAGTGATGCCCATGATGTACTTTCTTCCCAGTGACGAGGTGAAGATCTGTGTAATGGCATTCATAATTGAGTGAATTTTGGTCCTGACTGGCGGTAACCTTCTAAAAAGCTAATAGCTCACAAGGAGATGTCAAAGCATGTCGTCACCAATTCTTAATTATTAGCAGAATCACTATTTAAAGCACTTTAGCTAATGCATCCCGGAGGTCGATTTCCGGACGCTTCAAAACGACATGGGTCCACCCCGCGGAGATGGCCCCGGCTCCGTCAAATGCTTGCTCGTCGCCAATGAGGATCGCCTCCGAAGACTTTATTTGAAAGCGTTGCCGGGCGATGTCAAAAATCCTTGGATGTGGTTTTTCCACACCCACTTCACTGGAAATGATCATGTCCTCAAAAAAGCCGGAAAGCTCCAACCCGCTGAGAATCGTTCTCAGTCTTCGGTCCCAATTGGACAAAATTCCCAGACGATATCCTCTTACCCGGAGGTCCGCTAAACATTCTTCCACCTCTGGAAAAATTCTCCAAACTTCCGGACGTTCAAACCAACGGTAAAGCTCCTCAAAATAATCGTCAAAAGGGAATGCCTCGGGAAGCCCGGCGCGGCTCCATGAGAGTCTAACAAGCGATTTCCACCATCCCTTGTCATCCAGAACCCTGGGTCCGGCCACGGGATCACGGTTTTTCATATCCTGCCAGGCCTGCCTGAACCCTTCGGTCAGCAAAGCTGCATCGGTCTGCACGCCGTAATGCGCAGCCATCTCGGAATAATAACAGCCGATCTCGCGCGCAGGTCTTATCAGGGTGCCTCCGACATCAAAAAAGACGACCTTATCCATTCAGTTTAAGTTCATGCGGATTGTCTTTGAGCAAAGCGAGCACTTCCCCGGCCAGGTAAAGAGAACCCACGATCAGTGTGCTCTGACCGCTGGTCCGACAGTCCTGCAGGGCCAGGGAAAGAGAATCATAGGCCAAGGTTTGTTTGTTGAGGAAAGCCGATTTCATTTTGTCCAGGGACTGCGACCTTTGGGTCGACAACCCGACCAATCGGACAGTCGTTTCCGTATGAAAAAGCTCCATGGCCATGGCATCGAGATTCTTGTCCGTCACGCAACCGAAAACAACCTGACCGGGTGCCTGGCCAAACCATGAGTACCATGAAGCCATGACACTCTTCAGACCCTCCTCGTTATGGGCACCGTCCAAAACCCAGGGAGGATTCGTGCCCAAAATATCAAAACGTCCCGGCCAACGTGCCTGTTCCAGCCCTTTGGCTTTGGCTTCCTGGGAAATCAGCCATCCCCGTTGTTGCAACACTTCACAGGTCTTTAATGCCAGCAGTGCATTTTTACATTGGTAGTCTCCCTTTAATCCCAAAATCCATTTCTGTCCTTCGTCATAAAAACTGAACCTGCCGGAGGGCAGTTCCTTTTCCATCAACAGGGTTCTTCCCGTATCTACAACAACAACTTCAGAACCACGTTCGGCCGCACGGGCATGCAACACCTTGTCAGCCGCATGAATGTCCGATGTTGAATCCGGATGATAGCCCTTCATCACAACCGGCCTTCCCTTCTTGATTATACCTGCTTTTTCCGAGGCTATTTTTTCAAGGGTATCGCCCAGGTGTTCCATATGATCATACCCAATCCCAGTGATGATACAGCACTCGGGATCCACCACGTTGGTGGCATCCAGCCTTCCCCCCAATCCCGTTTCCCAGACCACAATCTCCACCTTTTTTTCCCCGAAATACAGAAGGGCCATGGCTGTCACAAATTCAAAGAACGTGGTGTCTTTTAATTCCGGACGGCTGTCGATCACAGCGCGTATGTGAAGGGTCAGGCGGACTATGTCTTCCTTGGATATGGTTTCGCCACAAACGCGGATACGCTCACCCATTTCAATCAGATGCGGAGAGGTGTAAAGCCCCGTGCGATAACCCGCTTCACGCAACACGGATTCCAGAAATGCGGCGGTCGAACCTTTTCCGTTGGTGCCGGCAATGTGAACGAACTTCAAACGCTGCTCGGGATTCCCCAGCCCGGCACAAAGGCCTTGCATCGTCTCCAAACCAAGACGAATGCCAAAACGATGCAGACCGAACAGGTAATCAACACATTCCTGGTAGATCACGGGATTGGTCGCGCCTTATTTTGCGCCGAAGTAACGCAGAAACCTGGCCAGGGTAGGACGCATTTCCTTCCGGCCCACGATGTGGTCAATCAAACCATGATCGACGCAGAATTCCGCCGTCTGGAAACCTTTGGGCAATTCCTGCTGAGTTGTTTCCTTGATCACCCGCGCCCCGGCAAAACCGATCATGGCTTTGGGTTCGGCCAGAATGATATCCCCAAGGGTGGCAAAGCTGGCCATGACTCCTGCCATGGTCGGATTGGTTAGAACGGATATGAAGGGCTGCCTTTTTTCCGCCAAACGGGCCAGTGCCCCACTGGTTTTGGCCATCTGCATCAGGCTAAACATGCCCTCATACATACGGGCTCCTCCGGAAGCAGAAAAGACAATCACAGGACGCTTTTCCTTCACTCCCCGCTCAATGGCACGTGTGATTTTTTCGCCGACCACGGATCCCATGCTGCCGCCCAGAAAATTGAAATCCATCGCCGCCAGCGATACACGGATTCCCTCAATTTCACCCCAACCGCACGTCACCGCATCGGTCAGTCCTGTTTTCTTTTGATAATTTTTCAGACGATCGGGATAACTCGTCACCCCTGTAAATTTCAGAATATCAACGGAGGCCAGATCAGCGTCCAGTTCCTGAAAACTGTCCGGGTCACAGACACTTAGGAGCCTGTTCCAGGCGCTGATGGTCATATGATGGTTGCATTTCGAGCATACCATCAGATTTTCTTCCAACTCCTTGTTAAAAAGCACCTCCCCACAGGCAGGACATTTAGTCCATAAACCTTCCGGCATCTCCTTCTTTTTGGTGCGGCTAGGGGTTTTACCTAGATTTTGGGGTTTGGGGAAAACAGCCATAGTAGTTGATTAACCTCGAGCTACAGTCAGAGCAGCCAGATCGCCAGCCCCTGCCTTTTTAAGTATCCGGGCGCAGGCATTGATGGTGGCACCAGTTGTGAAAACATCATCTATAATTAGCAGCCTCTTGCCCCTGAGGTCAAATCCACTCTTTAAATCAAACGCATTCAACTGGTTGCGTAAACGTTCACTGCGCCTCAACCTGGCCTGTGTCTCGGTTTTTTTGATGCGGGTCAGCACATCCAGCACAGGCAATCCCGTGCTTTTTCCAAGCATCCGGGCCAGTTCTTCCGCCTGATTGAAGCCCCGTTCGCGTCTTCTGACAGGATACAAAGGCACTGGAACCAATCCATCCCAGCGATCTTCCGGCTCCTGCTGATAAAAACGCTCGAAACCCTCCTGTAGCCAGCCCGCCAGGCAGGGCAGATGATGAAACTGCCTCTGATATTTAAACTCATGGAGAATCTCTCTGACCTTTTTCTCCGCCCTGTAGGCAGCCCGTGCCCGCGATATATACCATGTCCGCCCGGCGCAATTGCTGCAACGGAACATACCCTCAATGTCTCCCTCATAGGACTCGCCACAGCGCTGGCAGAAATGCTCTCCCGTGCAGGGCAGATCCCCGGGCAGTGCTTCCTGGGGAAACACCAGATCAAGCAGACTCTTGACCCAGATATTCATTCCTTCAAACGCCCGTCCCTTTTCATTCCCCATAAGACAAAGGCCAGGACTCCTCCCAGCATGAACTCCGCTGACAAACCCGAAAGAATATCCGCCTGGAACCACCAGTTGCCGGAACCACCCTTCCATTCCGTCGCATGGTTCAGGACTTTCAATCCGAAAACCCATCCCGCATGCAGGCCCATGCAGGCCCATAAAGTCTGTCTCTTGTAAGCCAAGGCACAGAGAACCAGCCCAACCAACAGGAGACTCACCCAGCGCAAGGCCAACATTCTAACGTCTCCCAATTCCATCAGCATGTTCCCCCAGGAAATCCAGCCGCTGAGCCAGGTGATATCCCCCTCAGGATTTACCGCCTTCAGATAATGGGTCGTGGCAAAAAAGAGTGAGGTACACACGGCCACCCTCAGAACGGCGGAGGCCCGCTCCCGTATCAACTGAAACAAGGCCAGGAACAAAAGACCCCGGAAAAGTATCTCTTCCAAAATGCCCACACCCCAGGCACTGGCAAAAAATTCGAGGAGCCGAAGTGCTGTCCAGGTTCCCTTCCACGCACGCTCTCCACAAACGATCTGGAGCACGAAGAGCCCGGACACCGTGAGCAGTCCCCAGCCAAACCAACGCCAAAGATCCCCCCCTTTTTTCCTGAAATCACCGATACCCACTTCCTTCCAACTTCTGATTCTCCAGAAACGCGCCAAGGGCCAAAGCAGGACAAGGGCTGTGATCATCAAAACACGGTTGAATACACGCCGGAAAGGGTCTGCACCTGGAAAAAGAGTGTCCCAACCCCAATAGATCCACGGGGTTAAAACGGCGCTCAACAAAACGATTGCCCCGAAAAATAAAAACAGTCCAATAAACGTACGGCGCATTGCCCCATACTGTTGAAATTTATCCCTCCCGCAATTCTTTCTTGCCTGAGCCCCCCCTCCTCCCGATTATCGAACAAGTGCAAACTGTGGCCTCTGCTCCTTCCAAAACCAAAGAACGCTCTGTGAAACCTCTCGCCCCCCTCGAATTTGAAAAACCCATCGTCGAGTTGGAAAAGATGCTGGCCGAATTGAAAGACCACTCCGATGAGCACCAAATGGACTTTGATACGGAAGTGGAGAACCTGACGCGGAAAATCGAAAAAACCCGCCAGGATATCTACCAGAACCTTACACCCTGGCAAAGAGTTCAAATCGTCCGCCACACCCAACGTCCCTACACTCTCGACTACATTGCACGTCTTTTTACCGACTTTATTGAACTCCAGGGTGACCGCGCCTATGGCAACGATAAAGCCCTGATTGGTGGTCTGGCCTCGCTCGACGGCCAGCCTGTCATGATTCTCGGCCACCAAAAAGGCCGGAACACGAAAGAAAATCTCATGCGTAACTTTGGCTGCGCCCATCCCGAAGGCTATCGCAAAGCACTGCGCCTTATGCGCATGGCCCACAAGTTCCAGCTCCCGATCATCGCCTTCATCGATACCCCCGGCGCTTATCCCGGTGTGGCTGCGGAAGAGCGCCAGATTGCCGAAGCCATTGCCGTCAACATCCGCGAAATGTTCAATCTTGAAGTTCCCATCATCGCCGTGGTCATCGGCGAAGGCGGCAGCGGCGGAGCCCTCGGTATCGGAGTGGCCGACCGTGTTCT
Organism: Methylacidiphilales bacterium; assembly: GCA_038250235.1. Classification (GTDB taxonomy): domain Bacteria; phylum Verrucomicrobiota; class Verrucomicrobiia; order Methylacidiphilales; family JAAUTS01; genus JAAUTS01. Next base: position 31,949 of record JBBSCO010000006.1, on the reverse strand, counting down.
GATTCTTGAAAACGCCTACTACTCGGTCATCTCTCCAGAAGGTTGCGCCGCCGTTCTCTGGAAAGATCGCGCCTTCGCCCCGCAGGCGGCGGCAGCGCTGAAGATGTCTGCCCCGGATCTCAAGGAAACCAAGCTGGTGGACGAGATTTTGCCGGAACCCCAGGGAGGAGCGCACCACGACTGGGACCAAACTGCCGACGCAGTCAAAAAAGCACTTCTGAAAACACTGGCAACTCTGCAAAAACTTTCAGCCTCCCAGCTTCTGGAAAAAAGATACGACCGTTACCGCGCTTACGGGATGTTCAAGGAGTAGAAAACAGAGTAACGCAATCCCGCACGGAGCGGGACGCCAAGAGTTTAAGGCGCAAGTTTTTGGAAAATTCCGAAATGTTTTATAACCGTGCCAATCGCCGCATGCTGTAAATTAAAACCACCCAAATCTCTTCTCTTTGCACCTTCGCGTCTTTGCGTCTTTGCGTTAATTTTCCCCGATATTTCTGTCTTTCACCTTCTCCCTTTGCTTTTGAAAAAAGGATTGCAGCAGCTCCAAGGAACGTTCTTTTTGAACACCGGTCGAAATCTGACAGCTATGATTCCATCCCTCCAGTTGCAGTAGATTCATAGCCCCGCCTGCCGCACCATATTTCGGATCGCTTACTCCGTAGACCACCCGCCCCATCCGGCACAATACCAGAGCCCCCGCGCACATGGGACAGGGTTCCTTGGTCACATAAATCGTACACTCATTCAATCGCCGATCCCCCATGGCCTCCTGAGCCTGGGTCAATGCAATCATTTCAGCGTGGGCCGTGCCGTCGTGCAGCATTTCCACCTGATTGTGCGAACGGGCAATGATGTGTCCGTCATGAACAATCACCGCTCCGATCGGCACCTCTTCCGCCTCATAGGCCTTGCGTGCCTGGCGCAGGGCCTGTTCCATGAAAAAGTCATCCTGATCGGTCATAAAATCCATAGAGACAACAGATTTTAACCACGAATGGACAATATGGACACGCATTTTAGTGGTAGTTTGAATTCCCCTTCTTTATTTCCAATACATTAGTGTTTATTAGTGTCCATTCGTGGTTAAAATCAGTTCCGTGAACCAAGATAAGTATTACCAAGCCAAACAAGGCCTTCTGGCAGCCGATCTGTCCGGGCAAGCCAAATGGAAACTGACCGGATCCGACCGGATCCGCTACCTCAATGGCCAGAGCACCTGCGATGTCACACGCCTCTCACCAGGTAAAAGCACTTGGGGCGCCATCACAAACATCAAGGGCAAGTTGGAAGGAGACCTTCGCATCTCGGCAACCAATGACTATCTACTCGTGGATACAAATTCGGACATCGCCGAATCCCTCTTCAAGCGACTTTCCAAATACTTGATCGCAGACGACGCGGAGTTGAGCGATGTCAGCGCAGATTGGAAACTTTATCATCTCCTCGGAACAGAAGCTGTTCCTTTGGAACTTCAATCCGTCCCGGAATTGCTTGGGTTTCACTCCAACCGTTTCGGTCAACCCGGCCTGGATCTTTGGATCCCTGCAGGATACAGCCACACCCCAGCCTGCGCAGGAACTTCGGTCTGGGAATGCCTCCGTATTGAAAACGCTGTTCCCCGCTGGGGTGTGGACATGGACTCATCCCACCTGGCCCCGGAAATGCCTTTTGAACGGCTGGGAGGCCTTAGTTATAACAAAGGATGTTACATCGGCCAGGAAGTGATCGCCCGTATCAAAAGTATCGGCCGTGTGAACAAGCAACTCTGCCTTCTGCATTCCAATGAATCTGTTGAACCCGGTCTTCCCTGCCCCTGTGTCAGCGGAGGTAAAATCATCGGAACAGCCACAAGCTGTGCTCTTTCTCCCGCCAAGGGAGGAAGCTTTGTTTTAGCTACGCTCGCCAGACAATACGTCGTGCCTGGGACGATTGTTGAAATCGCAGACAGACCTTTTGTTGTGATATAATAGTGCCGTTTGCTTAAATCAGAAGTTACAGCCGTGACCTCCTGGCTCCGGAAGAATGGATCGAGAACCGAGCTCATGAAAGCCCGGCTACAAGCAGGCAAACTGACACCCTGCTTGTTGTAGACTCTATTTGACTTGCGTTGCACTGCTTGTGTCGATTAAAGATGGTAATAGTCACTTTTAACAATTTCACCGATTTTGAACGAACCCCATTCCAACACGCTGGGTTGCCCCTCTTGTACCCAGGCCATTGATACCACGGATTTGCCCGTAGGCACTTCCATCATCTGTCCCGCCTGCAACCATACCTTTGCCACTTGGCGCATGTTCGACCATTACCGTCTTGATAAAATGGTTGGCGAAGGTGGAATGGGCTCTGTCTATCAGGCCACCGACATGAATCTGGATCGTGTCGTGGCGATCAAAGTTCTGAAACGTGAATTATCCGAAGACAGGAAATACATCGCCAATTTTCTTAAGGAAGTCGAAATCACGGCATCCCTGACACACCCCAATATCGTCCATGTCTACGCCTTCGGGGAGCACGAGGGCCAGTATTACCTGGTCATGGAATACATCGGCCACCTCACCTTGGATGACGATATTCTCAGCAAGAAAAAACTATCGGAAGTCGAGGTTCTCGATGTCGGCATAGCCGTGGCCAACGGTCTCAACTTCGCCCTGCAGCGGGGCAACCTGATCCATCGCGACATCAAACCCGGCAACATCCTTTTCGGCCAGGACCGGACTCCCAAGGTGGTGGATTTTGGCTTGGCTGTTACCCGTGAAACCGCCGAACAAACCGGCGGTGAAATCTGGGGAACTCCCTATTACGTCTCCCCCGAAAGACTGGAATACAAACCGGAAGATTTCCGTAGCGACATGTATTCACTCGGCGTCTCTCTTTACCACGCGATCGCCGGCCGCCCACCTTTTGATGCCAATACGGCGGAGTTGGTTGCGGCCAAACATCTGACCTCAAGCCCCCTTCCTCTGAAAACCTACGCACCTTACGTTTCGGATCAAACGGTTTACGCCATCCAAAAAGCAATGGCCCGTTATCCTGAGAACCGTTTTCAATCCTACGGGGAACTGGTCGAACAACTGGAAGATGCAAAGAGAAGGCTCTCGGAGAAAAGCTCGATTTCAAAGCAGGAAAACATCCAAGTGATGCGGAACGATGCCACCGACGACAAGAAGATGATGATGATCATCGGGATTGCCGTTGGGGTTAGCATTCTGGCTGTGGGACTTTTTATAGTCCTGAAGATGACTGGGTTTTTCTAACTTATAAATCGCCCTTTAAAGCCGAAAAGAGGTAGCTGCTTTATTGCGCTCAAGTCTCAGGCCCGGGCCAAAGCATCTGCGCTGACAAACAAATTTCGTGAACGAAAGGCTGCCGGACTGTCGGCCAGCAAGAGGCGCTGTAGTTTGAATGTTCTGGCACTGAAGTAAGGTTTCTCCAGCGAACGTCGCTTGTCAAATGTCCATGAGGGAAGAGGCAGGTGGTAACGGCGCGCCAAATGTTCTGCTACTGCAGCCAAATAGGCATCCATCCGCCCTCCGTCTTGGAAAACTGCGGACGTCCAGCGAGGCTCTTCCGCAATGGCTTCCGCGAGAGGCTCCGCATAAAAGGCATCCAGAAAATTGCGCAGGGCATACGATGCTTCGTCCGAATCGGAGGTTTCCGCCACTTGTTTCAGACAATTCATGGGCTGTCTCCTTTCTTTAAATCTTCCATCACTTCCTCAATGAAATATCTGGTTTTCACATGAATCGGCTGCGATCCGTAATAATGTTCCACGATTTTAAGAACCTCGGCTCCGTCACCTATGCCCAAATGCTTCAGAAGAAAAAGTACATCATGTCGGTCCCCACCTGTTTCGTAATCAGACACACGGGCCGCCATGCACTTCATCGCCAGCAGATACTCCGGACTCGGAGCCAGCAAACGCAAATGGGAGAATTCAGGAAAAGGCAGCAACCTCATATCGGCGGATTCGGACAAAAAACCTTTCACACCGTCGTTCATCCAGTTGACTGGCAAATTCAGCTTCAGTGCTGTCTTAATGATGGCCTCCTGAATGACTTTTTTCGGTACAAAAACTGCATCCACATCTCGTGTGCTGTCTCGTGCGTCAAAAACCAACATCATCGCGGTTCCTCCAAACAGGTTGATCTCCCCCATGGCACCAGCGGCTTCGAGGTGGCTGTTGAGTTCCAGAAAGGCCTCTGAAATTTGAGAACGTGTGAGCTTTTCCGACATGGCAGAAGTTTATCCTAAATAAGACCCTACGACAATTAACGAATAAATAACAAATACCGAGGAATTTTTCTCTCCTTACTTAGAATAAACTCAATCTATACACAATTCTCGACAATCCATAAATGAGGCACGGCTCAAATTAAGCTGCAATAACTCTGATGAGGATCGCCATCAGCAAAAGTATCTTAGCTAATGGCGCGATGTCGGGGGGATCTTTTTTATCCCTACTCAGAAATGGTCGCGCAGTGGGAAGATGCCAAGAGAAGGCTGGCCGATGAAAGTTCCATCCCCCAGCCCCAGCATATCCAAGTCACGCAGAACGATGCCACCGACGACAAGAAGATGATGATGATCATCGGAATTGCCTTTGGGGTTAGCATTCTGGCTGTAGGACTTTTTATAGTCCTGAAGATGACCGGCTTACTTTGAACTGTCTCCCGGCCAAAGCCCTCGTTATCCCATTAAACACTTGTCTTCAAACACAAAAAAACCGCCTTCCGTTAGAAGGCGGTTTTTTTGATTTTACGAGAATCTGTTAGGGACGGGCCAATGTAAGACCGGTAGGAACTGTTTCCATGATTCTATCAATTCTACCGCCGCTTCTGGCTTTCACAAAGGAAGCAGAATTTCCCACAGTGTAAATCACCACACCTTTGTTACCCCAAACATTCGTAATACTCGGCGAAACATCAGGAATAGTGACCGCTGAAAAACCGCCCGTGTTAGTAAATGGACCGGTTGAGGCCAGAAGAGGGACGCCAGCCTCACTGGAAGTGGTCAACGGAACAGTTATGTCCCAGCCTACGTTTGCTGCAGCCAAGGTAGGTGTGGCCAAGGATCCCTTGTATGGAATTTTTCCATTCGTAGCCAAAATTTTGGGTTCACTCAAATCTCTGTCTGCCAACAATCCATTGAAAAGCAGGGTGGAAGTAGCAACCGCTGTTGTAGGTCTTAGGCCGCTCGTCGCATCACGGGGTCCAAGCGGATAAACACCACCCTCATCGTTGGCGATACTGAAAAGAACAATCCCCAACTGACGGGCATTCGCCACGTCGGCGGTTTGTTTGGCGTTGTCGAGAGCCTTTCCGATGGCAGGAACAGCCAACCCGGCAAGAAGGCCGATAATTGTAATAACAACAAGTAGCTCAATAAGGGTAAAACCGCGTGTACGTTTGATGTGTTTCATATGCTTAAACAAAATTAGTTCTGATTACTTTCATTGTCAACGGGGAAATTGGCCGGAAACGGCTTTCTGGAAACAATCCGTTCAAGAGAGCGTGAAAACACCACAGAAGTCGTCCCCGCGACCTAAAAAGGAATGTCCCGCATCCCGGCTTTTTAGATTCCTCTTCATTTCCAAACCTACCTTCTGTAGCCTTCATTCCTGTGAAATTATCCGACTTTCTATTTGATTTGCCCCCAGGCCGTATCGCCACCCACCCGGTTACACCACGTGATCAATCCCGCCTGATGGTCATCAACCGGGCCTCTGGAAGTATCGAACATTCCTATTTCCATGAGCTTCCGCGCTGGCTGCAACCTGATGATCTGTTGATCCTGAACAACACCAAAGTACTCCCGGCCCGGCTCCATGCCGATGAAGGGAAAACAGAAATCCTGCTGATCGAAGAAACCTCCCCCCGGAACTGGGTGGCCATCGGGAAACCAGGAAAACGACTTAAAGGCGGCACCATTCTGGAACTCGTGCCAGCCAGTCACATTCCCCATCCCTTTAAAAATCTCAAGGCAGCCTCTGAACGTCTTGAAGAAACGGGTTCAGGGCAGGCTTCCCACGAAATGATAAAAAAGGATACCCCGGCCAAAGTAGAAGTCCTCAAATCCCTTGAAGATGGAACTAGGATTATCCGGCTGTTGGGGGATTTTAAACTGGAGGATTACGGCCAATTGCCGCTGCCTCCCTATATCCAGAAAGCCCGGACAGAGCGGAATGAACCGGAATACATCCCGGAAGATGACCAGCTCTACCAGACCGTCTATGCAAAGCATGCAGGCTCCGTGGCAGCTCCCACGGCAGGGCTTCATTTCACAGCGGAACTGCTACAAAAGTTTCAACATGATTTCATCACCCTGAACGTGGGACTGGGAACCTTTCGTCCAGTGAAAGTGGAAAATATCGAGGATCATCCCATGCATACGGAGTCCTATGAAGTCCCGGCAGGCCTGAACGAAAAAGTCAAACTGGCCAAACGGGTGGTGGCCGTGGGCACCACCACAGCCCGCGTCCTGGAATCCAATCCCAAACTAAAACCGGGAGCGAATAAAACCGACATCTTCATCCGACCACCCTATCGCTTCAAACGCACCGATGCCCTGATCACGAATTTCCATCTCCCCGGCTCCACCCTGGTGATGCTGGTGGCTGCGATGACCGGGGTGGAGCTACAGCGCAAGGCCTACCAAAGTGCGATCGAAAATGACTATCGTTTCTTCAGCTATGGCGATGCCATGTTGATTTTATAGAATTTGCCCGCGAAACACGCTAAAATTCGCGAAATGTAGACGGACTTAATCTATAAAGACGAAAGCTATAAAATCATCGGTGCATGTTTCGAAGTTTATAAGGACAAAGGCTGTGGATTTCTAGAAGCTGTCTTTCAGGAATGTCTGGAGATAGAGTTTACTCATTGCGGAATTCCGAACATACCCCATCCCCACCTGGGGCTTTCTTATCGAGGAACCCAACTCAAACAAAAATACCAACCAGATTTTTTAATCTACGGGAAAATAATTCTCGAAATAAAAGCTACTTCAACCTTGATTGATGAACATAGGGCTCAGGTGTTGAACTATCTTCATTCAGGAGGCTGGGAATTGGGACTTCTGGTCAATTTTGGTTCTTACCCTAAAATTCAATACGAACGTATTGCTCTGACCCAGAGAAAGAAAATTTCTGAAAAAATCTCCTTTTAGCGCTTTTTCGCGCCTTTCGCGGGCCATCAGCCCTCGATCGTATTGATCTCGACCGGCTCAACTTTGACACCCTGCTCTTCCAGCCAGACGATGGCGGCTTTGACCGTATCGCGTTCGCCTTCCAGCTCCACAGCCATGATGCCAAAATCCTCGCCGACCGTGGCCTGGCGGATATTAAACATCAGGTCGAACTTTTTTCCCATCTGGTAGATGAGCGGTTGGGTCGAACGCGAGGCATCAAAATTGAGCCAATATCTGCCTTTGAACTGAGCCATAAAGAATAGTTAAGCAGAAATCTCTTCAACCGCCAGCTATTGCGGGAACGATGCTGATTTCATCCCCGTCTTTAACTGCCGTCAATTTGTCCTGGAGAAAACGGACATCCTCACCATTGACATAGATGTTAACGAAGCGGCGCAGGTTGCCCTGGTCATCGGCCAGCCTTTCCTTGATACCCGGGAACTGGACATTCAGGTTGTCAATCACTTCGATGATCGTGGCGCCCTCCGCGTTCACGGTGTCGAGATTGTTGGTCATGCCTCTGAGGGGCGTTGGAATAATTACTTCAATTGCCATAAATATAGATCCTGTTTAATGGGCTGCTTCAGCCAGTTCAGCCTCAATCAGACTGTCGAATTCACGAAGGCTGGGTTTGATCAACCTGGGTTTACCAATGTGATCGGCCACGGCTTCAGCCGTCTTCAATCCGTGTCCTGTGATGCAGAGAACAATGGGTTCATCCCGTGGAATTTTTCCGGAATCTATCAGCTTCCTGGCACAGGCGACAGTCACGCCGCCAGCGGTTTCGGCAAAAATACCGGTCATCTCAGCCAGCAGCTTGATTCCTGCAATAATTTCCTCGTCCGAGACGTCTTCTGCACTGCCCCCGGTTTGTTCCATGGCCCTCACCGCATAATAGCCGTCGGCAGGCGTTCCAATGGCCAGCGACTTGGCAATGGTATTGGGTTTCGGGACAGGCCGAATCAGATCCGTGCCCGATTTCTGGGCGGCACTGATAGGGTTGCAACCAGTGGCTTGCGCGCCGTGGACCGAAAATTTCGATTCAGGCACGAGCCCGATTTTGACAAATTCCTGGTAGGCCTTGTAGATCTTGGTCAGGAGGGATCCACTCGCCATCGGGATGACGGTATGGGCGGGGATTTTCCAGCCGAGTTGCTCCATGATCTCAAAGCCCATGCTCTTGGATCCTTCAGCGTAATAAGGGCGCAGGTTCACGTTGACGAAACCCCATCCGTATTTGCCGGCGATTTCCGAACATAGACGGTTGACCTGATCATAAGCACCGTGGATTCCGATCACTTTCGTTCCGTAAACCAGGCTGTTGAGAACCTTGCTCTGCTCCAGATCCGCAGGAATCAGGACGTAACTATCCAATCCGGCCGCGGCGGCATTGGCGGCCACCGAATTGGCCAGATTACCGGTCGATGCGCAGGCCACGGTCTTCAGCCCTAACTCGATGGCACGCGACAAAGCAACGGAAACCACACGGTCCTTGAAGCTCAAGGTCGGGTAATTAACGGTGTCATTCTTAACGTAGATTTCTTTGACTCCCAGAACCTTGGCCAGACGATCCGCTTTCACCAGAGGGGTAAAGCCTACCTGCAAACCGACGGTCGGTTCCCCGTCAATAGGAAGAAGCTCCCGATAACGCCACATTGACTTGGGACGGCTTTCAATTACCTGACGGCTCAGGGCGGCCTTGATCCGATCATAATCGTAATCGGCCTCAAGGGGGCCGAAGTCGAATTCGCAGACATGCACGGCCTTTTTGGGATAGAGGCGGCCGCATTCACGACATTTTAAACTGCTAAAATAGGGCTCTGACATAACTGTTCCATGTTCTTCCGCTCAGAGCAGCTCAGAGGAAAGTCAGGGGAGGAATCGATAAGCTGTTGAAGCTCCGACACCCCTCATCCTTTCCCGCAATTTGCAGGCTGGGTTTGGCACCTGACGCCCCGATAAAAATCGGAGCCGGTTGCCGCAGCTTCATAGGGCCAGTCCCTCTGCTGCTCTTGATAAGAAGTTCTTAAAAGCTAAGCCAATCAGGGATTTTGTCAAAAAAGATTTTTAAGAGGTCAGCCCGGGAAACACGCGAAAAGGCGAGGAATGAAGGATTAATAACTCTCTGTATTCTTGGATTCTGGCTGGTTTTCGCGTATTTGCGGGCGAATTTTTTTACTGTCTGATCTGCCCGGAACCCCTGGCGATATATTTATAACTGGTCAACTCTTCCAGAGCCATGGGACCACGGGCATGGATTTTATCCGTGCTGATGCCGATCTCCGCCCCGAATCCGAACTGATTCCCATCGGTAAAACGAGTCGACGCATTCCAGTAAACAGTTGCGGAATCCACCTCGTTCAGAAACCGTTCCCCGGCTTCCTTGTCCGCCGTCACGATGGTATCGGAATGATGGGAACCAAAATCTTCCAAGTGTCGGATAGCCTCATCCAACCCCTTGACCACACGCACCGCCAGAATCAAATCCAGATATTCGGTTGACCAGTTTTCCGGCTCCTTCAACGTCTCTCCCAAAGCTAAGGACGTCGCGGCATCTCCCAAAAGCAACACCTTGTGCTCGTCGCGCAGTGCCCGGGCCACACGGGGAAGAAAGCGGCCCGCAATTGACTCATCCACCAACAGGGTTTCGACGGCATTGCAAACGCCGGGACGCTGGCATTTGGCATTGATCAGAATGCTTTCCGCCATGTCGAAATCCCCCGCCTCATGCACATAAAGATGGCAAACCCCGTGATAATGTTTGATCACAGGCATGCGGGCATTTTTCACCACGGTCTCAATCAATCCATGGCCGCCGCGGGGAATCATCAGGTCGATATACTTATCCATCCCGCAAAGCAAAGGAATCGCTTCACGATCAGTCGTGGGAATCAGGACGATGGTCTCACGCAGAAAGCCCGTTTTCTCCGAAGCCTCCTGCATCAATTCAGCCAGCACCCGGTTGGATTCAATCGCCTCCTTGCCTCCGCGCAAAATCGTTCCGTTTCCGGTTTTCAAACAAAGCACGGAGGCGTCCACCGTCACGTTGGGTCGTGACTCAAAAATAATTCCGATCAGGCCGATGGGCACCCGGATTTTCTCCATCTCCAGGCCGTTGGGCAATGTCCACTGTTTGATCACTTCTTTAACGGGATCATTCAAGGCAATGACCTCGTGAACCGCCTGGATCATGCCGTCAATGCGCTTTGCATTCAATTCCAGCCTGTCCAGCATCGCGGAGGTAAGACCGTCCTCGCGGCCTTTCTTCACATCTTTTTCATTGGCTTCCGCAATGCGGGCGCGGCCCTCGTCCAGTGCCTCCGCAATGTTCCCCAGCAGTTCATTCTTGCGTTCTGTCGTGGCAATGGCCAGTTGGCGGGAAGCTTTTTTTGCTTTCCGGCAAAGTTCCTCGATCTGAACTGACAATTCACTCATGACCTGCCCTTTTTCCCTAGAAAATGGGTGCCGACACGCTCTTTGTTCAACATCCTGAGAAGAATATTTTTCGCGCGCCCGTCACCGATAGCCATGGGTATCCCCTGGCTCATCATCAGTTTCGCCGTCTCCAGCTTGGATATCATGCCTCCAACCGAGCGTTGGCTCTGGGTCGTTCCGGCGTAACTCATGACCGTGGAATCGATTTCACGCACCAAATGGATCAATTCACCTGTTCCATCCGGACGTGTACGCAGGCCGTCGATGCTTGATAAAATCACCAGTTGTGTCGCCTGAACCAGAATGGATACCTGGGCGGAAAGTTTGTCGTTGTCCCCGAAACGGTTGAGCATCTCCAGCTCTTCAAAAGACAAGGCGTCGTTCTCATTGAAAATCGGAATGCAGTTGCCCAGGGAGAGGAGATGTTTCAGGGTTGCCCGGGTATTGTCATAAAGTTTCCGGCTGTCCAGATCCCAAGAGGTCAATAGAATCTGGGCGGCACAGAGCCCGTGCTTTTTGAAAACATCATTCCAAGCAGCCATCAGGCGGGGTTGGCCGATCGTGGCACAGGCCTGCAGGGCTTTACGTTCGGTTGGACGTTTGGCCAGATCCAGGGCTGACATCCCTGCGCTGATGGCACCGGAAGAAACCAGCACCACGGCATTGCCTTTTTCTCGAACTTGGGAAATTTGTTTGGCCAGAGAAGCCATCAACTGGCGGTCCACCCCACCATTCTGATGGGTCAACAGACCGCTGCCCACCTTGACCACCCAAAGCTTTCGATACGCACTCATGAAAGGGTAAATCCTACTAACCCCGGGTCTGGTTGGCAAATGAAGAAGTAAATCCCATGGCCCGAAACGCGCTTTCCCTATCCGGGCTGTTTACGGCCAAAAAAAGAGCCCAGACCCAGTGTCTGATAAACCGAACGCGCTTTTTGGAAAACCTGCCAGGCTGTTACCGCTTTAGCCACAACAGGACCGACCTTCCCGAAAGAACCCAGACTGCCTCCTACCGCCACAGCCAGAACAGGCAGTAGAAATTTGACCTTGGGAGCTAAGACTGAGGCGACACTGTATCCCATCTCCCACCAGGTCATGGATTGCTGCAAATGGTCACAGCTCGCCGCCACTATTGCCCTTTCGGCATCACAACGCGCGACAAGACGGGCTTTCTGCTCCTCTAACGTCAGTGCAGAATTCATCACTTAGTCCTTCGTCTGAAGCGTCGACCTGTCTTTTTTCAACTGATTGATGGTCTCGGCAAAAGGAAGTTCCCCTTCCAACAGAAGACTCTTCATCTTGTAAAAACCAAAGGCTGCACCACCCAGATAAGCCAGGGTGAAAAAGGCCAGGGCATACAGACGGTATTCAGGATTGTCCCAAACGGCGAAAAGGATGGTCATGGTTAACATAATCAACCCGATGGCCGTGAGAAAAAGGGCGGAAGAACTCCAGATGAGGAGCTTGACCAGACGGATTTTTTCCTCACGGAATTCAACCACGACCAGTTCCGCCCGTGTTTCCAGAACGCTGACCAACTGCAAAGCCAGCTTGCGAAGCAGGCCGAGGAGCCCGCCCTCACTCGATTTACCGGAGAAAAGCATTTTATTTGCGGTTGACGAGGATGCCGATCAAGAGACCGATTCCGAAAGCCACGCCGATGGATTCATAGGGATGGTCGCGGATAACGCGGTCGGTTTCCTTGGCACCTTCAATGGCTTTTTCCTTGGCCACGGATTCCAGATCCTTCAACTGAATTTTGGCTTTTTCCAATTTCACGGAAAGCTTGGCCCTGGCTTCCTTGGCCTTAACGGAAAGATCATCCGCAGTCGCACGGACAAGTGCTTCCGCGTCGGCAATCACTTCTTTCACATCATCGACCAATTTTTCTTTTGTAACTGTTGTTTCGCTCATAAGAAAACTTTTAACAGAAATGAGTCAAGGAAGCAAGCGTGGCGGTTAAAAGATCACCCCGTCCTCTCAAGCTGCAATTGGAGCGATTGGGTTGTTTGGAACCTTCCCCAGAACAGGCTTTCAGGAAAAGAGGCCTTCGCGGGCGGCGCGCAGTCGCAACTGTTTGGAAAGATGGAAGCGGGCCCTCAGCCGGGCATCGAACCAGACCTGACCAAAAATTTCCCCCAGAACCTTCGCCACCCCCAGCAATGGCATAACCAGCAATAGCCCGGTGACACCACCGACAAATCCCCCCGCAAAAATCATCAACACCGTGATCAACGGATGCACACTCAGTGAACGCCCAATGGTCAAAGGGGTATAGATAAAGTCATCCAGAAGCCTGACGCTACCAAAAAGCACCAAGGCCCAGAAAACCAGCCATCCTGGATCGGCCGACTGCACCACGCAGACCAGGACAATGATCAGGCAACCGATGATGGAACCAATAAAAGGAATCCACGACAATACGGCACACATCAAAGCCAGAAAGATGGACGGGAAAAAACCGAAAACCCCGAATTTCAACCCCAGTACCCACAAGCCTGCTGAAAGCGTCACGGTATCGAGAAAAGTCATGGCCATCAGGCCGCGGAAATACTTTTTGATCTGTCCATCGATCCGGTGAAAAAGCAGAAGGACTTTTTCAAAAAACGCGTTAGGTATGCCCCGCATCAGAAGTTTTTTAAACAGATGGGCATCTTTCAGAAAGAAAAAGGTCAGGTATGGGACAAGAAGCATGCAGGGAACCCAGTGAAGGGCGTAAACCGCTAGATTGGGCAACGATTCCTCGATAAAACGTTCTTTGAGCAAAAGGATTTTCGTGTTCATTTTGGCCCCCATCTCGGCATCCTGCAACCAGGGAAACCGGCTTTCCAAAGCTGCCAATCCCATCGCGACCGCCTTGCTGATCCGTCCCAGGATTTCCGGCAGTTTATCCTGCACCAGATAGACCTGCGCGGTGATCCAGGAAAGCAGTGCCGGCACCAAAAAAAACAAAAGAGCGGTCAAAAGAAGGATGAAGATCCAGAGGGCCTTGTCATGAGCCAGGCCCTTCCTTTCCATGAACTCGATCATCGGCAGGGCAATGTAGTAGAGCACCACCGAGACCACTAGCGGAATGGAAATCCACCACATCCAATCACAAAGAAAAACCGCAAGAAGGGTTCCGGCTATGACCCCCAGCCAAACCAAAGGCTGATCCAGTCCAGAACCCCGCGCTTTAACACCCTTGAGACTCATATCAAAGGCACGAACTCACCTGGGTGCCGTCGAGCGACTGGCGCAGGCGTTGAGCGGAAAGGCGCGCCAGTTGAAAACTGATCTTGGCCCCGATCCGGTCATACTTTTCCAGGATCTCCAGAAACTCCGGACGAAAAAACCCGAAAAGCCGGGCTGATTCCGAGGCCACAGCCGTGGCCGAGCGGGGCCCCCCATCCAAAAGGGACAACTCACCGAAAAAATGACCGGGCCCGAGACGGGTCACTTCCTTGCTTCCAATCATGGCCTTGCGGGAAATGCGGATTTTCCCTTCAAGAACGATATACATGCCCAGTCCTTCATCCCCCTCCTCAAAAATCACTTCATCTTCGACGTAAGTGCGTTCATGGAGAATGGATTCCAGGATTTTGAGCTCTCGCGTTTTGAGGCTGGAAAAAAGGGGGATCCCCTTGAGTAATTGAAGCTCAGGACTCAGTTGTTCTTCACGGTAGGCAAACAAGGACACACCCCCTTCTGCCTGCTTCTCCCGCATATCGCAAGAGCGGAGTGCATCATCCCAAGGCAAACCTTTAGCCAATCAAAGCAACAAAAGTCCAACAACACCCCCAACGGCCAGAAGCGAACCAATGATCGGGAAGGCTTCAGGCTTATCTTCGCCCAGAACCCAGACCAAGGGAAGGGTGACAACCGGGGTCGTGGCCACAACAGCCAAAACTATACCACTGGCCGTTTCGGATAAGGCCCATTGATAGAAACCTACGCCCAACACGGGCCCGGCCAAGGCATTGGCCAAACATAGCAAAGCAGCCCGTAAACGGTTACGGGAGCCAAGGCTGGCCAGAACCGGTTTTGTGCGCGAACGTTTTTTCCAGTGGAACCAGGCAAAAAAGAGGGCAGCAACGACCAGTCCCGCCAGAATACGTTGAAAACTACTCGTCCAGCCATCAAGACTCAGACCAACGGCATCATTCATGGCCACGGCTTTACGGCTCAGCACGGCACCCCAGGCCTGGCCCAAAGCGGCAAGAATCCCGAACCCAGCTCCTTTCCACAAAACATCCCCGGCCACCGGGCTTTCTTTCCGGGGCAGAACTGCCAGACAAATACCTCCCAGAATCAGCGCAATCCAAAGCAACTGGTGCCATGTAATGACGGTTCCCAGCCAAACCAGCTCCGTCAAAATCGCGAAAGGCACTGCCCCGCATTGAGCCAACAAAATCGTACGTCTTGCCCCCAGTCTTTCATAAGCATGAAAAAGGGCAATGTCCCCCAGTCCGAATCCAATCAAGCCGCTCATCAAAAAAACAGGCAGGCCAGGACCCGCCAAACCCTTCCCTGCAGTCAGGGCAAAAACCGTCAGGATCAGTGTGGCAATGGACAATCTGATGAAGTTTGCATTGACCGGCCCGACCAAGCGGGCGGCACGCGAGCCCGTGACCGCCGAGAGAGCAAAAAAGAAGGCAGTTAAAACAGAAGCCATCATACAATCAGGATTTCACATCAGACACGGCTTTTTCAAAAAAGGAAATAGAACAATCATCCGGATTGGGCTAAATATTCCCCATGGACATACCCTTGAG
Organism: Methylacidiphilales bacterium; assembly: GCA_038250235.1. GTDB lineage: Bacteria > Verrucomicrobiota > Verrucomicrobiia > Methylacidiphilales > JAAUTS01 > JAAUTS01. The sequence goes on along the minus strand of JBBSCO010000006.1, from coordinate 16,570 downwards.
CACTCCTTCCCTGCTTTTCCCAGCTATCAGCCTTCTTCTATTGGCCTACACCAACCGTTTTCTCAGCCTGGCCAACCTCGTCCGCTCCCTCTATGCCGACTATCAAAAGAACCACGAGGCAGATGTTCTGGCCCAGATCCGGAATCTTCGTCTTCGCATCGGCCTGATCCAGGGTATGCAGGTCAGCGGGGTGTTTAGCCTCCTCTTCTGCACTCTAAGCATGTTTCTGATCTACACCGGATTCAGCGACAGCGCCGCCCTCTTTTTCGGGTTGAGCCTCCTGCTGATGATCGCTTCACTCTTTCTATCAGTTTGGGAAATCCATATTTCAACCGTGGCCCTGAAAATTTTACTGCGCGACCTCGAGCAATCCCGGGGAAACAGACGGGACACAACCGCTCAAATCAAGGACTAGCATTCCACTAAATACCAGACCAGAAACTGGCAGAAAATCAGAAAAAAGATGAACCCTGGCTCTTGGTGCCGTCTTTAGAAAAAATCCGGGCTGGTCATAAGCCATTTATTGCTAAGCCATCACGCTGCCATTAACCATCTCTGGTTTCAGGAAGACACATCCTTTTTTTCATGCTGCCCAAAAAGCTGGCGGAGCAGCAGGTTCGGGAAATGCCGGTCCGGAGTGATGGCGTAAAAGCTCTTTTTGATCAGAGGCAGGCGATAACGCTCCACCAGGAGACCGTCCCGCAATTCATCCCGGACCACCACGCGCGGCACGAGAGCCAGCGCGTTGGAATCACGGGCCAAAAGACGCAACATGGCCATATCGTCAACCTCGGCGGCAATAATAGGATGTATCCCCGCCTGATCCATCAGGAGATCGAAGGCAGCGCGGATATTGCTTTCCAAACTCGGCAACAAAACTGGAGTGGTTTTCAAATCGCCCGGAAATTTAAAACGCCTGGCCCCTTTGATCTTTCTTCCCACCAGGCTGACCGGTTGCTCATCCAAAAGATGGCAATGCCAGCGGGTCCGGGCATCCCTCCGCACCGGCAGATTGGAAAACACGAAATCCAGGGTGTGGGCTTCCAACTGTTCGAGCAGTTCCCGCAAACTCCCGGAACGAATGACCAACCCCACCTCCGGGTTTCGAAGCAGAGGGCGAAGGAATTCGATCTGGAAATTACGCGACATGGTGGCGACCGACCCCACCCTCAGAATCTGCCGCCGCCCACCCGTCTGGTGTCTAAGCGTATCCATCAATTCCTCGCCACTGCGGAAGATCGTTTCCGCGTAACTAAGAACCAGTTGACCGGTTCCGGTCAAAACCAGCTTTTTATGTTGGCGGTCAAAAAGTTTCTGTCCCAGGCTTTCCTCAAGTTTGCGCAACTGTATGCTCAGGGCGGATTGCGAGATATTCAGATCGCGGGCGGCGCGGGTCAGGTTGTTGGCATTGGCCACAGCCCGGAAATAGCGCAGGTGGTGATAATTAAGAAAAGACATGATTTATACATATACAAAAGAGAACGATGATGAAAAGAACATCTATTGGATCAAATCATCTATTTTTTGTTTAAGTATCTTCAGCAAGGGAATTTCACATGATTGAATGGATAAACGAAACAGGAAAATACATGGCGGCGGCATCACCGCTTTTACTGCTCCTGACCGCCCTGCTGCCATCCTCCTGGCTGGATCGCCAGCCGCAAAAGGCGGCCCGCCTGGGATCTCTCTTGGCACTGGGTTCTTTGGCAGCTTCCCTGCTGGCCATTCTGCCACTGGTGCTGGGAGGCCCCATCATTGCCACTTTCCTGGAAGTAGGACCGTTCCGGCTGGGCATCTACTACGACGTTCTGTCGGCCATCTTACTGCTCCTGGTTTCACTTTTGGCCGCCGTGATTCTCCGCTATTCAGAAAATTATCTGGCCGGTGACCCCAAACAGGGCCTTCTCACACGCTGGCTCTGCCTCACATCCGGATCCGTGTTGGTTCTGGCCATCTCCGGCAACCTTCTCCTCTTCGCCGCTGCGTGGATAGCCGTCAGCCTCTGCCTCCATCGTTTGCTGGTTTTTTATCCGGATCGTCCGGGAGCACTGTTGGCCGCCCGGAAAAAATTCATTTTCAGCCGTATGGGCGATATCTGCCTTCTCGCCGCCATCCTGCTGATTTACCAAAAATTTCAAACCCTGGATTTCCAGGAATTGTTTCAGAAGGCCTCCCTTGCCACCGATGAAAGCGCCGGGGTTTTCACTCTCATCGGCTTGCTACTCGTGGCCTGCGCCATTTTGAAGTCTGCCCAATTCCCTTTCCACAGTTGGTTGCCTGATACTATGGAGACCCCAACTCCGGTGTCCGCCCTCATGCATGCGGGAATCATCAACGCCGGAGGATTCCTTATCGTGCGCCTCAGCCCGGTGGTGGTGCTGAGTCCGGAGGCAATGATGGTTCTGGCCCTCGTGGGTGGATTCACCGCGTTGTTCGCCTCTCTGACCATGCTGACCCACGCCAGCATCAAACGGGCCCTGGCTTTTTCAACGGTGGCACAGATGGGTTTCATGATGCTGGAATGCGGCCTGGGAGCCTTCAGCCTTGCGGTACTGCACCTGACGGCCCACTCCCTCTACAAGGCCCATGCCTTTTTGAGTTCAGGCAGCATCCTTCAGCTCTCCCGCTCCGCCTGGGTGCCGGACAGCCTCCCGCGGGCCCATCCCCTGGCCCTGGCCGGAACCCTGACCGCCACAGCCCTGCTGACCTTCGGCAGCGCCTGGATAATGGGCTTGGATTTGTGGAAAAACCCTGGAGCCTTTTTCCTCGGCCTGGTGTTTTGGTTCAGCCAGGCCTACATGTTATGGAATCTCTGGAGCCACTCACGGGGAGTGATCATCGTGGCCGCAGGATTGGTTCTGGCCAGCCTGGTCTCCTTCGCCGGCTTTGGCCTTCACTTCCTGTTTGAGTCCCTCCTCGCCCCCGTGCTCCCGATCCAGAAAGTCGGCTGGGATTGGATGGCAGGGGCATTGGCGGCCTTCCCCTTTCTTCTCTTCCTGGCCGTGCTGGTTTTCCAGACACAACTGCCAGTCTGGTACAAGCACCCACTTTGTCAGGCTTTTTATGTCCATGCCCGCAACGGTTTTTACTTCACCACCCTGGCCAACCGCATGGTGGCTGTATTCTGGCCGCTCCATCCCACATCCCTTCCAACCATTTCGAGGAAAGAAAATCCATGAACGACACCATTGAAAATTCAACTGTCCTGGGAGCCAGACCATCCGGATGCCATACTTCCACCCGTTTGACGGTGGACGAGGCTTGCCGGCGTATCCCGCCCCTGTGGCCTTTAAAAGATTTTGTGGCCGTCAATCCTTTCCTGGGCCTCTCCAATCTCCACTTCCTTGAGGCTGCAGCCCTGCTCCGACGCACCGCGCATGGGGACATCCTCATGCCGGACAATTATTATCTGCAACGGCTTGATGCCGGAGACATTAGTGGCCCGGATATTCAAGAAGCAGTTGCGCTGGCACGGATGACTCTGCCTGACCCGTGGAGTAAATTTCTGGGAGATTACACGGCCGACTCCCTGCGCCAGGAACTGCTTGCAGAATCGGGCACGGACGGAACAGAGCGCACCCTGACGGTGGCCGACTGTCTGGATCTGCATTACAACACACAATGGGCACCCTTCGTCACAGAGGAAATTTCCAAATGGTGTTCCGTCTACTTTGATGAAGGCCAATCCTCCTGGCGCATGCCCTGGCGCGACCGACCCTTCTACACTGCCTGGCGGGAAGCGGCCCGGCATGATGCCAATCCAGGTCTGTCCGGACTGAAGACCTTTGCCGGGATCATGCAGACTCTGCCTCAAGACCCCGGCCTGGCCATTCAAGAAGCTCTGGATACACTGGAAATTCCAATCGGCCTGCAGGTCGATTTTCTCCACCGTCAGTTGCTCAGCATTTCGGGTTGGAGCTCCTATGTGCAATACCAAGTGAGACAAAACCTGATGCCCGGTGAAGGAAATCAAGGCCTGGCGGAATTACTGGCTGTCCGGTTGGCCTACGACCTGGCTTTACGGAAACTGGGCCAGAGCACGCCGGACTTTGGCCGGATCTGGCAGGAGAAACTGGTTTCCATGCAAAAGTTCCAACCGGACCTCGGATTACTTCCACGCTACCTGCTTCAGATAGCCATGGAAAAAAGCTATCAACGCCGCCTGTCCACTTCCTTGCGCTCCCAGGCCCAGGTAAAAGTGGCATCCGCAACCCGGCCCTCCTTACATGCCATTTTTTGCATCGATGTCCGCTCGGAAATTTATCGCCGACATTTGGAAGCCCGGAACGCGGGCATCCTCACTTCCGGCTTTGCGGGTTTTTTCGGAATGGCAATCGAATATGTTCTCCTTGGTCAGGAACGGGGTTCCGCCCAATGCCCCGTATTACTTTCTCCCGCCTACAAAGTGCGGGAAGGTTTGCAAAACGGCGGACAAAAGGCCTTGGAGAAGACCCTGCGCAAACAACTGTTTGACAAGCAACTGAACTATTCCTGGAACTCTTTCAAAACCTCGGCCGTCTCCTGTTTCTCCTTCGTGGAAACCGCCGGGCTCTTTTTCGGCCTCAAGCTGGGCCGCGACGCTCTTGCTTTAAGCACAGACTCCGCCCGATCCAAGGCGCCTGCGACACGACCTCAACTCACATCCGCCTGTCAGCACAATCATTCTCAGAACCCCGGCCATTCACATGACTCAGGCATTCCCTCAGCCGACCAGCTCAATTTGGCGGAAAGCGCCCTCCGCAACCTAGGGCTGACCTCCGGCTTCGCCCGCCTGGTGCTCTTCTGTGGACACGGAAGCGCCACCAATAACAACCCCTATGCCTCCGGACTGGATTGCGGCGCCTGCGGCGGACACGCCGGCCAGGTCAATGCGCGCATCGCCGCCAACATCCTGAATGAACCTGCCGTACGGGAAGGATTAAAGCATCGCGGCATCGAGATTCCTGCGGATACCCACTTCCTGGCAGGACAGCATACCACCACTACCGATGATGTGGAACTCTTTGAAGAGGACGCTGTCCCCGCCTCACACTTGGAAGAGTGGAACCAGACGATTGCCTGGCTGCAAGAGGCCTCACGGCATACACGGACGGAAAGATCCCCACGCCTCGGCCTATCGCCAGATGATAGCCAACTTGAGCAAAAAATCCGGACCCGCAGCAGGGATTGGGCCCAGGTAAGACCCGAATGGGGACTGGCCGCCAATGCTGCGCTGATCGCCGCACCACGGGAGAGGACCAAGAAACTAAATCTCGCCGGGCGGACTTTTCTGCATGATTACGAACATTCCGGCGATCCGGATTCCAAAGTCCTGGAATTGATCCTGACTGCTCCCGTCGTCGTGGCCAATTGGATCAACCTCCAATATTATGCCTCAACAGCAAACAACCGCCTCTTCGGCAGTGGCAACAAAACCATCCACAACGTCGTTGGCGCGCTTGGAATCTGGCAGGGCAACGGCGGTGACCTGCAAACCGGGCTTCCCATGCAATCCCTGCATGACGGAACCTCCTGGGTGCATGAACCCCTGAGGCTGGGGGTTTTCATTGAGGCCCCGAGGGAAAAAATCCACCGCGTCCTGCTGAAGCACCCCGCTGTCGGTGAATTGGCTGACAACCAGTGGCTGCACCTCTTCGCCATGGAAGACTTCGGCAGTTCAATCTTCCACTACGGCGGCAAGGGCCGCTGGACAATCCTGACATAATTTTATGAGTACACAAATCAGCAGTTACCGCCTCTCCCATCTCCAAGAGCTGGAAGCCGAGAGCATTCACATCCTGCGCGAGGTGGCGGCCGAATTCCAAAATCCGGTCATGTTATATTCGATAGGCAAAGATTCCACCGTCATGTTGCGCCTGGCACAAAAAGCTTTTTTCCCGGGGCGCATCCCCTTCCCCCTGCTTCATGTTGACACTCGCTGGGAGTTCCAGGAAATGGGCAGCTTTCGCGACCGTCTAACCCTGGATCTGGGGCTGGACATGCGGGTGTGGATCAATCCTGATGGCATCCGGCAAAACATCAATCCCATCGAGCACGGCTCTGAAAAACACACCCACATCATGAAGACCGAGGCACTCAAACAGGCCCTGGATCACTATCATTTCGATGCCGCTTTTGGAGGTGCCCGGCGTGATGAAGAGAAATCGCGGGCCAAAGAGCGTGTTTACAGCGTGCGCAACAAATTCCACCAATGGGATCCCAAAAGCCAGAGGCCTGAGTTATGGCGGATCTTCAATGGCCGGGAAAACCAGGGCGAATGTATGCGCATCTTCCCCTTGTCCAATTGGACAGAACTGGATATCTGGCTGTATATTCTAAAAGAGAAAATACCCATCGTGCCTCTTTACCTGGCGAAGATCCGGCCCGTGGTCAGCCGCAGCGGAACCTGGATCATGCAGGATGATGAACGGATGCCACTGGAACCCGGCGAGGTTGCCGAACAGCGCAACGTCCGTTTCCGCACACTGGGATGCTACCCATTGACAGGAGCCATCGAGTCCGATGCCGACAGCGTGGAAAAAATCGTCCAAGAGATGATCCTGGCCAAAACATCAGAACGCCAGGGCCGCCTGATCGATTTTGACAGCAATGCCTCCATGGAAGAAAAAAAGAAAGAAGGCTACTTTTGACTGCCGCGTTTGAAACTACGGCCCAGCAGTTCGAGCAACAGGGGATGCTCGACTTTCCTCTCCACGGTACAAAGATAAAGATCGGAAAAGGCCCCTGAAGCGACGCCCAGCTTCTGCAATCCATAAGCTTTGGCGAGAGGTCCCAGGATCGAAGCAGGCATGGGGGCGCTGCCGATTCCGTCGGCAGCCAGGTTCTTCATCAGGGCCGTATCCTGAACCTCGGCCACAATCCGGGGCTGAATTTTGCTGCGCCGGAACCAGTCCTCAATCACTCTTCGCAAAGGCATTTCCTCGGTAGGCAAAATGACCGGGGCGCCGTCCAAAGAGTGCGGAAACCGCTTCTTTAAGGAGGCGGCTCGTCCCGCCGATGCCACCCATACCACGGGATCATGAGCCAGCTTGGTGTTAAAAGCCTTCACCGCCAGTGTGCTGCCCAGGGGCTCATCCGCCAAAATGGCATCCAACTTGTAAATGGCCAACTGACCCGCCAGATCCTGCAGACTTCCTTCCCGGCAAATGAAATGGATATCCTCCTTCCGCTCCAACAAAGGCCCCAAAAGCCCGGAAACCAAAAGTTTGGAAACAGAATCCACGACCCCAAGATGAAGCCTCAGGCGGCGGTGACCAAAACTGTGCCTTATAGTGAGCAACAGCTCATTCCCCAAAGAGAAAATTTCATCGGCATAACCCAGAACTATCTGACCTGAGTCAGTCGGCTGTAAACGGCGACCTGCCTTGCGGAGAAGTTTTTCCCCGAAAGCCTCTTCCAACTGCCGGATCTGGGCACTGACCGTGGGTTGGCTGACGTGCAATTTCCGGGCCGCCTTACCGACCCCTCCCTCGCGGACAACGGTCCAGAAATAAAGCAGGTGATGGTAATTGAGCCAGCTTTGCATCCATAGACTTTATCTATGAATTGCATTGAATCAACGACATTTTCAATCGATTGCCATCAACTATATTCAACTTATTCAAAGAAAGAAACCCCTATGTCACTGTTTGCTATACTACTGTTTGTTGGTACGATGGGATTGTCACTCCTGGCCTCCTGGAGAGTTAAACGTGTTTACAAACGTCACTGTGAAACTCCTGTAAAATCCGGCCTCAACGGAGCACAGGCGGCTTCCATGATTCTGGAAAAAGCCGGTATCCGGGATGTGGAAATCGTGGAACAACCCGGAATGCTTGGGGATCATTATGATCCTTTACACAAGCGTCTGGTCTTGAGCCCGGACAACTATCATGGATCTTCCGCCTCCGCCGTCGGCGTTGCCGCCCACGAAGCCGGTCATGCCATTCAACATTCCATCGCCTATGCTCCGCTTCAGTGGAGGATGCTGGCGGTCGGGGCCACCAGCTATGCCTCCCAAGTAGTCATGTGGCTGCCCATCCTTGGGATGTTAACGGGACTGTTGAGCACGTGGACAGGGTTGCTGATCATGGCTGTATCCTGGGGCGTAATCATGGTTTTTAACCTGGTGACATTGCCGGTCGAATTCGATGCCACACGGCGGGCCAGGATTGTTCTTAGCGGCCTGAGGATCACCCGTGGAGAGGAAGAAGAACGTGCAGTCAATGAAGTCCTGAACGCCGCAGCCTGGACCTATGTCGCAGCTTTTATTACCTCACTGGCCTATTTTCTCTGGCACCTGCTACCGCTGTTGATGGGAAGACGTGAAGAGTAGTCCCACCGGCTTATCCCACATGAAAAAACTTGAGTTCAAACCCCATCGTATGCCTGCTTCCACTTCCGGACGCAGGAAGACCCCACAAAACCCCATGACCAGCCTGGATGACTATATCAAATTGCAGTCCAAAACGATGACTGCGGCACAACTTAAAGAGCTGGCGCTTTTCAGTCCGGCCATGGGAACCAAGTTGTCATCTCCCCAGGCGGTGAAACGATTGGAATTCCAGCAAATGGCCCGACTCTTGCTCAAAATACTCCATTCCAATGAAGTCCGCCTTTCACGCGATCCCTTACCCGATCATCTGGCCGAAATCGCGGTTGCAGCCAACTATCTTCTCAAAGGAGCTGACCTTATACCCGATCACGTCCCGGAAATCGGACTTGCTGATGATGAAATTATCCTCAGAAAGGTGTTTTCCCGAAATCCGGAGCTCAACCACTTGCTGAAAAACCAATAGAATCCCTTGGATTTGGTTAAGCATAAAATAAATAGATGGTCGTGGCCCCTCATTTTCTTTAATAAAAACAAATAACAACCCGGATACTCGCGGTAACAGCACTTACTTCCCAGCCTGAAGATCTCAAAATAGGGGCCTAAATGGGCTTTGTCATTTTGGTGCTTATTTTTCTTGCCCTTGACCTGGGTGTCCTCCACCGGGAAGCACATGAAGTCAGCATGAAGGAATCCATCGTCTGGTCATCCATTTGGCTTTTTTGTGGGCTCAGCTTTGCTGGATTCGTCTATTTCGCCTAGTGTCCTGACAGCGAAATTACTTTATTAAATCCGTGGGGGATTTTGTTCTCCGGCGAGGCAGGAGAGCAACCTTCTATCTGAACGATAGAAGGCAAACGAGTAAGGAAGCCCGGAGATTTAAAGAACCACGGCCCCATGGGGTTGCACAGAAAAAGGCCCGGAACTTTGTTGCGTTTCAGGTCGGGTGTCCCTCAGATACGCTCCCCTGCACGGCGCCGCGTTCCAGGCCTTTTCTGTGCAAATTTAATGAAGGAACTTCACTATCAGTACACTAGGAAGCCCACTGGCTAGGGCCCGGACTAAACACCCCCAAATACCGGGATGGTACAATCGTTCTTGGTCAAGTAACAGGGAGTGTAGCAGCTGTTCAATACCTGACCGCCTGTGTGGTCGGGAAATCCCTGGCCGTGGACAATATCTTTGTCATCGCCATGATTTTCGGTTTCTTTCCCATTCCCAGGAAATATCAACACCGCGTACTTTTCTGGGTATTTTGCGAGCTTTGGTCATGCGCGGTGGCATGCTCTTTCTTGGAGCCGAATTGATCATGCGTTACACGTGGATCCTGATCTTTTTTGGCCTCTTTCTTATCCTGACCGCGCTGAAGATGGCCCTGATCAAAAGCCAGGAAGATCCCGGTAAAAACCCCGTGGTAAAGCTGGCCCGAAAGTATTTAAGAAGCGTCGATTTCTTCGATGGACAGAAATTTTTTAACCCGGCGTTCCGAGGCCGCTCTCTATGAAACCGATCCCGTAACAGGCCGACAGAATCACCCTCCACCACGTCCGGGAACTTTGTCTGCCAAGTATGTCATCACCCCTCTTTTCCTGGCCTTGATCATACTGGAAATCACGGATCTCGTTATTACCGTGGATTCCATTCCTGCTGTTTTCGCCATCACTCCGGATCCGTTCCTGGTCTTCATCAGCAATATCTTTGCCCTCCTGGGTTTGCGGGCACTCTATTTCTGCCCGGCAGCATTGATTGCCAAATTCCTTTTCCTAAAACCAGTTCTGATCTTCATCCTTGCCTTCGTCCGGGTTAAACTTCTTTTACTGGTCTCTCCCCCCTGCTTTTTTAATTGCGGACTTACGAGCGTGGAATGGAAGAGTGTTACAATCGATCCATCCATTTCCCTTATGGTTGTCCTGGTCACCCTGGTCGGTGCCTCTGTCCTTATCGCTGTAATACCTAATATAAAGACGGAATGATGATTTTTTTCAAAATGTAATGCCTGAGTCAGGTAAAAAAATGACCCCTTCTTAGCCCCCGGCAACGAAATGGAAGGAGGAATATGTTGCTTAAAATAGACCGGGAAATGGCTCTTTTTTATTTTGTCACCATGGCCAAGGTTTCTTAGTCTGGGGTAATGGACGAACTCCCGGCCCCACCGGAAATTTCCCTGGAAATCCGCAGTTACTTTGTGCGCGAACGCAACGCCCTGCTGACGCGGGCGGAATTCAGCGATCTCTTTGTGGATTACTACCTACACATGGCTGACCTCCACATTCAGCCCGCTCCAGAACATGACCGGATTTTCAAGGAGACCTTGGCCGCCCTGACCCTGCATTGTGCTGCCCGTCCCTGGAATGAAACGATCGCCTGGACCCTTAACTTCCAGAACCCCCTCTTGAATGTTTTTGTTCACGGCAGCAATCCCCTGGGCACCATCATCGGCAGATTCTTTTCAGAACATGTCCGTGAAGCGCCTGTGAATTTTTTCTTTGCCGATATTATCCGCAAGAACCAGCTTCCCCACCGCAGTTCGATCCAGTTCGAAAGTTCCTCCGGGTTCATTGCGGCGGAAACCTATTACCGGCAAAGTGAACAGCGCCTGGCCCGTTATTTTGAAGTCAGTGACGAGGAATACGTTTTCATCAGTGCCCAGCCGGACTGCGATACAGCCTGGCTGGAAGCACTGACCGTCGAACAGGTTAGGATACTGGAACAAAACGAGGAAGTGAGCTTTCTTGAATCGCGCAATTACCGCTGGGAATGCGGTTGCAATCAGGATAAAATGATGAACGTTTTGTCCCCGGCCATGAAAAGCAGTCCCAAAGCCCTTTTCGGAAGTGACGCCACGCTGAGGATGAACTGCCCCCGTTGCGGCCTACCCTACATTCTCACCCGCGAATCCATGGAAGCCTACATCAAGCGGAAATGATTCCTGTCTTCCAATGTCCTGTCTCAATTCCCATCAAGCTTTTTCTGCTGATCATTACTTTTTCCCAGCCTCTAATCTCTTCCGAATACTGGGAATACGAAGAAGAACCTGCGCTCCAAAATAATTTTGCCGAAGCACGATTCCGACTATGGCTTCCTCCAGCAAAAGCACCGTTCAAAGGTATACTTTTTCTTGCCTTGGGCACCGACTCCAATGGACTCCATCTTGCGGCTGATTCCAACTGGCAAAAATTGGCAACCGAACTGCACTATGGACTGGTCTCATGTCATCTGCGTGGCGAAGGCGGATCTTATGAGATCGCCCGGAACGGCTCCGGCCAGGCCCTTCTGAATGCCCTGGTGGATTTCTCCAAACAAACAAAACGACCTGAACTGGCCGGAGCACCTTTGATTCTCTGGGGCCACTCGGCCGGTGGACAATTCGCCTATCAGTTTGCCTGTTGGAATCCGAAAAGGATCTTGGGCTTCATCTCCATTAAATGGGCAAGCTACTCCGGCCCGCCGGATAAACTCACCTACCGAGTGCCCGCCCTCATTATCGCAGGAGAACATGACGAATCTGGTCGGAATCAAAGTCTCAGCCAGGTTTTTGAATATGGTCGTGCGGAAGCTGCCCCCTGGGCCTTTCTGCTTGAAAAAAACGCCGGACACGGTCTCGACCAAACCAACCGCCTTTCCCTACCTTTCATCCAGGCTCTGGCCAAAGGCAACAAAACACAACCTTTCGCCCTTGATATTGGCTCCGGTCGGATACAACCACATCGCTTATCGGAATCTGCGCATCTCCGGATCGGCTGGCTGCCCAACCGTGAAACAGCCACACAATGGCAGAATCTCCATAAACCCTGTGATTTGGAAATTTTGAAAAATCCACCAACAGTCCAGCAGCCCTCGCCGGATATGATCATCACCCCCTCCATGCTGGATTGGGGAAAAATTCCTTCCGACTCAACACCCGTCACCAGAAGGATTGAGGTGACTTTAAGTAATCATGATCCGCAAGATTCCGTCGTGTTCAACATACGTGACACCAGGATTCAAAGTGCAAGCGTCCCCATGGAAAAAGGTTTTCGTATCAACATCACCTTGAACCCGCAAAATCTTCCCATCGGGCCTTATCGCTCACAAGGCTTCGTTCAATACAATACCAAAGGCAAAAAACAACAATCAGCGGAACTCTCCCTCTACGGCATGATCACCTCGGATGTGGCAGCTCAACCCGCCTCCCTTTACCTCGGCGTCCTTCCCCGTAAGAGTCAGGCCTCCTTCAAACTCAAAATCCACTCCTCTTCCAAGGATCTTCAACTCATCAAAGCCTCCTCGCCCGAACCTGACTGGATTCAACCAAAACTTCTAACCTCAACTCCCGGCATCCTGGAATTCGACTGCACGATTCAGACTGGAGACCGGATCGGGAGGCGTTACGGAGAACTCCGATTCCGCGTAAAAACCGATCAGGTAAAAGAAATCGTCGTGCCCTACATCGGATTTGTCAAAAAGAGCTGAAGTCAGGTCGTTGGGGAAAAATGTCCATTCATCGCTCGAATCCACTCCAACCAAGCCTTCGAGAAACGGCTGAATACCTCCGGTTTTAATACAACCACCAGCGGAACAGAAACAAACGCATCACCCCTCTGAGCCCGAATTGAGGCGTTGGCCGATACCTGATCGTCGTAAAGCGATTGATAAACCAGAAAGGCAGTCTTTGGCGATTCTCCCGCCAGAGATTGTCCAAATTCCTCCGTCAAAAAGCCGCAACCCGCCCCTTTGATCTCCTGATCCAACGAAACTGTAATCCACGCCATCTTCCCACCCTTGCCATGACCTGCCACATAAACAGGCTGGTCCGGATACATCTTTTTCAGCTTTTGTATCCACATATCCACCTGCTCCCGCGTAGCCACAGGACCCGGCCAGACCACCCGCCATCCCAGAGAGGACAAGGGGCGAAGCGTGGTCTGGGCCAGTAGCGGCAAATCCTCTTTATCTTCCCCCATATAAAGAATCGTCCCTTGGGTTGGCAGCGCTCGGGGTGCCACCATCCACCCATTCTCCAAGACGGCTTCCACAGCGGGGAAATGCCTGCTCCGTGTCGGCAACTGATCCAAAGCCAACCACGCCACAAGCGCCAATCCCAGCGTCGTGCCCAAGACAAAACAAGCCCCCCTTTTCACCAAACCCCGAAGACTACGTTTCCAGTCCTTTGAAGACCAAAGCCGCCACGCGCTAAGCAAAAGCAGCCCTCCCACGCAGAACGCGAAAAGCCCCTGATATTCTTTGACAAACCAAAGGGTGGAAAAGGCCGAAGCTGCCAGGATCGAGGCCAGCATCGCCCCGAAAACAAGAGGAACAGGCTTTCTGGAGCACAAAGCCTCCATCAAAAGGAACAGCAACAATCCCAGACTCAATCCCAAAAACGGTAACCCACGCTCCGCCCCAAAGGTCATGAAATCACTTACGGCAGTGGAATTTTCCGCTTGATGTTCAAAAGTCTGATAGTCGCGGCGGAAAACGTTCCCGTATTGATCTGCCCCAATCCCCCACAGGGGATGTTCCCCCATGGCCTGTAGAGCCCCCGACCAGAGCCGGAACCGGTTGGCAATGGACTTGTCCGCCTCCACCCGTGCATAACTACCCACACGATCCACCCCTGCCGGAAGCGTGAAAATAATCATGAAAAAGAAGGCCGCAGCTCCCAGACTGAACCAGCGCATCGTTCCCTTCTTCAGCACCAACACGCTCAACCCAACCGCCAGCGCCACCCAGGAACCCCGCGAATACGTGTGCCCCAGCAAAAACAAAAGCGCGCCTGCTATAACACCCAAGACAACCAAGCCTCCGAGAATCATAACTCTGAATACTTTCGAACTTACCGGTCCGGACTGTAGGTCAGGGCATTGGCCTGACTTTCCATAAAACACCTGCCATCCCCAACCCAGCCCTCCCACAATCAAAAGAATAAACGGAACCAGCACAGCCCCCGCCATGTTGGGCGTTCCCCACGGCCCCTGCCAGCGCAGGCTCCCCTGAAAACGAAAATCCTGAAAATTCCGTTCCGTTTCATTTACCGACAACCAGCCCACAACCGGAATCACAACCTGGGGAAATTCCCTCAAACTGGTTTCCAAGCGCAGAGGCACCTTGAGAAATTTGCCAAAGGGCTGACCCTGTGTGAACGCCGCCGTGTCGATCTCAAAAAACAGCTCGATTTTACCCGGCAACTCCGTTTGCTTCTTCAACCGGATTCCCTTTGCCTGGGAAAGATCCACCTTGGTAATCTGGAAAACTGCCGCAGGATCTTGAACACTCAGGATTACTTTGCGCGAAAGAATCTGTCCATCCTTGGACCCATAACTCAACCCACCCAATGTAATGCGCGAAGGCGATGTCCTGAGCACCTCCTGGGCAACCAGGCATTCCGCTGCCCCAAGCCAGAGAATAACAACACAGAGATGTAACAAGCTATGGCGATGCCATAAGGATCGGGAAATCTTAGTTCCTAAAGGAGCGCGGGTCGAAAGATCGCCGTGGCGATAATCTCGAAGAGTCGCCTTGGAGACCTGCCCGAGACTCTTTACGCCGATCACCGCATGCTGAAACCACCCCGGCCAGGCGGGATGCCCGCCTGAGCAGGCGGACATCTTGCGCTCCTGTTCAAGTAAGATCATCTCCGCTCTCTTTCTGCCAATTCCAAAGAAGTCTCTTTTGCAACCCCACGGCTAAAAAAGAAAGTCGTTGGCAATAAATTCCTCCACACCAAAAACAAAGCCATGAGCAGAAGCCCAAGATCCCTGCCAACAAGCCAAGGGTAATTAGCCTCTGCGGTGGAAGACCCAAAACAGCCGCAGGAAATATCCAACCCCCGGCTCCACGCAGAAAGCAGTGCCAGCGTAAATACCGACATCAAGCCCGCAAAGATCAGGGCCGCAGGCAAACGGAACTTCGGCAAAAACAGAGCCACCCCGGCCACCAGTTCCAACCAAGGCAAGTAGTGGGCCGCCCACCACGACAGTTCATCAGGCGTAATCCGATAAGATTGGATGTCCAAATAGAATTGATCCGTGTCCAACAGCTTTATCACTCCGGCATACAGGAAAAGCCCTGACAATACAAGAACAGCACCCCATTCCGCCGTTTCGAGCAAAACTCTCCTATTTGGTTTCATTGGATTTCAAATTGGGGATTTGTTTCGGATTTCGGGATTCAATATTCGAATTTTCCTTCATTCTTCCCCAGTTGCGTCCTTCGAGCCGCAATTCGCCCCCCTTAGGAGGGCGTGAGACGCTCCACGCTTCATACCCACCCTCCAACACCTGAACATTCTCCAGGCCAAGTTCACGGATTTTCGCCGCAACAACAGTGCTTTCATGGCAACCCACCGAACAATACACAATGATGGTTTGCCCCTCCCCGTAGTGCGCAAAAAAAACCGGCAAATTTTTATCCCAGTTTTTGCGGGTGAGATTTACAGAACCAGGCACATGCCCGGACAGAAACAAGGGCTCCTCGCGGGCATCAACCCATAGCGCGCCTTGGATTCCCATCAATTTCAGGTCAGCTTCGAGTGTCAAATCCTTGGGAGGCGGAAGCCAGCCAGAAAAAGCCAAATGCCCCAAAGCCAGGAAAATTGGCAAAACCAGTAAGCCGGAAAATCGAAAAATAAAACCCCTCATCATGTTAAAAAATTTTATCCGGCTTTTTCATACCTTTTCCGACACTCTGACATATCTCTCTTTGTCAATTTTCAAGAACATACGCCGCTGGACGTCTAACCAAATCGATTATTTGCTCAGGCTTTTTTAAGACGCTGACGCTTTTTCTTTGTTAATAATTGCCGCGCTAACCGTGACTTAAGCGGAGGCTGAAGAACCGGCCCGTTGATGAGTATGATTATTTAGGAACAGTAATATATTTTTCGGTATCCATATCATAAATGCCCTTAAATAAGGATGGGTCAGGAGGTTCTACTGGTCCAACGTTTAGATCGAGTAGTTGAAACTTTTTGCAGATTATCTTGAATCCGGCATTAATGGGCTCCTTCATCGTGAATTGGGTATCCCACGTGAAGTACTTAATCTGTGCAACTTTGGGGTAAAAAAAAGCCTTCCCTTTATGCCTAGTCGATCCGAGTTCCAGCACCCGGTATTCTATCATTGTTTCTCCTTTGTTATTCAATTCTCTCCAAGCTATAGGCACATGTTTTGTATCTGAAACAGCAACCTGCATTGTGATTTTGATTATGGTGGACCCCAATCTTCGACCAAACCCAGGGGCAATTAAGTTAAGGTGGTGGGATCTTGATTAACAGTAGTT
>JBBSCO010000005.1:0-84690 GCA_038250235.1 Methylacidiphilales bacterium | reverse complement strand
CGGTTTGGCACCTCGATGTCGGCTCATCGCATCCTGGGGCTGGAGAAGGTCCCAAGGGTCCGGCTGTTCGCCGGTTAAAGCGGTACGCGAGCTGGGTTCAGAACGTCGTGAGACAGTTCGGTCCTCTATCCGCTGTGGGCGCAGGAAACTTGACAGGTTCACTCCTTAGTACGAGAGGACCGGGAGTGACGGACCTCTGGTGTTCCGGTTATCGTGTCAACGGTAGCGCCGGGTAGCTATGTCCGGAAGGGATAAGCGCTGAAAGCATCTAAGCGCCAAGCCCCTCTGAAGATTAGGTTTCCCTATTAGGGTCGTGGAAGACTACCACGTTGATAGGACACATGTGTAAGCGCAGTAATGTGCTCAGCTAAGTGTTACTAATTTCCCAACAGGCTTGTTCTTAAATTTTAAGCGTATCCCTGACTCTTCGGAGTCGGGGAAGGCTTGGAATTACTTAAGTTCAGCTCTTATTAAAATCTCTATGCAGTGTTCAGGGAACAATGGCCGCCTCAGGGTGGTTCCAAGTTCTTTTCAAGATACGCTGAAGTCGCCAGAGCAGCTTGTGGATGCGGTTTATCAACCGCTTTCCGCCAGAACTCTGGTGACCTTAGAGACGTGGCCCCACCCGTTCCCATCTCGAACACGGAAGTGAAACATGTCATCGCCAATGGTAGTGGGACGATAGGTCCTGTGAGAGTAGGTCGTTGCCAGTATCTATGACCCCGGTCTGCGAAAGCAGACCGGGGTCTTTTTTTGCCCGGAACCGGTCAATAAGAAATAGTTTTGATTCTCTTCCCGCTGTTTTCTGTTAAGCTGGAAGTATTGGGATCGGTCACCATGATATGAATTACAAGCTCCGTCATCTGGAATCAGGTGTTCCCTACCTCGTCAAACCGGGTAAAAACATCGTTGGACGCAGCTCGGAGGCGGATATTCAGGTTGATCATGAATCGATAAGTCGTAAGCACGTCCAGATCGAAAACAGCGGAACCATCCTCTTTGTCCGTGATCTGGGCTCGACCAACGGCACTTTCGTCAGCGATCTACCTGTCAACGCGCCGACCATGGTGGAAGTAGGAGCAATCATTCAAATCGGTGAGGTAAAATTCCGTATCGATCCTGAGAGCGGAGGATCCGAACCGCCGCCGCCCGTAGTTTCCTGGGAAAGTTACCAGCGCAAGACCAACAAGGTTCCTAAAACATCCCAGTTGCCCGTTCCATCTTTGGCCGCGCGTGCCGAGGTTGAGCAATTCCAGCAAAGCTTGGCGCCTGAAGGACCCAAATGGGGACCTGCCGTCACCTTACCTTTACAGCGTGAGGCGCAGTCTTTACCCATTCAGCAGAATACCCCTGTTAAGATCCAGACAGCTTCCGCATATGTGCCACAGGTTCTTTCCTCTCCGTTCTCTTGGCAGTGGATGGCTGGACTGGCATTTGGGGCAGGCGTCGCCTTTGGTCTGATTCTGGGCCTCATCCTGGCCAAATTTCTTTTTAATGCCTGATTTAGGAATGTCGGGTTGGGCAACGGGCTCAGGATAGTGCCGCAAGCAAAGTGTCCTCTTCCAAATCCTCAACATTGTGACTTCCCGATGGGGTTGGGGTGTGGTGTAAAAGTTCAATCGAGCCATCAAAATTTTCCACCAGCGCCGTGCAGCTTTCAACCCAATCCCCTGCGTTATAATATATTTTATCCTGAAGAACGCGGATGGCCGCATGGTGGATGTGCCCACACAGAACGGCGTCTACTTGCTGGTCTTTGGCATAACGGACAACAGCATTCTCAAAGTCACCGATAAAGCTTACCACATTTTTCACTTCGTTTTTAACGTAAGCACTAAGGGACCAATAGTTTTGACCGGTAAGGCGGCGGGCCAGATTTACAAAGCTGTTCAACTCCAATAATATTTTGTAACCCAAATCGCCGATGTGGGCCAGCCAACCCAGGTTTTGAACAACAGTATCCAACTCGTGACCGTGCATCACCAGAATGCGTTTTCCGTCCGCACAGGTGTGAATATCGTTCTTTTTGAGGGTGACAGCCCCAAATTGGCCGAGGAAATGGGAGATGAACTCGTCGTGGTTCCCCGGGATGTAGATGACAGTAGAACCTTTGCGGGCCTTACGCAGAATTTTCTGGACGACATCGTTGTGCTCCTGAGGCCAGTAAATGCCGCGACGCAGTGCCCAAATATCAATGATATCGCCAACCAGGTAAAGCGTCTCGAATTCGTTGTCGCGTAGAAATTCCAGAACAGCTGAGGCATTTGAGCCCCTTGTTCCCAAGTGTATATCCGAGATCCAGGCGGTGCGGTAGTTTCCCATGGCAATGAAGAACTAGCAGAGCCAGTAAAAAATGTACATAACGCTGAGGCAACGATTTCGTGACAAAATGGTGTCACACTCAATCCTCACAACGCAAAAACGGTATAATCGGGAAAAAAAGTGGGCAATAGTAGGCAAAAAATGCCTTCCCCTACAGGAAATTGCCTAGAAGAGTGAGGGAGGATAAGGAATCTACAGAGAGAAAACAATTCCAGGAAGGGGTGGCACGGCCTTAGCTTTATTTAGAGGGGTGAAATGTATGTTGTCTTTAAATCGGGCCAAGCAAAATGCTTGGGGGTGCTGTAAAAAAGGACAGACATTGGTTGAGTACGGTCTCATCCTGGCACTGATAAGTGTTTCAACCATGGTTGTATTAGGTGCCATGAGCAACTCGATCAGGAACGCATTTGACACCACCGTGACCGCCATTGTAAACGCAACAAGTTAAGAAAATTTAAAATGAAACTTTTTTGTTTCTTAGTGTGGAAACGAAAACAACAAATAAAAATAGGAGAATGCATATGATGACTGAACTCTACGTTAAAATGCTGAACCGTGTGAAAAGCCGTAAAGGCCAGACACTCGTTGAATACGGCCTGATCCTGGCTCTGGTGGCGATCGTTGTGATCGCTGTCTTGACCATCCTCGGTAACCAATTGAAGAACATCTTCAGCGAGGTGACCGGCGCTCTGAGCTGATCCTAGAAAGATTAACTCGATCAAGAATTAGCCTTGCTAGAGGTGCTTCGTTTTGCGGAGCACCTCTTTTTTTGGGCAGCTAGTATAGAAACATTGAGGGGAGAGTTGTTTTATGGCTTGGAATCCGTCATTCTAAGAATGCTATGAGATATTTGATGGCTCTCTTTCTCGGCGTGGCCTCCGCTCTTCAGGGGCAGGTAGTTGAGGCCCAGATAACGGAAGTTGTTCCAAAGGTTCTTTATCTGGAGGCGGGAGGGCGACAGGTTACGGTCATTCTTCGCGGGAAGAGTCTGCAGTCACTACGGCAGGTTCAGGTTCTTCGCCAAGGGCAGCAGGTGCGGGCCATTTATAGTCGGTTGGGAACAGCTTCAGAGAACCGCAGAACCGTTTCTTTCATCGCCAATACTACGTGCCCCCTTGTGGCGGACTATCAGGTAATTGTAACTCTATCGGACGGAACTCCGATCGTCCTACCTCTCTCCTTGGCTGTGGTTAAAGTCGGCGACCCCAAGGCAACTTTGCCGGATACCGCCACTCTGGCCGAAGCCGCAGATGTAAAAGCAGGCCGCCGGATTGTAGTGGCTGAACCTCTGGCACCGGTGGTTACGGCGACCATCCCGGCACCTCTGGTGATTCCTCCGGACGGGAAGCTTCAAAAAGTTCTCATTCAGGGAAAGAATCTAAAGGAAATCACGGAAGTGAGGGTGAGGAAAAGCGGTAGTCCCGCCCGCTATAAAGGAGCCCAGGGATTGTTGCCTTTCCGCAAAATCCTGGATGGTCTCGAGGTGGAGGTGGTGGCTGCGACTACAACCGTTGTGGGAACCGAGTTTATCCTGGATTTGCTGGTAAAAAGATACCTGGCTGCATCCGTTTTGATGAAAGTGGGTTACCCGGACGAAAAGGAAGCGGAAATAGTTCCTGTGCAGGAATCCAATGTGATACCGCTGATTCCAGTGCCGGGACCGTGAGGCAATTGAGCGGGGAAAGCCCGGAGGAGCCTGTCCACTGCAATCGCTGTTGAACAAGCAGTTAAAATCGGTAAAGTGGGATTATCTTGAGCCTGCAACACCGCGCGAGTTCTGTTGTTCAGCCTGCATTGGATGAGCTGAAAAAAAGGCGGAATCCAGATGGAGGATTTTCCCTGTTGCTGAACAATCCTTCGCGTCCCGATGTCACGGCCTGGACATTGTTGGCCCTGCGTAGTTGTGGGGAGACGGGTGCTTTGGTTGTGGAGGCCGGAAATTATCTCAAAGCCTATCAACAAGAAAATGGAAGTGTGCTGATGGCTGAGGAAGAGTCTTCGGCTGTTTGGATCACATACGTTGCGGCCTGGGCCTGGCAGGGGATGCCTGAATTTGAGGTTTGTGCGAAAAAGGCGCTTGATTATATTTTAAGTATTTCCGGCAACTGGAGTTACATCAATGCATGGGGGTTGGCACATGATCAAAGCCTGAAGGGATGGCCTTGGGTTGCTGGGACAAGCTCTTGGGTGGACTCAACGGCGTTGGCTCTCCTGGCTCTAAGATCCGCAGGACTGGAAGGCCATAGAAGATATGTGGAGGGAATCAAATTGTTGAAAAATAGGGAGCTTCCCTCCGGCGGATGGAACTGCGGGAATACCATTGTGTATGGAACAGAGCTGAGGCCGACTCCGGAAAGCACGGCGATGGCATTGACTCTTCTGGATATCCGGAACGCGAGACATGTTTCCAGTGTGCAGTTACTTAGGCAGTATCTCCGTCCGGCAACCGGACCTTTGACCCTTGCCTGGGGTTTGATGGCCATTGGTACAAAGAAGGATCTTCCTGTTTTGGAGCAGGTGCTGGTGGAGCAACAAAGGGATTACTGTCAAACGGAGTGGTTGAGCCTTCTTTGCATGGCCTGGTCGTTTCTGACGTTGAGTCAGGGTGCCAACGTGCTTGGGTTTCACCGGGAGGGCCGGTTGTGAGCGCGACGCCAAAGTGGACGAGGCGCCAGGTAATCAAAGCCGGTCTGGTGGTGGGAACCGGAGCTTTCCTGACCAAAGAAGGCGTGCATGCCTGGGTTCATCGTGAGCTGCCATGGGATCCGGCCAAGGAGGCTGGATTTTCCTCACAAGTGTTTGTCGGAAGTGCTTCAAATTATTCAGTCAATCTGTCAGGAATCCTTCTGCAAGGATTTCATGAACTCGGAGTAAAAAAAGAAGAACTTTTAGGCAAAACGATCCTGCTGAAGCCGAACCTTGTTGAGCCTCAGAGAACGGAAGAGCATATCAACACCCATCCATTGATGGTTCGTGCAGCCATCGAGGCATTTTTGCATCTGGGGGCGGCCAAGGTTCTGGTGGCGGAAGGTTCTGGGCACCGTCGGGATTCCGCAGATGTGTTGGAAGCCTCCGGACTGGGGGAAGTTCTCCGGGAGGACCGAATAACATACACTGATCTGAATTATGAAACGGGTTATCGTGCTTTAAATCTGGGAGCCTGCACGGGGTTGGCAACGCTGACGCTGCCGGAACTTTTCAAAAGAGTGGACTGGATCGTTTCCATGCCGAAATTGAAAACCCATCACTGGGCGGGAGTGACACTGTCGATGAAGAATCTGTTCGGGGTACTTCCCGGCATCTACTACGGCTGGCCCAAAAACGTGCTGCATTATGCCGGGGTGCAAAACTCCATTCTTGATCTGACCGCCACAGTGAAGCCCCACTTTTCCATCGTGGACGGCATTGTGGGGATGGAGGGGGATGGTCCCATCATGGGCACTGCCAAAGCTGCGGGGGTTGTGGTAATGGGCCGGAACCCGGTCTCTGTCGACGCGACAGCGGCCCGCCTGATGATGATTGATCCGGCCAAAGTTTCCTACTTGAAAAGAGCTTCAGGTTGGCTGGGTCCCATTGGCCTGGAACGGATCGAGCAACGGGGTGAGAATCCCGCATCAGCGGGCCGGGAGTTTCAACTGGTGGAAAAATTTGACGCAATGCGTGGTATACGACTGGAGTAGCCAATGCTTCATTTTTTACTGAAAGTTTCCGGCTGTTTTATTTCACGCATTAGTTTGTTGAAAATTTCCTAGGATATCCCGTGGCTGACAGAGATTCCGAATTGCTCTCTGAGATAGGATTCAAAACTGATCCATCGCCCGCCGCTATTAATGGTTTTTGACCAGGCACAAACTGTGAGAATGCGGTTCAATGCCTCCATGCGCTTAGGCATATAGACGATGGCTGCCAGGGCCACTGTATCCAGAAGCATGAGGGAAAGGGACAGATGGTGGCTGAAGCGGGCATGCGAATCCACCTTCAGTTGTCTTTCCTTGAGCAACAGTTCCTCATGACGGGTCATCGCGGCTGTCAAAAGGCGGATTTCGTCCATGGCGGCTTTTCCTTTGTCATTTAAAACAACGCGGAGAGCTTCCGCATCTTGTCCTGCTTTTTTCAGGGCTATGGCCCGTGCGGGAAAGTCCCGGCGCAGTTGTATCTGGATTTTTATCTGGAAGAGGAGTTCCTGCTGGGCGGGATTGTCCCGCGTGAGGTTGCTGAGAAGCGCGAATTTTTGATCGATGACTTCTGGTGCGTTTTGATAGGGTTCAAGATAGGTGTCGCGGGCTGTCAAAAGATATCCCGGTTGACCTGTTTCCGCATCCAAAAGGTTTTTTAAAAGGAGGTGGATGCTGGTGTTTACCAAATTACTGTTTGCGACCCATTTGTGGGATTGGCCCACGTCCCTGTAGAAAGAAAGTAGCAGGAAGTTGACACAGGCCAGGAGAATGAGGGCAACAGAATGAACACTCCAACAAGAAAATGTTGTTTCCGGGGTGTTTTCATCACGGTTAAAAGGGTTTTCGCATCAGTTGAAAAAGATTGCTGTAATCATCGGTCCAGGGCCTGATGCCGGGGTCCACACTGGGGGATAGGGATCTGCTCCGCTCCAGGAGCACCGGAGCCCAGGTTTCGCGGGAGAAAACAGCATAGGATGCAGCGTAACGCTCTTTGGTGTTTTCAACAGAGTGGATGATGGATACATGCAAATCCAGGTCTCTGGCCACAGCTGCCATTAGAGGTTCAAAGTTGATGTGGCCGTTGGTGATATGGACGACCAACAATCCCACAGGTTTCAAGCGCTCGAAGTACAATTGAAAGGCTTCCCGTGTGAGCAGATGTACAGGGACTGAATCACTGCTGAAGGCATCAAGCAGAATGAGATCGAAGTCCGAAGCATCGCTCTGCGACAGTTGCAGTCTTCCATCACCTATCAGAAATTCATAGGGCCCGGAAATTTTTTCCAGATAATGGAAATAATCACGGGCCGCTTTCTGAACCGCCGGATTCAGCTCAAAAAGCCACCACTCATCGCCGGGCTTGGCGTAGGCGCAGACTGTTCCGGCACCAACTCCAATGACTCCGATCCTGCGCCCCTGTCCTGTGGGCAGACTCTGCAGTGCCTGTCCGATGCCTGAGTTTGGAGTATAGTAGCCAAGAGGTTCCTGCTGCCGGGCGGGATCCCGGTATCTGTTCCCGTGTTCGATCCGTCCATCGGTCAGCGAGACGGTCTTTTCATCTTCTCGAA
This sequence comes from Methylacidiphilales bacterium, assembly GCA_038250235.1. Lineage (GTDB taxonomy): Bacteria > Verrucomicrobiota > Verrucomicrobiia > Methylacidiphilales > JAAUTS01 > JAAUTS01. The sequence continues at coordinate 77,123 of JBBSCO010000005.1, read as the reverse complement.
CTTTGATCACTCCGTAAAAATTCCTGTTTTGATACAGGACGGAACTTCGTCCCATGAAAATCGGGACGATGGCAAAGGCCAGGACAAGTGCCTGTGCCGTCATGCAGCTATACTTGAGCAGAGGCCGCCCACGGATGGCTGGTTGTAGCCAGAGAAGGCAAATACCGGTCAGGACGGACATGGTTAGGGGTAGTTCGAAATAACTTTCGAAGAGGAAAGGAGCGGCCAGTGTGGCAAAAACACCTCCCAAAGCCCCCCCCAGCGACATACAAAGGTAAAATCGAGTCAGGTGGCGTGCTTCCGGTTTGCGGGAAACTAGCTCGCCGTGTGCGATCATGGTGCCACAGAAAAGGGCCAGGCTACAGATGGTGATGCCCAGATAAGCCGGGGCGCGGACGCCTCCGGTCCAAGGAATGGAATAAAGCACACCCAAGACCAGCATCGCGAAGGCGGCAGGATTCCTGCGATAGATCGTTTTCCTTGCGAAGCAAAAGATAAAGGAGAGTAGGTAGATACTCAGGGGAAGAACCCAAAGGAACGGAATAACAGCAATGTCTCTGCAAATATGGCTGGTGAAACCCAGTAGGAGAATGGAGCCAATAGCCGGCCAAAGGATCCAGGAAACAAGTGTTTTAGTATCTGTTACCGCCTGGTTGCCTTCTGTGTCCGGGATTGGGGAGGAGGGGAGACGGGACGTTTTGCGTGAGAAAAGGGTGGCCAGGTGAGTGCTGAAACAGAGCAGACAAAAAGTGGCGAACATTACTTTCCAGAAAGCAAATTGATCTCCCAGACTAAAAAAGGGTTCCACCAGGAATGGGTAACTCAAGAGTGCAGCCAGTGAGGCGATATTGGAAGTAGTGTAAAGTTGGTAGGGATGGGGAAGCGAGCACCGCACGGCCCAGCTTTGTACCAAGGGGCTTGTGGTAGAGAGAATAAAAAAAGTTGGTCCGATGCCGAGACTGAGTGCCTGAAGCAAGCTAAGCACAGGCCAGGGCCCGGGACTTCCTGCCGCGGCCGGGGTTGCGGGAAGCAGTAGGATGACTGTCAGAAGGAGAAGAGAATGCAAGGCCAACTGATAACGGCCGGGGCATTTCTGTACTGCATGACTGTAAGAGTAACCCAAAAGGAGTAGGACCTGAAAAAAGAGCATGCAGGCTGACCAGACGGCCGCAGAGCCGCCGTAGATGGGTAGAAGCTGTTTCGCTGCCATGGGTTGGATTTGGAAGAGTAGGAACGAACCCAGGAAAATGACACCGTGGAAAAGCAGCCTCATGTCGTGTACCCTGAAACACGGTAGGGTGCTTGTCCAGTCTTGAAGAATTCCGGGAGCTAGGCAGCTTGAAACCATGCGCCGCCCGATTGGTTTGCGAGATTATGTGATCCAGGCCACTGGAGATCCTGATATTTTCAGGCAGGCGAGGTCCCTGGGTTTTGACGGTGTGGAAGTGGTGTCGACCCGTGAGCAGCTTTCCGATCCGGGCCGGGTTCGCTTGGGTTCATTGAAGAAGGTAAAGCTGGAGACGGGAATCCAGGTTCCCAGTCTTTCGCTCAGCCACCACAATCAGGGGGGGCTTGTTAGTCCGGATGAAAAAACAAGCGAAGCAGCGGTGGATGATGTGTGGCATTGTTTCGAATGGGCGGAGGTATTGGGGGTTGGTATTTTTTTAGTTCCGTTTTTCAATGAGGCCAGTCTGAGGAATTCCGATTCACGCAAACGGGTTGTCGCCCGTTTGAAGCCTTTGTGCGCTGAAGCGGAAAGACGCGGCGTCATCCTGGCCTATGAAGGGGACCTACCCGCGCAGGGCATACTGGAGCTCGCGGCGGAAATTGGGTCACCGGCCTTCGGCTGCTATTTTGATCTGGCCAATCCGCTGTTCCACGGACTCGAACCCCGGCAGGAATTGGAAAAGCTTGGTCCGCTCGTTGTTTCGGTTCACATCAAAGACTTTAAAGAACATCTGGGGGATTGTCGACCGGGTCAGGGCCGGGTTCCTTTGGGGGCCTGTGCGGATCTTTTAAGGCAGATGGGGTATGCGGGCTGGCTGATTCTGGAGACCCCTCCAGCATCCCCGGAAGTGGTGGCGGGAGATCTTGAGTTTGTGAAAAAGGTCTTCGGGCAATGAGCGTGATACGCACCATCAGCGGGGATATCCCCCCGGAATATCTGGGTTGCTGCTATTCCCACGAGCATCTCATCACGGATGCAAGTTATGCGACCCAGGTCTTTCCCGATCAGTGCCTGAATTCCGTGGAAAATGCGGTAAAGGAATTAATGGAGATCCGTGATCTGGGTTGTTCGTCCGTGGTGGAGGCGACGCCGTGCGGAACCGGGCGGAATATCAGGAAGCTATTGGAAATTTCCAAGCGTAGCGGCATCCGGGTGATAGCAACGACGGGCCTGCAACATGACAGATATTATCCTCCGGGACATTGGTCGCGGGTTTATGAGCCGGATGTGCTCGCTGACCTTTTTGCCGCAGAAATTGAGGAAGGGATTGACGAGTATGATTATGGCGGTCCACACGTGAAACGTTCCTCAGCCAGGGCGGGCATCATGAAGGTGGCGTCGAGTTTCGGACGTCTTACCTCCAGAGAGCGGGAGCTTTTCCGTGTGGCGGCCAAAGTGCATCACCGCACAGGTTGCCCGGTCATGACACATACCGAACAGGGAACCGCAGCGGATGAGCAACTTTATCTGTTCCGGGAGGAGGGAGTTGATCCAGGACGGATCATGATGTGTCATCTGGATAAAAAACCCGATCCGGCCTATCACCGTGAACTTCTCCGGCAGGGAGTGACGCTGGAATATGATTCGGCTTTTCGTTGGAAAACGGGGGATGAAAATCCCACCTTGGAACTTCTCAAGGAGCTACTGCCGGAATTTCCAGATCAGTTGGTGGTTGGGATGGATGCTGGACGTCCGGCTTATTGGAAGCATTATGGTGGAAGCCCGGGATTGGGTTATCTGTTGGTTGGGCTGAAAAAAAAGCTGGAAGACGCTTTGCTCGATGCCTTTCTTCTGGAAGGATTGTTTGTGAGAAATCCTTCCAGGCTATTAACGTTTACAAATCCTAAAGCAGGTGGAACAGGTCGGGATAAGCGGAAATAGCCCTCTTGGGAAGGTCTTTGAGCTAAAGTTTAGGTGAGGTAATAGACTGTGGAGTAAAACTTATAGATCATCCAAAAAAGGCTCTTTCAGAGGTAGAAAAGCAGACCTGATTAGCAAAAGAATACGCTAAATTAATGCGACCCATTCTCAAACCAATTCTTAATTGACAAGTAAGGGTTCAAATGAGAATTCCAATGCCGTCTGGGAGGAGTAATAGGGCAATTAGATACACTTTTAACTGCATTGCAGCGGTTGAAAAAGTGGGAAATCATTGGATTATTCCTAAGACAGATTTTTCAGAAAACAAATGGCTAATATTTTTCCCCGCTGGACCAAATGGGTTCCGCTCAAAATTATAATCGCCCTCACATGTATGGGGACGATGACTGCTGTCGGCGTCACTTATTACTTTACTCCCAAATACACCCGCGTTGGTTATCAGCCGATCCAGCCGGTGGCGTTTGATCACTCGCTGCACGTCAATCAGCTAGGTATGGACTGTCGCTATTGTCATCAATCCGTGGAGGTTTCCGCCCATTCCAGCGTTCCATCGACCCAGACCTGTATGACCTGCCACACACAGGTAAAAAAGGAGAGCCCCAAATTGGAAATCGTGCGCCAAAGCTGGGAAACCGGACAGTCGATCCCCTGGGTAAAAATTCACAAAGCCCCGGATTATGTTTACTTCAACCACGCGATCCATGTGAACAGCGGTGTCAGTTGCTACAGTTGCCACGGACAGATCAATCAGATGGCCGTTGTCTGGCATGACCAACCACAGAGCATGGGATGGTGCCTGGAGTGCCATCGCCAGCCTGAGACCAAGCTCCGGCCAAAGGAAGAAATTTACAACCTGGATTGGAAAGCTGAAAGTTCCAAGGCCCAGCGTGAGATGGGGCAACGTTTTGTAAAAGATTGGAACATCAACCCGCCTGAGAGCTGTGCCGGGTGTCACCGATAATGAAACACATTTTTCAACATCCTCCTGAGACGGGCACGGCCAAAGCTTACTGGCGAAGTGTCGAAGATTTTTCCAACACGGAACAATTCCAAGGCTGGCTGAACCGTGAGTTCCCTCAAGGTGCCTCCGAGTTCTGGGGCGATGGCGTTTCCCGCCGTAATTTCCTCCGCCTGATGGGTGCTTCCATGGCTTTGGCGGGTCTGGGTCTTTCCGCCTGCCGCCGTCCCGAGGCGCACATCGTGCCTTTCTCGAAAACACCCGAATGGCAGATCCCTGGCCGCACCCTGAATTTTGCAACTTCCATGCCACGCCGCCGCGGCGGTGTTCCCCTGTTGGTAAACAGCTACAGTGGACGTCCGATCAAGGTTGAAGGAAATCCCTCCCACTCCCTCAGCCTGGGCAAAAGTGACGCCTTTGCCCAATCGTCCCTTCTCGATCTCTACGATCCGGATCGTTCCCATCGCTTTGTCAAGGCCGGCTCCGCGTCAACCCAGGAAGAGTTTGTCAAAGTCCTTGGTGAGTTGAAACAGAGCTGGGCTTCTTCGCAAGGCAAAGGCTTGGCCGTTCTGTCCGAAGACAATCTTTCGCCCACTGAAGACCGCCTGCGTGCGGAGCTTGCGGCCAAGTATCCCTCCAGTGTTTGGTCTTATTACGAGCCCGCTCTGGGGTCTCACGACCGCGCTGCGGCGGAAGCGGCTTACGGTAAGGGGGCCAGAATCAAACTTGATGTTGAAAAGGCTTCGGTAATCCTTTCATTGGACTCGGATTTCCTTGGCGATGAAGCCACTTTGTCCTCCATTCGTGGATTTGTTCAGGGCCGCCAGGTCGAAAATGCCGACTCCCCCATGAACAGGCTTTACGTGGTGGAAAGCCGCTACAGCTCGACCGGTGGAATGGCGGATCATCGCCTTCGTCTTCCTGCCAGCCGTATCATTGCCGTGGCTGCGGCTTTGGCCAAAGAGATTGGAGCCAAAAATCTTCCGATTTTCCCTGATTTGCCTTCCTTGGATATTGATCCGGGCTGGATCAACGAAGCGGCCAAGGATTTGATCGCGGCAGGCAGCAGTGCCCTGGTTGTGGTTGGTGTCGGTCAGCCGCTGCAGGTTCATCTGGCGGTTCTGGCCATCAATGAAGCTCTCGGTGCCCGTGGCAACACCTTCCAAGTCACCCGTCTTGAACGTCCTGATTCCGTTTCTCTAACGGATCTGGTGACCAAAATCCGCGCGGATGAAGTGACGGATCTTTTAGTTCTCGGTGGCAATCCGGTTTACAACGCCCCCGCCGATCTGGATTGGACTTCACTGCAAAAATCGGTGAAGAGTGTGATCCGTCTTGGCTACTACGAGGACGAAACTTCCGAGCTCAGCGGTTGGCATCTGCCGCAGGCCCATTATCTGGAAACCTGGGGTGATGCCGTTCTTCAGGAGGGCTCCCATGGTTGCATCCAGCCGTTGATTCTTCCTCTGCACGGCGGGCTTTCCTCTATCCAGCTGTTGGCCCTTTTGCTGGATGTGCCGGCGGGCGAAGGCAAAGTTTTTGTCGATGGCCCCGAATTGGTCAAAGAAACCTTCATGCGCAAGGCAGGAGCTTTCGCCACCATCTTTGATTCCGAGAATGCGTGGAACCTCTTTGTCCGTGACGGTTTCCTGAAGGATTCCGCACCAAGAGTGGAGACAGCCGTCTTTGCCGTGTCGGGAACGGTCGTTCCTGCCACCGGCCGTGAAGTGTCTCCAGCTCCTTTGGGCAAAGACAACCTTGAAGTTGTTTTCATCGCCGACTCCAAAGTGGATGACGGGCGCTACATCAACAACGGTTGGCTGCAAGAAGTTCCTGATGTCATGACCAAGCTGACTTGGGATAATGCGGCCTTACTAAGTTCGAAAACTGCGGGAGAACTCGGCATTTATTCCGGAGTCCAAGTCCAGGGGATTACGGCTGATGGTGTTTACTACTCCGATGTGATCACCATCACGGTGGATGGCCGCAGCCTGGATGTTCCTTTCCTGGTTGTTCCGGGACATCCCGATTACTCCATTACCTTGCCGTTGGGCTACGGTCATGAGAAGACAGGCCGGGTCGGCCAGGGTGTCGGCTTCAATGCCTACCAACTGCGCACTTCCACAGCTCCCCACCTTGTCACTGGCGCCACCGTGGTCAAGACATCGGCCAAGCGCCATGACTTTGCCATTACCCAGGAACACTGGAGCATGGAAGGCCGCGACATCGTCCGTGAAGCTCCTATTGCTTACTATAAGGATAATCCCGGTTTTGTCAGGGCTCTGGGCATCGAGAGTCACACACCGGAGAACAAGAGTTTCTATAAGACTCCGGCATTCGATTACGTAAAGTATCATCAGTGGGGTATGACGGTTGATCTGACCACCTGCGTGGGCTGTAATGCCTGCGTCCTTGCCTGCCAGGCAGAAAATAACATTCCGATTGTCGGAAAAGATCAGGTCAAGAAGGGCCGTGAAATTCATTGGATACGCATTGACCGCTACTTTGCCGGCTCCCAGCGCGATATTGAAATGGGCAAAGGAGTCATCCCTAGTGATCCCGAGGTGGTCCTGCAGCCTGTCATGTGCATGCACTGCGAAAACGCCCCCTGCGAAACGGTCTGCCCGGTCAATGCCACCATTCACAACGAAGAAGGTCTTAATGTCATGGCCTATAACCGTTGCATCGGAACACGCTATTGTGCCAACAACTGTCCCTACAAAGTCCGCCGCTTCAACTGGTTTGACTACAACCAACGACAGCTTGATCAGCTCTATTGGGGACCTCTCGGACCGAAGGGGGTCGAAGAGACCGTCAAGATGTCCAAAAATCCGAACGTCACCGTCCGCATGCGTGGTGTCATGGAGAAATGCACTTTCTGCGTCCAACGTATCGAGACCGCCAAGATCGATCACAAGGTCAAGACCCAGCGCACCGAACGGAAGATTCCGACGGACAGCCTGCAGGTGGCCTGCCAACAGGCCTGCCCGGCCGATGCCATTGTCTTCGGCGATCTTTCCGATCCCGAAAGCCGCGTTAACAAGCTGAAGAAGCGTCAGTTGAACTACAAACTTTTGGATTACCTGAACACCCAACCCCGTCTGAGCTACCTGGCCCGCGTTCGCAACCCGAACATGAAAATGCCCGGTGCCGAACTGGTGGGAATGAGTCTGGTCAACAGCCGCATTCACAGCCATGGCGGACATCATGATGTTCATGGGACTTCCGGAGATAAACCTGCCGAATACAGCACTGAAGGGCGCGCCCATTAATTGTTATGAGCGAACAAGCTTCATCCTATTTCGGACCGGCCAAGGGCAACATTCTCGAGCGTCGTCCCCTGGTCTCCAACAATCGCAGCATGGGGTGGGTCACCTCCCATATTGCCGGTATGCTGGAAAGCAAAACTCCCGTATGGTGGTGGGTTGCCGTGGTGCTCAGCGCTGTTGTCGCAACCCTCGTTCCCTTTGAGCTGATCTATCTGGTCAGCACTGGTGTCGGGATCTGGGGCTCCAACCAACCGGTAAGCTGGGCTTGGGATATCACCAACTTCGTGTTCTGGATCGGTATCGGTCACGCCGGAACCTTGATCTCCGCCATTTTGTTCCTGACCCGTCAGAAATGGCGCACTTCGATCAACCGTGCGGCGGAAGCCATGACCATTTTTGCGGTCATTTGTGCAGGCATATTTCCGGCCTTCCACGTTGGTCGCGTCTGGATGGCATGGTACCTGGCTCCGATCCCCAACGCCAACGCGATCTGGCCTAACTTTAAGAGCCCTTTGCTCTGGGACGTGTTCGCCGTTTCTACCTATTTTACCGTTTCGTTGATTTTCTGGTACATCGGCCTGGTTCCCGACCTGGCAACCATCCGCGACCGCGCCACCGGCAAGTTCCGTAAATTTGTATACGGTTTGTTTGCCCTGGGTTGGCGTGGTGCAAACCGCCAATGGCGCCACTATGAAAAAGCCTATCTGATTCTGGCGGGTATATCGACACCCCTGGTTTTATCCGTTCACTCCATTGTATCCTTTGACTTTGCCACCTCGGTCATTCCCGGTTGGCACACCACCATCTTCCCGCCTTACTTTGTAGCCGGAGCCATCTTCGGAGGCTTCGCCATGGTCTTGACCCTCATGATCCCGGTCCGTGCGATCTTCGGATTGCATGACATGATCACCCGAAAGCACATCGACAATATGGCCAAGATCATCGTCCTGACCGGATCAATCGTCGGTTATGCCTATCTGATAGAATTGTTCATTGCCTGGTATAGCGGCAACCCCAACGAGTGGTGGGCTTTCCTCCACAACCGTGTACTTCCCAGTGCCCCCTACGCATGGGCTTATTGGATGATGATGTTCTGTAACGTCATCGCCCCGCAGCTTTTCTGGTTCAAGTGGTGCCGCACGAACATCATTGCCGTCTGGATCATCGTGCAGTTCCCGAACGTCGGGATGTGGTTCGAGCGTTTCGTCATTATTTGTACGTCCTTGCATCGTGATTTTCTCCCGTCCTCTTGGGGTATGTTCGTTCCTTCCATCAATGATATTCTGCTCTTCGTGGGAACTTTCGGACTTTTTCTCTTCCTGTTTCTGCTCTTCCTGAGATTCCTGCCGGCCATCACCATCTTTGAAGTGAAAGCCGTCCTTCCGGAAGCGGATCCGCATTACCGGGATCCTCACGCGCAAGGAGCCAAGCACTAATCGCGTATGAAAAAGATTCATGGTATAGGGGCAGAATTCCAAAACGCCCAATCGCTCTATGTAGCGGCCAAAAAGCTGAAGGCCTCCGGCTTCAAACGTTGGGACGTGTTCTCACCCTATCCGATCCACGGGATGGACGAGGCGATGGGATTGCCCAATTCCAAGGTTTCATTCTTTGCGCTCTGTGGCGGAATCGTGGGGGCTGCGTTGGCTTTTTTCCTGATTTGGTATACCGGCGGAGTGGAGTATAAGATGGTGGTTCAAGGCAAACCCTACTTTGCTTTCGAGCCGACCTTTCCGGTTTTTTTCGAGATCACTATTCTGCTTACGGCTTTTGCCGCTGTGGGCAGCATGTTTATCCTGAATTTTCTTCCGCGTTATTATCATCCCGTCTTCAATTGGGAACGCTTCAGCAAGGTGACGGATGATAAGTTTTTTGCGGTGATTGAGTCGTCTGACCCATTGTTTGACGAAGGCAAGAACAAAGAATTGCTGGAGTCATTGGGCGGCACACATGTGACGCTGATCAAAGAATAAGATGAAGATTTTCTTTTTTAGTTTAGTGGTGGTCATCCTGGCTATCGTAGGAATCGCCGGATTCCGAGGCGCGAAATCTGCCGACCGTCCTTTCGAGTTTTTCTCGGACATGGATCACCAACCCAAAGCCAAGACGCAGACTACCAGTGATTTTTTTGCCGACGGACGGAGCGACCGTCCTCCGGTGCCCGGAACCATTCCAAGTGAAGTTCCCGTCGAGGAACCCTACAAAGTCAGTGGTAAAATCGGTGACGTGTGGGGTAGTGGAGTTCCTTTTCCCGTGACGGGCAAATTTTTGGCCCGTGGACAGGAACGCTACAAAATCAACTGCGCGGTTTGCCATGGCGGTACCGGGGCGGGCAACGGGATAACCTCACAGTATGGCCTGGTTGGTGCTGCCAATTTTAACACGGATCGACTCCGACAGGTTCCTGAGGGCTATCTTTATGATGTCGTGGTCTATGGTAAAGGGACGATGATCGGTTTACCCCACATCCAGTTGGAAGACCGTTGGGCGATTGTGGCCTACATCCGCGCTTTGCAGCGTGCGGGTAACAGCCGGATTCAGGACGTGCCTGAGGAAGAAGCACAGAAACTTCTGAGCAAATGAGCGACCATACTTTACAAGCACCGAAAGAAGAGCGTTTGAACCTTACGCAGTTGGGCTTCTTTCCCATGGGATTGCTGGTTCTCAGTATTGTCCTTCTGGGATTCAGTATTCTTTGGGGATTTTTTGTCAATCCGAGGCAGTTTGCGTTTTCCTGGTTGGTTTCTTTCCTCTGGGTTTTTACGGTTACAGCCGGTTGTTATTTCTGGGTCTTGGTCCATCACGCGGTGGATGCCGACTGGTCGGTGGTGGTCCGTCGTTTCATGGAAACAGTCGGCTCCCTGTTTTTTCCATACATTCTCATCCTCTTCATACCGGTTGCCGTCTGTGTATCGCTGATCTTTAAATGGTGGACCATTCCGGCCGGCGTCGATCCCTTGCTGGACCACAAAGCGGCTTTTTTGAATCCTGCATGGTTTTGGGGCAAGAACGTCCTTTATTTTGCTTATTTCGGTTTTGCTGCCTGGTTGATGCGGTCTATTTCTATCCGTCAGGATAGCAACGGAGACCCCGCCCTGACCCTGAAGATGCGTAAACTTTCCTACGGCTTCATTCCGCTTTTTGCCGTATTGATCACGTTTGCCTTTCTGGACTGGATCATGGGGTTGAACCACCACTGGTATTCCACCATGTTCGGTGTCTATCTTTTCGCCGGAACAGCCGGTTGTGGCATTGCCATCACCATTTTGATCAGTAATGCCTTCCGCGCTGCCGGATATCTCAAGGGTGTCGTGACCGTGGAACATAACCACATCATGGGCAAACTCCTTCTCGCCTTCACCATCTTCTGGGCCTACACCGCTTTCAGCCAATACATGCTGATCTATTATGCCAACATTCCGGAAGAAACCATCTTCTACATCCACCGCAATACGAACAGTTGGCACTATGTTAGTGTCTTTATTGTTTTTGCGCGCTTTTTCTTTCCCTTCATTCTACTTTTGAGCCAGCCCGGCAAACGCAATCCGATGCGGATTTGCTTTGTGGCGGCCTGGATTCTGATTATGCACGTGGTCGACCTTCACTGGTTGATCATACCACAGATGCAGATTATCAATGCGATCAAGGCCGGCCAGGGCGCGAACCCTGAAGCCTTCCTGCACTTCGCCCCGCACATCCTGGATGTGACCATCCTTCTAGGGATGATTTGCCTGCTTGCTTTCGCCTTCCTGAAAAGGCTTTCCAAGGCTTCTATCTTTCCTGTTCGTGATCCGCGACTTTTTGAGTCGGTCACGCTGGTGAATTGACACAGAAATGCACAGATTGAGATCATGGCCAATTTAACATCAAAGAGCGCGAAGAAGAGGATCTCCCTTTGGAAGGTTGTGTTGGGTTCCTTGCTGGGCTTTGTTTTGATTGTCGTGTTGACGGTGATCATCCGGCAGGCCAAGAACGAGCCCGCCGCTGCAGATCAGGAAATTGTTGCCGACCGTCTGGCCCGGCTGGAAAAACATCGTGCAGAAGAAAAGATTGCGATGGCCAGCTACAAATGGGAAGACAAAGCAGCCGGAGTGGTTCGTATTCCAATGGATCAAGCCGTTAGTCTTACGGTCGAAGAATTGAAAATCAAACCTGTTGGTCCGTCCACGGTGCCTGTAAAGATCGTCGTCGCACCTGCATCTGCACCTGCACCTGCACCTGCACCTGCGCCTGCGCCTGAAGCCAAGAAAGGAAGCTGAAATGTCTTTTTATTATATTTTAATGCTCGGATCGCTCATTTTCCTGGGGGGATCCGCCGTGTATGCCCTTTATTGGGCCGCCAGCCATGGTCAGTTCAAGAAGATGGATCAGGGTGCGAAAATTATTTTTGACAGTGGTGAGCCTGTGGGGAAAGTCACGGATCAGTTTCCAGGTGTTGACATGAAAAAGAAGGAAGAGCAGCGCCTGGCCAAACGCAAGATGAAAAAAGCTTAGTATGTCCCAGAATCTGAAAAATATGCCGGTAGAAGCCAATGACGCCCTGGAGCGCGCCCAAGTGGATGCCTCTTGCCGCGTTCCCGTGCTCCTCTTTTTTGCTACGGCCATTTTCTGGCTCGTGGTGGGAACTGTTTTTGGGTTGATTGCTTCACTCAAGTTGCATGACCCTTACTTCATTATTGAGCTTCCTTCCTGGTTTGCCTTTTACCTCGAAAAGTTCAGCCCCGCAGGGACGGTGGAGATGATCAATAGCAGTCTGACCTTTGGTCGCATCCGCCCCGCCCACCTCAATACGGTAGCTTACGGGTGGGGGTCTCCGGCCGGTCTGGGTGTGGCCATCTGGCTGATGGCGCGCCTTTGCCGTGTGCCTCTGCGTTATCCGACCTTGGTTTCTGCCGCTGGTGTTCTTTGGAATATTGGGATGGTAGTCGGGATCGGTGCCCTGTTGAGCGGAGGCAGCACCTCCATTGAATGGTTGGAGTTTCCTCCATACGTTACTTTTATTTTATTCATTTCCTTCGCGCTGATTTCCATCTGGGCGGTGGACATGTTTGTTCACCGTAAACCGGGTCACGTTTATGTTTCTCTCTGGTATATTATGGCTGCGCTGTTCTGGTTTCCCTGGCTTTATGGAACCGCCAATATCCTGATCCAACTTGCTCCGGCCCAAGGTTCGGTGCAGGGGATTATCAACTGGTGGTATGGTCATAACGCCCTTGGCCTTTGGTTCACCCCGCTCGGCCTGGCCGCAGCCTATTACATGATTCCAAAGGTGATCGGACGTCCGGTTTATAGCTACTACCTTTCCGCTTTCGGTTTCTGGGCACTGGCTTTGTTCTATAGTTGGAACGGCGGCCACCACCTGATCGGTGGCCCTCTACCTGCCTGGCTTATCACGACCAGCATCGTGGCCAGTGTGATGATGGTGATTCCGGTTGTTGTAACCGCGATCAACCACCACATGACCATGAAAGGAAATTTTAACGTCCTGCGCTACAGCCCGACTCTTCGCTTTGTGGTTTTCGGTGCCATGTCCTATACCCTGGCCAGTCTGCAGGGTAGTTCTATGGCTTTCCGCGAACTGAATGCGATCACGCACTTCACTCACTACACCATCGGTCACTCTCACCTGGGTCTATACGCCTTTTATACCATGATCATGTTTGGCAGCATCTACTACATTGTTCCCCGTTTGTTGGGACGTGAATGGGTTTCTGCCCTTTTGATCAAAGTACACTTCTGGACCTGCGCTTACGGAATTGTCACAATGGTGTTGTTGCTGTCCGTCGGAGGTGCCATTCAGGGTTGGATGTTGCAACATCCGGAAAACCCCACAAACACCTTCAGCAACATTGTGGAAGCGACGAAACCTTGGCTGCGTGGCCGTAGCATTTCCGGTTGCTTGATTATGGTCGGACATCTGGCCTTCGCTTATCATTTCGCCTTGATGCTTTTAAAGTTCGGCCGTTCCGAAGGCGGCCCCACTCTCCTGGCGCAACCTGAGAGCAACACAGCTTCTGCGGGGTCTCATTCATGAATAAGCTGACTACCTTATTTTGCGGATTTCTGTTCACCTTCGTCCTGGCCTGGCTCGGACTGGTGATCATCCCGCATTTTCAGTTCGGACAACTCCAACCCTTTGTCAATGAAGACAGCGGTGAGTCGTTCCCTCCTTTCCGTTCCGGTTTGGCCAACCGGGGTAAACAAGTCTATGAAGCGAACGGGTGCATCTACTGTCACAGCCAACAAGTCCGTCCGGATTATTTGAGTGCTGATATGGCGCGCGGCTGGGGAGCCCGCCGCTCCGTGGCGCGCGACTACATCTACGACAAGCCGCATTTATTGGGAACAATGCGCACCGGTCCCGATCTGAGCAATATAGGAGTGCGTCAGCCCAGTGAGGCATGGCACCATGAGCATCTTTACGCTCCTCAGAGCAAAAGTATCGGCTCTACCATGCCACCGTTCCGTTATCTTTATAAAATCCAGAAAATTCAGGGTGAGGTATCACCGAATGCGCTTAAATTAACCGCTGAGGATGCCCCTGCTGAAGGTTATGAAGTGGTGCCGACTGCGGAAGCGGTGGCTTTGGTCGCCTATCTGAAATCTTTGAGCCAAAATTATTCACTGCCTGAGGCAAAATTATCAACTGAATGAGCCAAGAACCTGACCCCAAGCCCGAAGCGGCCAGCGAATTCGAAGAGCAGGATAATCCGTCTCTGCGCGGCATCGACTATTCTGAAGAAACCAACGTCACGCAGATTCATGAATCCATTCTGCGTGAAAAAATAGATCCGGAGGAAGGTCAGGAACCGATCCCCTTGTTTCTTATTGCCGTTATCGGCGCGACCCTGCTATTTGGAGGTGTTTATCTTGGACGTCACTGGGGGGCTTTCGATGGCATGGCTTACGATGAGCGCGCTGGTGCCGTGGTAGCCGGTGGCAATGTTGGCGGCGCCGGGGGCGGAGTTGCCGGAGCCGGTGGCGCTGCGGTGGCAGAAGACCCCCTCTTGGCCATGGTCAAACTGGGCAAACGTGTTTATACCGCCAACTGTGCATCCTGTCATCAGGGGAGCGGTCAGGGAGCGGCGGGGCAATATCCCACCCTGGTTGATTCTCCTTATGTGTTGGATTCGGAACGGCGTCTGATCGCGATTCTTCTGCATGGAGCGGAGGGCCCCATGACGGTTAAGGGCAATGTGTATAATGGTGCGATGCCTGCATGGGGTAGGCAGTTGAACGATAGGCAGATGGCCTCGGTGGCCACTTATATACGTCAGGAATGGGGTAACAAAGCAGGCCCGATCACTCCTGAACAGGCGGCGGCCGCCCGTTTGGAATTTGCCGACCGGACGAAGGTCTATAGCGAGGCAGAATTGCTGGCCATCGAAGGCCCGATTGTTGTTAAATAAAGATTAGGAAAAATTGTTTCATGGATACCTCTCACAGCTCATCTCACGATCACGGCAACAACGGCCATGATGACCATGCCCATCACGAACTAGGTTTCTGGAGCAAGTATATTTTTTCGACCGACCATAAAATGATCGGTATCCAGTATGCCCTGACGGCATTGGTTTTTTTGCTTTTCGGTTTCATCCTGATGCTTTACATGCGTTGGCAGTTGGCTTACAACGGCGAGCCTGCCCCGTTTGTTGGCTGGACGATGAAGCTTCTCGTGGGTCAGAACACGGACATGTTGTTGGCGAACGGTGCGATGTCGCCCAACCTCTACAATTCCTTTGGCGCGATGCACGGGACTATCATGGTCTTTTTGGCCATTGTGCCTTTGGCTTTCGGAGCTTTCGGAAACTACGTGGTTCCGTTGCAAATCGGGGCTCCGGACATGGCGTTTCCCCGTATCAACATGGCCAGCTATCACTCCTACTGGATGGGAGGGCTGCTCATGTTTATCAGTTTCTTTGTCCCCGGCGGCGCGGCCAAATCCGGTTGGACCTCGTATTCACCTTTGGCCAATTTCGCGGACAGCGGCCCCGGATTTGACCCGGTCTGGAACGGCCAAACCATGTGGTTGCTGGGAATGGTGTTCTTGATCACCTCCTCTCTTCTGGGTTCGATCAACTTTATCACCACCGTCGTCCAGTTACGTGCCAAGGGCATGACTTGGATGCGGTTGCCCTTCTTTGTCTGGACCCAGTTTGTATCAGCCTTCCTTCTGCTCCTTGCCTTTCCTCCGCTTGAAGTGGCCGCTTTGATGCAGTTGATGGATCGTCTCGCGGGCAGCAGCTTCTTTCTCCCCACCGGTCTGGTCGTGGGAAATGAAGTGGTCAATGTCAGCGGCGGCGGCAGTCCGCTCCTCTGGCAGCATTTGTTCTGGTTTCTGGCACATCCGGAAGTTTATGTGTTGATTCTTCCCGCATTGGGAATTATTGCCGAAGTGATTTCCTGTAACTCCCGCAAACCGATCTGGGGTTACAAATCCATGGTCGGTGCCACCTTGATTCTTGGCGTCCTCTCTTTTGTTGTTTGGGCCCATCACATGTATCTGACCGGAATGGATACGAAGGTCAGTGCTTTCTTCCAGACCACCACGATTATCATCTCGATCCCTTCCGTTGTTATTTTGACCTGCCTGGTCATTTCGCTTTACGGCGGGTCCATCCGCTTCACCACACCCATGCTTTTCGCCACGGCCTTTCTGCCACTCTTCGGTATCGGGGGATTGACGGGAATTCCTTTGGCCTTTAACGCTTCCAACGTGATTCTGCATGATACGTATTACGTCATCGGGCACTTCCATTACATCGTCGCCCCCGGGACAATCTTCGCCATATTTGCCGGCATTTATCATTGGTATCCCAAGGTAACCGGCCGCTACATGAGCGATTTCTGGGGCAGGGTTCATTTCTGGCCTTCCCTTGTCTGCATGAACCTTATCTTTATGCCGATGTTCTTCCAAGGTATGGCCGGGATGCATCGCCGCTGGTATGACGGCGGAACTGCCTACGAACTGAGCACACACATCATTCCGATCCTTCAGCCTTTGACCCCGCTGGTGAACTTGTTCCTGGCTTCAGACAAGCATATCACAGGAATTCAGGCCATCGAATTGAATTATGTCATGACTTGGGCTGCCATCGTTCTGGGTATCGCCCAGATTCCTTTCATCATCAGTTTCTTCCTCAGTTCAAAATACGGAAAGAAAATAGAAAATGATAATCCTTGGGGCGCAACCACGCTTGAGTGGGCAACTCCGACCCCTCCGCCTCATGGTAACTTTTTGGTCGAACCCGTGGTTTACCGGAATCCCTACGAATACAGCGTTCCCGGTGAGGACAAGGATTACACACCTCAGAATGAGGAACCGAAGAAGAAAGCCTGACGGTTTTAGAAAGATACGATCACCATGGAAATTCCATTTACAGTCAAAGAAAGGCCCGACACCGGGCTTTATAACGCGAAGGTCGGTATCTGGCTCTTCCTTGCTTCTGAAATCATGCTTTTCGGAGGCTTGTTCAGTTCTTATGTCTTTCTGCGCCTGGGCTCGGACAACTGGCCCCACATGGTTCTCAATATCGCCCCCGGATTGATTAATACCTTTGTCCTGATCTTTTCCAGTATCAGCATGGTCATGGGCTGGGTCAGCGTGAAGATGAATGATTTCAGAGGATTCCGGATTTGGATTGGATTAACCGTGCTTTGCTCATTGGTTTTCTGTGGTGTCAAAGCCTACGAGTATTACGGTAAGTTTCATCACTCCGGCATCATCCTCAAGGACGGCACGGAAATCACCGGCCATCTGGTCGAAGAAAAGGAGACCGAAACTTCCTACTTCATTGTTCCTGATGCTCCCAAGCGCAGCGCCCATGCCAAGGACGGTAAAGAGGAGGCACCCCGCAAGGAAACAGTGGCGGTGCATGATAATCACACACCTTTGGAGGTGGCCAAGGATCAGGTTCAGTTCATGTCGAACTTCACTCCGCGTTACAACACTTTTTTTGCCATCTACTTTACCCTGACCGGTCTTCATGCCCTCCACGTGATTGGTGGAGCCTTGGTCATCGCCTATTTCTGGTTGCCGGGTAGCAAGATGTATTTCACCGACCGGGCCCGCTTCGCCAACCGTCTGGAAGTGGTCGGACTGTTCTGGCACTTTGTCGATCTGGTCTGGATATTCCTTTTTCCGGTGCTATATCTCCTCTGAAACCTGATTATCATCCGGGATAAAACTTATGACAGACGATATCGAACATCTTAAAAAACATGTCAAACTTTACTGGATGGTGGGCGGAGCCCTCTTTGTTCTGACCTTGGTGACGGTCGGGGTGGCCCTGATTCCGTTCGGGGTGGTCGGCCACATGGTTGTGGGTTTGAGCATCGCGGCACTCAAAGCCGGCATGGTCGCGGCCATCTTCATGCACCTGAATTCAGAGAAAAAATTTGTCTATATAACCCTGGGACTTGCCGCCTTCCTTTTTGTCGCTCTGTTGGGACTTTCCATCTTTGCCTGGTGGGAAGAACTCGGGCATGCTCTTCCAACCTGGTAAATCTTATGTCGCTAAAAATCTTCCACATTATTTTCGTAATTCTTACGGTTCTGACCTCAGCCTTCGTTGCCTGGCTGTTTTTCGGATTCTATGGCAAGAGCCAGTCGGTATCTTACCTCGCTTCCGGCGTTATTTTCTCCGTCCTGACCCTGGCTTTGCTGGTTTACGGGGTCTGGTTTTATAAAAAACTAAAAAAGATTCCTCTCGCCTGATGAAAAGGTGTTTATCAGTCCGTTCATCGGCACTCTCTCTTTTCACGTTGGTCTTGCTTTCGGCTGCGCCATCGCTTCAGGCCTGTGCAGTTTGCTGGGGTTCGGTCAACAGCAAGGTGACGGACGCCATGGGTTTTGCTATTCTTTTTCTACTTGGCTTGCTTCTCCTGGTTCTGGCCGGAATAGCGTCTATTTTCATCATTTTGGCGCGGCGGGCCCGCCAGTTTCCCGTCCCGACGGACGAGGCTGCTCTTAATCATTAACCACTTTTGATATGATCAATACATTGTTAGGACTTCCTGAAAGCGTTTCTGCCCATGGATTTCACATGGACGCCCTCTTAGAGGTATGTCACTGGTTCATGGTCATCCTTTTTGTCGGCTGGATCTGTTTCTTTACCTATATCCTTCTTCGCTTCAACCGCCGCAGGAACCCTAAAGCTCAATACACCGGATTCCGTTCCCGCATCTCCACCCATGCTGAAGTAGCCGTGGTCGTAGTTGAAGCCGTTCTGCTTCTTGGGTTTGCCATCCCGCTCTGGTCCAAGTATGTCGGCGCTTCCCAGGCCGCCAAAGATCCTCTGGAAATTCATGTTTTGGCCGAGCAGTTTGGATGGAACTATCACTACGCCGGTGCCGACAATAAATTTGGACGTCGTGATCCCTACCTCGTCACAGGGGCCAACCCGATGGGCATTGATTGGAACGACCCTGTTTCCCACGATGACATTGTGGCCCGCACGGACATGCATGTTCCCATCAATCGCCCGGTCAAACTCCAGGTAAGCTCCAAGGATGTGATCCACAACTTCGCCTCACCGCATCTTCGTATCGCCCACGATGCGATACCCGGCGGCATGAACCCGATGTATTTCACCGGGATCAAACAGGGTCAGTGGGAAATTATCTGCGGTCAGCTTTGCGGTCTTGGCCACTACAGCATGAAGGGCTGGGTTTACGTGGATAATCCTGAAGATTACGAGGCATGGGTCAAAGAACGTATCGCCAACAACCCTGTTCCCGCAGCCACGGCCAGTAACTGACGGCTCGCCCATGAGCCAAACCCTCCAGCCTTTCAAATCTCGCCCGGTCGCTGTCTGGCTCTTTCTGATGGCTTTCGCTATCTGGCTCATGGTAATCATCGGAGGTTCGACCCGACTCACCGGATCCGGTCTTTCCATCACCGAGTGGCAACCCATCATGGGCACCCTGCCACCGTTGAGTACGGAAGCGTGGGAAGAGGCTTTCCGAAAGTATCAGGTTACACCGCAATTCCGAATTTCCAATCCGGACATGGATATGCACGGCTTCAAAGTCATTTTTTGGTGGGAATACGCCCATCGTCTGTGGGGACGCTTTCTTGGCTTTTTTTTCGCGCTTCCCTTTTTCTATTTTGCCCTGAAAAGGCAGCTTTCCAAAGCCTGGATCGTCAAGTTATCGATCGCGCTTGTTCTGGGCGGAGCACAGGGATTGCTTGGTTGGTTCATGGTGAAGAGTGGCTTGATGGACAAACCCTGGGTCAGCCCCTACCGTTTGACAGCCCATCTCTTGCTGGCCCTGGGACTTTTCTCTTACATTTTGTGGCTGGCCTGTTCCTCTTGGCCTTTCTCCCGCGACAATGAAAGTGACGATCGTCGTTCTGATTGTCGCAAAAAGTGGCTGACATGGGCAGTGCCTGCGATGCTGGTTTTGTTGCTGATACAGATTGCTTGGGGAGGGTTCATGGCGGGTGGAAAGTTGGCCCTGAGTTACCCCACCTTCCCGAAGCTGAATGGTCAATGGCTCCCCGACGGGCTCTTTCATTTTCAGTCTCTCTGGCATCACCTCTGTGAAAATCCGGCCGCTGTTCATCTGATTCATCGTGGTTTGGGAACTTTGTTGGTTGTTGTTCTTTGTGCTTTTTGGTGGCTAACCCGTAAGGCCGCTTGGAATGGGCTTTTGGGTGCGGCCAGGAAACTCCTCCCGCTGCTTGTTTTGATTCAGTTTCTTCTGGGGGTGTTGACGGTTCTCTATTCCGTTGGCCGAATTCCTGTTGTTCTGGGTGTAGCTCACCAGGCTACAGCCGTTCTTTTGTTGGCTTCCGTGGTGATTCTGTGGCAACAGATTAAAGAACGGGGAATCGTGGGCGCCGGTTCCTGATTGATAAGGAATCTGATCAGACTCAGCAGACAGCTAATAGTCGGTTTTCATGACTGAAAACACCTTGTCCCGGCGAGAAGCTGATCTACTGTATTTGGATTCATGGCGGGATGTTGTTCAATAATTGAAAGTGAAAGTTTGCAGAAGGGTGATCAGGCCCATGACGCAGCCGTGGCCAGGCGTTGGTTACGTCTCGGTTTTGCCGCCCTGATTGCCTCGCAAAGCATGATTTTCGGGATCGCAGTCAACGAATCTCCTCCAGAAGGAACCGAGAAATGGGTTTTGCACGGGGCCTTGGCCGTCAGTGCCCTTCTGGTCTTTTTTTTGGCCGGGCTGCCATTGGTTCGTCAGGCAATTTCAAGCCTTCATCAAAAACGCATTGGTATCGAGCATATGTTTTTGCTGGGCATTTTCGGGGCTTTTTTTGCTTCGCTCTATTCCTCCATCACAGGTCTGGGTGCGGTGTATTATGAAGTCGTTGCCGTATTGGTGGCCATCTATACTTTGGGAACTCTTGTCACCGTCAACCGCCGCGAAGCAGCGCTGCGGGCATCGGATTCTTTGCGTCACGAGTTTGATTTGTGTCTGCGTCTGACTTGCTGCGGAAAGCAGGAACAGGTTCCGGTAGCGGAAGTCCGCAAAGGGGACCAGGTCGTGATTTTATCCGGACAGGGAGTTCCGGTTGACGGGGTTGTCAGGGAGGGAAGGGCCTTTGTGCAGGAGACGGCATTGACGGGAGAACCTTTCCCTGTGGTGAAGCAGGTCGGTGACCGGATTTTGGCAGGGAGCCATGTGCTCGATGAGCGTTTGTTGGTGGAGGTTTCGCAAAACGGCAAGGAGAGGCAATTGGACAGGCTTTTAGGAATGGTGGCCGAGGCCCGTCTGACGACGTCCGGTATTCAAAAGCAGGCAGACCTGATTATCCGTTGGTTCATGCCATC
Organism: Methylacidiphilales bacterium; assembly: GCA_038250235.1. Taxonomy (GTDB): domain Bacteria; phylum Verrucomicrobiota; class Verrucomicrobiia; order Methylacidiphilales; family JAAUTS01; genus JAAUTS01. The sequence goes on along the minus strand of JBBSCO010000005.1, from coordinate 55,991 downwards.
GGTTATGATCATCTCGGCTTTGACTTTTGTGGTTTGGTCATGGCTTGGAAAATGGGAAATAGGCCTCTTCAACAGCCTCGCGGTTCTGGTGGTGGCCTGTCCCTGTGCCATGGGTTTGGCGACACCGATTGGAATCTGGAACACGTTGAACGCTTTCGCCCGTCGTGGACTGGTGGTGCATACGGGTGAATTGATCGAGAGACTGTCCGGGATTGATACCGTGGTCTTTGATAAAACCGGAACCCTTAGTGAAGAGAAGCTGCAATTGGTTGAAATGGTGGTTCTTCATGATGGAGATCGTGAAATGATTCAGAGGCAGATCGTGGCCATTCAAAATCAGAGCACCCACCCTGTGGCCAAAGCTTTTCAGAATGCATTCGGAAATATCGAGATCTCACCGGATTTGCAAGTCACCGGATTGAGAGTGTTGCCCGGGATCGGCATTGAAGCAACGGTTCATGACGGCTCCAACTCAAGGCTGATTGCCCTTGGAAACAAAACCCTTTTGGATGTCCAAAGTTCCGTGCTGCAGAAGAGTCTGATGGGGCGGTTGAAATCGTCGCCGGAATCCGCAATGGATCTCTGGGTTTGCCTTGATGGTAAGCCAGTGGCTGTCGCCTTGTTGCGGGAAATTCTGAGAGATTCCAGTCAGAATGCCCTGCGGACACTGGCGCGTTTGGGGATACGGACGCAGATCATGAGCGGGGATCGTTCCGAACGCTTGACAGCACTCGGGTTCGAGGGAGCATTGGCGGGGTTGTTGCCGGAAGAAAAGGCGTCAAAGATCCGCGAAATGCAGGAGAACGGAGCGCGGGTTCTGTTTGTGGGAGATGGAGTCAATGACGCGCCTGCGATGATGGCTGCGACCGCCGGCATTGCTCTGGCCAGCGGCGCGGATCTGACCCAAAGCACAGCCCAGGCACGGCTTTATGGTGGAGACCTCATGCTGATTCCTTCTGCCCTGGCGCTTTCAGCCAAAGTTACCAGAGGCATCCGGCGGAACCTCTTGTTTGCCGGGTTTTATAATTTGGTGGGAATCAGTCTGGCTGTGGCGGGGGTCTTGCACCCTGTGGCGGCAGCGTTATTGATGTTGGCTTCCAGCCTTACGGTAACATGGCGGGCTCTGCGTTTCGGAACCCATCTAGAAAAGGCTCTGGCCGAAGCTCTGGAAATTTCCGAAAAACAAACCTTAGTGCCTTCTGTCAGAACAGAAGGCTTTGGGCTCAGCATCAATGAAGCGGTTTTGGCTTTGGCCGTGGTCGCACAGGGGATCCTGATTACTGTCATGGCCGGGATCAACGGATGGATGGCAGGGCTGGTGTGGGCTTTTTTTGGGCTAATGGCCGGCGTTATTATCATCCTCTGGCGTTTGTGGCGGACGGAGGCTCAGGGCAAGTTATTGGTGGCAATGTTTGCCCTTGGTAATGTTGGAATGTTGGTGGGCTGGTGGGGGGATGTTGGATTTGGGTCTGTCATCGCGCATGGTAGTTGTGTTTGTGGATGTTTCTTATCCCACATGGGGATGGGAAAGTTATGGTCGCCCTCCTGGATGCAGGGGGGGATGCTTCTGATGTCGATGCCGCTGGCCTGGAGTGCCAACGTGTTTCCTTCTGGATTGTCCGCTTCCTGGAAATCAAGCCGCTGGGTGCATGCTTTGGTTTGTCTTTCGGGGATGATGTTAGGTATGTGGCTGGCTGAATTACTGCTTTATCCTGTGACCTGGTCGAATCCTTTCCTCCACTTTGCGTCCAGTTACCTGGCCATGACGATTGGTATGTTGGCCGGGATGGTCTTTTTTTGCCGCCTCTATCTGGCTGCCATCAGGCCGGGGGTGAAATCATGAATGCGGTGGAGCGGTCACGGATGATGCGGGAGCGGCAAAAGAGTTCGTTGCTTTGGAAATGGATTCACATCCTGGGTTCCTTGAAGTCGGCGGTGATCCTGATTTTAACCATTGCCCTGGCCTGTGCGGTGGCCACGATTTATGAGTCCAAATTCAATACAGCGGTTGCGCAATACTACATTTATAAAAACCCGCTATTCACGCTCTGGTTGTTTTTCCTCTGCATGAATCTGATTTGTTCAGCCCTGACCCGTTGGCCTTGGCAGAAAAAACACGTCGGTTTTGTTGTCACACATGCCGGGATTATCACTCTTCTGGGGGGTGCGGTGATGGGAACCATGATTGGCTGGGATGCGTCAGTCACCTTGGAAAAAGGGCAGGAGCCGACAGGGTTGCTGATGAGAAATGAAGCAATTTTGATGTTTCAAGGCCCCCAAAGCGGAGAGGTCTATACTACACCTTTAGAAGTCAAAGTCCGTCAACCCGGCCCGGATAATACCCGCATTCTTACAGTTCCGGAGTCTGATCTCAAACTGGTCGTCAGTGACTACAATGAGAACCTGACCGTGGTCAGTTACGTGGTCGATGATCTGCAATCAGGCACGGCTGAAGGCATCAGTCTTCGCCTGCACAGCAACATGATGGGACAAACTTTGCCGGTATCCTTGATGGGAGCCCCGCAGGAGCTGGCTAGCTATCAAATGTTCGGGTTGGCTGAAATTCATCTGCTGGACAAGCTCCCTGCTCTGGATAAGACAAAAAAAGAAGTACCCAAAACATACCGGGAAACCCAGATGATTTTTGTCAATATGCCAAGGGAGCCGGTTGTTCATAACACCAATGAAAAAGTGAGTGGATACCAGTTTTTTCTGACAAAGGGTGAAGCTACGGACGATTTAAAACTCCGGGCCCTGAGCCCCACCGGTCAGGAAAGAATCTTTGCCCTGACGGAGATTGTGGGAAAATCTTTTCCAGGCGACGATAACAACACGGTCATAAAAGTGGTTTCCGCCTGGAACAACCTGGCCATGGTAGACGGTAAGCCGGTGGAAGCTTCCGGAGATATGAAGAATCCGGCCGTATTGATAACTTTAAGCGGACATCTGGAGCAGGAAAAAAAAATACCTGTCATGCAGGTGGCAAGAAAAAATCAGGAAACCGTTTACTATCGCGTGATGCGGGGAAATTCACTTCTGAAAGAGGGTGAGCTTACAAAGGGGGAAACCCTGCCGCTGGGTTGGGCCGACTGGTCGGCCCAACTTGAGGGTTCCTTTGAAAAAGCCCGTATGGCCACGCGGACGGAGGTGGCTACAGGAACGCTCTTGCCGGACCAGCAAACTGTTCCGGGACTAAGATTGCACCTGGAGGACATGAATGGCGAGAAAGGTCCCGAGATCTGGTTGTCATCGGGAACCTCACGCCTTATTCAAATCGGAGAAAAGCTGGTTCGGGTTGGGTTTGGTCTTAAAACCGAACGGATTCCCTTTCTGATTTCCCTGGAAAACTTTCAGGTGCCGATGGATGCGGGCACGGAGACCCCGGCTAATTTTATCAGTAGCGTACGTTTTCACAACATGCAGACCGGAGAAAAAATTCCTGCCCATATTGAGATGAATCATCCGGCGAGTTATCCCAACGACTGGTGGCGGGCCTGGGTGGGCACCACCTACAAGTTTTCCCAGGCCGGCTGGGATCCCCAGAACATGAATCAGACAACGCTCCAGGTTCTTTACGATCCCGGGTGGCTGCTGAAGTGGGTGGGATCCCTGATGATTTGTTTCGGTATTTACATCAGCTTTTATTGGAAAGGCGTTGATCGTGCACCTGTGGCAATCAATGCTTTACGCCCCTCAACCGCTGAACCTGCCGGACCACAATTATGAATCGAATATTTTTTATCCTTTTAGTCTCCATGATCCCTTGTCTGGCTCAGGCCAAGACTCTCGACCTTTCTTCACTTGAGGATCTGGCCATTCAGGAAAACGGGCGCAGCAAGCCGGTAATTGTTTTTGCGGTTGAAAGCCTGAAAACGCTTTACGGCAAGGCGCACTGGAAGAATGAGGAAAGTAAGGATTCCCTATCCGCCATGCAGGTCGTCACAGACCTCGCTTTTCACCCTCAAAACTGGATTGAACAAAAGTTGATCCGGGTTGATCATTTGAAGCTTAAGAAAGAGCTGGGTCTGCAGCGTACGGAAAAGTATTTCAGTTACGCGCAACTGGCCAAAATAGAACGTCTGCAGCAATTACTGGAGGAGGTTCTGGCTGAGCGGAGGAAAAAAAATCCTGAAAAACTTTCCCCCATGCTAGAAGCCGCCCGCAGTGTCGGGGCCAAGATGGATGTTTTTGAGAGATTGGCCGGAGGCCGTGTCTGGGCCCTGGTTCCGCATCCCAGTGATCCGCTCAATGGTGCCTGGAGCACATTTCCGGATGCAGCCCAAAACTATCCAGTGGAAAAACTGACCCCAGGGCTCGCCGCCTTTCAACAAATGGCAGCAGCTTACGATCAGGAGGATCAGCCGGCTTTTGATCAGGCCGCTGCTGCCTTGAAAGTGGAGATGAGGAAACTTTCGCCCGGAGTTTATCCCACAGAATCCCTGCTGCGGCTGGAGCATTTTTATGTTCAGGCTCATCCCTTCCGCCTTGCCTGGATTGCTTACCTGATTACTGTTATCGCGCTTGCTGTAACGTCAATCAAGGGACGTGCGGTTGGTTACAAAATAGCCTGGATCTTTGCCCTGATCGGATTCTCAATCCAATTTGCCGGTTTCGTGGCCCGCACCCTTATCTCTGGACGTGCCCCAGTCACCAATATGTATGAGACCGTGATCTGGCTGGGTTTCGGGGTCATGTTCTTCGCCCTGATTTTTGAGGCGATCTATCGTTGCCGTTACTTTCTGCTTGGCGCGACCCCGGTGGCAGTGCTGTCACTTATTCTGGCTGACAGTCTGCCTGCTGTTTTGAACAGTGCGATTCACCCGCTGGTTCCTGTTTTGCGTCATAATTTTTGGCTGACAACACACGTTCTCAGTATCACGAGTAGTTATGCAGCTTTGGCCCTGGCTCTTGGAGTGGGTCATATCGTCCTGGGTAAAGTCATTATGGGCAAAAGTGTCTCCCCGTCACTTATTCAGTATCTTTACCGGTCAATTCAGATCGGGGTTTTGTTATTGGGTGCTGGGACAATTCTCGGCGGGGTCTGGGCCAATTACTCTTGGGGCCGGTTTTGGGACTGGGATCCGAAAGAGACCTGGGCCTTGATCGCTTTATTGTGTTACCTGGCCATATTACATGGAAGATTGGCGGGCTGGTGGGGAGGCTTTGGCCTCGCTGTAGGATCTATTCTGGCTTTCCAGGCAATTATTATGGCCTGGTATGGAGTCAATTTCATTCTTGGGGCGGGCCTGCACAGTTATGGATTCGGCGCGGGTGGGCTGGAATATGTCAGTGGATTTGCCGTGTTGGAGGTTTTGTTTGTGGCGTTTGCCATTTGGACTTACCGCAAACAGCGGGTTCAGCCAGCCTGATCAGGATTTGCTGGCCGGGCGCTGATACCAAAACGAACAACCTTCCTTGCTTTTCAAAGCCCCGGGACGCAAAAGGCTCAGCATAATGAAGAAAAGTTTGAACTGGGAGTTCCAGTGAAGCTTGCGGGCTGAAGTCAGCACGGAACAATCAGTAATGATGCGGAATTTTAATTTTTTCTTTCTGCACCATTGTTTAATGGCCCGGGAGAAAAACAGCTCTTCCGCTGCATAGTATTCCTCGTTGAAACCTCCTGTTTCCTCCCAGGCTCCCCTCCGACAGAAAAGGAAAGATCCGGCTGCCAGCCGGAAAAGGGCCGAGATGGTATTCCATGTTTTGACGACCAGGCCCGGGAAAAAAGGCTGTTGAGCGAGATCGAAACGGATCAGGGTTCCTCCGGCACCTGTATCCGGTTGCTGCAGAACCTCGATCAGGCGGATACCCAACTCTGGAGGAACGAGCGTGTCGGCATCGACAAAACAGATCCATTCCCCCTGGGCCTGGCTTGCTCCGGTGTTGCGGGCTTTGGCAATTTGGTTGTGAGGCTCAAAAACCACGATTGCTCCCAGAGAGCGGGCCAAGGCTGCGGTTTCATCTGTGGAATTGTTGTCGCAGACGATGATTTCATAGGGGCAATCGGGGAAGGGGGCCAAGGCCTGGCGTAAGGCTGCAAGGGTGGCGGGCAGATGATCCACCTCGTTATAGGCGGGCAGGACGAAACTGATTAACGGCCGTGTCATGTTTTGCAACCGAAAGGCCTGATCAGAAGTTGATCTGAATATGGGCGGAGAATCCGCTGGATCTGATGATACTGCTGGGCCTGTAAAAAAAAGAGGGATGGTAAAACGGGTAGGATACCGTGTATGGATTGTGCGCGGGAACAGGAACACGCCGCGATGAAGTCAGGGTCTGTTGGCTGTCTTTGAGCAGTGTGCGGGTGCTGTTCAGTCCCTGGAATTCTCCGCTGGAGCTGCTTTTACCGGGTTGTCCCGGTGCGGATACCAACTGAAGTTCTTTCCGCGAGCGTTCTGTGAGGATGTTGAAAGGGATGAGACGGTTGACCCTGGCCCCCACCAGATGCAGATGTCCTGCATCTGCATCAATGATCCGTCCCGAGACGATTTCCTGGTTGATCAACTCGAGCGAGACAAGGCGTTCCGGGTCAAAGGAAAGGATTTGGGCGTGGGCATGGCAAAACGGGATTAAAAGGGCGAGGAGAATGGCCGACTTCACTGGTGAAAGATAGCTTAAGCGGGCAGGAAAGACAAGAGCGCCTGTTCCCGGATTATTTGTGCAACTTTTTGATTCCATTGAGGTTTAACAAGGATGAACCTGAGTTTTTCCCGCCAAACAGTATTGATAGGCGCAGCCCTTTTCCTTGTGGTTGCCTTTGCAGGCCATCGCCTGTTCTTTTACGACGGAGGCATCACTATTCGGGAGAAACAGGTGCCTCTGTCTGTCATCATGGACCAGCTCAAGAAAAAAGGGGGGATCCCGGTTCACAGCAATATTGATCCGAATACTTTGGTGACCATGGATGTGCAATCGGTTCCCTTGGCGGAGGCGATGGAGGTTTTGGCCACCGAATTGGATGCCCGTTGGATGCCTTACTATGTTTTGGCTCCGGATAAAGCGGGTTTGTCACAGGTTTTGGGGGCTTTGGAGGCAGGATCAGGCAGGGAAGGGGTCAAAACATTTTATCGTCCCCTGCAGGGGCCTGCCGAATGGGTGATAGGTGAGCATCTTCCCGATGTAGCCCGACTAACATGGGTCAAGGAGGCTTTGGCCGGAAAAAAAGATATGGTGGGGGTGCTGGGAGGATTGGCTGAAGGATCTGATGCCGGTTATGCCATTCCTCTGGACTGGAATCCGGCCATCGGAGAGTTGCCGAAAAAAAAGCTTCTCGGCAAAGCCGTAGCCCAGGTGGCGGATTCGGCCAAAGCTCGGAATTATGCCTTTTTGTATCTCCATCAAAGGGAGCGCAATCCGGCTTTCGGAGGCGGGCCCGGCCAGGGAGAACGCCCTCAATCCGGGGGAAACGGGCAATGGGAACGTCAAAACCAGGACGTGGTCGAAAAGCGTCTTGCCCTGCGGATGGCATCCCTGCCTGAGTCTGAGCGTGTTGAAGCCGAAAAAAACTGGGTTCAACAAAAAAACCAATGGCAGGAAATGGAGAAGCTTAGTCCCGAAGAGAGGCGTGCCAAGGTGCAAGTGATAATGGAAGATCCTGCATTTCAAGAGCGGATGGAAGAGAGGGCGGAACGGAGAGATGGTCGCAGCAGTCCAGAGAAACGACGTGACCGTTACAAAAGTTATGCCGAACGTAAAAAACAAATCAAAGGGTCCAATTGAAAAGAAAACAGTTCAGACGCCCGGCGCTGTCCGGATTTACCCTGATTGAATTGCTTTGTGTGGTGGTGATCGTGGCCTTGCTGGTCCAGTTGGCGGCCCCTGCCTATCAACGAGTCATGGAGAAAGCACGCAGCGCGGCCTGCGGTTCCAATCTCCGACAACTCGGACTGGCGGCGGAAATGGCTTCGCATGATAATGAGGGGCAGTATCCGTATATTGAAAATGATCCGCAGAACCCTGTTTACACGGCCGAGAATCTTCCGGAAGGTGCTGAACCCGTCACGCTGCTTGAAGCCCTGAAGGATTATGGCATCACGGAATCTTTCCTGAAATGCAGCGCGGACATCGGACGGAATAACCGCTTTAAATCCATGGGCAGCAGTTATGAATGGAGGCCAATGCTGGATGGTGAATCCGTTCTGGCTCCAATGTTTTATGGACGACGCGGGGTGAGAAAAGTCAGTCCCTCCCGTTTCCGTCTGATGATTGATGTCGATCCCGTCCACCGGGGGCGTCAAAATGCGGTTTATGCGGATGGCCATGTAAGGACATATTGAAACAATACGTTTCCACCTGCTTATTTTGGATCTAGCGTGCGCTGGATGCCACGTTTTCCCCGCGAACTTCCTATATTGTTTTCGCTCATTCTTCTCTGCCTGCTTACGGGCGTGTTGGGGGGTCTGGCCACGGCCACCTCCGTGGATACATGGTATGTGGCCCTGCGCAAGCCGTCTTGGACACCGCCCGGGGCGATTTTCGGACCTGTTTGGACGCTCCTTTACCTCATGATGGCGGTTGCGGCCTGGCTGGTCTGGAAGGAAAGGAACAGGCGCCCGGTCCGCATTCCCATGGCGGTTTTCCTCTTACATCTGACCGTCAATGCAGCATGGTCCTGGATTTTTTTTGGATGGCAGCGTCCCGATCTGGCTTTTTTCTGGATTGGCTTTCTTTGGTTTTGGGTTGTGGTGACGATTTTTCTCTTCCTGACAGTCAGACCCCTGTCCGCCATCCTGATGCTTCCCTATCTTCTCTGGGTCACGTTGGCACAGGTACTGAATTACGAGATTTTCCGTCTGAATCCCTGACGGAAGGCACCAAGGCATTCCGCATGGTGAAAAAGAGATAGAGCAGCATGATCGGTGCTGTGGCCGGGGCGGGCCAATTGGCGGTGTTGATGCTAAAAAGACTGACCATCCAAAATGTGGCGGCTAGGGCCTTGTTTTGCCACCCCTGATTCTCGTTTTCCAAGAGGCAGAGACACCACCACCCGGCCGCCAGGAGCAGGTCGTAATGCATCAAGTAGGGAGAAGTGACGGTCATCACGGCCGAGGCCAGAAGCAGCGAATGGGCGGCACTCCATTTTTTCCCGGGCCGGGCCAGACGGACACTGAAAGCTGCCAGTCCAAGAAGACCCAGGCCCAGGAAGGTGGTTAGTGGCCCGGTAATTTTTCCGGGGTGTGCCGACTGGCCGAGAAGGTTGAGCACGAACATTTTAACGGTCTGGTTCAATTCGGCAAATTGAAGTTGTCCGCCGCTGCTTAGGTTTTGCAGAACCTGCAGCCAGTCTCCATAGCTGGCGGGTCCACAGACAAGAAGCCCGGTTATCAGCCAGAACAGGGAACCAGCCGCAGCAGCCAAAACAAAGCGGAAATGTCCCTGGATAAACATGAAGCCTGCGAGCAGGGGCAGAAACTGTGGTTTGTAAAACAGGCAGGAGAGCACCAGTCCGGCTGCGATTGTCCTTTGGCGATGGAGCAGCAGGGCGGATGAGCAGATGATCAAGAAGCTTAGGCATGAGTTCTGCCCAAGGATGAGGCTGTAATGTAGGGATGGCAGCCCCAGCAATAGAAGAGAAGGGAAAAGCATTTCCCGCCGGCCCCAAAAAGTCCCGAGTTGGCTGATGCAGATCAGATAAAACAAAACGCTTAATCCCAGCCAAATCAGGGCAAAGGCCGGATAGCCCGTGAAAACGAGATGGGAAGCGGTCCAGGCGAGGAATGGCGGGTAGACGTAATTGAAGCTGGAACTGTTGAAGTCCGTGCCGGGTTTGTGCTGGTGGCGGATCCAGATTCCGAGTTTTCCTCCCTGATACAAATCTACAGCTTGCCCGTTTTCAACAAAAACACCGGCACCGTAATGCTGGAACAGATCGGAGGATTTCACTTCGCCAGCCAGATTTTCGAGTCCTGGTCCCTGGATCCAATTCATGCCCAGAGCCAGGCCGAACACCAGAAGACTGGACATACTCAGGACAAGGGTGATTCTCCGGAACCAGGACATCCTACAAGTTTTAAGTTTTATGATTTAAGTGGAAAGCTATTTCAGTCCCCTTGGTTCCGTTGTGTGGATAAAACCGCAGTTGACGTGGGAAAGAGCGGTTTTAGGTTAGCCCCATGGAATGGAACATTAAGTCACGCTCAGAAGTCTGCCAGCAGACCGGACACCCGTTCCGGGACGAGGAACTTTTTTACACGGTACTGAATGATACGGTGGAGGGGATTGTCCGGCTGGATTTGTCCGGGGAAGCCTGGCCGGAGTTCCAGCATTCGCCCGAGGAACTGTCTTTCTGGAAATCCCAATTCAAGGCTTCGCCACCTGCCGCCCAGGAAGCTGTCGGGAAAGAAGATGCGGAATCCGAACTGAGACGGCTGCTGGCGGCGCCCAACCAGGCGGATGCCAAGGTCTGTTTTCTTCTGGCCCTGCTGCTGGAACGGAAGCGTATCCTCAAAGCCCGCGAACGTTACGCCCGCGATGGGCAGAAGTACGTGCTCTATGAACATATGGGAACCCAGGAGACCTTCATTGTTCCAGAAGTGGAGTTCAAATTGGCCGACTTGGATCTTCTACGTGGGGAATTGAACCGCCAGAACAGCCGGATTTTCACCGTCTCCCTGCCAGTAGGTGAAATGCCGGAAGTGGCTTCGGAAGAAAAAGCCGGATAGGTTAATACGGTCGGTGATTACTCGCGCAATACACGGTAGAGACGGAAGCCGTTGCCATCAGGGGCTGGAATGTCGAGGGGTTTGAGGAAGGCCGGGCAGCGGCCTTCAACCAGCCTTTGGTAGAAGGTTCCAACCAAGCCCGACTGGTTCAGGAACGCTTTTTCGGAGGATTCCGGTTTGAGCAGAATCAGGGTGATTCCGCGTTCCCGCAGTTTCAGCAAAACCTTCTCGTCTGAACTTTCGTTCATGAGGTCATACAGAAAAAGAATGCCGCTGCCGTTTCTATGGTAGGGGGTGGCGATGACCTCATGGGGGGTTCTGTAAAGCAGTTCAGGCCCACTGTCGAGATGCGCCAGGATTCGTTCCCTCTTGGAAAATTCAGGGTTTTGATTCATCCATCCGGTTACGGAGCGCAGGGTGCCGCTTTTTTCGATAGAGATGGCCGTATTTTCCACCTTTTTTGAGGAAAGGATTTTCGGGCCCAGGCTGATGGCTGTGATGGGAACGTATCCTGCGCAGAAGAAAAACAGAATGGCCAGGCGTGAGCGGCGGAACGCAACGGGCGAAAGTTTTTTTTCCAAGGCTTCCAATAACTCCCCCAAGACAGCCGCCAGGGCGAAGATCAAGGCTGTCTGGGCGTAGGACACCCATCGGATCTGGTAGAAGGTGAGGAAGGTGAAGAAGAGCGAAGCCAAGGCAACTGCCAGCCAGGGCCCGGTCACGTAACGATCAAGATAAAGGGGGCGAAGTTTTTTTCTCCACGCAACATAGAGGAGGGCAGCAAGGACAAGGAATCCGGGAATGAACCAGATGAAGACACTTGCCCATCCGCCGGGCTCCGTCTGCCAGAGAGGTTGCACTTCCAAGACCTGTTTCAGCCAGAGACTGTTCAGACGTGGCTCCATTTGCCCATAAGGGCCCCGGAGAAGTTCCGGGAAAAGCCGGAAAAGAAGAAATCCGCTTAGAATGCCATACAGGCAGGTAAAAACGGATTTTATGGCCATGCGGAGAACGGCTCGTTTGGGTGGGATGTCAGAGGCCTGAAAGCGTTCCACTGCCTCCGCCAGCAACCAATAACCTGTAGCGAGAGCCAGGGCTAACAGGTGGGGCAGGGACATGCGGTCCAGCTCAACCGTTCCTACCCGGCTCCAGCCCTGTTCCAGCAGAAAAAATACCAGACTGCCAAGTGTCAAAGCCCCGCTGAAAAGCAGGCCGGTCATAGGCCGGAGTGAACCCTGGATCCAAGCCAGAGCCAGCAATGTGAGGGTTAGAAGAATCACGGTGACAGACTCCAGGCTGACGGAAAAAGCCAGAGCTTGAACCAAAGCACAGGTTATGGCAGTGAACCCGTTCAATCCGCCCTCGGCCAATAGACGGAAGAGGAAGCCCAGGGTGATGATAAACAATAAAAGGAGCAGACTGTGGTGGTCAGGTCGCCCGGCCTGGAAAAAAAGCACCACGGAGGCCTGGCTGTAAAAAAGAAGCAGAAGATGGGGAAGCTGGATACGGGAATTGTTCTGCAAGAGAGGACGGGCAGACCAGGCGACGGCGAAACCAGACAGCACCAGGAGCAGCGGGGAAATCAGTATTCCCGAGTAAAGCAAGGACTGGCGTTCTGATAAAAAGAGGGAGAAAGGCAGGGCAAGTGCGAGAATAAGGAGATCAAGCAGGCGTCCCCAGTGGGAGCTTTCGCCGAACGGGGAATTGCTTCGTGCGATTGTTTGGTCGAACCAGGCATGGGTTGACCCCAACTCCTGGGCCCGGATCAGGCGCATATAGCAATCGGTATCCGCCAACCCCCCAGGGCTGAGCTGGAGACCGCTCAGATAAATCAGCAGCTGAAAAAAAAACATGACCAGTCCGAAGAAGAGCGGGATCGTCCAATTTTTCAAAGCGTTGCCATCATGCAACTTTTTGATCGAATCGTGCGAGTTTAAAAGCTACGGGGCAAAACAAGGGTCAGGGAAAACGGGAATTCTGCAATTGGGTGAGTAACGATTTTGCGTCATTCGCGCGTACTCATTTTAACTCATTAACAGTCAATTGCTTACAATCATTTTCTGATCTTAAAAATAAGTAGAATGACGCTACAAAGTGACCTCCTCGCCATCAAATCGACACATTAGGATTTCACATTCATTAAATCCAAAAGGCAGGATTTCCATGATGGTGGGAATTTTGCAGGACGACGAAGAACAAACAAACTCATTGAGGAGAAATAAAATGAATAAAATGATGAAATGGAGCTTGGCGGTTGCTTGTGCTGTTATCAGCACGGGTTCCGTGATGGCTCAAGGAGACGGCGGTCCTTTGATCGACGCCCTTGTAAAAAAAGGTGTCCTGAGCTCTCAGGAAGGTGAAGAAATCCGTGCGGATATGACCGCTGATCTGGCTGCCACTCCCGGCGGCATGATCACCTGGGGCTCCAGCGCGGTCAGAGGTGTCAGAATTTACGGCGACGCTCGTTTCCGTTATGAATACAACAGCACCCGCTCACAAAACACGGCTCAGCCCAACGAAGCTGAAGATCATCGCTACCGTTATCGCCTGCGTGTCGGTGCGGATTATATCTTCGCGCAGAACTGGTCTGCAGGTATCCGTGCGGAAACACAGGCTGACTCGACCAGCACCAACACCAACTTGGGCGGCTTTGGCGACAAGACCGGAGATGAATTGCGTATTGGTCTCGTTTACTTGACCTACGCCAATACCGACGTTTTGGGTTTCATCGACAACCTCAAATTCACGGCCGGTAAACAGGTTCAACCTTTCTACGTTAATGGCGTCAATGGTTTTGTCTGGGACTCGGACATGAATCCAGAAGGTTTTTCCCAGGATCTCTCCTGGAAAAATGTGGCAACGGATGGCCTAAGTGTTAGCCTTCGTGGTTTGCAGTTTGTTACTTCCAACGTCAACAATGCAACACCTGTAGGTGGAAAAGATCCTGCCGACGCCTGGGGTTTTGGTGCGCAGACCGAAGTGGATTATCAGTGGGCCTCCAAGACAGGATTTAAGATCGCACCCTTGTTCCTAGGCTTCCAGAATGATGATGCTGGTGTACAGGACGGACCCGGAGCTTTGCGTCAGGATCTGACCGACTCTTATTTCTTCCTTCTCCCCGCTGAAGTCTATTTCAATGCCTTTGGCCGTCCGTTGAAAATCTACGGAACCTATGGCATCAACTTGGCCGGTGAGGATCGCAACAATCTTCTGGCTGCAGAAAGAACATCTACCGCCAAGGATCAGTTGTTTAATGCTGGTGTTACTTACGGCAGCGCGAGAAACAAAGGAACCTGGGACGTCACGGCGGAATACCGCTTTGTTGAATCCAATTCCTATACCCGCAATCTGCAGGACTCAGACTTCAATGGCGGACGTGGTAATGCCCACGGCCCTGTTGCCAGCTTCGGTTATGCCTTCACTGACAACATCCAGGCACGTGCAACTTACTTCCATGCCATGAATATTGACAAAACACAGGCAGCGCTGCCTGCGGGGGGTAATGTGACAAGTTCGGCTGATGTTCTTCAGATTGATCTGTCCTGGAGATTCTAACACAATTTCGTGAACGCCTGCTCCGCTTCTGCGGGGCGGGCGCGAGCGAAAAACCAAATACAATTATACTTATGAAAAAAACAATTCTATGTCTCTTTGCGGTCGCTTTGACCTTCGGCTCCGCCCAGGCCGAGAAGCTCGTTATCAAGGGTTCGGACACGCTGGGTGCCAAAATGGTTCCTCAGCTCGCCGAAGCCTTTAAAGCCAAAAATCCTGGCACGACCTTTGAAATCGCTGCCGAGGGTTCCACCACCGGTATCGCAGCCATCACGGACGGAACAGCCGACATCGGTATGTCCTCCCGCCGCGCCAGGGGCTCGGAAGTTGCCATTGCCGCCACTAAAGGCGTGAAAATGGTTCCTACCATTGTCTCCTTTGACGGTATGGGCATCATTGTCAACACTGGCAACTCCCTGACTGGTATCAGCAAGGCGGACGTGAACAAAATCTTCACCGGTGACGTCACCGATTGGAGCCAAGTCGGAGGCAAGCCGGGCAAAATCTCGGTTTACACCCGTAACACGGCTTCCGGAACCTACCAGGACTTCAAGGATCTGGCCATGAACAAGCGTGATTATGCCAAAGCCGCCCAGAAAATGGCCGGTAATGAGCAGATCGCGGCTGAAGTTGGTAAGAACCCAAACGGCATTGGTTATGTCGGTATGGCCTATCTTAAGGCTCCCGGAATCAAGACCCTGCCTGTTGATGGTTCCCTGCCCACGAAGGCTTCGGTTCAGGCTAAGAAATATCCCTATGCCCGCCCGAACTTCTTTTACACCAACGGTGTTCCCTCCGGCAAGACCAAGGAGTTCATTGACTTCCTGCTCGGACCTTCCGGTCACATCATTGTTGACCAAGTCGGTTTTGTCCCTGCCAAATAAACTTGGCTGAGATAAATCACAATCATTTGAGCCCATTGAACGATCTTCAATGGGTTCTTTGTTAAGGAAGCTAAAGTTTTACTTCCAACCATCAAGGTCAAATGGCATCGCGCGATTCCGCATGACCTTGGCGGTTGAACTCCTCGGACTTAAAACCCTGAACTTTAAACTTTAAACTCTACCCGTATGCCTGAAACACTTGAAATTAAACGACTAGACCAGCGTCCGATGACGGAATCACTGCTCGCCAAAAACAAGGTCAAGTTCTTGGGCCTAGGATCCGATGAGATCATCAAATACTTTTTCTCGGGCTCCGCTTGGACAGCCATCATCGTACTGGGTCTGATCACCCTTTCCCTCTTCCGTGAAGGCTCTGGCTTTTTTCCCCAGCACCATGAAAGCCTAAAGCTTTACCGTATGGCCGGTCTGGAGTTTGTTGATATTTTTCGCGATCAAATGACAGCACAGGCCTCTCTGTCCCGTTATTTGAATGGGCTGAAATTGGACAAAGCCCTTGCATTGAAAAATCAGGGCCTGTCGGAAGAACAAATCACGGTAAAGCTTGCTTCGCTGGAGCAACTTCGTCTGGATCTGGATCAGACCGGCTTGGAGAGTCAGACCTTTTTGGATGAAATGACGCAGAGCATTGCGGCGATCAAGGAACGTTATACTATCTCTGAAGAAAACAAGACCTCGCGTCAAAAGATGGTAGATGCCGCCAAGCTCTTTGAAACGTCGGGTGACAAGGAAGGGGCTGACGCACTGTTGGCAGGGCTGGATGAGTATCCCGTCGAAACCATAGACTTTGCTAAAGAGGTGGGTGATCTCAAGGCAGCCTACCTTCCACGGCACAAAGAAGTAACAGAAACTATGGCGGTTCAAATGAAAGCCCTGTTTGCCTCGGTTTCCACCGGGCCCGAAACTGGCTACGGGACTGAACTGGAAAAGTTCAAGGGCACTGTCACCAAATTTACCGACCGTTTTCCGGAAGTGCACCAGAAGATGGTGGCCTGGAACCAGAATGTCCCGGTTCCTTTTTATGAGTCCCTGACCAAATTTATATTTGGAAGCAAATGGGTGACACAAAGCTTCTGGCAGGATTGGTATGGTTTCATCCCCTTGTTTGTTGGTTCGTTGACCGTGAGTATTGTGGCCTTGATTGTTGCGGTTCCACTTGGGGTTGGGGCTGCCATTTACATCAATCAAGTGGCAACAGTTCAAGAACAGAACTTTATCAAGCCTTACATTGAGTTCATCGCGGTGATTCCTTCTGTAGTTTTGGGGTTCTTTGGAATTGCGGTTTTGGGCGAAAGCATCCGGCTCTTTACCCAGTGGGAATATATGGCTTGGGTTCCCGGCTGGCCAATATCGGAAAGGCTCAATATCATTACGGCCGGACTTTTGCTGGCCTTGATGTCGGTTCCGACCATTTTCACCTTCTCGGAAGACGCTCTCAACAATGTTCCCAAG
Organism: Methylacidiphilales bacterium; assembly: GCA_038250235.1. Lineage (GTDB taxonomy): Bacteria > Verrucomicrobiota > Verrucomicrobiia > Methylacidiphilales > JAAUTS01 > JAAUTS01. The sequence goes on along the minus strand of JBBSCO010000005.1, from coordinate 39,424 downwards.
TCCTACAAAGAAGCTTCTTTCGCCCTCGGGGCCAACCGACTGCAGACGATTGCCCGCATTATGGTTCCAGCCAGCCTTTCGGGCATTATCTCGGCCATTCTATTGGGGTTTGGCCGGGTAATTGGGGAAACTATGGTGGTGCTATTGGTGGCAGGAAACCGTTTGGAAATCCCGAATTTTGCTGCAGGGCTTAATGTTATCTTCCAACCAGTGCATACAATGACTGGCTTGGTTGCCCAGGAAATTCCGGAAGTTGTCAAAGATTCCCTCCAGTATCGGGCTTTGTTTGTGCTGGCCATCATGCTCTTTCTCATCTCACTGCTCATCAATTACGTAGCGCAGATATTCGTTCGCAAATACAAGATTTCCGTGGGCTAAACAGGCTATATATATGCAAAATACGAGCAAAAATCCTTTTCATAAAGTAAACACTCCGGCCAAGCGCGCAGAAACGGCCAGTTTCTGGGTCTTCCGCCTGGCAACTTACCTGATCATTGCCGCGGCAGGCTTTATTTTCCTTACCATTGCCTACAAAGGAATACCTGTGGTCTTTAAACTGACCCCTCCCTTTTTGAACATTCCTTTCCTGACGGAGTGGCCTGAGACATTGGACATTTTCAAGATGCCGGGAAATCAGGATTTGAAGTTGGAAGTCTATGAGTATAAGCGTTTCAAATATGAGAATCCCGGGGCAAAATTCCAGGAAAAGGGGACGATCGAAATGGTTGTGTTCAAGTCCCCTGAAGGGGTGACTAAAAAAGTGCATCCCCAAGACAAACAAACGTTCGATGCGGATCCAGCCTCCAATGGCTGGGCAGTGATGAATGACAAAGCAATCATGCAGGTCTTCAGTTTCCCGGCAGACACACAACTTGAGGTGGGGAATACTATTTTTCGTTCCCTGATTGACGACAACGCTGCGGTGCCGCCTCTGGAACACAAGACTCAGGTTTATGCCGCAGGCGGAATTTACCCGGCTATTGTAGGAACAGTCCTCTTAGTGGTGGGTTCCATGATCATTGCCCTGACCTTGGGTGTCCTTTGTGCCACTTATTTGAGCGAATACAGCCGTTCTGGACCCGTGATCAACTTCATCCGCTTGTCCATCATGAATCTGGCCGGGGTGCCTTCGATTGTTTTCGGGATGTGGGGCTACGCCATGTTTGTTCTCCTCTTTGGATGGAACGTCTCGCTGATGGCAGGTTGGTTTACTTTGGCCTTTATGGTCTTGCCCATTGTCATTACAGGCTCCGAAGAATCTTTAAGAGCGGTGCCTCAAGGTTTCCGGGAAGGCTCATTGGCCCTGGGAGCCAGCAAATGGCAAACTATTTGGAAAAATGTCCTGCCTTATGCCCTGCCTGGTATTTTGACTTCTTCCATTATGGGCATCGCCCGTATCGCAGGCGAGACCGCTGCGATCATGTTTACCGCCGCCTTCGTCGTGCGGGATGAACTTCCCTGGCAGGTGAAACATGCAGGGGAATTTTTCTTCAATGGCGTAATGGCCTTGCCATACCACATCTTCGTCGTATCGGCCCGTGTGCCCCAGAATGAGTACACCGAAAAAGTGCAATACGGCACGGCCTTTGTTTTTATGGTTATCATTCTTAGCATAGCTTTGGCTTCCATACTGGCCCGGGCCAAAGTTCGTAAAATGTATAAATGGTAATCTAAAGACCAATCAACCAACAATAATCCTTCAAATTTTCCCTTAAATAAGCCAACATCAGGAGTAAATCCATGGAAACCATCATGAGTGAGTCAAAAGAAAAATCCCAAGAGAAGAAACCGATGGTTTTTGACCGTCCCGCATCCGAAGCTGCTGATTCAGCAGCTTTGGCTAATGCACCAACAGCTATCGAGGTCGAAGATGTTGATTTTTATTACGGAACCAGCAAAGCCCTTCACGACATCAACCTGAAGATCCCCAAGGGTCTCGTTACCGCCTTCATCGGACCATCCGGTTGCGGAAAGTCCACGCTCCTGCGTTGCTTCAACCGCATGAACGATCTGATTGACGGCACCAGCTTGAAAAAGGGCAAGATCAAGATCCATGGCGTGGACATCTACTCCAAAGAAGTGGACGTGATCGAACTCCGCAAACGCGTCGGCATGGTTTTCCAAAAATCCAACCCCTTCCCTAAATCCATCTACGAAAACATCGTTTATGGCCTGCGCATTCAGGGCATCAACGACAAAAAAGTCCTCGATGAAGTCGTGGAAAAAAGTCTGCGCGGTGCCGCTCTCTGGGATGAGGCCAAAGATCGTCTGAACGATTACGCCACCAGCCTTTCCGGCGGACAGATGCAGCGTCTCTGTATCGCCCGTGCGATTGCGGTTGAACCTGAGATTATTCTTATGGACGAGCCCTGCTCGGCCCTGGACCCGATTGCCACCATGAAAGTGGAGGAGCTGATTGATGAACTGAAGAAGAAATATACCATCGTCATTGTGACCCACAACATGCAGCAGGCTGGTCGTTGTTCCGATTTCACCGCCTTCTACTATCTGGGTAAACTGATCGAGTTCGATCGCACAGAGAAGATCTTCACCAATCCATCCAAACAGCAGACGGAAGATTACATCACCGGACGTTTTGGTTGATCTTTTTGTTTAAATAGTTCTCCTCAAAAGCCCCGCATCCATTTGCGGGGCTTTTTCTTGGGGAGGGGAAATTAGGGCTTTCAGTTGAATGCCCGTAAAACACCTGAAAGGACGTTAAATCTTGAGGGAAAAATCACAGAAGAGGCAGTTCTACAAAAAGATACGATTTTACGGGATGGACATTCTTCTTACTTCAGCGAATTTTAGCGTGTTTCGCGGGATTTTTTTTGAATTTTCATCTTTGCCTTAACCACCAAGTTAAGTGTTGGCAAGAAAAGTTCTTATGGGAATACTCTTGGCAAAGGTAAAACAGTGGATCAGGAACGCATCGAAGCACTAAAAAGTTTATTTAAAGGCCGCCTACTAGACATCAAAGAAAACTTGTTGATGATGGCCAGCCTGACGGATCGCAACTTTAACCTGGCCATCAGTTCCCTGTCCGATCGGGACGATGCCAAGGCCAGCCTGGTTGAGGCCGAGGACGCCATCATTGACAGACTGGAGATTGAAATCGACGAGGCTGTTATTGCCTACGTTTCCACTCATGGGCCTATCGCCACGGAGTGTCGCATCGCTTTCAGCACGTCCAAAATCAGCGAATGTCTGGAAGGAATAGCCGATCAGGCTGTTACCATCGCCCGGCGGTCCAGATTGTTGAACAAGCGGCCCCAATCCGATCAGGTGACGGATTTCTCCATAATGGGATCTCTTGTTCTGTCTATGATGCGGGATGCGATTGAAGCCTTCGTCAATGCCGATCCGGAAAAAGCCCGTGGGATCATCTTACGGGACAAGGAAGTGGACAGGATGAACCGTGAGGCCGAAAGCGAACTGCATCGGGTAATGGCCATTGATACGCCCAATATCCCTTCTTACATCCACATGCTATTTATTGCCCGTGCCCTGGAACGTTCCGGGGATTACTGCAAGAGTATTGCCGAAGATGTTCACTTCCTCTACACCGCCCAGGACATCCGCCATGAACAAGGATTCCAATCCAAACTTTGATAACCAGGCAGATACCGCTTTAACACGGTCAACCTACGCCGGCTCCGCATCCTCCCAACTGAACCGCATGGAGGCGGACTCCTCCAAGCTGAGCTTGGTGGAGAAAAGTTTCTGCCTGCTCACGTTTTTTTTGGTCTGCTGGGGGCCCGGTGTATTGCTGGTCTGGGTGGGAATAGCTGGAATGATCCTGGGTGGTTTGGACATTCAATTGATGGTGGTAGCCATGGCGGGATTTTCGGCCTTTGCCTTTGGTTGCTTCGGGGCCTGGCTGCTTTTCCGAAAGAAACGAGGCTAAGTTTTGTTGGAGCCGGGGCCTCCGAGCCTTGGTTCTTTTTTTTCCCAGGGTTCCGAGATTCGGTAAGTTCCCAGGCAATCCGAAGGCAAACAGCTTCATTCCTAAGGCATCAATTGTGGCTATAATCCTATCCCGACAGGGCATGTCGGAAGTGACACCAGCGCACGTCGCGTTTTAAATACGAGATACCTGGTAGTGTCATCCTGAGTGCAACGAAGAACCTACAGGCCTTGTCTCAACGGTTCTCGCACTTGATGGATTCAACTTTACTTAAAGGTTTGGCCTGTGAGTCCTTCACTCCGTTCAGGATGACGGCAAACAATATCGCGACTAAAACATAGTGAGCTCTTTTGATGCTCGCACAGTGGAGTTTCGCCCCTACTTCCGGTATCTCATGGAGTCGCCTCAGGAGACTTGCCGGAAGGTCTTCTCCCGTGTTTGTGTCACCCTATTACGAAAAAACCTAACAGGCGGGTCAAAATAACTTAACAACACCCACTACCCGGACTGCAACTGGATGGCGTCGCGGCTGGATTTACCCCGCAGGCATCTTTGGCCAGACAGTCCGTGTGTTTGACGGTCAGTTGAATCACCACTTTCCCGTTCACAATTTGAGCCGATTCAATTGGGTATTGGGAAATGACCTTGTCTTCATACTCCACTTCGGCCTCAATGTCTTGAGAAGGAAGCACTTTGCCGCTTTTATTTAGAATCGAGAGAAATTTGTTTGTGGTCAAACGATGTTCGATATCAAAGGTCGCCCAGAGCTGAAGGGAGCAGAATTCAATCCGACGCAACTCTCCTCCACAATCGATAAAATCCTTTTGGATGCGGGCAACCTCGGTTAGATGATAATGGCTGGGGATGGTTCGATCGTCGGGTAGGACAAATTCGATTTTTTGCCTGGGTGCTGAAGAAAGAATGGCAATAAGTTCGGACAGTTTCATAGCTGGTTTGCTTTCATGGTTTGCCGGACAACACGGCAGGCATCACTATGAATGAAGGCCCGATCCTTGTCGCTCAGCGCAGCTTCGCCCAGGCGATCCGCCTCTTCGATAACTTCGCGCGGGTAATACTTACGCCGGAACCACAGGGCCACGTGAACCAGACCGATCAGGATCGGAACTTCCAGCAGCGGGCCTACGACGGTGGCAAAGGCCACGCTGGAGCTGATGCCAAAAACGGCGATGGCAACCGCGATGGCGAGTTCGAAATTGTTTCCCGCTGCGGTGAAGGCCAGCGTGGTGGCGCGGCTATAATCGGCCCCCATTTTTTTGCCCATAAAAAAGCTGATGAAAAACATCAGGATAAAATAGATGGTGAGAGGCACGGCAATAAGAAAAACGTCTCCGGGAAGTTTCAGCATGGTATCGCCCTTGAAGGTGAACATGACGGCAATGGTGAAAAGCAGGGCGATCAGGGTGATGGGTGAAATGCGGGGAATAAAGACATGATCGAACCAGTCCTGGCCTTTGAGCCGGATCAGGATCACGCGGCTAAGGATGCCTGCGACAAAGGGACCGCCAAGGTAGAGCAATACGCTCTTGAAAATTTCAACGATCCCGATTTCGAGAGCCGTGGCCTGGAGTCCGAAAAGGGGAGGTAGGACGGTGAGGAAAAGCCAGGCATAGACGCTGTAGAAGAGAATCTGGGCCACGCTGTTGATGGCGACCAAGCCGGCGCAGTATTCGGAGTTGCCTTTGGCCAGTTCGTTCCAGACCAACACCATGGCGATGCAGCGGGCGATACCTACCAGGATCAGTCCCACCATATAGTCCGGATGATTATGCAGGAAGAGGAGGGCCAGGGTGAACATCAAAACCGGGCCGATGATCCAATTTTGCAGGAGGGAAAGACCCAGGATTTTGGTATTGGTAAAGACACGGGGCATCTGTTCGTATTTCACCTTGGCCAGAGGCGGATACATCATGAGGATGAGTCCGACGGCGATGAGCAGATTGGTTGTTCCGTAGGTGACCGGGGCAAAGAAGGTCTCCGGATCAGGGATGAAAAAATGACCAAAAAAAAGGCCCAGCCCCATGGCGGCAAAAATCCACAGGGTCAGATAACGGTCGAGGAAGGATAGTTTTTTAGACAGGGGTTGGCTCATGGTTTAGAAAAGTACTTTTCGGCAAGAAGAGGAAAAAAACCGTGGCGGGCACGAACACGGATGAAGTTCAGAGACCCAATTCCAATTCCGGGAAAGACCAGTCGGCCCGAAGAGTGAGCCGACCGATGCTTCCGAAGCCATTGACGGCAATGCACATTGTAATGATTTGTTAGGATTTTCTTCAATTAAGAGTGGTTTCTCGGCTCATGTTTTCTTTGTTACCGATGTCCTTGGTCAGCTCAGACAGGCGCAGTCGATCCAGTTTTTCCAAGGGAAGGGAGGTGAAAAGATCGAGCCTTCGTTGGATCTGCATGGCGACGTTACGGAAGAGGACAAAGGTTTCTTCTTCGCTTCCCTCGAAATCAGCCGGATCCGGGGAACCCCAGTGCGCGATGATGGGTTGGCCGGGCCAGACCGGGCAGCTTTCTTTGGCGTTGTCGCAGACGGTGATGACAAAATCGAATTCGATTCCCTTCGCGGTGAATTCATCCCATGACTTGCTGCGGGCCTCGCTGGCGTCAATTTTATAGACTTCTTTCAGGACGCGTAGCGCGTAGGGATTGATCCGGCCTTTGGGATCGGCCCCGGCGCTGTAGGATTCGAATTTGCCTTGGCCAATGCGCTTGATGAGGAATTCGCCAAGGATGCTGCGGGCGGTGTTGCCGGTGCAAAGAAACAGGATTTTATAAGGTTTGGTCGTGGTCATAACATTTTGGGTTTGTGGATAGGCTTAACAGCAAGTCTTACGGGTTGATGTGGTTTTGGGGCGTGCAGAGGAAAGTTCGCAGTCGGGCAGTTTGATCTTCTTCAGCTTGGACAGATCTTTTTTGAAAGAAGGCATGGAGTGGAGACAGTCCTGAAGGCATTTTAAGTTGGATTGAAGTTCGGCGGAGGGTTTGGCCGGAAGGCTGTAAATGATCCAGGTTTGGTGACGGCGGGTTTCGACCAACCCGTTCTTGCGCAGGTAACCCAGATGCTGGGACATCACGACCTGGGATTTCCCCAGGATGGACTGGAGATGGCAGACGCAGAGCGGTGAGCGGCTCAACAAATTCAGAATGCGGAGGCGGGTCTCGTCGCAGAGACATTTGTAAATTTGAATCAATTCCATGGAATTTATATAAGCTTAAAGTTATATAAGGGAAAGCTAATTAATGTAATACTTGGGTGAAAGGCCTAAACCGGGACCATTCATAGTTCTTAACGCGAAACACGCGAAATAACGCGGAACAAAGAGAGAATCCCTTTGAGGAGTGCTTGTGGGCAGGCTCACTCAAATGTGATTTAGACTGCCAATGAATTTTTTAACTCGAGGCCCCGCATTTCAGCGTCTTTTCTCGTGGTTCGCGGGCCATTTACTGCGAGGTCACGGTTGAGCTTTAGAGCGGATCATCAATCACTTCCAACTCTGGGATGGAGCGGAAGTGGCGATTACTGGTCATGACGGCGGCACCGACCTGGCGGGCGCAGCAGGCGATGAGTATATCCTGGGCCGGGATGACAAGACCTTTGCGATCCAGTTGCCAGGCCAACTTGAGGCGTTTTCCCATAGAAGGTTGCGGGTGGGAATGTGGATCATCAAATCAAACATTTTTTCCACTCCAAGCCCGACGTCCTGGTTTTTATTACCGCGCAGAACTTTCATGCGGAGAATTCCATAGGTAACGAGATCATTTTCCTTTGCCCACGAGCCGAGGTTAATGACCGGATCCAGACCGTTCTGCAGCATCCGGATGTAAATATTGCTGTCAACGAGGATGCTTTTTACCATAACGAATGGGTTTTTCCGCCAATCTCATCTCCATCACGTCGTAGTCGGGATCAAGGGACGCCGCTAATTCGCCGGGTTCGAACTTGAGGCCTTGTTTAATAAATTCCTTCCAGCGGAAGCGACGATCCATCTCCCGTAAGGCCCCTTTCACCGCATCGGTTTTGCTCTCGAAGCCATAAGACTTAATAACCCGATCCAGAAGTTCTTCATCGATATGCATGGTCATCTTCATGCCATACTGGATATGGCATTGAGGCCTTCTTGTCAGTCCCACTGCCATACCCGGTATGGCAACTATGCGACAATCCCATTGACGATCGTCGTCGTGATTGTCGCAGAAAGTGGGACTTTGGATTGATGGGGTGATTATTGGAGAGTAGCTTCATGGAAGTTAGAGATGCCGTAGTCGGCCAGGTCTGCGACCGCATTTGACGTTTCGCAAAAAAACGGGCTAGAGTGCAGACGATGGAAAACGGCAGCGATGAGCAGTTGATGGAGCTGATCGGACGGGAGGATGAAGCTGCATTTACCCTTCTGCTAAGTCGCCATAAGGATCTCGTTTACGGAACCATTTACCGTATGCTCGGGCCTTACACGTCCGAGACTGAGGACATATCCCAGCAGGTTTTCATCAAAGTCTGGAAGGCTGCGCCGCGCTATCGGCCGGATGCTCAGTTCACCACCTGGCTTCTCACCATTTGCCGGAACTGTGTATTTACCCAGCTCAAAAAATCCAAGCGCACCCAATCCGAACCGTTGGAATTCCAAGGTCCGGACGGGGAAGGGGAATCGCACCATACCGATCCCGGTATGGCTACTCCCTCCGCCAATCTTTTGCAGTCGGAGCTGGCAGCCAAGGTGGAATCGGCGATTCAACAACTGCCTGCAGCGCAGAGAGCGGCATTGACCCTCAGACAGCAGGAGCAGTTGGACTATGAGCAAATTGCCCACATCATGGGTCTCAGTGTTTCTTCGGTTAAATCCCTGCTTTTCCGGGCACGGGAAACGCTTCGCACCCAACTAAAGGAATATTTAAGCGCAACTTGAACGGCGGTTTGGAGTTAAATATATGTCACTATGAAAGAAAATCTGAACAAACAGGAAGATGCCTTGGACTCCCTGCTTAAGCTGGCAGAAACACCCAAGGCCCCCGATTGGTTTGAGGCCAGAACCGTGTCCCGTTTACGCCGCGAGCGGGAGAAGGGTTCCTCCTTCTTCAGCTTTTTTGACGCGAAGGTGTTGCGTTACGCCGGGCTGGCCGGAGTCACTGCCGTGCTGGTGCTGCTTGGGATCAGCGGTTTTCCTTCAGGGCAAAACCGATCGGAAGAGACTGGGGTGACCGTTGCCTCCGAGGTTCAGGACGAACAGTTTTTTGCCGCTTTGGATGCCTTCGATTCCTATGTTCAACAGGCCAGCGAATGGAATCAGGAGCTGTAATGAAACCCACATTCTTGAAAGTTTCAGGGGGCTTGCTTGTTTTCTCCTGGCTGATGATTTCCAGCCCGGCGCAACCCATGAAAGAGAAGACACTTCCGGAGAGAGAGGGGTTCAGGGAAAGCAATCCTGATAAAGAGAAAAAAGGCTTCCGCGAGTTTCGTGATAAAGATGGACGTGACAAAGAAGGCCGGGAAGGCCGCATGCGTCCGGAACCTTTCCTCATTGCCGGCGATCCTCGTTTCCAAAAAATGCTTCTTCTGGCCACGACAGCTCCCGATCAACTTGAGGAAAAGATGAAAAACTGGCCGGGTCAGGCGGAGATGACTGAAGAGCGAAAAGCGCAGATGAAAAAAGAAATGGATAGTTGGCGCAACCGTATCTTCAGGACGGCTTTAAAAAATGCGGAAGAATCTGGAGTAAGCCTGAGCGAGGAGCAGAAACCCCTGTATGTGAAGCGTTACTGGGAACAGCGCAGTAAAGTGGAGTCCGGGATTCGCGAGGAAGTGCAGGCCCGTTTGAAAACAGCCATGGATAAGGAAAATGCCGCCTTGAAAAAGGAGTTTTCCCCTGCACCCGCCGCAACTTCCCGCTGAGCCGGAGCTGGTCAGGTCCTCCGGTATCTCAAGGCGAATATACCCCGGATTCAGGAAGGGGAAAAATCATTAGTGGAACTGATTTAAAGAAAAATCGCTTTCCCGTTGCATTGTGGTTTATTCATCTGTAACTATAGAAAACGATGGATAGCGATTTACAACAGCTCGTAGACAGTGATCGGTTGCCTCTTCACTTGGCGCAAAAACTTGATGAACTCCTCCCCGGAAAGTGCTGCTTTCATCGCAGCTGGGGAACAGGCCGTATTGTCCAACGCGACGCAGTCTCCAGCCGCTTGCTGATTGACTTTCCCGGCAAACCTTCCCACCCCATGGATTTTGCATATGGAGCCACCTCCCTGGTTATCCTGGCAGACGATCATATTGAGAGCCGCAAAATGACCGATATTGCTGCCGTCAAAGCCGAAGCAGCCTCGGATCCCCTGGCCACCATGCGCTCCGCAGTGAAAAGCATGCAGCCCGCCGCTTCCCCCGATCGTATCGAAGCCATTCTCTCTCCTTCCGTCGTTTCCAAGGCCGACTGGAAAAAATGGTGGGACGCTGCCAAGCGTGCCATGAAAAAAGACGGTCATTTTACTCTTCCGGCCAAACGCTCGGAAACTATCCTCCTCCACGAAGCCCCTCCCGACCTCGGCGCCCAGGCACTCGAATCCGTCAGTAAGGTGATCGGTCCCAAAGCCAAACTGGCGGCCCTTGAAGAAACTCTCAAACATTCGAAAGACCTTGGTGACCCCGCCTTGGTGGAAAAACTCGTTGCCGACATCGATGAAACCCTGGCCAAAGTGCCCAGTTCCCAGCTTGTTTTCGCCGTTGAACTGGCCGTGGTCCGTGACGAACTGATCGAGGCTGCTAAGCTGGAAGGCAAGATCCCCGCAAACGCAACAACCAAGCTTCTTCCCCGTGAGCCGAAGCAACTGGTCAACCTGATCAACAACCTGACCGCATCCAAGCAGGGCAAGGCAGTCCAGCGCGCGGCCGCCACTTACGGCGTCAACTGGCACACTTTCACCATGCAGATCCTTCCCATGGCCAATGGCCGCGTGGCTGAAGTCATCATCGAATCCTTCGAAAAAGACGGGCGCAAGGGCGAAGCCATCGCTGCCATCGAGCGCCTCATCCGCGAGCGCAACCTGCATTTCGAATTCCTCATCTGGATCTGTAAGTCCAAGGATGCGGATATCCGCAAGCTCTACGGTGTACAGCTGCTTTACGCAATCCTGTCCGTTCTTGAACTGGATCAGTTGGAAGGCAGCAAACGTTCCGGGCGTCTCCAGGATCTGTTTGTCACCCGCAAAGATTTGATCGCGGAAATGATGAAGAGTGCCGGTAACGACGAGGTTCGTGACGTGACCCGTGCCATCATGCTCAGCCCGATCTTTGACGAACTCGACAAGCGTTCTGTTCTGGCTGCCTTGGTCAAACTGTACCCTTTCGTGCAGGAAATGATCATTGGCGGATCTTCCAAGGACAAAGACAAGGATCAGGGATCAATTGTTGTTTCCTGGGAAAGTCTCGAAAAGCGCAAAGAAGAACTTCAGGATATCGTCCAGAACAAGATCCCCCAGAACACCAAGGACATTGCCGTGGCCCGTTCCTATGGGGATTTGCGCGAAAACAGCGAATTCAAGATGGCCAAGGAAATGCAGGCCGTCCTTATGCGCCGACGTGCTGAGATAGAAAGCATGCTCCTCCGGGCCCAAGGAACCGATTTCAAGGCTGTCGATACTTCTGTGGTCAACATCGGAACCATCGTCAAAGTGACGGATACCAGCAGCAAAGAGTCGATTACCTACACCGTCCTCGGTGCCTGGGACAGTGTTCCAGAGAAGAAGATCGTGGCCTATTTGACCGCTGTCGGCCAGGCCCTTCAGCAGAAGAAAGTAGGGGACACGGTGGAACTTCCATTGGAAAACGCGGCCGTCCGCACGGTTCGCATCGACGAGATCACGGCCTACAATCCCTGACCCGGGATTGTAGAAGTTGCAGGCCGTTTCCGTAAAACGTTGTTCTGGAATGACGTTTTATCGCAATGCCCTAGATAAAAAACGGACAGGGGTCTCCTGTTTTATATAGGCTTGAATTGAACGATAAGTTATAAGCTGATCCCGAAGGGAGGCGTTTAAATCTTCTGAGGGACGTAGTCCGTAAGAATTGGCTTGTTATTGATCTTTCAGCTGTACAAATTCTTTTAGAACCTTAACCTCAACCCAACCTACCAAGAAAAGAAGACATGAGTTCCACGATCATCACCGCCATCAAAGCCCGCGAAGTACTCGATTCCCGCGGCAACCCTACTCTCGAAGCCGAAGTTCATCTCGCCGACGGTTCCGTCGGTCTGGCCATGGTTCCTTCCGGAGCCAGCACCGGCGTCAACGAAGCGGTCGAACTCCGTGATGGCGACAAGAGCCGCTACCTAGGCAAAGGTGTTCTTAAGGCCGTTAAAAATGTTCACGACAAAATCGCTCCCGAACTTCTTGGCGTCGATGCCGTGGATCAGCTCAGTGTGGACAGCATCATGCTCAAACTGGACGGCAGCAGCACCAAGAAAAATCTTGGAGCCAACGCCATCCTCGGCGTTTCCCTGGCCAATGCCCGCGCCGCTGCCACTGCTCTGAAGCTTCCCCTCTACAAATATCTCGGTGGACCCAACGCCAAGGTTCTCCCTGTTCCAATGTGCAACATCATCAACGGCGGCGCCCACTCCGACGCCCCCATCGATTTTCAGGAATTCATGATCGTGCCCAAGGGTGCCCCGACCTTCCGTGAAGCTTTGCGCTATGGTGCGGAAACCTTCCACGCCCTCAAGAGCATCCTGCATGATCGCCACCTCGTCACCGCCGTAGGGGATGAAGGCGGCTTCGCTCCCAACCTCGCCTCCACCGAGGAAGTGCTCGAAGTCATCGCCGCTGCCGTGAAGAAGGCCGGCTTTAAACTGGGCAAGGACATCTTCATCGCCCTGGATGTGGCAAGCAGTGAATTCTACGACCACAAAACCGGCAAATACGTCTTCAAGAAATCCTCCGGCAAGAAGCTCTCCATTGATGAACTCATCAGCTTCTACAAAGACCTCCAGAAAAAGTTTCCCATCATCTCCATCGAAGACGGCACGGCCGAGGAAGACTGGACTGGATGGAAGAAACTCACCGACGCCATGGGGCACAACACCCAGTTGGTTGGCGATGATCTCTTTGTTACGAATGTATCCTTCCTCAAGAAGGGTATTGATACCAAGACCGCCAACTCCATCCTGGTAAAAGTGAACCAGATCGGTTCCCTGACCGAAACCCTGGATGCGATACAGATGGCCCAAAAGGCCAACTACACTGCGATCATCAGCCACCGCAGTGGCGAGACTGAAGACAGCACCATTTCTGACATTGCGGTGGCGACGAATGCCGGCCAGATCAAGACGGGCTCTTTCTCCCGCTCGGATCGTCTGGCCAAATACAATCGTCTTCTCCGTATCGAAGAGGAACTGGGCAGTCACGCAGTCTATGGCGGCACGATCTAAAGTATTCGACCCGCGCAGCATTAAAACCACTGCACGGGTGGATCGGGGGGACATGTGGCAGAAACTTCTGCCCTGGGCCTACGCCTGTGTTGTCGTTCTGCTTCTTGCCCTGGTGGGGGCCATCTACTGGCCGGTCTTCAAGAAAAATCAGGATCATCTGGCACGCAGAATCGCTGTGCTGCGGGAAACCCAAGAGCAACAGGCTGTCAGCCTCCGTTTGCAGGACGAACTCTATGCCCTTCAGGATGACCCATATTTCATCGAGCGCACCGCGCGCGATGTCCTGAATCTGGGTAAAGAAGGGGAAGTCATCTTCCGCTTCCCGCCTTATGAAGAGCCCAAGCGGATGCCCTGACCTGGGACATGGGGATCTTTTTTGTTGGCAAAAACTAACAGGCCAATAACCATCATAGCTGGATCAGGGGAACAGGGATCGGAACCCTTTTTTCGAACCGGGTCAGGTGCGTGTAGCCGACATCCAGGGCCAGTTGGATGGCCAGATCAAAACCCGCAGCGACTTCCTGCGGAGCGTGGGCGTCCGAGTTGATCAGGATGGGGATATCCCGTGCAAAGGCCATGGCCAGGAATTCCCGGCTGGGATAAATCTCCTTCACGTCCTTGCGGAGCCCGGCGGTATTGAGTTCTATGGCTATTTTACAGTCGGCAATCGCATCCAGACATTCCGTGTAATAAGGTTTGAGGTCTCCCGCAGGAAAGTCGCCAAATTTTTTGACCAGATCCGGGTGGGCCATGAAGTCGAAAAGTCCGGAACTGGCAGCCCGGGTGTAGAGGGAAAAATAGCGTTTCCATACCTCATCTACCGGGAGCTCCTTCCAGAGATTGCGTTTGAACGGGCTGTCGACATCCCAGTCTTCACGGATGTAATGCACGGCGCCGATCAGGTAGTCCCAGCCTGTGCGGGCCGCGATGGAGCGAAGGTGATCTTCCTGGCCCGGGATAAAATCGCATTCGAGACCTAGACGGATGGGGAAATCGGGGAAGTCCTCCCGAGCTTCATCAATAAGCTGGAAGTAGGCGGGCAGTTCGTCCGGAGCCATCCGCCAGTTGTCAAACTGGGTCGGCATGGGGTTGTGGTCCGAGAAGCCGATTTCCGAGAGGCCCGAGGCCAGTCCTTGTTTGACATACTCACGCGGGTGTCCTGTGGCATGGTGGCATAAGGGTGTATGAATGTGGTAATCGAAGCTCACGTGGACTCCAGTTTTAAGTTTAAAGTTTTAAGTTGCAAGTCTAGGCTGTGGAAGGTGACTCTATGGGGATGCCAACGTTCAATAAAAACCGTTTGGAAAAAGTGATTCAGCGCATTCAGGACCTGCGTATCCTGGTGCTTGGAGATCTGATGCTGGACCAGTTCATTTATGGGAGGGTTTCGCGCATCTCCCCGGAAGCACCGGTGCCGGTCGTCCAGGTGACCCATGAGACGGCTTTCCCGGGAGGAGCAGCCAACGTGGCCAGGAATCTGGCGGATTTTGGGGTTAAAGTCGGGGTTTGCGGCGTTTTGGGTAAGGACAATGCGGGAGAGCAGTTGGCCAAGTTGTTGAAGAAGAGCAAAATCGACACGAAGGGTTTGTTCATCGAAAGCCGCTTTTCCACCATCATCAAGACCCGCATCATTGCCCGGCAGCAGCAGGTTGTCCGGGTGGATCATGAGGAAATGCTTAAATTCCGCCCGAGCGAGATGGAGCAGATCAAATCCTTCCTCCGCAAGGAGCTGAAAAACTATCAGGCGGTGATTGTGGAGGATTACGGGAAGGGATTTCTGCATCAGGAAATATTTGACGAATTGGTGAAGATTGCCGCCGAGCAGGAAAAAGTGGTGACGGTTGACCCCAACCCCTCCAATACCATTGATTTCAGCGGGGCCACGGCTGTGAAACCAAACCGATCCGAGGCCATCGCTTATGCCGGTCTCGGCGGAGATCCGGAAGCAACCGACATGGATGAGGTGGGGGCTGCGCTACTGGAACGTTGGAAGGTGCCTTATTTGTTGGTGACGATGGGGGATCAGGGCATGCAGTTGTATCAGAAATTTCTGGCACCCTACCACACGCCGACCCGGGCCAAGGAAGTGTTTGATGTGTCCGGGGCCGGGGATACGGCGATATCTTTTTTTACAGCGGGGTTGGCGGTGGGATTGAATGGCATGGAAGCGGCAGAGCTGGCCAACCACGCGGCGGGGGTTGTCGTGAGCAAACTGGGCACGGCCACGCTTCAGCAGGAAGAGTTGATTGAAAGTTTTATCGGCGCGGCGAACGAATGAAGCCGGCATTCTTTTTAGACCGGGATGACACCATCATCCGCAACATTCCTTATCTGGGGGATCCTGGCCGGGTGGAATTGATGCCGGGAGCCTTGGAGGGATTGCGCTTGCTGGAAAAAACAAGATGGCCTTTGTTTGTTGTTTCCAACCAATCCGGCGTGGGTCGCGGGTTGATCACCAAGGAGCAGGTCCGGCTGGTCAATGAAGCGATGGAAATGCGCCTGGGGGGCATTCGTTTTACCGGATATTATCTTTGTTATGGTGCTCCGGAAGATCCTTACGCTGCCGACGACCGCAAGCCTGCACCGGCCATGTTATTGAGGGCGGCTGAGGAACACGGACTGGATCTGGGCCGTAGCGTGATGATAGGGGATCGTCTTTCCGATGTGCAGTGCGGAAAAAATGCGGGTTGTCTTTCTATTCTGACTCTGGGTCATTCCGGCGGAGATGACCTGAAGGAGGCGAAAGTTCTGGCTGATTTTGTGGCGGAGGATCTGGTTGCCGCCGCGACCTGGGTCAGGGCGAAATATCCTGGAGCCAATCCATGAGTGATGAAAATGTCTGGGCGGTCATTCCTGCCCGTTTTGCCTCCACACGTTTTCCGCGAAAAATGCTGGCAGATCTGAAGGGAAAACCGTTGATCCAACGCACTTGGGAACAGGTCAAAAAAGCCAGACGGATCCAACGGGTGACCATAGCTACGGATCATGAAGACATCTACCGGGCGGCCCTGTCGTTCGGGGCGGAAGTGGTCATGACGGATCCTGCCCTGCCTTCGGGCACGGACAGAATTGCGGTGGTGACAAAGAACCAGCAGGAAGGCTGGATTCTGAACGTTCAAGGGGACGAGCCACTGATTGAACCTCAGGTTTTGGATGATTTTATTGATTCGCTGAAAGGGTCCACCGCAGGGATGGCAACGTTGGCCCGGCGGATCACCAAGTCTGAAGATATTGCCAATCCTAATGTGGTCAAAGTCGTTTTGGATCTTTCGGGACGAGCCCTTTACTTTTCCCGGTGCCCAATTCCTTATGACCGGGATGGGCGGGGTGATGCCGAGTATTGGCATCATTTGGGGATTTACGCCTACCGTCCGGGGACTCTACAACAGCTTGTCCGTTGGCTTCCCAGTCGCTTGGAGGTTGTGGAAAAGCTGGAACAATTAAGAGCCCTGCAAAATGGGGTTGCGATTCAGGTCATACCCACTAGCGTGGAAACGGTCGGCGTTGATTCCCCAGAGGACCTGGAAAGAGTTTGCAACCGGATCAACGACTGATTTCCTGGATTTTAAGCAATGAAGTATATTTTTGTTACGGGCGGTGTGGTCAGTTCTCTGGGTAAAGGGTTAACGGCAGCCTGCCTGGGCACGCTGCTGGAGCGCCGAGGCCTTCGCGTTGTTCTGCAAAAGTTCGACCCGTATCTCAATGTGGATCCCGGCACCATGAGCCCTTTCCAGCATGGGGAAGTCTATGTTCTGGAGGACGGGGCGGAAACCGATCTGGACCTCGGGCATTATGAACGTTTTACCAACGGGAAACTCACCCGCCGCAATAACCTGACCGCGGGCCAGGTTTATGAGGAAGTTCTGCGCAAAGAACGACGCGGGGATTATCTGGGAAAAACCGTGCAGGTCATTCCCCATGTCACGGACGAAATCAAAGCCCGCATCATCCAGGTCAGCCAGTATCAGGACTGCGATGTGGTGATCACGGAAATAGGCGGCACCACGGGGGACATTGAAGGACTGCCCTTCCTGGAGGCCATCCGTCAGTTCGCACTGGAAGTCGGGTCGGACAATGTTCTATTCATCCATGTCACCCTCATCCCTTACATCAAGGCTGCCGGGGAATTGAAATCCAAACCGACCCAACAAAGCGTGGCCAAGCTGCGGGAAATCGGTATTCAGCCGCACATTCTTGTCTGCCGGAGCGAGCATCCGATTGAAAAAGAGATCCGCCAAAAAATTTCCATGTTCTGCAACGTGCCCCTTGAGGCGGTGATAGAGGAGCAGGATGTTGCCTATTCCATTTATGAAGTTCCCCTGATGCTCCAGCGTGAGCATGTGGACGATCTGGTCTGCAAACAACTCCGCCTCGACCTGCCTCCTGCCGATATGAAGGACTGGCAGATCATGGTCAACCGCATCATTGCCCCCACCCACCGCGTCAATATCGCCGTGGTCGGCAAATACATCGAACACCAGGACGCTTACAAGAGCATTTACGAAGCCCTGACCCATGCGGGTGCCGCGGCCGATGTCGGAATCAATACCATTCGCATCGACGCGGAGGATATCGAAGCCGAAGGTGCTGGAAAATTCATGGAGGGGATCGACGGTGTACTTGTCCCGGGAGGATTCGGCAGCCGGGGGACGGATGGCAAAATCCAGGCGGCCCGCTTCGCCCGTGAAAACAATATTCCTTATCTTGGGTTGTGCTTGGGCATGCAGATCGCTGTTATCGAATTTGCCCGCCACGTCTGCGGATTGGCCGGGGCGCACAGCACGGAGTTTGATGAAAACACCCCGTATCCGGTTATATCCCTTTTGGATGCCCAACAGCGGGTCATCACCAAGGGCGGAACCATGCGCCTGGGCAACTCTGAGTGCCAGTTGCTGGAAGGGTCCAAGGCCTCTCAGGCATACGGCAAGCCCATCATCCTTGAACGGCACCGTCACCGCTACGAATTCAACAGTGCCTATCGTGAACAGATGGAAAGCAAGGGCCTGGTGATTTCCGGATTTTACCGGGGCCAGAATCTGGTGGAGATTGTTGAATTGAAAGACCACCCTTGGTATGTGGCCTGCCAGTTCCATCCGGAGTTCCAGTCCAAGCCCAATAAACCTCATCCGCTTTTTTACGCCTTTACCCAGGCGGTTCTAGCCCATGCCCAAAAAATCCAAAAGTAAACGCTTCCTCCTGGTTTCGGGCCCCTGCCAGTTGGAGGACCTGCGCTCCGCCCTCAACATTGCCCTGCGTGTGAAGGATCTATGTGATGAACTGGGCTGGGACTATGTTTTCAAAGCTTCCTACGATAAAGCCAACCGCACCTCCCTTAAAGGGAAGCGGGGTTTGGGTATCGAACGGGGGCTGGATATTCTGGCGGAGGTCAGTCTCAGGGCAGGGGTCCAGGTTTTGACCGATGTACACAGCGTGGATGACATCGAGCAGGCCAAACATGCGGTCGATGCCATCCAAATCCCCGCCTTCCTCTGCCGCCAGACGGACCTGGTTCTGGCGGCGGGTGAATCAGGCTGCACAGTCAATGTGAAAAAAGGCCAGTTTCTTGCACCGGAAGACGTCGATCAGATTGCCGAAAAATTAAAAAGCACCGGTTGCACCGACTATTACATGACCGAACGGGGAACGTCCTTTGGCTATCATAACCTTGTTGTAGATATGCGGAGTCTCGCGATCATGCGCGAGCACGGGCATCGTGTCATTTTTGATGCCACCCACTCCGTCCAGCGCCCGGGAAGTCTGGGCGGGGCGACAGGAGGTGACGGACGATTGGCACCCGTCCTGGCGCGTGCGGCCGTGGCTGCCGGGGTGGATGGCCTGTTCATCGAGACCCACCCCAAACCGGAAAAATCGCCTTCGGACGGTCCCAACATGATTCCGCTTGCGCAGTTGCCCGCTGTTCTGAGAAAAATAGCCCAAATCCATGAAGTCGTTTAAAGTCATTGCCGCTGTTCTGACCCTGATACTTCTGGGCACGGGCGTCCGTGTTTTGGCCCAGGCCGATTTTGCCATCGGAGCCATCATCAAGGGTTTTGAACTTCCCCAGCGCGATGAAAGTGGCGTGATCAAAATGAAAATTTTTGGCAAAGAAGCCACCGTCATGAGCCTCAGCAGGATCAAGGTGAGGGGGCTGAACATCGATTTTTTTAACAAAGGTGTCGCTGAGACCAAAATCACCTCTGATGAAAGCGACTATTGGCGGGAGGAAAACCGTCTCACCAGCAGCAACGGGGTGAAAATCGAACATCCCAGTTTTGTTCTGACGTCAAAAACGATGGATTGGCAAATTGCGGAAAACAAGGGATTCTTCCAGGAGAATGTCAAAGTGATGATTAAACGGAACGACGAGGTTCAACCCAAATGAAAACATGTTTCTATTCAATGATGGCAATACTGACTTTCCTTCCCGCCCTCGCGGCCCAGGTGACACCTGGCAAAACAGCAGCTGGTGCGGCACTCAAAGAAACGGAAGTTACCAGCAATAGTTTCCGGCTGGATTTGAGTAAAAAATTGGGAACTTTTTCCGGTGCAGTCGCAGTCAAGGATGCCAGCTTTGATCTTACTTCAGACGAGTTGGTGGTTTATTTTGATGAAAACAACAAGATGCAGCGCCTGGTGGCCCGCGGCAACGTGAAGATCAAACAGGGTTCCGGACGCACGGCCGAAGCCCGTGAGGCAGAATATACCGTGTCTGATAAAAAAATCAAGCTGACCGGGGATCCCGTTGTCAACCAGGGGGCCAACCGTGTCACAGGCACGGTCATCAGCATCTATCCCGACTCCGACCGCATGGATGTGGATGGACGGAGCAAGGTGCAGTTTTATTTGCAGTGACCGGTTGTTTCAAGCACCACCCTCCATGTCCGAAATCATCCGAGCTACCGACTTGGTCAAGACCTACGGGGAACGTAACGTCGTCAATGGCGTGGGCTTCCATGTCAACGCGGGAGAGATTGTGGGTCTTCTGGGTAAAAACGGGGCAGGGAAAACAACCACCTTCAACATGATCGTCGGCCTGGTGCGACCTACTTCAGGAGAAATTTATCTTCAGGGCGAAGAAGTTTCCGGCATGCCGATGTATCGGAGAGCCCGTCGTGGGATCAGCTACCTGCCTCAGGAAGAATCCATTTTTAAGAAACTGACAGTGGAGGAAAATCTCCTGGCCATTCTGGAAACACTTCCCTTGGAAAACAAGGAGAGGCAACAGAAATTGGAAGATCTGCTTTTTGAACTGGGCATCGAGCGCGTCCGCAAAAGCAAGGCCTACATGCTCTCCGGCGGGGAAAAACGCCGTCTGGCCATTGCCCGCTGCCTGGTGACGGAACCTTCGCTCCTCATGCTGGACGAGCCTTTCAGCGGTGTGGATCCGATCGCTGTCCATGACGTCCAACAAATCATCCTGTCCCTGCGTGCCCGCGGGTTGGCGGTTCTGATCACCGATCACAATGTGCGGGAAACCCTGTCCGTCGTGGACCGGGCTTATCTGATCTGCGACGGCCGTGTAGAGAGCCAGGGAACGAGCGAATTTTTGATCAACGACCCGATTGCCCGGGAATTATACCTCGGCCCGCGCTTTAACCTTTAGGGATCCATAATGACAGCCTGCCCTACACCTGGGCTACGAAAGCAATTTAGCCAAGGGTTTAATGTATCAAAAGTTCTAAAGATTCTGAGAACACTTAAGTCGAAGGATCGATCCTGACTACCTCAAATTCTACGCTATTCTGCCAAGAATGATTAACTGACCACATTTACGACAGTTGACAGTTGCCGAATTGCAGAGATTCTTTCTGCCGTATGATGAACGACGTATTCTTTATCGTTGTCGGCTTGGTGCTACTGTACTTCGGGGCCGAAGGTCTCGTGCGCGGAAGTTCGGCGGTGGCATTAAAACTCGGGTTGAGCCCATTGGTTGTCGGGCTGACTGTAGTGGCTTACGGCACAAGTATGCCGGAGCTTCTCGTGAGCGTGAAATCCGCTCTAGCCGGGCAGAGCGGTATTGCGGTTGGCAACGTAGTCGGCTCCAATATTTTCAATATCGCCGTGATCCTCGCCATCGCCGCTATCATTTGTCCAATCAAGGTCAACTTCCAGCTCGTGAAGATCGACGTGCCCATCATGATCGGCGTCACGCTGTTGATGATGTTCTTTTTTCGCGACGGGGCACTTGCGCAATGGGAGGCTGGCGTTTTGTTTGCGGGCATTATCACCTACACGGTGGGAAGCATCCTATACGCAAAAAAAACGACGACCCAGGATGTGAAGGCGGAGTTTGACGAGTCGCTTGATCGTCCAAAAAAGCCACTATGGATGGACATTCTCTTCATCCTGGGCGGGCTGGGGTTGTTGGTCGTCGGCTCTAACTTTTTGGTGGACGGCTCGATCTCGATCGCTCGGGCATGGGGGGTGAGCGAAGCAATTATCGGGCTGACGATTGTGGCGGCGGGCACGAGCACGCCGGAGCTGGCTGCTTCGATTGTTGCGGCTCTCAAAAAGGAGCCCGACATCGCCATTGGCGGCATCGTCGGGTCGAACATTTACAACATGCTCTGCATCCTCGGAGCAGCCGGTCTTATCGCCCCGATCAACGCCGGCGGCGTGGCTTGGGTGGACATGTTCGTGATGCTTGGAGTCTCCGTTCTGCTGGTTCCGATTCTTTGGTCCGGCTTTACCATTAAGCGCTGGGAAGGTGGTGTTCTCCTGGTAATCTACTCTGGGTATCTCTTCTGGCTCTGGCCCAAGTGAAACAACCTCTACTGGCGCTGCTCATGATTGATTTGCATGGCCCGCTTTTAACCTTTGGGCATCGGCGGGGTCATTGTGGTCAGTTCTTTGATTATTGCTTCATGTCATAGTTTTGCAGTCTTTCATCCAGTATTGCCCTCACTTCTATACAGAATCAGTCGTCGACCTCGACGGATTTAAGATAGCGATTTAACAGGTTAAACCTTATAAAAAAAGACTGACAACTTGTCTGAAACTAAAACAAGGCGACTGAAAAATGCTGAGAATTTCTATGTTGGAAAGATATCAAGAGCCGACAACTGACTCTGGAACCGGCCCTGCAAGTTTGAAGGCAAAGGCAGTTGATTTGGCCCGACGAATCGTGGGTATGATCTATTTTAGCAGCAGGTATGAACTGGTCTTTAAGGTGATTCAGGAATTTGATGGGGGTTATGTAGCTGAATGTCCGGGGTAGACACTTTTCAGGCAGGCCGAAAATTGGGAAGAGTTTCGTCGCAATGTCCGGGAAGTTGTCAGTGCCTATTATTCCGGCCAACCTGAGAATATTCCGTCATCCATTTGTCTTCATTTGGTGCGCGATGAAGTTTTGCTAACGGCATGAAGTTGTCACGCGATCTTAAGGGTCGCGCACCTGGCCAATGTTTTATGTCGGTGTTGGGACTACGTGGAAGTTCTTCAGCAGGACACCCACATCATTCTGGAAACCAAAGAGCCTTCCAATCAACGTATCCCTTTTCCCGATCATCAGGTTCTCCGGGTTGGCACGCTTAACGCCATCCTTCGTGCTGCGGCCCGACATAGGGGAATGGATCGGCAGGAAATCCTCGACAGCTTAAAAACTGCGCGTGTTTTCGATTGGGTGACAACGCGAAGGGGAGGGACGGGCAATCTCGCTTGGAACGACTCAATGAGATGTTGGGAAAAGCCCCGAAGGCTCTGAGTGCTTCTCCAGAACAAAATCACGCTACCTGGCCGTCCAGTCAGTTTGATTGGGAATTACAGCTCTACAATCGGTATCGATTGGACACGATACTGATGTTTTCCGCCGAGAACTTTTAGGTCAGGCCAGTCGAGGATGCTGCCGCGTTCCAGACGAGTGAGGGTGCGGATGGCGGGGCGTTCGAGATTGCGGGTCAGGATGTCGTATTCGGCGGCTTCGCCCTGGCTGTTGCAGCCGCTGGTGAGCAGTTTTCCGTGCATGGCGGCAATGGGGGCAATCAGCCGGAACTGGGAGGCAGAGGCGGGGATGGCTTCAGGAGCTTTCTGTCCAAGCATGAGGAAGCTGAATTTCAGATCCTCCGGGGTGCGGCGCATGTGGTTGTTGATCATCTGGACAGTGCGGGGAAGTTTCCAGCTCCGCACTTCATGGCACCAGTATTTACCGTTGGCCAGGAGCGGACAGGTTTGACTGTGCAGGCAGGGCCCCCAGATTTTCCAATCCTCCGAAGCGGCTATTAGATTTCGAAGGTTTTCCAAGCGCTCGCTGCTTTCTTTGAGGGAAGGCTCGAGGATGAGGAGGATACCGCCGGGTTTGAGGCAGCGGCGAAGTTCTCCCAGCCAATCGTAGAGAGCCTGGAGGGGTTTTCCGGCAAAAGCTTCATTCAGGCAAAAGCTGATGGTGATGAGATCCCACGATGCGTTGCGGGTCGGTTTCCACGAGGGAATGTTGATGAAATCGGCGGTTTGTTTGGTCAGGGAGAGATTTTTAAATTCTTTGGATAAAACCTCGTGATGCAGGTTTTCGCCCAGATGCAGGAGATGTTTTTCCTGATCGACCAGGGTCAGGTGTATGCGCTGATCCGGAAAGGATTCGTGCAGCGTCCTGGCGGCGGCGAAGCCGGAGGCCCCGGCCCCGGAGCCTAGGTCAAGGAGGTGGATGTCGGAAGTGGAGGGTTTCCAATTTCGAAAGCCGAGAAGCTCCTGTAATGGGAAAAGGGTGCGGACGTAGGTCTGGGGAAAAAAATAGATTCCGTAGGCGAGCTGGTTTTGTTTGCTTTCGTAGAGGGACTTGAAGCCTTCGCCGCTGGCACTGCGTGCGCTGGTGAAGGCGTTGCTCAGGTCATCGGCGTAGGGGGCCAGGACTTTCAGGGCGGCCTGGTCGGATTTAAGGTTGAAGCGCGTCAGGACTTGATTAAGCCACCAGGCTTCGATTTCGGGGGGATAGGAAGGTTGAACCACTGCGACAGACTAATGGACACGAAGTTTAGGAGAAGGAAAATGTGCAGGCCGTCTGTGTCAGACGGCAGGTCGGGGATGCCGCCTCATAGAGGCGGCCTACAAGCTGTTAGTCCTTATTCTTTGGTGTCCTGGCTAACCAGGAGCCAGCCGCCGCCGTTGACGAGGGCCTCCGCTTTTTTCCATTTCAACTGTTGGGTTTCGGATCCACGACGGATGGTGACCATGTCGTTGCGGCCGATTTTGGGTTGTTCGCGGTGGATGGGCAGGTGAAGTTCCTGCTTAGGTTCTTCCGGGGAATTGGTGGTGTAGTCAGAGGGATCGGGCAGCGCCTGGGCCAGGCCGGGAAGTTGTTCGTGGACGAAACGTTGGGGCAGGGCCTGGAGGAAGGCTTCGAAGGCGGTCAGGCTGGTGCTGGAGCGGAAGAGGTTGTGGACGACTTCTTTTTTGATCGAAGCCATGAGTTCGACAAACATGGAATAGGCTTCGGTTTTGTATTCGACGAGCGGATCTTTCTGCCCGATGGCGCGCAGGCCGATGCTTTGGCGCAGGCCGTCCATGGCGTAGAGATGTTCCTGCCAGAGGCGGTCAATGGCGTTAAGGATAATGTAACGTTCGAGAGAGGTGACAGCCTCGGTGTTCTCAAATTTGACTTTGGATTCGTAGGTTTTCTGGACGCGGTCCTTGATGAAGCTGGCGCTGTCCTCGGAGGTCTTGTCCAGATCCAGATCTTTTTCAGTCAGGCCCAGAGGCATGGTGTTGTTGAGCCAGCGGAGGAGGCCGTCCACGTCTTTTTCCGAGCCCGCGAGGCGGATTCCGCATTCCTTTTCGATGACTTCATTGACCACTTCAAAAACTTCCTTGCGGGTGCTTTCAGTGCGGAGAATGTCGTTGCGGTAGGTGTAGATGACCGAGCGCTGCTGGTTCATCACATCGTCATACTGGAGGGTGTGGCGGCGCATCTGGTAGTTGCGCTGTTCAACGCGCTTCTGGGCGGTTTCCACGGTGCGGTTGAGCAGTGGGTGTTCAAGCCCTTCGTTTTCTTCCATGCCCAGCCGGGTCATCATGGATGAGATGCGGCGGGAGTCGCCGAAGTTACGCATGAGATCGTCTTCAAAGGAGATGAAAAAGGCGGAGGAGCCGGGATCACCCTGACGGGAACAGCGGCCACGGAGCTGGCGGTCGATGCGGCGGGATTCGTGGCGTTCCGTGCCGAGGACATGGAGGCCTCCGAGGTCGGCCACGCCGGGGGCGAGTTTGATATCGGTTCCGCGACCGGCCATGTTGGTGGCGATGGTGACGGAGCCTTTGTGCCCGGCGCGGGCCACGATCTCGGCTTCCTGCTGGTGGAATTTGGCGTTGAGAACGGTGTGGGGGATGTTTTCCCGGCGCATCATGCGCGAGACGATTTCCGAGGACTCAACCGAAGCGGTGCCGACGAGGATGGGCTGGCCCTTGGCGTGGCGCTGTTTGATGTCTTCGATGACAGCGTTCAGTTTTTCGCGGCGGGTTTTGAAGATGAGGTCATTGGCATCTATTCGTATGTTAGGTCGGTTGGTCGGGATGACAAGAACCTGCAGGTTGTAGATGTCCTTGAACTCGTTGGCTTCGGTTTCGGCGGTGCCGGTCATGCCGGAGAGTTTGTCGTAAAGACGGAAATAATTCTGGATGGTGATGGTGGCGAGGGTCTGCGTTTCTTTGTCGATCTTGACGCCTTCCTTGGCTTCGACGGCCTGATGAAGACCATCGCTCCAGCGGCGTCCGGGCATCATACGTCCGGTGTATTCGTCCACGATCATGACCTTGTTGTCTTGGACGACGTAGTGGACGTCTTTCTCAAAGACGCAGTAGGCACGGAGTAGCTGGGAAATGTTATGGATGCGCTGGTTGGCCTCCTCGTAATTACCCTGGGCCGCCTGCTTGGCTTTTTCTTTGGCTTCTGGGGTGAGGGATTGGTTTTGATCGATGTCGTGATTGATGGTGATGAGATCGGGAAGGACGAACGCTTCGGGATCGCCGGGGTTAAGGAATTCGCGGCCCATTTCCGAAAGGTCGGACTCGCTGCTTTTTTCTTCGATGGTGAAATAGAGTTCCTCTTTGAGTTTGTAGAGCTCGGTGCGTTTGGTGTCGTTATACATCGACAGTTCGGCGTCGTCGATGGCGCGGCGGGTTTCAGGGTCTTCCAGGGCCTTGAGCAGGAGTTTGTTGCGGGGCATCCCGGTTTTGACTTTGTAGAAGAGCAGGCCGGCTTCAGTCATGCTGCCTTCATCGAGAAGTTTGTTGGCCTGGACGGCCATTTCCGAGCAGAACTGGCCCTGTTTGCGGACGAGGTTTGAGACGGAAGGCTTGTATTTGTCGTATTGATGAGTGGAAACGGTTGCAGGGCCGGAGATGATGAGCGGGGTGCGGGCTTCGTCGATCAGGATACTGTCCACTTCATCGATGATGGCATAAACGTGGCCTCGCTGAACCTGGTCTTCGACACGGGTGGCCATGCCGTTGTCGCGGAGGTAGTCGAAACCGAATTCGGAGTTGGTGCCGTAAGTGATGTCGCAGAGGTATTCCTGGCGGCGCTGGTCGGAGTATTGGCCGTTTTGCAGGCAGCCCACGGAAAGGCCGAGAAAGCGGTAAACTTCGCCCATCCATTCGGAGTCACGGGCGGCGAGGTAATCGTTGACCGTCACGACGTGGACGCCTTTTCCGGTCAGGGCATTGAGGTAGGTGGGCAGGGTTCCAACGAGTGTTTTTCCTTCGCCGGTGGCCATTTCGGCAATGAATCCCTTGTGCAGGGCCATCCCGCCGAGGAGCTGGACGTCGAAGGGGATCATTTCCCAGGGAATATCCTGGCCGCGGACATTGACGACACGGCGGGACTGGGTGAAGCGGCGGCAGATGTTTTTGACCACGGCAAAAGCCTCAGGGAGAAGGTCGTCGGTGGATTCGCCGTCGGCGAGGCGTTTTTTGAATTCAAGGGTTTTGGCCTTGAGCATGTCGTCGGAGAGTGACTGGAGCTGGACTTCGATTTCGTTGATCTTCGCGACCAGCGGTATAAGATTTTTGACTTCGCGCTGATTTTTCGACCCGATCATCTTGTTGAGAATCCATTGAATCATAGAAGGTGATGAGACTACTGGTTTGGGGAGGCTTAGCAAGAGTGTTTAGCCCGTTAACAGATAACGGGCTGGTTACGGAACAGAGTTCCGTCCGGCGGAGGAGGGAAATTTTCAGCCTTACAGCTGTCATACATAGACAGTGCCGATAAAGTTGGGGAGAGGGCGATTAGGGGTGAGGCAGAGATGATGGACTCTCTAACTGACGTATCACCACATTCAAACAGCAAAAGGATGCATGCCCTTCAGCTTCCGCCCCAATTCAGGATTGGAGCGAACCTGGTTCAGACTATAACTGCTCTGCAAACCCAGCCAAAAAGCAGCCGAGGCTCCTGTGAGCTGTTCAAGCGCAGGGCCATTGCCGGACTTATCCCGCGCCCTCAGGCCAGGATCCCCCCATTAGCCGTCCGGCCGACGCCCAAGGCCTTGACCACTCTGAAAGCGCTCAGCCCCATCGGCTCCATTCAGTTTATCTTCAACGTCCCACCAGGCTGAGGGTAGGCAATTTTCTTTTTAATAATAATCCACCACTTCCACCGTAGGGGCTCCATTCTCCCAACGAAACAAATTCTTCACAGCATGTTTACTGAAATGCTACATTGAAGGGAGTCATTTTGTCGGCCCGGCGCCTGTTCCGGACCAAGTGCCTTCATCTTTACAGACCGGATCTTCCAAACAGCTGTTGACCTTTGACGGGGGCTTGTAAACTTCCCGTATGCCCCTGCGATGTATCGTGATCGACTTCAATTCCTATTTTGCTTCCGTTGAGCAGCAGGTGAATCCGAAGTTGAGGGGAAAGCCTGTGGCGGTGGTGCCCATGATGGCGGACTCGACTTGTTGCATCGCCGCCAGTTATGAAGCCAAGAAATACGGTGTGAAGACGGGCACCATGGTTGGGGATGCCAAAAAAATGTGTCCGGGCATTCACCTGATCGAGGCCGAACATGGTATTTACATCAAGTATCACGAAAAGCTGGTGGCAGCGGTGGAGTCCTGCATCCATGTGCAGGAAGTGATGTCCATAGATGAAATGGCCTGCGAGCTTCCGACCAATTTGCGGGAAACGGAACAGGTGGTTGCTCTTGCGAAAAAAATCAAGAAGACGATTGCGGAAATGGTGGGAACGGAGTTGAAATGTTCGATCGGGGCGGCCCCGAACAAATTTCTGGCGAAAACGGCCTCGGATATGCAAAAGCCAGATGGCCTGGTTTTGATCCAGCAGGAGGAATTGCCGGAGCGTCTGTATGGTCTGGGATTGCGTGATTTGTGCGGGATCGGGAAAAACATGGAGGAACGGCTGCATCGGCACGGTATTTTTACGGTCAAGACCCTTTGCCTGGCCGATAAGGATCTTCTGCGTAAAGTCTGGGGCGGATATGAGGGGGAAAGGATGTATGAGCGCCTGCGGGGGGAAGCGATCTGGCATCCGGCTTCCAAGAAAACCTGCATCGGCCATTCGCATGTGCTCGCTCCGCAGAAGAGGAACGAGACGTCGGCCCTGGCAATAGTTGATCGTCTCTTACAAAAGGCCCTCATGCGACTGCGCAAGGACGGCTATCTGGCCGCTGGCCTCCATTTGACACTGAAATATGAGGGCCGGAGTAAGTGGACGGATGATATCACTTTTCAGGAGACCCAGGACACTCTGGAGTGCATCCGACTTTTGCACACGCTTTGGAACAGGAGGCCCAAGTATGACAAGAACGTCATGGCGGTCGGGGTGACGCTGTTCAACCTGGTGGCGGAGAACAATCATACCTTGTCGCTTTTTCCCAGATCCGCCGACCGGAAAAAGCTGAACGTCGTGATGGACAAGCTGAACAAACAATTCGGTAAAGACACCCTGTATTACGGTGGGGCCTTCGATGCATTGCAAGACGCGCCAATGCGGATTGCGTTCAATCATATCCCGGATCTGGAGACCGAGGGTGAGTAGGGTTAGAATTCGTAATCCGAATACAAAAATCCGAAACGAAAGGGATAGTTTTCAAATGAAGTTTGTTCAAACCAAGGGTAAACTGATAACATATCGCCTATGAACGTTGTGGACAGCGCATGGGGAGTGGCATTGGCCCTGGCCATCGGATTTCTGGTGGGCAGAACCCGCGAGCAGCCGGACAACACGGTGCCGAAACCGGGGATCCGGGATTTTATGGTGATTGCTCTGTTAGGAGCTGTGGCGGCCCTGGTGATGATGGAGGGCCTGACCCTGACCCTTTTGGGAGGGGTGGTGGTTTTTCTTCTGGTGATGAGATATCAACATCCCCTCCGTAAAGGCATCACCACGGAACTCGCGGCCATGGCTGTCTTTGTGCTGGGATATTGTTGTCTGACTCCATTCAGACCTTTCGGTGCGGCACTGGGGATTCTGCTGGCTTTTCTTCTCTTGGTTAAAGATGAACTGCATGCCTTTGCCCTGAAAACGATTTCCGGGAAAGAATTTGACGGAACCCTGAAATTTCTGGCCCTGATTTTTGTGATTTATCCATTGCTGCCGGAGGGAAGTTACGGCCCTTTTGATTTTTTTGAACCCCGTAAGATCTGGATCTTTGTCATTTTGGTTTCGGGGGTTTCGTTTTTCGGCTATTTTTTGACCAAGTTCCTCGATGCCCAAAAAGGGGTTCTGCTCACCGCCGTGGTGGGAGGAATCGCCTCGACAACGGCGTATACTGGAGGGATTTCGCGCGTGGTCCGTGAGTCGCCGGAAACGGCAAGGTCTTTGGTGCGGGCCACTCTTTTGGCCAACTCGGTCATGTTCCCCCGCATGGCTCTGCTTTTGCTGGCGATAAGTCCTGGATTGTTGAATGAGGCGGTCAAGGTTCTTGCTGCGATGACCATAGCGGGTTTGTTGGCGGCGTGGTTTCTGGGCAAAGTGGGGTCAGGGGCGAAAGCCAAAGAAGCCAGTTCGGGTTTCACGAATCCTTTCTCATGGGGGCCTTTGCTCCGCTTCGGACTGATTTTTGTCGCGGTATTGTTCCTGGCCAAAGTGGGAAGTTTTTATCTGGGCTCCGGCGGTCAGAAAATCACGGCTTTGGTGGGGGGCTTGATGGATGTGGATGCAGTTCTGCTTTCGGCGGCGGATTTTTTCAATGCCGGGCAAAGTTCCGGTGGCGACGCGGTGCTGGTCATGTTGCTTGCAATTTCAGCCAATGCATTTTTCAAATCGGGTCTGGCCATCAGCAGCGGAACCAAGGCTTTTTATCTGAGGGTTGTTGTCGGTTTTGTTGTGATGATCATGACCGGATTCGTGGTATGGTGGATTGGCTTTTAATAGAGCAAGACCTGAAGTGGTTCAAACTTCAGGAAGGCCGGGAAGGCAACATTTCCCCGCTGTCCTTCGTATTCGATGTGGTTGTCTCCCTTCCTGTAGCGAGCATGGAAAGGCCCAGCCAACAGCAGCCGTTTACGAAGAGGAACAGGGCTCCTTCCGGAGTCAGAAGGCAGAGGGGAAGACATCCCAGCAGGCAGAGTCCTCCGAGTAATAGCGCACTGTTGCGGATGATAAAATCGGAATCAGGCATAAACAGGCGTGCTCCTTAGTAAGGTTTGGATCTGGATGCGTTGATGGGCGCGGGCCAGGGGGTTTTGCCGACGGCGTATGACCATCCATTCGGGTTCGGCCACTTGGCCGCAGTGCAGGCAATGACCGTTGTGGGCCTCCCAGTCGGCGTGGTTCATGTCTTCCTGGCAGTGTGAGCAATGTATGTTGTGTTCCATGATTTTCTTTCGTTGTTGAAATCACGGTATCAATTGAGGTAAGACATTTGCTGTCCTATCCCTTAAAAAATGAAAAAAAGATTTAAAAAGCAGCAACAGTCTTCCCGCCCCCCTCTGGCCCGCATGATCCGGCTCCACGAGCATTTACAGGCCGGGCTTTTTCCGAACTGCCGGAAGTTGGCGGATGAGTTTGAGGTTTCCGGAAAAACGATCCAACGGGATCTGGAATTCATGAGGGATCAGCTGGGCCTTCCCTTGGAGTATGATGCAAAGAAGTTCGGGTATTTTTACACCGAGCAGGTCAGTGCCTTTCCCAGCATGCAGGTTTCGGAGGGTGAACTGGTGGCCTTGTTTGTGGCCCAGAAAGCCCTGGCCCAGTATCAGGGGACAGCTTTTGAAAAGCCGCTGGCGGCAGCCTTCCGAAAACTGAGCGAATCAATGCCTGACCAGGTGACCGTGGAATTCGGGAATCTGGAAAGTTTCTTTTCTTTCCGGTCGGTCGGCGCTGCGGTGGCGGATCTGGAGCTTTTCGGAAAGGTGAGCGAGGCGTTGAGACACTCGGTGGAACTGGAGTTCGAATACCGGAAGCTCAACAGCACGGTCTTTGAAACCCGGAAAGTGCAACCCTATCATCTGGCCTGTGTGGATAATCAGTGGTATCTGTTTGCCTGGGACATGGCGAGGAAAAGTGTCCGCACCTTTGTCCTAAACCGCATGAGGCGGGCCCGGATCGGCAAGGATCGTTTTGTGCGTCCGAAAAATTTTTCAATTACCAGACTGCTGGAAGGAAGCTTCGGCGTACACAGCGGAACGGAAAAGATCCGGATCAACCTGCGTTTTGATTCGTTTGCCACCCAATTGGTCCGGGAAAAAATCTGGCATCAGAGCCAAAAGCTTGTGCAGCGGAAGGATGGGGGCGTGGATCTGGAGATGACCCTGGGCAGTCTTGTGGAGGTGGAGCGTTGGATTTTGAGCTGGGGTCGGCATGCCACTGTTCTGGCTCCGAAGGCACTGAGGGACTCGGTGCGGAACCACCTGCTTTCGGCACTTAAAAGCCATGATAGTTATGGCAAACAGGGGTCGAAGGGGTAATATTTGCCGTGATTTTTTACGGACGTGCTGCTCCCTCTGATTTTAATTTTGGCTCTGGGTTTTGTTTTGGGGAAAACAGGCTTCTTGTGACAACAGGTTATTTTCGGATTCAACAGGCTGTTTTTTTTACATCGGGCTCCCGGCTTTGGTGATCCATAGACTGGCCCCGGCCCGATTGGAGCCTGCGGTAGGAAAACTGTACGCTGTTCCTGTCCGACTGCGGTGGCTTCCTGCGTGATGGAGGCACAGATGGGTGTTGATAAGGGGATTGCCTCGCAGACCCCCGTCTCCAACACGGGGCTTTGTTTTTCTTAGCGGGAAGGAATGAAGACGGTTTTCATACCGGCTTGTTCCGCACCTTCGATGCCGACAATGCCGTCTTCAAAAACCAAACATTCCCCGGGACGCACATCCATTCTTTCGGCAGCCAGGAGGAACATGTCCGGTGCGGGTTTGCCGTGCAGAACATCTGCGGGAGTGATAATGACGGGGAAAAGGTCAAGAATGCCGATGGTCTGCAGGGTTTGCTCGACGACATGGCGGACCCCCCCGGAGACGATGGCAACGGGGTGGGTTTGGGCGAGATCCCGGGCAATGGTGACCACCTCAGGAATCGGTTTTATTGAGGACAGTCCGGCCATGAAGTAATGTTCCTTTCGGTGGGAAATGGTTTCCGAGTTGAAATCGGTGCCAAAACGACGGTTCAGAAGGGTGACAATATGGGAGGTGGCGGTTCCTCCCAGTTCATAAAAGTAATCTTCGTCGAAGTGAAACGGCGCATCGGCTTCTTTTAAGGCCTGTAACCAGGCCTGGTAATGGATGGGCATGGTATGAGCCAGGGTGCCGTCACAATCGAAAATATAGCCGGCAAAAGGACCGGTGGGCAGGTTCAGTTTCATAGGGAGCGGGTATCATACCGTTCAGGATTAAAGATTGACGAGACTGAACTATCTTCCAAATTCTCTTTCTGAGAAAAGAGGATGAAAGGGAGGAGTGTCTTGGGAACCTTGAGGATGGGAATATCTTGGAACTGAAAGATTGCCTGTGTCGGGATTTGTCATAGTTTTGTGGCAGTTGGGGTTACCCAAGATTTGATATGAGTTTGGCAACATCACTAAAAGAGCTTATCCCCAATGCACGGCTCGGTCATTATACGATCGTCGAGCACCTGGCCGAGGGTGGCATGGGGCATGTTTACCGTGCCTTTGAGCCAAGCCTTTCCCGGGAAGTTGCGATCAAGGTTTTAAAAGCGGAATTGGCCGATGAGCCGGATAAGATCGGTCTTTTTGACCTTGAGGCGCAAAACATTGCGGCACTCCGCCATTCCAACATTGTTCCGATCTACTTTGTCGGTCACCAGGGGGATCTACATTATTTTGTCATGCCCTTCATTACGGGTTCCACCCTGGATGACTGGGTGGAAAGCGGTGTGTCGATGAATGCCGATCAGGGTATCTGGGTGTTGAACCAGGCGATTGAGGCCCTGGACTGGGCCTACAAACACGGAATCATCCATCTCGATATCAAGCCCTCTAACTTTCTGGTAGATGAAAGCGGAATCATCCTGCTGACGGACTTTGGCCTGGCCCGCACCCTGGGGCAGACCATTCTCGACAATCCTGATGAATGCTACGGAACACCGGCCTACATGTGTCCGGAGCAGATACTACAGCAGCCCACAGACCAGCGCAGCGACATCTATTCTTTGGGAGCGACCTTGTACCATCTGATGACCTGCCGCTTTCTTTACGACTGTGAAACGGTGACGGAACTGGTCCAGGCCCATCTGGAAAAACCCTTTCCATATGCGGATGCGGCGGCCCTGGGTCTGGCACCGGGCTGGATCAACCTCTTTGACCGCATGACCCAGAAGAGTCAGGCGGATCGTTTTCAAAATTATGACGAACTGCGTGAGGCCCTGGCCAACGTCACCCGTCTGGGCCCGGTGAAAAAGAAGGGTGGAGATACCCTGATCGGCGAGGGTCAGACTCTGGTGCCTCACCGCAGTTCAGCGACAAAGGAGTATGCCTATGGCTTGCTCAACCCAAAATTCAATTCCTGGGCGGAGTCCTCCATCGACCAGACCTTGGTGAGGAAAAAAGCGGAGACGCTCAATGGCATCCAACGGCCAATGAAGCCCATGAAGTTGAGCAAACTGATCAAGCCTCTGAAGGAGATGGTGAAAATTTCCACACCGGATATCGTCGACCTTGCGGAAGCCCTCACTATTCTCCCCCAGATTGATGAATTTGTGTTGAATCTGGCCGGGACAGGATTTGCTCGCAGGACGATGGAGCACGGGTTGACGCGTAAAAAAGCCATACGCGCGGTGGGTCCGGATCTGGTGTCGCAACTTATCCTGACGGGATTGATGTTGCGTGATGATTTTGAGGCCACTCCGGAGTTTGTCTGGACGGCTTTCTGGCAGCACTCGGTTGCCACAGGAATTGTTTCCTATTACCTGATGGAGGTCGTCACAGGTGAATTCACCCCGGGCAAAGGGTGGGTGGATACTTCCACGAAAAAGCTGACTTCCATGCTTTCGCTCAACATCCTTCTGAACAAGGGAAAGATGAATGCCTATTTTGCCGGATTCATTCATGATATCGGCAAACTGGCGTTGGCCGAGGTTGCCCCCTATCCGTATTACTCCGCCCTGCGGGAGGCAATTGAGAAACAAAGCAGCCTGGCTTATCAAGAAAAGCGTTTTATGGGCGTGGACCATGCCGAAATGGGGGAGCTCTGGCTGGGCTGGATTGGAATTGACGGGCCGGCCAAACAATCAACGGGCGCACACCATGAACTTGCCAAAAAATCGGGACTGCTCGCCTCGGTGGTGTCCCTGGCCAACCAGATGGTGAAAATTTATGGCATTGGCTACAGCGGATCACCAGTAGTGGATCAGCGCAACCTGTGGGAAACCCGGGCATGGCTCGAGCTGAAGGCTGCCAGTAAAAATCAGGAGTTGACCCCATCCCTGATGGAGGAATCCTTCATCCCTCTGGTGGCCCAGCTACCCATGATGGAACCGGTGGCACGTTGATCTTATGAAAATAATCCTGACACGCGAGTTTACTTTTGACGCGGCGCAGTCCCTGACGGTTTTTCCTGAAGGACACAAATGCAGACGTCTGCATGGGCACACGTTTCTGGTACAGATTTCCGTGAAGGGGGATGTCGATGCGAAGACCGGCCTGCTCTACGATCATGCGGTCATTGCCCAAAAGATGAAGCCTTTGATTGAAACAGTGGATCATTCCTATCTCAATGAAATCCCCGGTCTGGAAAATCCCACTCTTGAACTGCTCTGCCTGTGGTTCTGGAACAAATTGAGCGGGGAACTGCCCGGCTTATCCGAGGTGCGCATCAACGAAACGCCGCGTGCCTGGTGCAGCTATCAGGGCGGGTGATCGTAATGAAAATTTACGCCACGGCCACCCTGATCGGAAAAGACAAGTCTGGTGTCATCGCCGCGGTCACGCAGTTTCTGTTCCAGCACAAGGCCAACATCGAAGCCCTGGAGGAACAGGTTTCGCGCGGACAGTTCAGCATGACCCTTCAGGCGTCCTGGCTGAAGAAAGATCTGGACGAGACAAAGATCAGGGCGGGCCTGCAGGAATTGGCCTCACGGATGAAAATGGAGTTGAAACTTCATTTCGCTCCGGCCCGCAGCAGACAGCGTATGGCTTTGTTTGTGACGAGAGAGCCGCACGCACTGGAATCCGTTTTGAAAGCGGTGAAACAGGGCAAAGTCAAAGCCGATGCATCACTCGTCATCGGCAATCGCAAGGATCTGGAGCCTGTGGCCAAGGCCGCCGGCCTGCCTTTTGTGCTGCTTCCGTTCCAAGAGCGGGCCGAGTCGGAAAAAAAGGCCCTCCAAATCCTGGAAGAATACCAGATCGATTTTATTGTTTTGGCTCGTTTCATGAAAATTTTGTCGCCCAATTTCGTCTGGCGCTGGAAAAATAAAATTCTCAATATTCATCCCTCCCTGTTACCTGCTTTCCCTGGCGCCTCCGCCTATCGCCAGGCCTATGAAAAAGGGGTCAAGATTGTAGGTGTCACCGCTCATTTCGTCACTCCGGATCTGGATCAGGGCCCTATCATTTGTCAGGAGTCTTTTAAAACCAGGCCGGAAGAAGGACTGTTAAGTATTGTCAAACGGGGCCAGGACTGTGAGAGCAAATGTCTGGTGCGGGCGCTGGGTCTTTATTTGAAGAACCGGTTGGATGTGCACTGGGGCAGGGTTTACGGGGTATGAATTCTTTTTCCAAAGGTCTTTTGTTAGGTGTTATACTGGCGCTTGGGCTTTTTTACGGAGTGCAGCGTCTGACCGGAAACAAGGCAGCAGTGACGCCGGTTAAGCATTCGGCTGAGGCCCAGGAAATGCTTTCGGTCAAAGGGGAAAACACCCTGTTGAAAAAAATGTTGGGGCAGGTTGAAGGCGAGGTGCTGATTGTCGGACCGGTTGCGAAGAAAGCGGAGATCCACGGCAAGCTGGTCTGGGATAATTCGATGCAACAGGGTTTTCTGCATGTGCAGGGTCTGAACCCCGCAGCGGGTTATGAGCTGGTTCTTGTGACCCAAAAAGGCAGGTCTGTTGTTGTATCGGAACTTACCGGGCAGACGGTCTGGCAGTTCCAATTCAAAACGCCCGAGCGCGTTCTCGATCTGGCTTCGGTGGAGATCCGGGGAAGAACTTCACAAACGGAAACGGAGACGGTGTATGCGCGCGGCGTGGTTTCAGACAAGTAAACTCTGGCTCCCTCCCTGCCTTTGGTGCGCATGTATTCTTCTGGCATCCAGCATCCCCGGTGATGACCTGCCCAAACAGGACATACCCTATCTGGACAAAGTCGTCCACCTCGGGATTTACGGTATTCTCGGCATCCTGCTGGCCCGTACGCGGGTTTCATTTCCATTGGCATTGGGACTGGCGGCGATCTTTGGCGTGATTGATGAGTTCTATCAAACCATGACACCCAACCGCAGCGCCGATCCCATGGATTGGGTCGCGGATGTGGTGGGGGCCTGCATGGGAATTCTTTTGATGCAATGGCTGATGGCGAGGCGATTGGAGTCCAAGCCATGAGTAAACGTGCGGCTTATCTGGATCTTTGTTCCCGGATTCGTTCCCATGACATTTCCTACTACATCAAAGGGACGTCAAGCATCAGTGATTTTGACTATGACAGACTTTACCTTGAGCTGCTTGAGTTGGAAAAAAGCCATCCGGACTGGGTGACACCGGATTCACCCAGCCAGAAAGTGGGCGGACACGCATTGGCCGGGTTTTCTCAAGTTACGCACCGCGTTCCCATGCAAAGCCTGGATAACACCTATTCAGAGGACGAGTTGCGCGAATTCGCTGCCCGTGTTTCCAAGTTGCTCGAGAGACGGGAAATG
The DNA here is from genome assembly GCA_038250235.1 of Methylacidiphilales bacterium. GTDB lineage: Bacteria > Verrucomicrobiota > Verrucomicrobiia > Methylacidiphilales > JAAUTS01 > JAAUTS01. Next base: position 1,814 of record JBBSCO010000005.1, on the reverse strand, counting down.
GAATGGATACTGGAGCCCAAGGTGGACGGAGTCGCGGTCAGCCTGCGTTATGAGAAAGGTCGACTCGTCAATGGGTCCACACGTGGGGACGGGTTTACCGGGGATGATATCACGGAAAATTTGAAAACCATTCGTCAATTACCGCTTGTGCTGGCGGATGCCCCTGAAGTTTTGGAGTTGCGGGGTGAGGTTTACATGACCTTTCCTGCGTTTCAGAGAATCAACAGTGCCCGACAGGAAGCCGGTGAGGATCTGTTTGCCAATGCGAGGAATGCTACGGCAGGAACCCTGAAACAGCTGGATTCCAAGGAAGTGGCCAGGAGGCCTCTCTCCATTGTCCTTTATGGGGCGGGGGAAATCATGGGGAAGATTATTCCCGGGCAGAGTGATTTTCTGAAGAACCTGGAGGGCTGGGGTTTTCCGGTCCCGGAATGGACGGCCCGGGCCCGCACTGTGGATGAATTGATTTCGGCGTTGCATGAACTGGACAACAGGCGGAAGGATTTTTCCTACCCGACCGATGGAGCCGTCATTAAAGTGAACTCCTTTGAGCAGAGATCCTGGCTGGGCTCGACCTCCAAAGCACCCCGCTGGGCCATTGCCTATAAATTTGCCCCCGAACAGGCGGAGACAGTGCTGCGTGCCATTACCTTCCAGGTGGGACGCACAGGTGTGATTACCCCAGTCGCGGAACTGGAGCCTGTGCTTCTGAGCGGAACCACGGTCAGCCGGGCCACTTTGCATAATTTCGATGAGATCCGCAGGAAAGATATACGTCTGATGGATCATGTTGTGGTGGAAAAAGCCGGTGAAATTATACCAGCCGTAATCTCGGTCAATCTGAACAAACGTTTGACTGGAGCTGAAGTGATTGCGGAGCCACGCGACTGCCCGTCCTGTGCTTCAGCTCTCCTGAAAGATGGAATTTTTCTCCGCTGTATCAGTGCTTCCTGCCCGGCCCAGGCCAATCGAGGTATCCAGCATTTTGCCCACCGTGGGGCCATGGATATCGAAGGGTTGGGCGAATCCCTGGTGGAGCAGTTGGTGGAGAAGAGTTTGCTGAAAAGCTTACCGGATATTTACTCCTTGAGTGTCGGAGCAGTGGCGGGCCTGCCCAGGATGGGCGAAAAATCCGCTGCCAACCTGATCGACGCCATTGCCAAAAGCAAACAACAGCCATTGTGGCGTTTGCTCTTTGGTTTGGGGATCTTTCATGTTGGGGCAGGTCTCGCGCGAAAACTTGAGTCGGCCTTTGAGGGCTTGGATCAGCTTGCCTCGGCTTCGCTGGAGGAACTCCTGAAGGTGGAGGATGTGGGAGCGATCGTGGCGGAAAGTATTCATGCTTATTTCAGAAAAGAAGAAAACCGCAGACTGATCGGACGACTTCGTGAACATGGATTGAATTTTAAGTCAGTTAAACAAGAGGTTCGCAGTACTGTTCTATCAGGCAAAAAATTTGTCATTACTGGCACACTTTCCCGCCCGCGGCCTTCCTTTGAAGCGGATATCAGGGCTTTGGGTGGGGAAATCAGCGGCTCGGTGAGTGCCAAAACCGATTATGTTCTGGCCGGGGAGGATGCCGGCTCCAAGCTGGAAAAAGCGAGGAAGCTGGGGGTGAAGGTTATTGATGAGAAGGAGTTTGAAAAACTTGCGCAACCTATGGGTGGTCACTAGGTTCAGATCATCCATGGATCGATTGAGGATTTTCACAGGAATTGCAGTCTGGCTGCTTTTGGTCTCTGTCGCACCTGTTGGGGCCCAGTATGGTGATCCTGCCGCGCGCGAAGACGAGGCGATTGAGCGTCAGAAAATTT
>JBBSCO010000004.1:0-87648 GCA_038250235.1 Methylacidiphilales bacterium | reverse complement strand
GGCGACACCTTTTACCTGCTCTACGCCCTCAACCCCATGGTCGGCGTAATTGAAGGCTTCCGCTGGTGCATCCTCGGACAAAGTCCTTTTCCCACTCTGGAGTTGGGCCTGTCATTGGTGACAACAACCTTCTTCCTCTGGATCGGCATCCGCGTCTTCCGCTCCACCGAAAAAAACTTTGCCGATGTCATTTGAAATTTTTTAGTGTAAGTGTTTAATTATGAAGCCAGCGCAAGTAATTCCAATTCAAACTCCAGAGTCATTACAGTCAATTATACTAACATTTCAAGCTGTAAGCTTTTTGTATTTAGCTTTGCTCTTGGCCCTTTAAAGATGTTTTCCTCAAAATTATTCTTACGACAGTCCCTCCGCAGACTGCTACTGCACCCCTGGTTTTACCGTTCATATCAACTCACACTACTCCATCTTTCAGAATTCTTTCGCATCCAGCGAGCTGCTGCTCTTGAACAGGCTGCCGGTGAAACGCTGGACCGTCTTTCCCCGGAGAAAAAAGTCGTTTCCGGCCCGTTCGCCGGCATGGTCTACCCAGAACACAGCGCCTTCGGCAGCAGCTTCCCACCTAAACTCATAGGCAGTTACGAACATGAACTTCATGCCGTGATCGAACCATTGCTTCTCAACAAATATAGCAAAATTATTGATATTGGCTGCGCCGAGGGTTATTACGCTGTTGGCTTCGCCCTCCGCTTTCCCCTCAGTGAGGTTCTTGCCTTTGATCCGTCTCCCTGCGCCAGGTCTCTCTGCTGCGATATGGCCCGCATCAACGGCGTCGCCAAGCGAGTGCAGCCCGAAGGATTCTGCGACCCTGCCACCCTTACCAAGCTGACAAAAGGCGAGACCTGCCTAATCCTTTGCGATTGCGAAGGTTACGAGGAGTGGCTTTTCCCTCAATTCATCATACCTACTCTGGGCCACTCGACCTTGATCATCGAAACTCATGACTTTGTCTCGCCAACCATCACAAAGCAGCTCAAGGATGGTTTTTTAGATTCCCATGTATGCACCGAGATCGTCCCCGGCGACCCTGAAGCCCGATTAGAAAAATTTCGCGCCACCCTGAGCTCGGCAACTTCCAAGGACTGGTTGATCCGTCATTTGTTGGATGAGGGCCGACCACTGACGCAATGCTGGCTGATCTTCACGCCGAGGACTTGAGACGTCAAAGAATAGCACTCCATTCCCTAACCATGTCCACCATCTCCGCAGAAAATCTCGGCAAAGACTACGTCCTCTCTCATCGGGAAAGCGATGCACCCTATCGCACCCTGCGCGACTCGATCGGCGGATGGTTTAGAAAATCAAAGAGTACAAATTACTCCGCCCCACGAGGATCAGAAATATTCCACGCCCTCCACGATGTTTCTTTCGACGTCAAGCAGGGTGAAGTGCTGGGAATCATTGGCCACAACGGCGCCGGGAAAAGCACCTTACTAAAAATCCTTTCCCGCATCACCGAGCCCACCCGCGGAAAAGTCCGCCTCCGCGGCCGCGTTGCCAGCCTTCTCGAAGTCGGCACCGGTTTCCACGGCGAACTCACCGGCAGGGAAAACATCTTCCTCAACGGCGCAATACTCGGTATGAGCCGAACGGAAATCCGCGCCAAATTCGATGAAATTGTGGACTTCAGTGGCGTGGAAAAATTCCTTGATACACCGGTGAAACGTTACTCCAGCGGCATGTATGTCCGCTTGGCCTTCGCCGTTGCCGCCCATCTTGACCCTGAGATACTGATAGTCGATGAAGTTCTTGCCGTGGGCGACCAGGAATTCCAACAGAAATGTCTGGGTAAAATGCGCGACATCTCCCGTGGAGGCCATCGCACAGTGCTATTTGTCAGTCACAATATGGCGGCCATGCGCCAGTTGAGTTCACGCTGTCTTTATCTCCTGCGGGGACGCGTCGAGTGCCTGGAGGAAACCTCCCTCGCCATTGACCGTTACACCCGCGCTTCAAACCGCACCGAGCCACAGGGCTGCGGCACGCACTCAGCCATTCTTCGCACGCGCCTCACCAATGCCGAAGGCATGGCTCTGGACACCTGCGTAGGCGATGAAACTGTGTTTTTGGAAACCCTGGTGCGTAGCGACGGCCTGCCCGGGCTCACGCTCGAAGGTCTTCTCACCGACCTCTGTGGCACCCGCATAGGCTTTCTCAGTCCGGGACATTTCAGGGGCTGGACACTACCCAACCATCCCGGCACTTATCTCTGCCGCCTGCCCATCACCCTACCGCGCCTCGCCACGGGAAAATACGGTTTTGACATCTGGACCAACATCGGTGGAACCACTCAAGACCACTACGCCGTTGATGCCGTGGTTTTTGACGCCGCCACCCGACTCTCCTTCCCCGCAAAGTGGGAAATGCGTAAAGAATACTCTGCCGGCTTCCTCGTCCTGGAAAGCGGCCCCCCCACCTGCACCGAGCATGGCTGAAGACATCCAAGCGCGCTCCTTGCGCATCCTTGTTCTAACCAAGAATCCTGTCAGCGATGGAGTCGGGGGAGAATTACTCATGCACCGCCACATCAAGGCCAGTCCCCCGGCTTGGCAGTTTTATTTCCACCACTTGGGGGACGGAACAATTCAAACCTCACCCTTCTTCCGCCGCCTACGCCATGGCTCGCGACGTCGGGAACGCCTTCTTAACGCCTGGGATGCCTGTAATGGAACTTCCGTGCGTTTGCCCCCTATTCTCGAACTCTGCGCCCGCGTCAAACCCCACCTCCTTTACACCATCGCCGACGGCCCACTCACCTTCCGCGTACGGCAGGCCGCTGGGCGCCTTGGCCTCCCCTGGGTGGCACAACTCAACGACTGGTTCCCCGGCGGATTGGACATTCCTGATCAACTGGAACCCCTGATTGCCAAGGCTTACCTCCGCTTGATGCGTGATTCAACCCGTTTGCTCTGTTTTTCGGAGGAAATCCGGGAGGCCGCTGCCTCGCTGCCCCAGGCTCGCGTGCTCTACCCAATTCCCGAACCGTTCACGCCCATTGATCCCGTCAAGCCTGAAACCCACGCTCTCTTCGCCGGACGCTTTGACCATTTTCTGGGCCCTGAAATGAAGTCACTACTCCGTGCCGTCCTTGGACGCGGCACCCCAAACCACCTGCGCATCATCGGTCCGAATGCGGATTGGGACGATGAAACACATTCGCTCGTTCGTGGAACCCTTATCTATCAAGGCATGAAAAAAGGCAGGGATCTGCACCGCGAGCTTGCCTCTGCCAGTTGCCTCCTGGTTCTTGCCCCTTTCGGCGAAGATCGGTCCCACATCGCCCGCTACAGTTTTCCCTCCAAGATACCCGAATACTGCCAACACGACCGGCCCATTCTTGTCTGGGGTCCAAAAGAATCTTCCAGCATCCGATGGGCCCAGCGCACCGGTGCCGCGCTTATCGTGGATTCCCCCGATCCCCAGTTGGTTTTAAATGCGATCGAAAGGCTGAGTCAAGATACCCAGTTGGTCTCCTCCCTGACCACTGCGGCCGGCCAGGAAGCCCGCACCCGCTTCCAACCGCAGGCCCTCCAGAATATTTTCGAAACCACCATCCGTGAGGCCATTTCATCGAAAAGCCCGGTATGAAACGTCTACTCATATTCTTCGCATTTCATATCACGGCATGGCTCTCGTTAAGCGGCAGACTTCTAAAAGCCCAGCAGGCACGCCCATCGGATTTTCTCATTCTTACCGCATGGACGCCGGACATCGAGAAATACGCCCTTTTATCTGCGGAAAACAAATCCACCTACTCCCGCAAACATGGCTACCATTTTCGAGCTATCAGAGAAGGTTTTGATGCCTCCCGCCCTCCTCCCTGGTCAAAGATTCGTTTTATCCAAGAGGCTCTGCGGCAGCACCGCTGGGTCTTTTGGAGTGATGCCGATTCTCTCATCATGAATCCGGAGATCCGCCTGGAAAATCTCTTGCAGCCAGGCTCGGACATCCTGCTCACCGAGGCCAGCACGCCCTACCGCCACATCAACACCGGCCAGATGCTTTTCCGGTCCTGCATTTTCTCCCGCCTCTTCTTGGAAGCCGTGTGGCGGCAGAAAGCCTTTATCCATGACGGAACATGGGAGCAACGGGCCGTCAACCACCTGATGGAAACCTGTCCACTGCCCCGCGTCCACATTGTGCCCAATCGAATCTGCAATGCCTTCGCCGGCGTTCCCGAGGACCCAGACCCCTATCAGCCCGGTGATTTTATCGTTCACTTTCCAGGCTGTTCCGATAAATACGAGCTCATGAAACGCTACGCTGCGCTGGCACAGACATGATAACTTCACCAATGCCACCTGATCTGGACGCCTACCTCTCCCAGCTACCGGAGCAGGAAGTCGCGCTTAGCTCCTTGTTTCCCAGAAACGCTAAACTGGTTATTCTGGACATCGGTGCTTGCGAAGGTGAGGACTCAATCCGCTACGCCCGACGCTTTCCCTATGCCCGCATCTTTTCCTTCGAGCCTCTTCCTTCCAATCAGCAGCTTATTCAACTCAATTTCTGTAAATACAAAATTCAAACAGCAGAATTGGTTCCTCTGGCCCTCTCTAACTCCATCGGCGCGGCTACGTTCCACATCTCCTCCGGCACGCCCGAACAGCCTTTCATCGGAGATAATTGGAACTATGGCAATAAATCCAATTCACTACTTCCCCCCTCTCAGACGGGTTCCATGCATGGCTGGATTAAGTTTCAGGAAGCCATCACTGTGCCCACCACCACCCTCGACCACTTTTGCCGGGAACGGAGCATCCGCCGCCTCGACTTTATCCACATGGACGTGCAGGGAGCGGAAATAATGGTCCTCGAAGGCGCGGGGCCCAAACTTCGGGACATCACCGCCCTTTGGCTGGAGGTAGCCGACGAAGCCCTTTATTCAGGCCAACCTCTTCGCGGCCAAGTGCAGGAGTTCATGGGCCGGCACGGATTCTCGCTGGCTTTTGAGATTTCACGGACTTCCGAGGGCGACCAATTCTACGTCAATCTACGCAACCCCAGAGTGTGGCCATGGCTCCTTCGTATCACCATCGTTCGGTGGCTAGCGCAAGCGCGCTTCGTCCTAGGCGCGTGGAAAAACAGCGGGCTCGGTTTTTTCCGAAAATGATCAGACTTTCCGCCATGGTTCGCCGTGCTGTTTTAAGTTGTGGCCTAATGCTCCACAAAAAGAGCCATCCTTTTTCCCGCTATTTTAATCTACCGCCGGACTCTGGACTGAAGTATGCCCTGCACCGCGCTTTCCGCGATTTACGTGGACTGCGGTTTCTACAAATTGGTGCCAACGATGGCTCAAGGACAGACCCTCTGGTCTCATTAATCCACTCATATGATTGGAGCGGCACGCTTGTAGAACCTCGGGACGTCTTCATCCGTGCTCTGGAAGTAAAGTATTCAGGAAATCCCCGCATTCAACTATTACGGGCAGCTATTGCCCCGACATCCGTCGATCGCACCCTGTATTTTATCCAGCCTCACACGGTCGGCCTGCCCGACTGGGCTCATGGACTTGCCACCCTCGACCTCACACGTATCGAGACCGCCAGGCAGGAACTTGGTCTCCCCGCAGATGCAGTCGGTCAGGAAACTGTCCGCTGCCTCACTTGGAATGATCTGCACACTCAGCATTCCCTCGACAGCCTTGATCTTCTTGTCATGGATACTGAAGGTTACGATATTCCTCTTTTGGACCTGTGGAATTGGGAAAAACATCTTCCCCGCATTATCCAGTTCGAGAACGGCTGCGCCCCGGCGGAGCAACATTTTTCCATAATTCAAAAAGCACGGATGTATGGGTATGAATGCGTTACCGAGGGCCCAGACACTACCCTCTATTTACCAACCTAAGTATCTCTTTAAACTATGATCATCACCCGACTCCTCGGCGGCCTGGGCAACCAGATGTTTCAATACGCCGCTGGGCTTGCTCTCGCCGAGGCTCGCCGCACCGTTCTTAAACTGGATGTCTCATGGTTCCAAGAATATCCAGAACACGCAGCGCATAATCGTTACGCTCTTTCTTGTTTTAACATCACCGAACAGTTTGCGACAGAAGAGGAAATCATTCGATGCCGTGGCGTGCAACTAACGCGCAGCGAACGCTTAGCTGCGGCTTTAGCAAAAAAGCTGCGACTCTATCAATTAGCCAAGCTTTACCCAACAAACGGTCACTGGTATATTGAAACACCCCACATAACTCAAGATGACTTTCTAAACTTACCTAATAACACGTATCTTGATGGCATGTTCCAGTCAGAACGTTTTTTTCTGCCCTCCACCAACCTGCTGCGCAAACATTTTTCTCTTCGTTATCCCCCCACGTTTGAAGTGCAGGCTGTGGCAGCACGTATTGTCTCAGCCCCCTCCATCGCCCTTCATTTCCGCAGAGGTGATTACATTAGCAATCCAAGCTTCGCTCGTGAACTAGGTTCCCTCAACCTCGCTTATTATCACCAAGCACTTGCCCGCCTGTCAGAAAAAAGTCCCAGTGCGCAAGTGTATATTTTTTCTGATTGTATTGAGACCGTTGCAAGTGAGCTTAAACTGGAGGTGCCTCATGAATTTGTCCACTGCGTAGCCCCGTGGCACCCGTGGGACAAGATCCGCCTCATGTCGCTCTGCGACCACATTGCCATAGCCAACAGCACCTTCTCATGGTGGGCTGCTTGGTTGAATCCATCTCCAGATAAACTCGTGATCGCACCCGAACCTTGGTTTGCCGGAAGCAAGCACAATGGCGCCGATATCGTGCCCACTTCTTGGATACGTCTGCCTCGCGCCCCATGAAACTCGCCTTCGTATCCACGATTCTTTCCTACCCTTGGGGAGGGGCGGATGCGCTTTGGACAAGAGCGGCGGAGCGCGCCTTGGCCCAAGGCCACCAGATTCTCATCGCCGTAAGCCCGAGCGTGGCCTCGCACCCGCGCATCTCCGCCCTGCGCGCGGCGGGAGCGCGCATCCACCTTCGCACCGGATTCACGCATCACCGCGGCCGCCGCGAGCTCTGGCGGCACCGGCTAGGCCGCGTGCTACGCTCCCGGGGCTCCCTCACCGGCGTGCTTGATGCCTTCGCCCCCGACGTGCTTTTCCTTTGCCAAGGGGGCGTATGGGACTTCCTTAGCGAGGACGGGCTGGTGCAGTGGCTGGAAGAGACTGCCTGCTCCTGTATCCCGGTCTGCCAGTCGAACGACGACCGCGACGTCGTTGCGCCGGAATCCCAGGCACCCGCCCGTGCTTTTTTCGAACGCGCCCGGGCGACCGTCTTTGTCTCGACCCACAACCGCGACCTCGCCGGCCGGCAATGCAGCGCGCCTGTGCCCCGCGCCATCGTGGTGCCCAACCCGGTGGAACTACCAGCCAGCCAGCCACCCGCCTGGCCAATCGAAACCGCTCCGCGCCTCGCCGTGGTCGCCCGCCTCGAGGCGGATCCCAAGGGCTTGGACATCCTACTCCAGGCGCTGGCCCGGCTGGGCCCAAGCGGCGACTGGCGGGTGGATCTCTTCGGGAGCGGACCCGACGAGACCACCCTGCGCGCCGAAGCCGCTTCCCTCGGCGTGGAAACCCGGGTCGAGTTTGCTGGTTACTCCCGCGATATACACAGCCTGTGGTTCACCCACCATCTGCTATTGCTGCCTTCGCGAAGGGAAGGCTGCGCGCTCGCCCTGCTGGAGGCCATGGCCTGCGGCCGGCCCGTGCTCACCACCGAAAGCGGCGGCGCACGCGACTGGATCGAGCCCGGCGTGAACGGCTACCTTTGCCCCCCCGGTTCGCCAGAAGCGCTCGCGGACACGCTGCGCACAGCGCTGGACGAATTTCACCGCTGGCCGATGTATGGTGCCGCCGCGCGCCGTATCTTCATCGAACGACATCCCTCTGAGCCCGAACGTCAACTGCTTGCCTTGGCGCAAACCTCCCAATGCTGAAAAAACTAAAATCCACGCTTCTCAGTTTCCGTCCGAACGTCGGTTTGGACAACGCGTTCGCACGCGACGCCTGGGTCGCTGCCACCTTGAGTGCACTTCCCGCCGGCTCACGCCTGCTCGGCGCGGGAGCCGGCGAGCAACCCTACCGAAAATTCTGCGGCCACCTGCGCTACGTCTCCCAGGATTTCGGTGCCTACGATGGCGCGGGTAATCGCACAGGGCAGCAGACCAGCACCTTCGACTACGGTCGGCTCGACCACGTCTGCGATATCCTCGCGATCCCCGAACCGGACGGCGCGTTCGACGCCGTGTTGTGCACGGAAGTCATGGAGCACGTTCCCGATCCCATCCGCGCCCTGCACGAGTTGTCCCGTCTTCTGCGCCCCGGCGGACGACTTATTCTCACGGCACCCTTTTGCAGCGCATCCCACTTTGCGCCCTATCATTTCCACACCGGCTTCACCCGCTATTTCTATGAACACCACCTGCCCCGCAGCGGCCTGACGCTGGTTTCCCTCACTGCCAACGGCGACTACTTTTCCTACCTGGCTCAGGAACTGCGCCGCCTACCCGTTATGGCAGGAACCTATGCCGGACGCACAATCGGGGCGACCACCCACCTGGCTCTGGTTCTGCTTCTGCGCTCCCTCGGCGCCCTCCGTCGCACCGACCGTCGCTCGGAGGAGTTCCTCTGCTTCGGCTACCACCTCGTGGCGGACAAGCAAATCACCGCCTGACCTTTCCCATGCGCACTCCCTCCATCACCCTCGGCATTGGCGGCATCCTCGGCCACGACGCCAACGCTGCCCTGCTCGTAGAGGGCGTTATTATTTCCTCTTCCCAAGAGGAACGGTTTACTCGCATTAAACATGATGGAGCTTTTCCGCAACGTGCCATTATGGATTGCTTAGCTCAAGCCAGTCTCTCTCCACAATCCGTCACCGATATCGTCTTTGCAGAAAAAAATATTCAAAGTCTCCTTTTCGATTCCTCTGGTCTCCCGGGCCATGCCTTCACCCGCCTTCTCGGCCACGTCCTGCCTGAATCATGGGGCGGTCTCTATACCCAGCCGGCACGGAGACTTTTTCCCAACGCACGATTTCATTATGCCTGGCATCACCTCAGTCATGTGGCCGGAGCATTCCACACCTCCCCCTTCAAACGTGCGGCCTTCCTCTGCGTGGACGGCAAGGGAGAGGACTACTCCGCAAGTGCCGGGGTGATCAGCGACGGTGAACTGAAAATCCTTTGGGAACAGCCCTATGAAAACGGGCTCGGAATGTTCTACACCCTTATCACCTATTTCCTTGGTTTCGTTTCCTTCGGATCCGAATACAAGGTCATGGGTCTGGCACCCTATGGCACGCCGCGCTTCGTTTCCGAATTATCCCGACTCTTTACAAGTGACGACCGCGGCGGATTTCGCCTGAAAAAGGAAATTCGTTTCACTGAGGCTTCCATTCTCGACGCTTTTTCGTGGGTGAGAGGGTTGACCGGCTTTGAGGCACGTGAAAAGTCCAGCGCCCTCAATCAGACGCATATCGATGTGGCAGCCTCCTTACAGGCAGTCTTTGAGCAGGAAATTTTTAAGATGGCTCACTTTTTAAGGATCGAAACGAGTGAGTCCAACTTGTTATTTTGCGGAGGATGTGCCCAAAACTGCGTGGCAGCCGGTAAGCTTCGCTCAGAGAATATTTTTTCCTACGTTTTTAACTCACCAGTAGGCGGAGATATGGGATCCGGCCTCGGGGCAGCCCTTTTGCTGGAGAGAGAACGACATAAAGGAGAACCTTTTAAAATTAATACGCGCGGATTTTACCTGGGGAGTCATCCCGGGCAAGTTCCTGCGCAGGCCCAAAAATGGCAAGTCGACCACGGCGATGACCTCCACCAGTTCGTCGCGGGCGAACTTGCCGCGGGCAAAATTGTGGCCGTCGTGCGGGGCGGTATGGAACTCGGTGCTAGGGCGCTGGGAGCGCGTTCCATCTTCGCCGACCCCCGCGCCCCCGGCATGCAATCCCGCCTCAACCTTGCCGTAAAGTTCCGCGAATCCTTCCGACCCTTTGCCCCAGCCATTTTGGCCGAACATGTCAGTGACTGGTTTGATTCGGATGCGGAATCCGATTACATGAACTACACCGCCTATCTCAGACCGGAACTGCGCACGCCGTTGCCCGAAAATTTCACGTCGCTACGCGAGCAACTCGACTTCCCCCGCTGCTCCATCCCGAGCGTCATCCACGTGGATTTCTCTGCCCGCCTACAAACAATCCGCCCTGAGATTCATCCCGATTTTCACCGCTTCATCACCGCCTTTCACGCTATCACCGGTGTGCCGATTCTAATCAACACCTCCTTCAACGTTGCCGGCCAACCCATCGTCCGCACCGCCGCCGAAGGTTGGGACTGCTTCGTCAATACTGACATCGATCTCCTCGTGATCAACGACGAGGTCTTCCGCAACCCTTTTGAAAAAAACAGGGAAGAAAAACTGCTATGGCTCAAAAAATTCGCCGCTTTGGCCTGAACATCGTTACCCTTTTGCTGCGCCTACTCGTCCGACCCCCGGCGGCAGGCTGGAAATCCTCACGCCGTGCCCACAGCCTACGCGGTCGGTGAAAAAGCTCACCCTACAATCAACCACTCATCCGTTTCATCTTTGAACCCGCTGTCCCTAAAACCTGAAGTCAACCATTACCAAAAATTGTCATGGCTGGCTTGGAGTGCCTCCACGCTTCTGCTTTTGATTCTAGCGTTTCGCCTGGTATCGGCTCTCACTGCCACCACACTCGCTCCCGGCACCGCTGTAACCTCAGGCTGCGAGGAGGAAAGCTGGTTCAACATTTGGCGGGTCGTCCAGGGCCAAGCCATGTATCCCGACCCATCGTCCCCGCCCTACAATGCCGCTTACTTCAACTGGGGATTTTATGGTCTCTATGCCGCCGTGGCCGCCCCGGTCATGGCTCACTGGGGTGAGAGTTCCTTGATCCCCGCAGGACGCCTTCTCACGCTCGCCTTTGCCATCGGCGGAAGCGTTCTGGTCGCGTATTTTCTGCGTCTCCGTGTTTGCCCGCAAGCTCCCTCTGCCCTGGTCTGGGCCTTTGCCCTATTTCTTTTTTTCGGCCCGATAGCAGCTTGGTGGTCCATTACGGTCCGACCAGACGTTCCCGCACTTGCGTTTGAAGCCCTCGCCATTTTCATCCTTCTGCAATGGGGGTCCAAAAGAAATTGGATAGCGGCCATCGGAAGCGCAATCGCACTTTACCTGGCTTGGTCGATGAAACCTTCCTTTGTCGGCGGGGTTCCTGTCGCGGCACTATATCTCTGGCTGCGCCAAGGTTGGAAACCCTCCGGATTCTTCTGTCTGTTGACCATCAGCCTCTGGACTCTTACCCTGGTTCTGGGCGGAACCGCCTACCGCGCCGCCCTGACCGATGCTGGCCTGAACAATGTTTTTAACGCCTCTCTCTTTTTCACCAACTCCTCCCACGCCCTCAGCCGCCTACTACCCCTGCTGATTCCGCTGCCTTGGTTAGTTCCCCTACTACGGGACGCGCTGCGCGCCCGCGCCTGGAAAACCCTTCCTGATAGTCTTCTATTGGGCACCATCGGCACCGCTATTACCCTGCCGCTCTACGCCTTGGCTTCAGGTAAAGACGGAGCCGCACTCAATTACTTCATGCCCGTCACCCTTTATCTGGTTCTCTGCGCCGCCTGTGTCTGGCATCAAGCCGTCCCAAGACGCGCAGCGGTTTTTGCTACGGCGCTTACCCTCATCATCCTCATGCAGATAGGGTTAATGGCCGGTTGGTGGGGCAAAATCTCGCTGCGCACAGATGCCCGCATTCTCGCAGAAAAATGGGAGGTATTCCAAGATCTGCCCGAGCCGCGCTTCTCCGCCGACTACCGCCTCAACCTTCCTTGGCTCAATCTCCAGTCGCCGTCTTACATCCTCTCCTTCAATTACGAGAGTGACCGATCGCGGGGCAGGCAATTTGAGGGGGGCGGTTTGGGCGGGCAGATCGAACAAGGCCATCTCGCCGCGCTCCTACTCCCACCCGGTGCCAAAGATCACTACGACGGAGCTGATCTCCGTATCCTTTATAACCGTGCCCAAGAGTTCCCCCATGGTGTGGTCTTTCTGCATAAAGACATCTCTCCAAGATGATCCACGATCTAAGCATTATCATCCCCACACACAACCCCGATCATGGCCGGATTGGCGAAGTGCTAAACGCTTTGGCCCTTCAAACCCTGCCTAAAAATCAGTGGGAACTAATTGTTGTGGACAATGCCTCTGATCCACCTCTCTCTGGCTCGCTTGATATCTCCCGATTCCCCCACTTCCGCATTGTCCACGAACCACGAACTGGACTAACATCAGCCCGCCTTGCCGGCTTTTCTTCTGCTAGGGGAAAAATTCTATTGCTTGTGGATGACGATAATCTGCTGGCCCCTGACTACCTCACCCAAATACTGGCCATTTGCGAAAGCCATCCGCAACTCGGCTCCGGCAGCGGTTGCGTGCGTCTTGAGTTTCAAGCCGGTGCCGTTCCGCCTCCGCCCGTGTGGCGCGGGTTCCTCGCCGAACGCTGCTGCACCGCGCCGCACATCTCCCGCGATCCATCCCATCAAGACTCCACCCCTTGGGGTGCCGGCATGTTTATCCGCCGCGAAGTCGCCGATGAATATGTCCGGCGCGCCCAGCATGACCCCCGCCGCCTCCAACTCGACCTGCAAGGCAGCCTGCTTGTCTACGGCGGCGATACCGACATCGCTTACATTGGCTGCGACATCGGCTTCGACAAAGGTGTCTTCCCCCAACTAAAACTAGACCACCTCATACCCGCCTATCGTTGCACGCGTGAGTATTTGGTTCGCGCTGCAGAGGGCCACGGCTACTCCGAAGTCCTGCACGCCCTTTTGCGTGACGCCCGCCTCCCCCCGCAACGCCCCGCCTGGCACGAGTGGCTTGCCCGTCTCCGACTACCGCAGGAGGAACGCATCATCGCGACTGCCCGCGCCCGCGGTATCGCGCGCGCTCGCCGCGCTCTCGGTTTCTGACATGCCTCCCCGCATTTACTTCTACTGCTGCCCGGAACCGGACAATCTCCAAGACGATATTATTATCCTGGCAGAAGGATTGCAGGAGCTGGGCATCCCTTATTACGCAAGTGCGAACTACTGGCTTCAGTCAATCACTCCGGGGGACTATCTCTTCAAAGCCACACCCGACGTCGGTCCCGACGACTGCGACATCGTTGTCTTTCCCTACACATGGTTCAATTGGGTGCGCTTGAACCATCCGACCGTTCGGCGTGATTTTCCGCCTGGTCTTTTCAAGCAGGGACGACGCTACCGTACGGTTTACATGGACACCAACGACGGCCACCGCACCGTTTCTTGGGAGTCCGAATTTCGAAAGTTCGATTTCATCTTCCGCACAAAGCTCAACCGCCGAGCCTGGGCTCCCAGCAATCTGCATCCTTGGACTCTCGGACTGTCCAACCGCATGTTGAACATGACCGCCAACGCACCGGCCTTCTCGACTCGCCGGCCCGCCGTGCTCGTGAACTTCGGTGCCTCGCATCATTACCCGCACACCGCCCGTCAGCGTGCCGACCAGTCGTTTTCACCTGTGCTCAACGCTTGGTTTCAACCCGATACGACACGGGACAATCTCACTGTGCCCCCAGCCGACGCTTACGACCGGCTGATGTGGTCACAAACCAATCACCGCCACAGTGGCGCCTACTATGAGCGGTTAAAAACCACCCAAGCCTGCGCCTGTTTTTGCGGCGATTTGATTCCACCGATGCCGTGGCGCGATCCCGGCCGATATCTCGTCGGCGGGCAAAAAGCCGCCCTCAAAATGCAGTTCTGGAAAACCCTTGCTCGGCTCGATCCTCGTCCCGATCGCATCGTGCAATGGGATAGCTGGCGCTTTTGGGAATCCCTCTCCTCCGGCTGCCTCTCGTTCAACCTCGATCTTGATCTCTACGGCGCCCAACTACCCGTCATGCCGGTTAAAGACGTCCACTACATCGGCGTTGATCTGCGCCACCCGCACGTCGTCCGCGAACGCTGGCACGACGACCCTGCCGGGATTGCCCGCATCGCCGCCGCCGGCCAGGCGTGGGCGTGGAAAAACTATTCCCCCGTCCCGATGGCCTCGCGATTCCTCAAAACCCTCGGCTTTATCCCGCCCACCAGCGGGGCTCCTCATGTTTCGTCGTCTGATTCGTAAGCTCTCTGACGTGCGCCGCTATCCGGCCTTGGCCCACCGCCCGGAAGACAAGCGTGATCTGCGTGCGCTCGGACTGTGGCGCAATCGCTTTATCAACGCGGCAACCGCCTCCCGGCTTACCCGCGGCAGCAACCTTGTGATCACACCTTCTCTCACCTTAACCTGCGGTGAACCCATTCGCATCACCCTTGGCGATTACGGGGAAATGGACTGCTTCGACGAGTTATTCCTCGACCAAATCTACCAACTCGACGACGTTCCGTTCGAGCCCGACCTTGTGGTGGATTGCGGTGCTTTTCACGGATACTTCTGCGCACTGGTCCGCGGAAAATTTCCGAATGTCCGGACGGTCTGCTTCGAACCCAATCCCGAACATCTCCCCGCTCTCACGTCACAACTCAACCTGCTCTCCGCGCCTGTCGAAATCCTGACTGCTGCCGTCGGCATATCCGAGGGTACCGCCCGTTTTTCTGGTCACGGTATGGGCGGCGCCTTGATCTCCTCGACCGATGTCGCGACAGACATAATCAATGTGCAGGTCATTAATTTTTCCAAATGGCTGAAGGCTCAAGCCTCAACCGCATTGATCTGGAAGCTGGATGTGGAAGGCGCCGAGATGGACATCCTCCCGAAAACCCTTCCGTTTCTCCCACCACGCACCGCTTTGTATCTGGAAACACATTACGAGCCCGAGCAATGCCGCGCGCTGCTGGCCCCTTGGGCCAGTGTCGGCTTTTCAATTCGCGAAGTCCGGCGGAGGCGTATGAGTGGCTGCACCTACATCGAATGGTTCTTGTTGCGCGACACTCCCTAATGAGCACCCCACGCATCCTGATAATTTCAGACGAAGGTCCGCAAACCGGCACCGCCGGCGGACTTCTCCTGCACCGCTTGCTAATCGATTATCCCGTCGACCGCCTTCGCGTCATCGCCCGTTACGTGCCCACACTGGGCGAGCCCTTGCCACATGTAGTTTATCATCCACTGACCCCACCGTGGCAGCGTTTTGAAAAATCCCGCTTCAACCGACTTAAGCGATCCCTGCGGGCCTTCGGCTGCGTGCCGACCGTTTCTCTTGCCCGGCTCGATGCCTTGGTCGGCGATTTCCAACCAGAGGTCGTTCTTTGCGTCATGCAGCACGCCGCATACTACGATACGGCCGCACGTTATGCCCGCACCCGAAATCTTCCGCTGATTGTCATTGTGCATGATGTGAACGACGACTTTGAGCCCGTGCTGCCTTGGGCGCAGGCCACAGCCCGTCGCCGTGACGCTGCGGTCTACCGGCAGGCCGGCCGTCGTCTTTGCATTAGCCCAGAAATGGAAGCCTACTGCCACGAACGCTATGGCGTGACCGGTGACGTGCTCTATCCCAACCGTAGCCCGGAACTAGACCCTTTATCCTTAGAAAAAACAGAAACATTGCGGACCACCGGTCAACTCACACTGGGTTTCGCGGGTAATCTCGGTTATGGATACGGACGCGAACTGGTTCGTCGAATACCTAATCTTCGCAGCACCGGATCCCGCCTCATCATCTATTCAAAACCTCCAGGCAGTGATTGTCGAGAACTTGGCCAGGCGACAGATTGTGTTGAGCTTCGCGGGTTTCGTCCTGCTAAAGAAGCATGGGCAAACATCCAGCGTGACTGCGATGCGGTATGGTTACCCTATCCTGTGCTAGCGGCCGAATTTGAACGTCTTTACCGTCATCATTTCCCCAGCAAGCTGACAGAATATCTGGCCCTCGGTCTGCCGGTGCTTGTAACCGGCCCTTCCTTTGCCACCGGAGTACGCTGGGTCTTGCGCCATCCTGAAGCTGCCGCAGTGGCCCTAGATCCCACGGATCAGGACATCACGTCCATACTGCTCCGACTGCGCGACGATTCGGCCTTGCGGGCCAACCTGGCCCGGCGGGCTTTGATCGACGGGGACCATGATTTTTCTCCAGCGCGGCTTGTCGCTTCTTTTTATCAACACCTCGGCGAGACTGTCCATGATTTCAAAGCATCTACTTAAGCTGGCCCCCTTATTCGGAAATCTTCCCATCATTGCTCCGCGCGGCCCGCTACGGGCTATGCGCTGGACGCTACATCCCTGCACCTCCTATTGGCGGGGCATACACGAGGTGGACTTGGTAAAGATGCTCCGCCGCCGCGGCCCCAAACCAGGAGATGCCGTCTGGGATGTGGGAGCCCACTTCGGCTTTTACGCTTTGTGGTTTGCCAGAATCACGGGGATCCACGGCGAAGTCGCCGCCTTTGAACCTAACCCCCATGCCTTCGCCAAACTTCGACTTCACGCGAGGCTTAATCAATTTCCTCATTTGAAAATTTTCCCCTTCGCCTGCGGAAATCATGACGGCAGGGGAGAAATGATCGATGCTTCCGGTCCAGTGACCACTGCCCACTTCCGCTATCATGATGAGCCCGATCCCTCTTCTACTTTGTCGGTCGAGCAAAGGCGCCTGGAGAGCGTTCAGGTGAAATCCAGCCTCCGCGACCCGGACTGGATCAAAATCGATGTCGAGGGCTTTGCGGGCCCTGTTTTGGAAGGTTCCATGCTTATCCTAACACGTGCCAAACCGTCACTCTTGATCGCCACACACAGCCAAGTGGAAGTCTCCGCCATCCGCACCCTCCTGGAACCACTCCTTTACGACCCCTTTGATCATTGCGGTGTTTCGGTTGCATGGAACAACTTGCATGTGGGAAAGGATTATTTTTTCCACCGACCCTCCTGTTGACTTTCACACCTCCCGATGATCCGCGTCTTCCATCCCTCCACCGCTCCCCACGTCCTGCAGGCCGCACTGGCTCTGCAAGAGGCCGGCCAACTAGACAGCCTTGTGACCTCTTGGGTGAACAAGCCCGACTCTTTCACTCAGGGCTTACTCTGTGCGACAGGAAAACTTTTCGGCATTGATCTGGCTCTGGAATTCGCCCGCCGCTCCGTCGATCAGATTCCAGCCGAAAAAATAGTGAGCCACGGTTGGGGTGAGTTGCTGCGCGTTGCCGTTTCCCGCCTGGACCGGGACCAGCGTCTCAGCGATTTGGTCTGGGAACAAACCGAAGGAGCCTTTGACCGTAGCGTAGCACGATCACTTCACTCCGGACTCAACGGGGTTTATGGCTTCGAGTACAGTTCCCGCCGCACCTTTAGCCGCGCCCGCCAACTAGGCTTGGGCGTCGCCTACGAAATGCCCGCACCGGAACCAGTCTTTGTCCATGAGTTGCTCAAGGCTGAGCGTGAACGCTTTCCCGAGTTGGAAACCCCCTATACCCGACACGTCGCCCGCCGCGAACGAATGTGGATCGATCACCGCCGCCAGGAATGGGACGCTGCCGACGTGGTCATCGCTGCATCACGCTTCACCCGCGATAGCTATGACCGCGCAGGATGGCCCACAGAAAAAGTCCGCGTCGTCCCCATCGGAGCACCCGACCCCGTCTCCATCGACTGCGCGTCAAAGGGAGGATCCCATGATGGGGGAAAACTCAAGCTGCTCTGGGTGGGCACTTTCGGTGTGCGCAAGGGTGCCCATTATGCGCTGGAGGCCTGGAAGCAACATGGCCTGCACCGCATGGCCCAACTCGATGTTTACGGCAGCCCCGCGCTTCCCCCACGCCTCGTTGCCGACACTCCCGAGGGTATTCACTTTCATGGCTCAGTGCCCCGCTCGGTGCTCTGGGAAAAATACGAACGTGCCGATGCCCTGCTTTTCCCCACACTTTGCGACGGATTCGGTATGGTCGTCACGGAGGCATGGTCCCGCGGTCTGCCTGTGCTGACCACCCAGCGCGCAGGAGCGGCGGAACTTTTGCAGGACGGCATCAACGGACGGCTGATGCAGCCAGCCGATGCAGCATCGATTGCACAAACCGTGGAATGGTGCGCTGCGGAACGCACGACACTGCGCACCATGCGTCTGGCCTCGCGGCAAACCGCAGCGGATTGGACCTGGGCGGACTACCGTTCCGCTCTACGCCAAGCCCTTGGCCCCCTCCTGAGAAAGACCTCTGTTTGAAAAGTTTCCGCATTTGCCTGGTGACCAGTAGCCACCTTTCTTCCAATCCGCGACTGGTGAAGGAAGCGGACGCTCTCGTGGAAGCCGGCCACTCTGTGCGGGTCGTCGCCAGCTGCCACCACGAACCGGCCATTGCTGCGGATCAGGCCATCCTTCAATCTTCCGCATGGCCCTGCACCATGGTCGACCATCGAATAGGACTAAACTCATGGAGGGGCAGGATGCTGCGCGGGGCTTGCCGGACTTTGGCCCTTCCTCGGATTTTCAAAACTCTCACCCCTTCCATGTTGGCTATTCACCCGGCAGCGTTGGACTTTGCCCGGGCAGCCTCCGCACAGTCGGCGGATCTTTTCATTGGCCATACTCTTCCTGGACTGGCCGCCGCCGCGATGGCCGCCCAGCATCACGGGGCCAGACTGGGATTCGACGCCGAAGACGCCCACTTCCTGGAGACGAATTTTGCACTTCATGATCCGGTGGAACGCTGTGCCATCCACACAATTGAATCCACCTTACTACCCCGCTGTCTCCATTTAACCGCAGCATCCCCAGCCATCGGAGAAGCCTACCAGCAACGTTATGGCATCAAGCTCCCCCGCACGGTCCTCAATGTTTTTCCTCTTTCCATGGCACCTACAGGCTCCTCCCAAAGGACACTCTCGGAATCCACGTTTAAGATGTATTGGTTTTCCCAAACCATCGGTCCGGGCCGTGGATTGGAGGCGATCGTGGATGTCGCCTGTCACATGCGTCCCGGTGTGATCCTGCGGCTTCGGGGCGAACCCTTGGCCGGATACTTGGGCCAACTCCAGGACCGGGCCGCAGGCCACGGACGTGCCGGGCTGATTGAAGCGCTCTCTCCAGCCCTCCCTTCGGAGATGGCGAGGCTCGCCGCCGATGCAGATCTGGGCCTTTCCGTGGAAGAAGCAGAGCCATGCAATCGTGATCTTTGCCTCACCAATAAAATCTTCACCTATCTCCTGGCGGGTATTCCCCAGTTAATGACCCCCACGCGGGCCCAGGCTGATCTAGCACCTGATTTGGCAGATGCCGCCATCCTAGCCGATATCAATAACATCAGGGATACAGCCACCTTGCTCGAGCATTTCCGACAAGATCACGCACGAAGAATTAACGCTGCCAAAACTGCAGCGACATTGGCGAAAAAATACTACAACTGGGACAGGGAAAAACACGAACTGCTTCAATCCGTTCGTGAAGCCCTGAAAAACTGACTTTCCACCATGTCCTTCGCCGTTTTTACCAGCTCCCTTGCCGCCTGCGTGCAGCAGTTAGCACGCTCCTTGCATGATTGCAGACAACTCGATTCCTTAATCATTTCCTTCACTAATTCCTCTACCCTATGATCCGTCCGTTGCTTTCATTTCTTAAAAATACGCTTCCCCCAGGTAATCCACCGCGCACCATTCTCAGCGGACTTTACCGGGGTCTACGGATGAGGATTGACCTTCACTCCGCGTCCCTCATCTGGCTCGGTCTTTACGAAAAGGAAACCCACCAGGCTTTACGATCCCTGATCCACGGGTGCCGTTCGTTCATCGATCTCGGAGCCGGTCATGGCGAATTGGTCTGCTACCTTCTACGCTATCAGCCCGGCGCGCCCGTCATCGCCGTCGAACCCGACCCCACAGCCCTCGGGTATCTCATGGAAGCCGTCCGCCTCAACCACACCGACATTCCAGGCACGCTCTCCGTTCTTTCTTTTTATTGCGGCACCGGGGGCCCGAAACCTAATAAATCACTCAGTGACATCGCCCGCGATCTTCCCCCAACCACCCGGCCCACCTTGGTCAAAATTGATGTGGATGGGCCAGAAGCGGACATTCTCGCCGAATCCAGTGCTTGGATTGAGATAAACCGTCCCCGCTTTTTTATCGAAACACACAGCCCCGACGCGGAATCACGCATCATCGAGTTGCTCACCAGCTTCCGTTATGAAGTCACCATCATTCATCCGGCATGGTGGCGGCGCTTTCTTCCGGAATACCGGCCCATAACCCATAACCGTTGGCTCTGCGCACGACCACTTTTAGAATGAAAAATATTTTTCGCCTCATCCTCGCGCGGATGCTGGCCCGCTGGTTCCGATTTAAGGGCAAACACCACGAACTTATGACCGGTTCCGTCCTCATCTTCGCGCCCCATGCCGACGATGAAACGCTTGGCTGCGGCGGACTCATTGCCGCTCGCACGACCCGCGCACTGCCTGTCCATGTGGCTTTCATCACTGACAGCGGCGGCACCTCCGCCAATGAATCAGACCGTCGTGCCCTGTCCCTCACACGCCAGGCTGAAGCTCTAGCCGCCATCCACGTCCTCCAATTAAATAACAAAAGCGTCTCTTTCCTGAACGCACCCGATGGTCGTCTTCCCATCCTGAGCCCGGCGGAGATCCAAGTCCTGACCGAGCGTATCCACGGGGTGGTTCGTGCCTGCTCTCCTCTGGCCATCTATCTTCCCTTTTCCGGCAGCCATAGCACGGAGCATGAAGCAGCCCACCATCTCATCCGCTCCGCGCTCCAATCCATGGACTGGCACGGACAACTCTGGGAATATCCGGTCTGGGCCTGGTGGAATCCACTGCGCTTTGCCCGCCATGCCCTGCGCAAACCGGCCCCCTGCTTTCTTAGACTCGGCCCGCTTCTTGCCCAAAAACAAATGGCGTTGCGTTGCCATGCCAGCCAACATCAATCCGGTTCCTCATTGCCTCCCATTCTCAGTCGTCTTTGCCTCGGGCCCTGGGAGTTCTTTTTTCCAATCAAACAACCCCCCGAATCATGAAACCAAACATCCTCACGCGATCTCTTCATTACATTAAACGCCGCTTGATCGACGCACCCCGCGGTCTCGGACGTCCCATCGACAAAACTGCTCTCGATAAGGAATACGGGAGCGGTGCCTGGAACCATTTCTTTTCCTTTGACGAACTGCCGCGCCAGCTCGTCCTGGCCGGTATCATCCGCCATTTTCATCCCCAGGGCGCTGTACTTGATCTTGGCTGCGGCAGTGGTCGCCTGGCCCAGCTCTGCCAGCCTTATCAATTCCCCCGCTACCTGGGGACTGACCTTTCGACCGAAGGCATCGCCAAGGCCAAGGTCCTCGGCCTTCAGGGTGTGGAATTTCTTGAGGCCAACTTTGAGACTTGGCGGCCCGCAGAATCCTTCGACGCCATATCCTTCAATGAATGCATCGGTTACGCCCAGGATCCCGGCGCGCTTCTCCAGTCCTTCTCCGCCCATCTTAAGCCCGGCGGCCACTTTTTCATTTCCCACCATCGTTTTGGCAATACAGACGCACAATGGCGGCGTATGGAATCTTTTTGCACGGTAGCCGCCTCCACGTCTGTCATGAGCGCCAAGGGGAACATCTGGGATATCAAGGTGATGGAACCAAAGACGATCAATTCTTGAAACGTGTCCTCATCGTTGCGCCTCACTTTGCCCCCATCAACGCGCCTGATGGCCATCGTGTCCGCATCAATCTGGCCCACTACGCGCGGAACGGATGGCAAGCTGAAGTTCTCTGCGTTGCTCCGAAGCATCGTCCGGACTGGTGGGATGACTCCCTCCTGGCCACCCTCCCCCGTGATATTCCCATTCATCGCTGTGATGCTGTTCCATTGAAATGGTCGCGCCTTCTCGGGGTTGGCACCTTGGGTTGGCGCTGCCTTGCCCACTTGGCGCTGGCAGGCAGCCGCTTGATCGAATCCTCACATTTTGATCTCGTTGTCTTCAGCACCACCCAGTTTAATATCCTTGCCCTCGGACCTTGGTGGAAAAAACGATTTGGTATTCCTTTTGTTGTGGATCTGCAGGATCCTTGGCTCAATGACTACTATGAACAGCCGGGGGTCCCTCCCCCACCAGGAGGTTGGAAATACCGTTACGCCCGATGGCTGGCGGCACACTTGGAGCCTTGGTGCTTTCGACAAGCTGGAGGTTTTTCTTTGGTCTCTGAAGATTACCGCGGGATGCTGAACCGCCGTTATCCTTGGTTTTCAACCAAGCCCTGCGCCATCCTTCCTTTTGCCACACCGATTGAGGACTTCGCCGTCGCCCCCGCCGCTACGCGCTCCTTGCCCCCACCTTATCTGTTTGCTTGTGTGGGAGCTCTCAATCCTGCATTCCAAACAGCACTGGATGCTTTTTTTTATCTGGTGTCGCGCATTCGTGCGGAAACGAGTACTGTTTTTCCATGGCGCTTCCATTTTACCGGCACGAGCTACGCCGGTCATCAAAACTCCCTTACTTCATCCCTTAGTTCCGCCGCCCTCCGCCACAACCTTCAGGATGTCGTTTGCGAAGAAACAACCCGCGTGCCTTATCTTACCTCGCTCCAATTGATGCGGGCAGCCGATGTTCTCTTGATCCCGGGTTCCGATGATCTGGCCTACGCCCCCTCGCGACTCAACACTGTGTGTGCCGCTGGCCGTCCCGTTGTCATCGTGGCCCATGCCTCCAGCAGGCTGGCCGCCCTGGCTGCAGATATTCCCGGAGTCACCCTTCTGATTTTTTCATCGGACAGCCACATCAAACAAAATTTGGAAACTCTGAGGAGCATCCTCTCTCATCCCCAATCCTTGCCCTCTTCCCCCGTGCTTCCCGAAACGCGCTCTGCCAGCTATCTTGCACGGAGTGAATGTCTTCTTTGGGATCAGGTGTTGCCGCTGAAAAATAAAAAGTCATGAAAAACAGTGGATTCAAACCAAAGTATCCAAGCTATCGGCGCGCTCCGGTTCCACAGGAAACTGCCATCATGGATACCCGTGCCTTGTTGAATTCCAGTCAAACCATGGCCGTTTTCTGGATTTTGGCAGCGGCCGCTTTGGGCTACAGTATCTATAACTTTAATGACTATGCCGGGGAAACGCACCTGGCCTATCTGCTTATTACCGTTTCTGCACTTATCCCCTTCGGTATTTGGGCGAAGGGGATAAGCCCGGGTATTCCTATTTATCCCTGCTTTGCCGGGTTCCAATACATGACTTTCGCACTCCCCCTGCTGAGTGAACATCCTGGAATCACCTACTTCGCGCCCTCCGATCATCTTCATGCAAGCTTTACCATATCCCTTGCTCTTTGTTGCGGCACCATTGCCTGGAAACTGGTCGGTGATCGCTCCTCCTCACCACCCATATCCTGCCGCCAGCTCTCCACCATCAGCGGCGACCGCATCCTGTTGGCTTTCATCTTCCTGGCACTTCTCTTTGCCGCAAATACGGTTGTTCCCTGGGTGAATATCCCGGGAGGCCTTTTTTCCATCCTACGGGGGATCATCGGCGGAATTTCCACCCTCGCTATCTTCATTCTTGGACAGCACATGGGTGCCGGAAAACTTAGCCGACGTTCCGCCGTCATTTATGTTATTCTGATTGGCAGTCTGTTTGTCGTGCAGACGGCTACGCTCCTTTTAATCAACGCACTCACGGTCGCCGTTCTCTCGGTCGGTGGCTACACGCTGGGATCACGCAGGCCTCCCTGGGTTGCGGTGGCTTTGGTCATCACGGTGATTACTTTTTTTCACATTGGCAAGGCACCAGTCCGCGAAGCTTACTGGGGAGAAAATCGTGAAAGCCCCATTCGTTCTATCTCTGATGTTGCTGGTATGTACACTCTGTGGATCGACTCTTCCCTTACCGTCATACAAGAAGGGACAAGCACTGGGGAGGTTCAACAAAAAAAAGCCAGCACTTTCCAGCGATCCAGTCTTATGCACCTCTTGCTATTCGCCCAGGACCTGACCAGTCATGGCTATCCCTACATCGGTGGGGAGACCTATACTCTCATTCCCAGTCTGCTGATCCCCCGCCTTATCAATCCTGACAAAGCCTGGAGCCAGGAGGGCACCACCCTTATCAATATCCACTATGGACTGCAAACACGAGAAAGCAGCATGAGCACCACGATTGGTTGGGGTTTGCTTAATGAAGGTTACGCTAATTTTGGCATTGCCGGCTCCTGCGCCATTGCCATTTTAATAGGCTTTGTGACGGGCTGGGCTTCTTTGTTCAGCCAGGGTCTTCCTTTCCTGTCTTTCCGCTCTCTTTTAGCCATTCTCCTGGTTAGCGCCACCTTCCAAACGGAATTTTCCCTCGGCGTGCTTATCACTTCGCTTTTTCAATCCTTTGTCGGCTTGGTCGCTTTTAGTCTGGTCTTTATGAAAAACCTGCCCACCAAGGAACTTATCCGCTGGGTTCAGGTCGTGCCCCGCGAGACCAGCAAAAAACGAAGGCTCTCCGTTTGAAAATGCGCCTGGCCATTATTGCCTCACACCCCATTCAATACTATGCGCCATGGTTCCGACTTCTGGCCCGGGAATCAGGACTTCAGATTCGTGTATTTTATCTGTGGGATTTTGGGGTCAATCCACGACATGATCCCGGCTTTCAAAAGAAAATTCTTTGGGATATTCCACTGTTGGATGGCTACGACCACGAGTTTGTCCCCAACACATCCAGGGCTCCGGGAACACATCACCCAGGTGGCCTTCGTAATCCTGATCTCATCCCGCGACTTCAGGCCTGGAAACCAGACGCCGTTCTTTTGATGGGTTTCTCGTGGCATTCCATGCGCAAGGTTCTTCTCCATCGGGATTTTAGACAGCGCATCATCATCCGGGGGGACTCCCACGATCTGGCCCGTTCCCCGGGTTTAAAATCCTGTCTGGCCCGTCTGGCCGCCCGCCTTCTTTTTCGGCGGGCCAGGGCTTTTCTTTACTGCGGCACCCTCAACCATGCCTATTTCAGGAACCGCGGCGTGCCAGATAAACGCCTTTTTTTATGCCCTCACGCCATTGACCAAACCCGCTTTCAGCCCAACCACACGGATCAGGAAGCTGCACACTCTTGGCGCCATTCCCTCGGCATTCCACCCGACCACAGGGTCATTCTTTTTGCTGGAAAATTTGAGGCAAAAAAAGACCCCCTTCGTCTGCTTGAGGCGTTTCTGCAGCTCAATCCCGAAAAAACCACCCTTCTCTTCGTTGGCTCCGGGGCCCTCGTACCTGCCCTCCGCGCCAAAGCCTCCCAGCGCCCCTGCGTGAAGTTTCACCCTCCCGAAAACCAAAGTGCCATGCCTCGCATCTACCAGATGGCCGACCTCTTTGTCCTGCCGAGTTGCGGGCCTGGTGAAACCTGGGGTCTGGCCGTGCAGGAATCTTTGGCCTGTGGCGTGCCTGTTATTACGAGCGGCCATGTCGGCTGCACTCCGGATCTTGTTCGTTCCGATGTCAACGGACTGATTTTTTCCGCAGGCTCAACCAACGGTCTGGTCTCAGCTCTTTCCCATGCTCTCTCACCAGGCACTCTTGACCGATGGAAGCACGCGTGCCTACCCTCACTGTCCAAACACAACTATCACGCCGCAATGGACGGGTTACTGAAGGCCTGCCGGACACTCAGATGAAGCTCCATATCCAATTCTGCTGCCCGGAGTATAAAAATGAACACGGGGGAGTTCAACAATTCAGCTATCTCCTGGCACAGGCCCTAAAACACTCCCCACTCACAGGCACCTTTGAGGAGGTTTCATTTCCCTCACCCTCGACGACCAACGAGAAACTTCGTTTCCTCTCACGCTTTGCTGGTGGAGCGTTACAACACCCCGACCTCTGCATTTTCACCCATGTGGGGCTGGCTCGTATCGCCCCACTCCTGCATTTTCTCAATATTCCCTACTGGATCTGTGCCCATGGTATCGAATGTTGGAGCCTGCGTCGATCATCTGAAGCCCAGGCTTTCCTTGGAGCTGAGCGCGTCCTTTGCGTTAGTCGCCACACCCGGAACCGTCTCGTGCACAATCTGCCGGGATTAGCCCACCGTTGTGATCTGTTGCCAAATCATGTGGAATCCATCCCTGCACACCTCACCCCAAAGGACGACGCCCGCCGTCGCCTTGGCCTAGCTCTCGACACCGTTCTTATCCTCACTGTGTCCCGCCTGCGTGACGACCGTTACAAAGGCCATCGGGAAATCCTCTCCGCCCTTCAGGCTCTTGGGCCCTCCGCCTCCCATGTCCATTACGCCATCGTTGGCGATGGCATCGATCTGGTCGCACTCCGAAAAGAAGCAGCCGATCGCCAGCTCACTCCACGCATTCACTTCCTCGGCTCTTTGTCCGATGACCAGCGCGCCCTCGCCTATGATGCCTGTGACGCTTTTGTTATGCCCAGCACGGGCGAGGGCTTTGGCATCGTCTTCCTTGAAGCCATGGCCCACGGTAAACCCATCCTGGCTGGCTCCGTCGATGGTTCCGTCGATGCCTTCGACGGACACGACTGCGGCATCCTCGTCAACCCACGCAACCCCGCCGCCGTCGCCCTCGCCCTTTCCGAACTCTTACGCCGCCTCCACCAGCCCCCGCCCGGATGGTCCCCAGACACCCTTCGGCTCCATGTCCAAAACCACTTCGGCCCCGAACGCCAGCACGAACGCATCAGTGCCCTGCTTCAAGCCTTTATTCAACGGAGTTCACCATGTGCGGCATAGCTGGTCTCGTAGGCGTCTCCCCCCACCCCTCACCTGAGGAACACGCCCGTCTGCTTTGCCAGGCGATGCATCACCGCGGACCCGACGGCAGCGGCCACTACTTCGATCCTGCCGGTCCTGCCCTCCTCGCCCACACCCGACTCTCTATCATCGACCTTACTGAGCGCTCACGCCAACCTATGACGTTCGACGGACGCTACCACCTCATCTTCAACGGAGAAATCTACAACTACCGCGATCTCCGCGCCGACTTGGAAAAAGAGGGCATCCCCTTCCTCACCTCCTCCGACACCGAGGTCATCCTCCGCCTGCTCATCCACCGCGGCCCCGGTGCACTTCTGCTACTCCGCGGTATGTTTGCCCTTGCCCTTTGGGACTCGACCGAAAAACGTCTGCTCCTTGCCCGCGACCCCTTCGGCATGAAACCCCTTTATGTGGCCCAGTCCGGCCAAGGCCTGGCCTTCGCCTCCGAAGTGCGCACCCTGCTGCGCAGCGGCATCACCTCAACCCGCCTGAGCCCCGCCGCCGTGGCCGACTATTTATTATGGGGGTGCGGCGGCGAAAACCTTATTGAGGGTATCACCACCCTACCCCCCGGAACATGTTGGCAATGGAAGGATGGCACCCTATCATCCGAGCAGTTCAGCTCCATTCCCATCAGTCTGCGTGAAAACAACGCCACTCCCGACGACTTTCGCGAGGCCTGGCTAGACTCTGTCCGCCGTCACTTCATCAGCGATGTCCCCGTGGGACTCTTCCTTAGCGGCGGCGTGGACTCTTCCTCAATCCTCGCAGCAGCAGCCGCCCTCGGCATCCATCCCCAGCTCGCCCTCACCCTGGGCTTCCCGGGTAACCACCGGGAAGAGAACTCCGACGCTGCGCGTATCGCCTCCCACTTTGGCACACCCCACGCCAATTTTTTCCTGGAGGACCAAGCCGTCCATTCCCTCTATCAAGGCCATCTCCACGCCCAGGACCTACCTTCCATGGATGGCTTCAATATTTTCTGCGTTAGTCATGCCTGCAGGCAGCACGACCTTAAGGTCATGCTCACCGGGATCGGCGGCGATGAATTACTTGGCGGTTATCCCTCATTCACCCGTATCCCAAAAATCATTTCCCTGCTCCGCTATCTCCCCCTCTCTTCCCTCCACCACCTGGCACCGCTTCTGGGCGCCACCCGCCTCGCACGCATGGTGGATTGGGCTTCCGGCCCGCTCACCTGGTCCCATGCATATCGCTGCTACCGCGGCATTTTCCCCCGCCAGCTCATTCACACCATGCTCCTTTCCCGCGGTCTTCATTCCGATACCCTGACAACAGACACTCCCGCTCCCACCGGATCCGAATGGTCTTTGGGCCAGAGCCAGGTCGCCTTCATGGAATTCCACCAATACCTCCAGCGCCAGCTCCTTCGTGATGGTGACGCCTGCAGCATGGCGCACAGCGTTGAACTCCGGCACCCCTTCCTTGATGAAGTCCTCTGGCGCACAGGGGCCTCGCTTCCAGCCTCCATTCGCTTCGACATCGAAAAACAACTTCTCCAAAAATGCCTTCCCTCGATTCCGCAAGACGTCTTCCGACGCCCCAAACAGGGATTCTCTCTGCCCTATGATTCCTGGTTCCGCGGTCCACTGCGCGAATTTGAAGATCTTATTCCTCCTGACTGGTCTTCTCTTACCCGCACGTGGTATCAAAAAAATGCACTGATCTCTCTGTTTCACTGGATGGACAAACACGGTCTATCACTTTAGTCATGTCCCCTGTCCTTCACGTTGTTGCCTCCATTAACCCTGCTGTCGGAGGCCCGGCTCAATCCGTTCCCAACCTGCTCGAAACACTTCCTGAACAGCACATTTCAGTACGCCTTCTCTGCCTGAATTACGAAGAACATGGTCCACTTCCCTTATTGTCTCCCAAGATCCTGACAGCCATTCGCCCCAATATATTAACCCGGCCACTTAGAGGCTGGTCACCTTCACTTGCTCTGGCCATCGAGCGGGAAGCTCATCGGGCATCTATTGTCCACAATCATGGTCTTTGGATGTTCCCTAATCACTATGCTGCACGTTCTGCGGCGCGGAAACAAAAACCCTACATTGTCTCTCCCAGAGGAATGCTCGGTTCTTGGGCTCTTGCCAACTCAGCTTTTAAAAAACGTCTTGTCTGGCATCTGCATGAACATTCTGATCTCAACTCTGCTTTTGCCTTTCATGCCACCTCCGGTCAAGAAGCCGATGCTATCCGACTGGCAGGGTTCACCCAACCAATAGCTGTTATCCCCAATGGGATCAACCCAACCTCTCCAAATCCAAGTTGCAAAAAGATAATTGAAAAATCATTTCCGGAATTGAAAGGAAAACGTCTGGCTCTTTTTATGAGTCGCATTCATCCGAAAAAGGGGTTGCTGGAACTCGTGGAAGCCTGGTCAAGACTTCCTGAAGAAAATCAAAAGGACTGGTTGCTACTGCTGGTAGGTCCTGATCTCAGCAATTACCGGCCTGTAATAGAAGCTGCCATCCGCTCGACCGGCATGGGGAAACGCATTTACTTACA
Source organism: Methylacidiphilales bacterium (assembly GCA_038250235.1). GTDB lineage: Bacteria > Verrucomicrobiota > Verrucomicrobiia > Methylacidiphilales > JAAUTS01 > JAAUTS01. The sequence goes on along the minus strand of JBBSCO010000004.1, from coordinate 58,372 downwards.
TCCGCCTGTTTCCGGAAGTCTCAAAGAAAGTCTTCTGGAACACGCTGAACTTTTCATTCTTCCCAGCCACGAAGAAAACTTTGGCATTGTAGTGGCGGAAGCTCTCGCCCACGGGACACCTGTCATTACAACCCACGGCACTCCTTGGGAAATCCTGAACCATAATAAATGCGGCTGGTGGATTCCCATGTCTGTCGATTCCCTCAGACAAACACTTGCAACGGCTCTCCTACTACCTCCACCTGCTTTGGCAACAATGGGCCTGGCAGGCAAAGACTATGCCTCCCTGGAATTATCTTGGTCGGTTATTGCCCAAAAAATGTCCCTCTTCTATGCTTGGATTTTGAGCGGAGGGCCGCCTCCTTCCTTTGTCCGGACCGACTGACATGCGTATCACCATCGCAACCGGCCCCTGCTTCCCCTATCCCGCTACCCGCGGCGGCGGGATGATCCGCGTCTGGGCGGCTTTGTCTCCTTTATTTGCCAGTGAAGGCCACGAGGTAACCATCCTTGCACGGAGAACCAGAGCTCAACCTGCCAAAGAAATGCACGGAAACGTCCAAATCCTGCGGCATGGAGGCTTCAATCAAAGCTCGCGAACCCTTTTCAACCTGATCCGGGATTTTTTTTACGCATGGAGCCTCTGCCGCCGCCTCCCGGATGGTGACATCTTTATCACCAATGATTTTTGGCTGCCCTTTCTCGCGCCCCTACTCGCCACCCGCTCCGGCGCCATCGTGGTCTCCGTCAACCGCTTCCCCAAGTATCAAATGCTACTTTATGGTAGAGCCGGGCTTCTCGTCACACCGACTCTGGCCCTGGCCAGGGCCATTGAAAAACAAACACCCAGTCTGACGCAAAAACTCGCTTGCATTGCCAACCCTTATGATGCCTGCAGTTTTTTCCCGGACAACACAGTCCCTCACAAACCCAAAAGCATCCTATACATTGGAAGAATTCATCCGGAAAAAGGTGTCGATGTTCTGATCAAGGCTTTTTCCAAAATTCATCCACATTTTCCCGAGGCCACTCTGACTATCGTCGGACCCTCCAACACAAGCGAAGGTGGTGGTGGTTCTTCGTATCTCAAGCGGCTCAAATCCCTTGCTTTCAGTTTTCCGGTGCTTTTCCAACCACCCGTTTTCGGTGCATGCGATCTAGCCAAGATTTACCGGCAACATTCAATTTTTTGCTATCCCACTCTGGCAGACAAGGGAGAAGCCATGCCTATCGCACCAATCGAAGCAATGGCCTGCGGCTGTGTACCCATCGTCAGCAGTAATCCGGTTTTCAGTGACTGGCTGCGCTCAGGTCACAATGGCTGGTCCTTCAATCACCACAGTGAACACGAGCCTGCCGCCGAACTCGCCACCTGCATTCACAACCTGCTGGAAGACCCTAAACTTCTGCAGACCATGCGGACAAACGCTCTGGAGACTGTTAAAAAATTCCATCCCTCCTTCATTTCCGGAAAATTCCTCAGCCACTTCGAAAGCCTGCTCAATGACCCCCGCTGAAATCACCCCGGTCATCCTTACTTTCAATGAGGAAGCGAACATCACCCGCACCTTGGAATCCCTGCATTGGGCGGAGAGTATCATAGTTTTGGACAGTGGCAGCACCGATGACACCGAATGGATTTGCCGCTCCAATCCACGCGTACAATGGCATACGCACCCATTTCAATCATTCGCCCACCAATGGAATTATGCCATCACCCTTGTGCCCACGCCCTGGATGCTTGCCCTGGATGCCGACTACTTTCTAACACCGGCTTTCATCAATGAATTGAGACTGCTGGAGGTTCCCGAAACTGTACACGGATTTAAGATTCCTTTTCGATACTGTATCCATGGACATCCTCTAAAAAACTCCCTGCTGCCGCCGCGCATCACTTTATTTCGTCCGGCATCCACACATGTAGTCAAAGATGGTCACACCCAAACGTTCATTGTACAAGGTCACGTAAAAGCATTTCAGGAACCTGTCTGGCACGATGACCGAAAACCCTTCTCACGCTGGTGGTCTTCCCAGGAAAAATATGCTGATATGGAAGTAGAAAAGCTTTTTCACACCCCATGGTCAGAACTACGCATCCAGGACAAACTCCGCAAATTCATTCTTCCCGCCCCACCAGCCGTTTTGTTTTTTACCCTCTTCCACAAAGGTTGTTTTTTCGGTGGGAAAGCCGGTTGGATTTACACCGGACAACGCGTTCTGGCAGAATCGCTTCTTTCCTTCAAACTCCTGATTGCCTGGCTCAGGGCCTGATTTTCTCACTGACGGAACCCATGCCCGGGGCGGATGTAACCCATCCGCCTTTTTTTTGTTTCACAGGCAACCCTTGGCATTACCGCCCGGGATCTGTAACCTCCAACCCAATGATACTAATCCCCGTTCTGCGGTCGTTCCCCTTTCTGGGGGCTCCGGCCTTGACCCTTCTGCTTTTCTTTCTCACTACTGGCTTTTCAAAGGCCCAAAATCCCCTTTTTCCGGCAGCCGAAACGACAAAGAAAGAACAGACGGCATCTACTGCTAGCACAGCCGGATCCGATGATAAACTGCCCGAACTGAAAGAAGTCAAAGAACACCGCACCCTCCTTCAAAATGTCCTGAAAACCCTTCAGAAAGAACCCGAACTTTACAAAGAACAGATACGGCTCCTCATTGATCTGGATGCCGCTCTGGCCAGGCAGGAGGAGGCGCTGACAGTGGCAGAGTCTCTTGAAAAAGAAAAAAATGCCTTGTCAAAAGTTTCCCAGTTACCTCTGGAAGCGCAAATCAATGAAAAATTCACCAAGCCCTACGACTTGGGAAAACTGGACGTCCTCTATGAAGTACAAGAAAATCTCGAAGAGGAAACACGTCTGGCTCTCGACGCCTCGGTTCAATCTGATGACCTACTGGCACGGGATTTGGATGCTTATAAGAAAAGCGAGGAATCCAGAAGGTTGGCCAAGGATCTTGCGGAGGAACTGACCGTCTCAACCAGCGCTGCCAAGCTACAAAGCCGCGTAAACTTGGCCCAACTGGTCCGCAGCCAGATCAACAGTGCTAACACCAAACTAAAAAAAGAAATTCTTGATCTGAGGAAACAACTGCTGAGACCTCAGATACGCTTTATTCAGGAAAATCTCAAACTGGATGACTCCGCCTGGCGTGAAACCAAACGCCAATATGATACTCAGGAACTGGCCATCAAGGAATCGCTGAAAGAAGCGCAGAAAAAGCTGGGTTTAGCGCAAAAGGATCTCGAAAAAAATACCACAGATTCTCCTCTCGCAACACCGGCAGAGAAGGCCCGCATGGAAGCAGCACAAACTGGACTCATGGCAGCCCAACGTAGAAACAGCCTGAACGAAACCTGGCAGGAACAAATTGTTCTCACCCGCAAAATCATGCATGACCGCTACGAACTCTATAAAGATAGGGCTAAACCAGCGGACAAAAAAGGCTGGATCAAAGCCATGGAAGAAGCACGCGAAAGATTGGAGCCTCAGTTTGATTACCTGACAACCAGTATGGAAAGCGCCCGGAAAAAACTCGAGGCACTAAGATCCAGGGCGCGGGAAAGCACAGACAAAGACGTTTTGATATGGACCGAAACCTCCATCCGCCATCAAGCAGATCTAATCTCGAGTTTTCAGGAAGAGATTTGGAGCACCAAGGCTATCATTCAACTTTCAGGCCGTCTCTTGGATGAACTAGACGCGGGAAGCAGCAAGTTTTCCTGGCGGGCATTGCAGGAAAACTCTTGGAATTTCCTGAAAGCCTTTTGGTATAAAGAACTTTTCCTTTTGGAAGACCGTGCTTTCCGGATCTCCACCCTTTTCTGGGTTTTGTTCTGGTTGAGCATCGGACTCACCGTAGCCTGGACTGTCAGCAATCTGCTCGGCCGGAAAATACTCCTCCATTACGGTATCGCCTCGGGAGCTGCTTCTGCCTATCAAAAGCTTGTTTATTACACAATTATTGTCGCCTTTTGCATGGGTATTTTTGAGTATTTTAATTTTTCCCTGACCTCACTTACCATCATCAGCGGAGCACTGGCCTTGGGTGTTGGCTTCGGCAGCCAGGACATAATCAAAAATTTTATCAGCGGCCTGATCCTTTTATTCGAACGCCCGATCAACGAGGGGGACACCATCCAGATTGAGGGAGACGTGGTAAAAGTTGAACACATCGGAGCCCGCAGCACACGGGTGAAAGCACTGGATAACACCCAACGTATCGTTCCCAACAGCTATCTTCTGGAAAATGTGATCGTGAACTGGACACTTTCGGATTCCATCATACGAACTTCCATTGAAATCGGCGTCGGCTATGGAAGCCCCACCCGGGAGGTCTCCGATATTCTCCTAAAAACCATCCAGTCGATCGATGGCGTTCTGGCCGAACCTGCACCGGCTGTTTTATTTGCTGACTTCGGCGATAACGCCTTGTTGTTTAAAATTCTTTTTTCAACCTCTTCTGAGGAGCGGGTGGACGCCACCAGCGAAGCCCGTCATCGGATTTCTGAAGCGTTGGAAAAAGCCAAGATCTCCATCCCATTCCCTCAACGGGATATTCATCTGGACAGCAGCAGGCCTCTGGAATTCCGGATCTTGCCAAGAATTAAAACCTCTTCAGAAGCTCCGGCAACTCCGCCATAGATAAAATAAAAGCATCGGCTTCCTGCTCGACTTTGGGCCGCCGGACGTAGCGGCCAAAGCCGACAAACAGATCTGCGGTCCCTTTGGTCTCCAGATCGCTGAAACCATCTCCCACCATCACGATGGTCTTGAAAGATTCCTCCTTTCGCCATCTCTGTAAAACCTCCGGCTTCCCTCCATTTCGTGTGGTAGGGGCCTGTTCACCATATCCGGTATAACTTCCGTCTGAATGGAACAGCAGAGGCACAGCCTCCACCCTTGAAATTCCCAACAGACTGGCCAGGGGTTCAATCGCCTGGGTAAAGCCTCCGCTCAAAATAGCAGGTTCCCAACCGTTGTTTCTGAGCTGGGCCAAGCTCTCCTGAATGGTTGGCTCCATGGTGTCTATGTAATGTTGGGCGATAAGGGCCACCTCATCCCGATGGGGCCGGATTTTCTCCAAACGGTTCCCAAAGACGGACTCGATCAAGATACGGCCCTCCATGGCATCCAGCGTCATCTGCTCACAGGCTTTGAAAATTTCCGGGCCGCGCAGCGCCGCCAATTCATCAACGCCTTCCAAAGCGCTCAGGGTGCTGTCACAGTCGAAAACCACCAGCTTGGTTTTGAAAATTTCATTTGGCATGACAGGCGACCTTAGCGGGGATGGAGGCACGGGCAACCCCGCTTTTTAGTGTTCCCAGGGATTCTTCTGGCTGTGATTCGGAGCGGCAGCCCGGTTTTCCAGAAGCTCCCTGTAATAGAACTGGAATTCCCCCCTTTGTCGGGGAGAAATTTTTCTTCGCGCTTGGCGGAAACGTTTCTCTGCTGAAGCAACATCCCCCATACAGGCATAAAGCACATACAACAGGCCTTGATAGGCCTCCACCATGCGGGGATGGTTCCGGATCATTTTTTCATATTCCGCCAAAGCATCCGCATAACGCCCCTCCTTCAGATACCATTCCGGGAGCTTGTGCAGGGCCGGGGCCACTCCCAGATCGGCGGGCCAAAACAGTGACTCAAAATACGAACTCACCAAACGTGACAAAGGAAAAAGCAGGATGCCGGAGCCCGCAGCGATCAACACAAAACCTCCGAAAGCAAACCCCAGGGCTTTCATGCGTTCCCGGTTGCTGACATCCTCCCCCGCCGGCACATCGAAGGAAAACATCCAGCCTCCCGCCGCAATCAGAAGGAAGGCCACTAGCAAGGGCTTGACCAGCCTGACAATTGACTCTTTGACTTCAGGATTCAAGCTTGGAATTCCATCCTAATCCAGCGCAGAAGGCACACGGTATGGCGGTTCGCCAAAGCCGCCACGCAGCAGGGCGGCATCATGCTGAGCAGCTTTCTGTTTCAATTCATTCTCCAGAGCCTTGTACAAACCAGCTTTGTGATTTACCGCCCTTGATTCCGCCTGGCGCTGGGCACTGTCGCGCGCAGAGTTCTGCCGTTTCACCGCACGTTTTTCATCGCTGCGGCCCACAATAAATCCACCCAACAAACCGGCTGCGGCTCCCGCTCCCGCACCAATGGCGGCACCATCCCCGCCCCCGGCCAATCCGCCGATCAGGGCACCTGTTCCCGCACCTGCCACGGTGCCGATACCCGCCTTGGTCGGTGTCCCGCTTCCTCCAGCCCCTCCACGGTCAATACCACGACCGGGAAGACCAGCCAGCAGACTCTGCCGGTAGGTGGAACTTTCGGCTTCAATGGAGACAATCCGGGCATCCAGATCCGATGCCAGAAGCACCGCCTGCTGTGCGGCATCGCTGAGTTCCGTGCCGCTGCGCAATAGCAAGGCTCCAATTCCACCGTTTTCCGTAAATGCCCGATACTCAAACTCCGGATTCCGCTGTAGTGGCAGGGGATGCGCATCCAGCACCCGCCAGGCTCCGTCCACCTTGGCCACCAAAGGCACTTCCCAGGTCAGAGGAACGGCCTGTCCTGCCACATACACTTTACGGGCTGAGGAAGTGGAATAGGTCAGACCGGCGGGAAGATCGGAAGTAAGAATCAGGTAAGGACTGTAACGGAGGAATGTTTTGGACTTCGCCGCCGCAGGATACCTTTGGACTGGAGCCAAAAACTGATCTTCCTGGGCAATGAGCGTAACATGGTAAGTGAGATGGTAGCCTTCTTCATTTTTTTCGTAGTCACCCAGCGTGAAGTCTTTCAGCCTATAGCCGACAGGAAGCCGGGCCTGGAACACTTTCCTCGCAACGGAATCCGGGGGCAGGGTAAACCAGCGTTCCCACAGCCCGGGTGTTTTTTTAAAAGCGCCGGCATTAATGCCTCCTGCGTTCCAATCAGCCAGTTTTTGCCTCGATTGGCTCCAAAGCAGATAGTCAGCCTGTCGTTTCTGAGGGGTTAACAATTCCGGGGTGCCCTCTGTTTTTTGATTGGTGTAGTAGCTGTAACCCGCAACGCCGGCCACCCCGACAACAGCAAGTGACACCAGTCCTACAATCAAAACCAGAAAAAGGATCACGGCGGCAATGATCCATCTGGACTTGTTGTTTTTTTTCGACGCCGGGGGAAGTGACGGGGCTGGTGCGGGGTTGGGAGAGGAAGTCATGTTTTCCAGTTTACCGTATGGCCTTGATTTTGTAAAAACAGAAAAAGTCCAGGGTAACCACTCTTGAAGATCGGAATTCTGTTGCTTGGACAACCTTAACAAGGCATTTTACGGCGGGGTTTTCATGGAGTTCGAAATCAAGTCATTTCTGGAACTGAATCTGATCGCAGATGCCGTTCTGTTGCTTATTTTTTCCTTCACGATTCTGTTGCGTAACCCGAAATTTCTGATCCTTCTGGTGGCCCTCAACCTTTGTCAGTATGTTCTGTGGATTCCTGACACGGAGATCCTCCGGGCACATCAAAAACTGCAGGAAAAACACCAAGATTCCCTCGATAACAAATCTGCGGCCCGGGAACAGGAAAGCGGAAGTAGTCAGAAGACAATCGTCGGGGCCCTGAATTCAGGCGATCCGGTCCGTGTGGGCGGACAAGTGGTAAACATTTACGACAATGTCTTGCAGGGAATGGGGGCCGGTGCAGGCAGTGCCTCCATGGCCATGGAGTTTTCTCTTGATGCCTGGAAAAAAAATCTTTCGGAAAGCCAGACAGACAACGAAAAAGGCTTCTCCTACAGTCCGATCGACGTCCTGATCCAGGCTGGCCAGGGAGACTTGCACGCATCATGGTTTATGATCCGTTTCTTCTGGCTGGCCGCGACCTTTTATCTCTACATGCAACGTCCTCAGGTCGGAGTGGTTGTTTTTGCATTGAATCTTGTTCCCGTTCCTTTCCTGGCCCATTTCATTCCCTATCTCTGGTTTCGTTTCAACGAGCAGACATGGGTCAAGGATCTGAATACTTGGGCACAGCTGGGCACACTTCCAAAAGAGACGGCTGACTTTCTTGTTTTCCACAGCGTCACTTTCGTGGTTCTTGCTCTGCCTTTGTTTCTTGTTTTAGTTGCTGCTCTGAGCCAATGGCGCAGCACCAAGGATAATAGCCTGCGTGACTATCTCAATCCCACACGCTTCGATCTGCTCATGAACGGGACACGCATTCCCTTCGAAGTAAATGGCAACAACCTCCTGGCCGGGGACTTCCTGTTGAATATCCGTCACCTCAGTTACGACCCTGACAACCCTAAAATTTGGTATCTCAAAACCGGAACCAAGGTGGAATTTGTCGAAAAGTCGACGTATTAGAACCTGATGGTGAAAGCCTTTATTCTGCTTTGATATTCAGATCCGGGAGAACCGCATCCAGATAGGCCCGGTGGCTCTTAGGGAGACGCAGGGAAATAATTTTTTTGTCCCCGACCCTGAAAAAGGTCAGTTCGTCATAAAGCAGTTTCATCTCGAGATGGGCTTTGATTCCTTCCAGAGAAATCCAGGCGGGTTTCCGGCCTTTCAGAATCACCCCCAGGCGACCCTGTGGTGCATAGCGGAACAAGTATCCCTTCCGGGGTGACGGCAATCCTGGAACCCGGTTCAGGACGACCGGGACAATCCAACCAACTTCCTCACCGTGGACTTGTGATTCTTCCATGATCAGGCGGGCCCAGGCCGGACAGCTTTTGGGCAACTGTTCGATCCGGTCATCCGGCCCGGCCATGCTCTGGATTTTTAGTAAGAGAAAGCGACATGTCAGGTAGAGATGCCGCAGCAGCTTGGGGGCCAGCCAGATGAACAATGCCAGAAAAAAAAGCACCACGACCAGGGCCAGCCACGGATCCCAAAGGATCAACCCAACACCACCCAAAACCACCAGGTCCTCCAGAATGCTCACGACCGTGTTGGAAACGGGTTCCGGTGATGTATTGACCAGCAGGCGCGCGCTGGTTTTGCTTAAATGCGTGGTCAAGGCCAGCCCCCCTCCCAATAACCCCGCCATAACCGCCAGAAGAGGATCCGTCATACCGACCACCCCGAGAGAAAGAAAAACCGCCCCCAAAGGCCGGATCAGGGTATGCACCGCGTCCCAAAGCGAATCCACCCAAGGGATCTTGTCCGCGATGAATTCCACCAGCACCAACGTCCCCGCCAGAATAAGGACAACCGGATGCGACAGAATTTCCAGCCCGGCCATTTCAGGAACCAACTGCAGCCAGCCCAATCTTATCGAAAGTCCTACCGCAAAGACGGTCAGATAAAGATTGAGTCCAGCCAGGGCTGACAGCCCCAAGGCGGCAGATGCCAATGTGATCAGATCCATCATTTCATTTTAACGAAACAAAGTGCCCAGTAAAGCGTATCCGTTCAGTTTGCGTGAGTGCAGGGCGGCCAATCGGCAAATGCTCGGCCATCTCCAGCATCCTTCTTAAGAATCCCAAATCTTTTACCGCCCGCCTTTTGTTCACCAACAAACACTACGACTGGTTTCTGGTTCCGCAGGATGGGCAGACCATGCAGACGGGCGCGTATGACGCACTGGCCTCGCAACCCGGCTTATTCGAGCGGATGTTACAATCGGTTCTCAAAGACTCCGGCTTCGAATTAGCCTGGTGTTTTTAACCCTATAACTATTTCTTCCAAGGCAATTGTTGCACACCAGACAAAATTATGATTATGATTCTATTATCCCGTTCACACGCCTCCCTTTATGCCCTACTGCGCACTAGATATCCTCCAGTCACTGGCTCACGGGCGTTCCCATAGCCATCTCTTTATTGACGTCTCTGGTTTCCGGGCGGAACTCTGGATCAAGTCCGGCTATCTCAAACGTATTGTGGCCAGCCATAACTCCTCCCTCATGGAGTATCTCACCAGCTGCCACGCCACCATCGTCCTGCAACCTCTCCACAGCGAAACCTTTCTCGAACACACCAAAGAAACCATCGATCTCAATGAACTGGCACTGCATGCGGCCTACCACGCCGATCTGGCTGCCGAGGAAGCCCGCTCCGTTAAAAAAACCATCACCTCAAAAAAACTACGGATAACTTCCACTCCAAAAATTCTGTACTCCGAAGTTTTTTTCAGTGTTGCCATCCCTTTGATGCCGGATCAAAGCGAAGACAAAAAAATCATCTTGGGCCGCAACAAAAATCTTTGCCAGGTCACAGTCGATGACAGCCGCGTTTCCAGGGAACACTGTCTGGTCACGGCCCTGCCAGGCGACTTCTATGAAATCAAAGATCTTGGATCCACTAACGGCACCTATGTCAACGGCAGCCGGATCGCACGCTCTTACGCCCGTCCCGGTGATTTTCTAAGGGTAGGAGATCATGTCTTTGCCCTGGCTTGAAATGATTGGCAGTTCTCATCAGCTCCTGCTAAAAAGGTAGCTGATGCTTCCCCGCTCCCTGCTCTTTTTGGTTCTCATCGCCTCCTCCGCTTCGGCAGTTGAAGGGGCACGCTCCGAAATGAGAAAAACCAAGCGGATTGAGCCCCAAGAACAAAAGACGGAAACTTCCCCAGAACTTCCGAAACCGGTTCCCCCTGTCGCCGTCCCGCGCAAGGCCGAAGAAACTCCCACCCCCCTTCCCCTCCTGAACCCGGGACAAGGCGCCCATGTCCAGTATTTCGGACACGCCTTCGTTTATTTGACCTCACGCAGCGGCGTCAGGGTTGGCATGAATCCCTTCTCCGACGGCAGCGTCAACTATCCTTTCCCCAAAAATCTTACCGCCGATATCGTTCTCATCAGCTCCGAAGCCTATGACCATTCTGGCGGGCAACATTTTTTTGGACTTCCCCAGATTTTCCGCAGCCTCACCGGCTTGGGAGCCAACCGCGCCAACGGCCTTCCGTTTAGGGGCATTGAAACTTACCGCGATAATGCGGAGGGCCGCAACCTGGGCAAAAATGCCGTCTATGTCTTGGAAATGGATAACCTCCGCTTCTGCCATCTGGGAACCCTCGGACATCCCCTCAACAACAAACAAAGTGACGCCATCGGCCGCGTTGATGTTTTGTTTCTTCCCGTCGGTCTTCCAGCCCTGAGCAATCGCGACCTCTGGAATGCGGTTGAACGCCTTAAAGCCAAATGGGTGGTTCCTGTCACCTACCAGACGGAAAAAAACAAGGGTCTTGATCTCCGCCCTCTCTCCGAATTTCTCCTCGAAGGCCACCCCTCCAGGCAAGTGGACGGCAGTGAGTTTACTTTTTCCGCTGACACATTACCTGCTTCCCCCACCATCCTGTTTTTGAAAGCTCCATGAAAGTCCTGATTGTCGGCAGTGGCGGCCGTGAACACGCCCTTGGGTGGTCTCTGAAAAAAGACCCCCGAAACCCCGAACTCTATTTTGCCCCCGGCAACGCCGGCACCTCCTCCCTCGGCTATAACATTCCAATCAAAGCCAACGATATCGACGGCCTTCTCTCCTGGGCCAAACTCAACCAACCAGATCTCGTGGTGGTTGGGCCCGAAGCACCCCTCTGCCTCGGACTCGTCGACCAGCTCAAAATGATCGGCATCCCCGCCTTCGGCCCCAATCAGTCAGGCGCACGGCTCGAAGCCAGTAAAACCTTTACTAAAGATCTCCTCCTCAAAGCAGGTATTCCCACCGCCGCCAGCGCCGCCTTCACCGAAGGTGCACAAGCAAAAGCCTATTGCACCCGACAAAGCTATCCACTTGTTATCAAAGCCGACGGACTGGCGGCAGGTAAAGGGGTCATCATTGCCCAGGACTTTTCTGAAGCGGAAACCGCCATCGTTGAAATCATGGAAAAAAAAGTGTTCGGAGCTTCCGGCAACGTCGTCCTGATCGAAGAGTTTCTGGATGGACAGGAAGCCTCCATCCATGCCGTGACCGATGGGAAAGACTATGTTCTCTTGCCCAGTTCCCAGGACCATAAACGGGTCTTCGACCAGGACCTGGGACCTAACACCGGCGGCATGGGAGCCTACGCCCCCGCCCCGGTCGTCACACCCGCTTTGTTGGAGGAAATCGAGGCCACTGTTATCAAGCCAGTAATCAAAGCCCTCCAGGAAGCCGGTATCGATTATCGCGGTGTCCTGTATGCCGGCCTTATGCTCACCTCCGATGGACCCAAAGTCCTGGAATTCAACTGCCGCTTCGGTGATCCTGAAACCGAGGTTCTTCTTCCGCTCCTGGAAACACCCTTGCTCGATATCATGAACGCTTCCATCAATGGAACGATGGGCTCCCTGACCGTCAACATCAGCTCCCGTTCCGCCCTCACCGTTGTGCTGGCCGCTCCGGGGTATCCCGAATCCCCACAAACCGGCGGCCCTATTACCGGCTCACTTCAGGATCCCGGCCCTGACGCCATGATTTTTCATGCCGGAACCGAAAACAAAAACGGCCAGGTTCTCAGCTCAGGAGGACGCGTCTTGGCCGTCACAGGCACCGGATCAGATCTCGCCACCGCCAGCAAAAAAGCCTACGCCGCCATCAACCTTATCCGCTTCGAGGGAATGCACTACCGTAAAGACATCGGCAAAAAAGCCTTTGCTCTTCAGGCAATATGAAACCCTCCAACATCCTTTTACTCAGCACCCTGTCTTTTATTTCAGGAGGAATGCTCGCCGTTTTTCTCCTGATGAACGTTCTCGGACCTGCCGAAAAACAGGAGGCCACCCCCCCATCTACCTCATTGGTCAAAGCCGCCTCACCGATCAAAACCCTTCCGCTCCCGCCACCTCCACTTGATCTCAACACGGAAATCCAGCCCTACTCGCTTCTCGCCCCCATCCCCCAGACCTCGAATCTCCTTCCCCGCCCGGAAGAAGCGCGCCAAATCATCGACCTCCTGCGCAGCGGATTCCTCGATTCCGCCTCCCTCATCAGCGTGGACCTGAATGAACAAAATCTGAACGAACTCATGGGCCGCCTAGACGACAAGGTGAAACTCAGTGAGGAGGCCGTCATTACTCCCGACCCGAAACAAACCCCGCTCCTTGAACTTCTTCCCAACAACATCGCCTACTGGCGCCCAGCCGATCTCAGCCCCAAAGAAACCGCACGCTGGATCTCCCAATGGGAACAATGGAAAACACGAAACTTCGAAGGCCTGATCCTGGATCTGCGCAACTTTAAGGACGCCAACGATCTACCCGGAGCCGTTTCCCTCGCAGGTCTTTTTAGCGCCCCTCAAACAACTCTTTTCACCGTCGAAGGCATCAACACCCCACAACAGGTCTATAAAACGGAACATCAACCCTTGGAAGTCCCGAAATCCTTCCCGATTCTCGTACTCATCAACCGCAACACCCGCGGCACCGGAGAAGCCCTTGCCTGGTGCCTGCGCCAGTCCGGCGGGGCCATCCTTATCGGCCAGCCCACGGCCGGCGAAGGAGGGCTCTTTACTGAAACCCGCCTCAAAAGCAACCGCTTCCTCCGCATGGCCAGTGCACGCCTTGTCACCTCCACCCGGGTGGATCTCCTCGGCACCCCCCTCCAGCCTGATATCCTCGTATCTACCGACCCCATTGTGGAACGCATGGCCTTTTCTATCGCCAGCAAAAATAATCTCATGGCACTGATCGCGGAAAAACCTTCCCACCGCCGTTCATCCGACAATGAAACCATCGGTAGTGAGCCACCTCCACCACCCGGGCCGGAAGCCAAAAATACCGTCCGCGATTTAACCCTGCAACGTGCCGTGGATGTCCTACGGGGAATTGTTTTGAGCCAACGCAAGCCCGATGTGAGTGGTGGCTGATTCCTTCAGGCAAAAGCCACCAAAGGCGAACCCATTTCCTGAATCCCTTTCAAAATCTGCAGACTTCTTTTCCGCATTCTTCCTCCATAGGCCCTCTCCATTTTGGGGTTTGCCTCCTGCCATCCTATCGATAAGTTTTAAATTCAATGCACGTCCTCTTCGTCTGCACCGGCAACACTTGCCGTAGTCCCATGGCCGAAGGCTTTTTCAAGGAAATAAGCCGGAACGATCCCGACATGTCCTGCGCCTCCGCTGGAATCGGTGCCGCAGGCGGCCAGCCCCCCAGCCACAATGCGGTCGCTGCCATGGACGAACTAAAAGTGGATATTCTCGGACTCCGCAGCAAACCCGTCACCCAGGATCTCGTCAATAAGGCTGATTTCATTCTGGTCATGACTTACAGCCATCTCGACAGCATGCTGCTCCTGCATCCCCAGGCCTCCGACAAAATGTTCCTGCTCCGCGAATTCATGCCCGCCAATGACCGCAGCAGCCGGGAGATCATCGATCCCTTCGGCCAATCCCTCGAAGCATACCGCGACGCACGCAACCAGATCCGTGACGCCATCAAACCTCTCTATGCTCTCCTGAAGGAAGCAGCCAAAAAACCGAAGATCGCTTCCTTGCCCAATTTGAAAATTTCCATTGGTGCCGATCATGGGGGTTTTGAGTTGAAAACACGCATCGTCCAAGAGCTTAAGAAAGCCGGGACACCTATCTGCGATGTCGGCACCTTCAGCCCTGAGCCGTCTGATTATCCCGACCAGGCCGCCTTGGTTTGCCGCGACCTCCTTCAGGGAAAAGTCGACCGTGGCATTCTTATCTGTAAATCAGGCATCGGTATGAGCATGGCCGCCAACCACTTCCACGGCGTCCGGGCCGCCCTTGTCCACAATGAGGAAACTGCCCGCTTGAGTCGCGAGCACAATGAGGCTAATGTGCTTTGCTTACCCGCGAATGATTTGACGGTTTCGCAGGCTTTAAAAATTGTCGATATCTGGCTCCGCACACCGTTCAGTGGGGGCCGACATGCAAGGAGAATTGAAAAAATGGAAACGCTTAAGACCGACATCGAAACCACTTCCCAAGCCCCAGGCCTCCGGGATAGCGATCCTGCCATCTTTGACCTGATTGCCAAAGAGCACAGCCGTCAGAAGAAAAACATCGAGCTCATCGCCTCGGAAAATTTCACCAGCCGCGCTGTCATCGAGGCCCAAGGCTCCTGCCTGACCAACAAATACGCAGAAGGTTACCCCAAGAAACGCTGGTATGGCGGTTGCGAACACGTGGACGAAATCGAACAGATCGCCATCGACCGCGCAAAGGAACTTTTCGGTGCCGAATACGCCAACGTGCAGCCCCACTCCGGTTCCCAGGCCAACTTCGCTGTCTACACCTCCGTTCTCCAGCCCGGCGATAAAATCCTCGGCATGAACCTTAGCCACGGCGGCCACCTTACCCACGGCAATCCCGCCAATTTCTCCGGCAAGCTTTACCAATTCTTCCAATACGGCGTCCGTCAGGACACCGGCCTGATTGACTACGACGAAATCGCTGAAGTTGCCCAACGCGAAAAACCCAAAATGATCACCGTCGGCGCCTCTGCCTACTCCCGCATCATCGACTTCCCCCGCATGAGCGAAATCGCCAAATCCGTGGGTGCCTACCTCTTTGCCGATATCGCCCACATCGCTGGCCTTGTCGCCGCTGGTGTACATCCTTCCCCTGTGGGTTATGCCGACTTCGTCACCACCACCACGCACAAAACCCTGCGCGGCCCCCGTGGCGGCCTGATCTTGGCCCGCGCCGAATTCGGCAAAGGAATCGATTCCGCTGTTTTCCCCGGTGCCCAGGGCGGGCCACTTGTACACGTCATCGCCGGCAAAGCTGTCTGCTTCAAAGAAGCCCTCCAACCCGCCTTCAAAGTTTACCAGCAACAAGTCGTCCGCAACGCCAAGGCCCTGGCAGAGGGTATGAAGAAAAACGGTTATACTATTTTCTCCGGCGGAACCGACAATCACCTCATGCTGGTCGATCTCCAGCCCAAGAACATCACCGGCAAGGAAGCCCAGGAAGCCCTCGACCACGCCGCCATCACCTGCAACAAAAACGCTGTCCCCTATGATACCCAGTCCCCTTTCAAGGGCGGCGGTATCCGTCTCGGCACCCCTGCTGTTACCACCCGCGGCATGAAAGAGGACGAGATGTTCGACATCGCCAACTGGATTCACGAAAGCCTCCAGGCCCGCGCCAACATGGAAGCCCTCCACGCCATCGCCCGGAAAGTTCACGCCTTCACGGCGAATTATCCCCTACCCTATTGAGGTTTTAACGCAGAGATGCCAAAGCGCTAAAACGCTGTGGGAGGCCCATTTTATCTCGTGTTAATTTGCGCCTTAAAATCTTTGCGTCTTTGCGTTAAAATTTGTAACCAAAGCCCCACCTGGGCCGGACCCCGGAACAAGAATCGTAGCGGCAACTTCCAGTCTGAACGCGGACAGGGAAGCTGACAGCGAAATAAGGAAGGGGCACTGGCTACCAGAGGAATTCCACCACCTGGCAAAACGACCGGGGCGAAGGCTTCCAGCACCACAACCACCCAACGGGCCGATGGCAAAACCGCCACAGTGAACAAAGAGGCGGCCAAGACCAGAGACAACTCCTATCAGGTTAATGCCAACCGGACTGGCTACAACGAAGGCGAAAGCTCAGGCACCAAGAGTGTGACCAGGAATGAGGACGGTTCCCGCTCCATCGATGGCAACTACAATACGCAAAAGGGAAATACCATCAAAACGTCCGACACCGCCACGAAAACCGCCGACGGCGCGGAGAAAAGTGGAAGCTACACGACCAGCAACGGAAAAAGCAGCGCCCAAGGCCAATCCAACACCAAAACCAGCTCGGTTACCGTTAATCCCACACCGACACCCTGATCGAAAGAAGGTCACTGCAGGAACGTGAGGTGCGCAGAGATGACACACAAAAGAATCCCTCTGCCTAACCATGGAAAAGTCACCGCACGTGACTGCATTTATTGCACTGCTTTCGAACTGACCGGGGTAATGGCTACAATTCTTTAAAAAATCCTGGCTCCA
Source organism: Methylacidiphilales bacterium (assembly GCA_038250235.1). GTDB lineage: Bacteria > Verrucomicrobiota > Verrucomicrobiia > Methylacidiphilales > JAAUTS01 > JAAUTS01. The sequence continues at coordinate 41,494 of JBBSCO010000004.1, read as the reverse complement.
TCCGGAATTCGTTTCCGTCTCCATCCACAAATAGGGGAGCTTCCGGAAGGAAATGAACGGCGGCCACATCATCCTGTGTCAGGTGCAGGGAAACTTTTTCCAGATAGCCCTGGTCATTCAGCACAAGACCATCGAAGCGGATTACGGCTGGATTTAGCAGATCCGCTCCGGCATATCCTGAAAGGGTTACCTCTTCTTTCAGGACGACTTTGACAAAAGAACCGGCCAGTATCCGCGCGAAGAGTTCGGGATTCATCGCACTTTCTTAATGAGGGAAAGAGGCTCAAAACTGTGCTGGGCCCGCATCCAGAAAAACTTGGCTGAGGGAGTGGCAGCAGGGGGAAGAGAGGCCTTGTAGGCCGAGGCGGATATTTCCAGAACCCGCTTTTTGTTGACTATCAGTGGAATTTTTTTCACCAGAATTCGATACAGGATGGTGACGTTTCCTTTTTGATGGCGGTCAAAAACATCAACAGGGGAGCCAACTGAAACAACGAGACCTGTTTCCTCTTTGACTTCACGACAAAGGGCTCTGAAGAGAGATTCGTTCCGGCGGACTTTGCCTCCAGGCAGGGTCCATAATTTTTTACCCAGAGCCTGTTTGACAAAAAGCACATGCCCATAGGGGTCTTCCAACCACGCCATGACGGAAACCTCCTTGGCCTGGTTGATACGGGCTGTCTTCACCTGTTTGACAGGAATTGCCATAGACGCACGCTAGATTGACTGCTTTATGACAGCAATAGGAAAGTCGCAGAAATGGCACAAAAGTCGTAATTTTGTTAAAATCTGCTGATTAAAAAGTAGGTGGAATAAGCCATCTATGTCGGCATGCCGGGCTCAGGATGTAGAAAGGAAGCTCAGCGTTTTTGCTTTGGGCATGCTTTTAATCCTTTTGAAAAATTCGGTTTCTGTGATCTGAGTCGGCCACTCCAAATTAATTTTCATGCGGAACTGATGTTCCGGCAGTTTATCATATCCTATCGCCTGCAAACTAATCAGCTCATTCAAATCACGAATCAACGCAACATAAGGATTCTTGACCTGGTAGACGTGATGAGTGCGCTGTGTTAAGTCTTTTAATAGCATGGTTTCTTCTTCAAGTAGCAGCTTTAAAATTTCCATCTGCCGTCCGGTCATGGCCCTGCGTTTTGGCGTTTTCAGACGATTGAAAAAATCAAAGGCCATGTTGCGATAAAGTGCTTTGGCTAAATGCGTTCTTATTTCCAAGAACAGGCGGCGGCACCGTAATTCAATGCCTTTCTATCCTAATTGAAGAAACCGTGTCAGATCGTGATTCAGATATCGAACCTTGGCCAATGTTTCTAAGTAAGCGTTTTTCTCTTCATAGTAAAAATTGGACATCGCAATAAAGAGAGAATCCCTCAATCCCCTTCGCTATAACATCAAAGCTTCCAAAGCTCTTGCTGAACGCCCATTTCCATCCAGAAAAGGATGCATGGAGGCAAAATGATAATGCATTGCCAAGGCCTGGATTAAAGGGTCATGCCCACGATAAATTGTTTGGGCGGCATTACACAAAGCCTCGAGTGACTGCTCACATTCCTTACCTCCAGTGACTCCCCAATACTTGGGAATTCCAAAGTTTACATTTTGATCCTGGGTTCTGAATTTACCTGGGGGACAATGGTCATCATCTGCGCCCGTTACCCTATGGTGATGGATTTCGCAGATCAGATCCGTGTCAATAGGCCTGGCATTGGGTCATTGAGCCAACCAACGATACGTGGCGACAGCAGGGGCAGCCTGACGTTGGGAACGGGTAAAAAGTTGCGCGGTGACTCTTGCAGGGCAGCATCCAACTCACGTTCTGTAAAGTCTGCTCCTTCCATGCGTAATGTGCCCGCAATTTCCCGCTTCGACTTAACCGCCTATAACTTTTCCGCCCAACTTTTCTGATAAGGCATGGCAGTCAGCGAGATCAGGGCAGCCTTGGCACCGGTCAGCTCCGGCAGGATGGCTTGAAGTTCGTATCGCATCCAGTTTTGTGGCCGTTCGTAAAGGATCATAGATAGAGTTAAAATCTATTTCATTTTTTAATCAGGTCGATTTGAAGTTATTATAAATACCTTGTGTATAGATATTTATATAAATTCAGTATTGATTGTATGTGAGTGTGTCTGAGTTTCATTTCAATGATGTATGAAGAGTGTTCATGAAAAGAAGCGCTTGGTTCGTGCTCTATGTGGCTTTTGCTTTCCTGTTGTTGGCGACGTATACAACAGGGCTTCCCTTAGTGAATCTTCAATCGCAACAAGCCTTATGAAGGCGCATGAGACCTATTAATGCCTGAAATGACGGCGGGCGGTGAAGATCATGGCCATTCCGGCTTCGTCCGCCGCCTTGATAACTTCTTCATCACGCACACTGCCTCCTGGCTGAATGGCGGCAACTGCACCGGCTTGGGCAGCGGCCAGAATACCGTCCGCAAATGGGAAAAACGCATCCGAGGCGATGATGCTGCCTTTAAGGCTGAGCCCGGCCTCACCGGCTTTCCAAACGGCAATACGGGAGGAATCCACGCGCGACATTTGTCCGGCACCTACCCCGATGGTTCTGTCTGTGGCGGCGTAAACAATTGCGTTGGATTTGACGTGTTTGACCACTCGCCAGCCGAAACGTAAGGCCTTCAACTCTTCGTCCGTCGGCTGTCGTTTGGTGACGACTTTCCAGGCAGCTTCATCGAAAGGCTGAACATCGCTTTCCTGGACGAGCAGGCCGCCAGTAACCGATTTGTAGTCGTAAGCGACAGCTAAAGCCACGTAATGATTTTCGATCAGGCGAAGGTTCTTTTTCTTTTTCAGCAGTTCAGCCGCATCCGGGTTGAACGAAGGGGCGATGATCACTTCGGAGAAAATTCCCGCGATGGCCTCCGCCACAGCCAGGTCGAGCGGTTTGTTGACGACGATGATTCCTCCGAAGGGCGCTTGCTTGTCCGTGGCGTAAGCTTTGTCCCAGGCTTCCCTAAGCGAAGTTCCGGCACCGACGCCGCAGGGATTGGTGTGCTTCAGAATGGCAAGCGTCGGCTGGGATTCACTGGCGAATTCTCCGATCAATTGCACGGCCGCACTAATGTCGATGATGTTGTTGTAAGAAAGTTCCTTGCCATGGATCTGGTTGAAGTGGCTGTGGAAAGAGCCGTAAAGTGCCGCTTTCTGGTGTGGGTTTTCACCGTAACGCAAGGACTGGGCCTTTTTAGCCAGAACTCCGGCGGTTTCCTGCAGAACCGGGTTTTCCTTTTCACAGGCACCAGTCAGGTATTTCGCGATCAGAGAATCATAATGGGAGGTGTGGCGAAAAACTTTGGCGGCGAGCTTCTCACGGGTTTCCGCCGTAGTGTCACCGTTCTCTTCGATTTCTGCCTGAATGGTGGCGTAATCTCCTGCATCCACAACCACCGTAACGCTTCGGTAGTTCTTGGCCGCACTGCGCAGCATGGAGGGCCCGCCGATGTCGATATTCTCGATCAATTCGCGATGTTGGACTACGGGTTTCGCCAGGGTTTGCTCGAAGGGGTAGAGGTTGACGATGACAAGATCGATGGCCTCAATGTTGTGTTCTTTGGCCTGAGCGATGTGTTCGGCGTTGTCCCGCAGGTGCAGCAGGCCTCCGTGGACTTTCGGGTGAAGCGTTTTGACCCGGCCTTCCATCATTTCGGGGAAACCGGTGTAGTCCGAAATTTCCGTGACCGGCACATGGTTATCGTGTAGCAGCTTGGCCGTTCCACCGGTGGAGATGAGCTGGATGTTCTTGGAGGCGAGAAATTGGGCCAAGACCAGCAGGCCGGTTTTATCGGAGACGGAGAGAAGGGCTTTTTTAATCATAAGAAGGGATATTTTAAAACAGGAAGATCGGGGAAGAACACAAGAATTTAGGAGCCAAAAAAGTTTCGCGCCTCTTTGCGTCCTTCCTGTTCAACCGTATTGTTTGTCAAAACTTCAGTTTCACCCTGCGTTTGCCTTTGACCGCTTTGCCGATGACATAAGCTTTGGTTTTCTTCAGGATTTTCGGCGCGTCCTTGGCTGAAACAATGGCCACCATGCCGATGCTCATATTGAAGACCTGATAAAGCTCCTCGCGCTCACAGACACCGCTTCCGGCCAAGAGATCAAAAATGGGCAACGAGGGATAGGATTTTACGTCAATCTCGACATCCACATTGGCGGGCAGGATACGCGGAATGTTATCCACAAAGCCGCCGCCCGTGATGTGGGAGAGGCCTTTGAAGGACACTTCTTTGGAAAGTTTTTTCAACAAGGGCTGGTAATTCACGTGCACGGCCAGCAGGGCCTCGCCCAGCGTCTTTTTGGTGCCGGGCAAGGTGTCTTCCAGAGACATCTGCAGCTTGGTGAAAAGAATCTGGCGGGCGAGGGAATAGCCGTTGGTATGCAGACCAGAGGACGGGAAGCCGATCAGAACATCGCCCGGTTGGATTTTCGATCCGTCGATGGCTTTCTTTTTGTCCACCACACCGATGATGGTGCCGACCAGATCGTAGTCTTCCCCGTGATAAATACCGGGCATCTGGGCCGTTTCGCCGCCGATCAGGGCGCAGCCGGCTTCTTTACAGGCTTTGGAAAGGCCCCCGATGATGGAGTGAAAAACAGCAGGCTCGAGTTTACCCGTTCCGATGTAATCGAGGAAGAAAAGAGGCTCAGCTCCAACCACCGCGATGTCGTTGACGCAGTGGTTGACCAAGTCCTGGCCGATCGTGTCGTGTTTGCCCAGCATGGAGGCGACTTTGAGCTTGGTGCCGACACCATCGATGCTACTGACCAGCACGGGTTCTTTGTAGCCTTTGAAGGAAGCTTTAAAAAGCCCGCCAAAGCCACCGATTTTGCTCAGGACTTCGGGGCGATGGGTGGATTGGATGCGGCTGACCAGACCCGATTTCAGGGAGTTTCCCAGATCGATGTCAACTCCGGCCGCGGCATAGGCTTTTTGTGATGGGGCTTTGCTCATGAAGGCAATTATTTAAGGGCAAGAGAGTGCAGGAGGCAAAGAAGAATTACGAAATTCCGGCTGCTAATTTTCAAGAAGCGGATTGTCAACGCGCTCAAAGCCCAAACCTTCATAGTCTTCCACATTAAAGGTCGCAAGATGGCTTACGCCCTGATGAAGAAGGCAATAGGCGGACCGGGCATCAAAAAGCCGTTGACGAGCCAGTCCGGGTGTTGAGGCAAAATTCCACAACTCGTCATGTAAGCGGCGACTGTTTTTGGGAAATCCGTAACGTTTCCAGTGAGGATGCAGACGATAGGCCATGAGCACCTCAAAGGCTTATGTTGGGGAAAGGGAATTTTTTTGAGGGGGCTAAACCGGAATCAGACGCTTCAAGCCTCGTTAAAACACTTCGGCCAGACTCATTTCATTATCTTGGGCAATACTTTTGGCCTTTTATAACGGTGATCAGGGATTTGGACCTGAGTTTTGCTCGTGATGGTAATTTTCCCTTACGTAATAATAATGTTAGAATGCATTCCTTATTTTGTTTTCCACCTTTTAAATGGGTTTCTAGGCTCCAAAAGCTTATCCTAAAACCCTTAGATCGATTTTACTTGGGAATGTCTTCCAAGAAAAGAAGAGCTTCTCCTGCCCTGAATAATGGTATCCACCTCAGACGTTGTGAGTCCGGGCGCTATGGCCTGATTAACTGCCCCGGAACCAGCGAGTCTAATCTCTATGTTTTGCAAATTTTTGACAAATTTCTTACCTAAGAAAAGGATCTGGATGATTTGATGTCTAACCGGGTGATAGAATCTCTGGCCCCGGAAGAACCTGTAGCTCTCCCGACGGGCGAGGTTGAAAATGCTCACAGCTAAGAGCTCTATACCTCCATCATCTGGCACCTCTTTTTAAAACAAAACGAGGCAGGCTAAAGTCTGGAGCAACGCTGTTTCGAAGATTCCTGCCTGGCTCTTAATAATGATGAGCGTATTCTGATCCTGGCGCAGGAAAGTAGCCACCCTGCCTTGCTGGAAGTTTTGGATGATCAATCTTTCTTGGCTATGGGTTTAATTGATCCCGAATCCGGTGTAATCACTGCTTATGAACGGGCCTCGGCACAACGTCTTTTATTTTTCGAGTGCTTATTTGCATCAACAAAGCTCTCTGTTTTTATCGGCTTAAAGGGGGAGGTCTTTTCTGCTCACCACTGGGCGAGGAAACCGCCTTAGATGTCCTACATAAATCTGCTGAAACCAATTCCCCGATCAATATCATATCGATGATACAAGGATGCGGGATCAAAGAATTGACCGTGATTTCAGGTCTTTTTTCAGAAAAACAATTGTTGGAGCACGTTTGGCAGAAGTTGATAAACTAGGTGGATCCTGAATGCGACAACTTCGAGCAATAACTCGGCCCTGTTCCTGTTTTGGACGGAGATTTATTATGGAACTACCATGCGAAAGAAGTCGGGAGCATCCTCAAAGTCAAAAAATGGAAAAGCTCTTTGTTTAGTTAGGTGGCGGCCACTGTCCCGACTGGTGTTTGAACACTATGGTATTGGTTGATTTTGAATGGGTCAAAAACAAGGACAGAATACATTACCTTACGGCATCCCTGTGTCTGGGATGCCTTTGCCGCTGCAGTGATAAAACGCTAAAGGGACGATCGGTTGATTATTGCGAGTAAACCCTATTCACACATAAATACTTCCGATTCCTTTCCGTCAGGCGGATGATACTTCTGGCAACCTAACCTTGGACGCAAAGAAAAAATGCGAAGAGAATAATCTGGAAATTTGATCTATTATCAGCCTCTTATCCGAACGCAGACTCCTACCCGTTTTTTTCCTCAGGTTTTAAGAATGCGACAATCAAACTGACGATCGTCAGTTTGATTGTCGCATTTCTGATTGAGTTTCGGGGCGGAATGTTGGGTTATAGCCGCTTCTCGGCAGTTAATTTTCCAGCTTGAGACTACCTTCGCCATCACGCAATTTGTGGATGGTTTTGTCGAAGCGGTCCAGGTCGCGTCCGGCTTTCGTGTAGTCGTCTTGGGCCTGCTGAAGGCGTTGGCCTATCTTGGTGAAGTCTTCCCGGAAATTCTGGAAATGACGATCCATGTCCTGAATGGTTCGCAACATATTTTGGGCGTTTTCCTGCATTTCATAACCCCGGAAGGCCAAGGCCACCGCGTAAAGTGTGGCGGCGAGGGTGTTGGGTGAAACAACACTGACTTTGACTTTGCGGCAATGCTCAATTAACTCGGGCTGCTTCAGAATTTCGTAGTAGAGGCTTTCGCTCGGAACAAACATGAAGGCCTGGTCCGTGGTGCCCAGATCAGGGCGCACATATTTTTTGGAAATATCAGAAGCCATGTTTTTAATAACCGTTCCGAGTTCCTTGCGGGCCAGGGTTTGGGCGGCTTCGTCGGCGGCATCATTCAGCAGGGCAGCAATGCGATCCTTGGGAAATTTGGCGTCAATGCACAGTCGCAGGTTTTTAATGTGGATGGAGGCATCGGGCTGGAGCCCTTCGGCAATGCGGGGCTGCCATTCATAGGCACTTTCTGGAAGAATATCCTGAAGCAATTTTTCCAGGGCGGTTTCGCCGAAGTTTCCCTGAAGTTTTGGTGAGGCCAGGATATGGTTGAGCTCACTAACCTGGGCACTAACCTTAAGCATTTGGTCGGCGCTCGATTTCATGTCCCCCAGGCTTTTCGACATGTCTTTGAAGGCGGAGAAATTCTGTTCCAGATTGTCCTGCAACCGCTTTTCCACGTTGATGCGGATTTCCTGTAACCGCTCATTGGTCTGGGTCTGGAGCGTTTCAAAGCGTTTTTCCAGGAGAAGGGACTGGCTGGTGAGGGAATCCTGAATGCTTTTGCGCAGCTCCCCGGCGTTGGCGGTATTGAAATCACGGAAGTCCGCCTTTTGATCGCCAAGGCTCCGGATCAGGCTTTCGCGCAGGGTTGACGAATCTGCCAATTGCCGGTTTTCGAGGGCAGGCTTCAATTGGCTGAGGTAATAGAAAAGGGCGAGGAGCGCGACCAGGACCAGAACGAGCAGAATAAGAATGGCTGTGAGCATAATCAGGATAGTTATTAGGATACTAGAGGGTTATGAACGATGAGGCCCTTGATTTTGGAGAAGTCCGCATCCGCCGTCGCGATCTGTCGTATACCATGTTCCCGCATCAGGGCGGCGGTATGTATGTCAAAAAAGAAATTGCCGGAGGGGCTGCCCAGTTCATCCAGAAGCTGCCTTAGACTGTTCCAGTGATCCTTGGTAGCACTCAAGAGAGAGACGTCCTGTTGGGATAAAAGATGGTCGACAAAGAAGGAGGCCTTTTGAGAGGTGAGCGGAGTTTGAAAAACCCGGGCGTGGGTGGAGACCCTCAAAAATTCATAGAGTACATTGTCCGGGATAAAAACAGTTTCTCTGCTTGAAAAAAGGTGCTCAAGATAGTTGCGGCAGGGGCTGTGCTCGTGGCAGGCCGTGTTAACGGCATAAAGAAGAATGTTGGTATCCAGAACAACAGCCATATCGATCCCAGTTCAGGCTTTTTCCATCACAGCTTCCAAGGCTTCACGATCCGCCAGGTTTACTCTGGGCCTGCCCAGGTCAAAACTGAGGAGTGGCAGGGCTAAAGTCTTCTTGGAAGCGGATCTTTTCGCCAGTCCTTCGCTCAACAATTCATGGACAACGTGGGTCATGGTCTGATCCTGAGCATGGGCAAGATTTTTGATGCGAAAAATCAAATGCTCATCCAAGAGAAGGGTTGTTCTTACCATACTTACATACATATGTATATTCAATATGCTTATATGTCAACCCTGTTTTAGATTCTTCTAGTATGGCTTATGTTCACACCGGGATCTAGAATGGCCTATGCTTCAAGAACACACCGGTCGGTTGGGAGATGAAGCCGATTCTTTTATCTGCCGCCGTCTTTTTTCCGACAATTATTTTTGGGTCACGGTGGATCTGAATGAGGATCGGCAAGTGGACACTTTTCATTTGACCTACGCCTTTGGAACTCCGGAGATGTGCTGTTATCGCTGGAGACGGGATCAGGGATTGCGGCATTACCGGATTGATGACGGCGGGGACATCCCCTTTCACAACGCATCCCCATTGCTCGTGACGCACGAAGAAGTCAGAGGTGACGAGATTGTGGAAAAATTCAAGGAAGCCTCTCTTGAAATAGACATCGATCTGAGTGTTTTCATCATCCGAAAGCTGAAAGAGGGCGTCCCTCTGGAATCCGTCTAATCCGCGCAGAAGTGTTGCATCCCGTCCCCGAACCTTGCATTTTGGGAGGACGTTCATGAAAAAGACGAAAGCTCCTGTCAAACCCCTTGTCGGCATCATTATGGGCAGCCACTCCGATTGGGAAACCATGCAGCATGCAGCGCAAAAGCTGGAAGAGTTCGGCGTTCCCTACGAAAAGAAGATCGTCAGCGCCCACCGCACGCCGAAACTTCTGGTAGACTATGCGACTTCCGCCTCCAAACGCGGTCTGCAACTGATTATCGCCGGAGCGGGTGGAGCGGCACATCTTCCCGGCATGACCGCCGCCATGACGGAACTACCCGTGCTCGGAGTTCCTGTAGAATCCAAGGCCCTCCAAGGATTGGACTCTTTGCTATCCATCGCCCAGATGCCTGCCGGTATCCCCGTTCTTTCCCTGGCCGTCGGCAAAGCTGGCTCCATCAATGCCGGTCTCGCTGCAGTGTCAATTCTCGCGCTGCATGATTCTGCCTTGTCCAAAAAGCTGATCGTTTTCCGGAACAAGCAAACCCGCACTGTTCTAAAAACCAAGCTGCCATGATCCTACCCGGTGCCACCTTGGGCTTGGTTGGCGGCGGCCAATTGGGACGTATGTTCGCCATCGCCGCCCGCCGCATGGGCTATCGCGTCCATACCTTTGAACCCCATCCGGAAGGTCCTGCCGGACAGGTGTCAGACCGCGAATTCAACGCGCCTTATGAGGATCTGGAAACTCTGAAGGCCTTTGCCGCCTCTGTTGACGTCATTACCTTCGAGTTTGAAAATATCCCGGCCGAGGTTCTGCAAACCCTGTCCTCCGTTACTCCTGTCTATCCCGATTGGAATGTTCTGTATGTCTGCCAGAACCGCGAACGTGAGAAAAACTTCCTGCGCGATCACCATTATCCCCACGCGGAATTTGCCGTGGCGCGATCGGCCTCCGAATTGGAATCCGCCCTCAAGAAAATCGGCACTCCTTCGGTTCTGAAAACGGCGGATTTTGGTTATGACGGCAAGGGCCAGAAAAAACTCAGAGGCCCCACTGATGCCAAAGCCCTTTGGGAAGAATTCAAAATGCCTGCGGGCGTTCTGGAAAAGTGGGTGGATTTCGATTGCGAACTTTCCGTGGTCTGCGCGCGCACCCGGACCGGCGAGGTCGAAACATTCCCGGTTTCCGAAAACATCCACACAAATCATATCCTTGATTTTTCCATCGTTCCCGCCCGTCTGCCTGAACATATCCAAATGGAAGCGCGGGAACTGGCCGCAGGCATCGCCACAGACCTGAAAGTGGTAGGACTGATTGCCGTGGAACTGTTCCTGACCAAATCCGGTAAACTGGTGGTCAACGAACTGGCCCCCCGGCCCCACAACTCCGGTCATTACAGCTTCGATGCCTGTATCACCAGCCAGTTTGAACAACAACTGCGGGCGGTCTGCGGGCTCCCCCTGGGTTCCACCCAACTACTTAGCCCTGTCGTGATGGTTAATATTCTCGGGGACGCCTGGGCCAATGGAGAACCAAACTTTACCCGGCTCCTGGAAGATCCACGCGTTAAACTGCACCTATACGGGAAAAGCGAAGCCAAACCCGGAAGGAAAATGGGACATTTTTGCGTGTTAGGCTCCGAAATTGAAGAAACTCTCCTGCGGGCAAAGGCTTTAAAAATTTAAATCAGACATTAAAAGCATATGGAATGGCACAGGATGACCTAAACCACCGCCTTTTCCGGGATTAAAGCATCTTGAAAATCAATAATCCTTTCAAAACAGGGCTTAGGATAGGCTTTGTCGGCGCAATGGCCGTTGTGGTCTTTCTCGTCTTGGCTATTTTAAGATCAACATCGTCTACGGCTGGGACAGGATTTATCTTCATTCCTGCTTACTTTGTTGCAGCATTCCTGGGATTTTTTTCCTGGGGATATTGCATTGGTTATATCAAGGCGTGGTCGGCAGGTGTTAAGAAGGTTCTGGGTTTTAAGATCGGCCTGGCTTTTTTACTGGTATCTCTTGTCACAACAGTCTTTCTTGCCTGGCTTGGAAAAGGATTACTTCTAACATCTCTCGTGTTTCAAATCCTGGTGATGAAGACGGATCGGGAATTGCAGCACGTTTTGGATGATTCTTTTTTTAAAGATGATAAATTTGTTCTGGGAGCAATCGCACAGAATACGTCAGCCTCACCAGAGCTTTTGGATCAAATTGCAAAGTTGGACAACCCGGCATTGCTCCAGCCTTTGGGGTCTTTTTTCCCACTTTTAGGGAAAAATACGAAGGGCTTGGCTGTCATGCGTTTGGTGTTAACGAATCCCCGTGTTTCTGAAAGAACCATAGACTATTTGGCAACTACCAGCCATTTGGATTATGTGCTTGGCGATATTGCCGGTAATCGCAAAACCCCGATTAAAACTTTAACGCTTCTGGAATCCAGAAAAAACTATCTTATAGACTGGGGGCTGGCCCACAATTTACGAACACCTCCTGAGGTCCTTGCGAAGCTTCTTGATCGAGAAGAGTATTTTACTCAACGAACAACTTTGAAAATTCTTCTTCGAAATCCAAATGCAAGTTCCGAGATCCGTGACCGGGCGTCTGAACTATTAAAAGCCTATGAGACAAAAGGGCTCTAACCATTGAACATCCCTGTTATCAGTCCATTTTACAGCCCAATTATAAGCATTTTGCGTCTTTGCCACTTTGCGTCTTTGCGTTAAATTCTCTTTGTTGCATGAACCTCGAAATCTCGGTCAAAAATTACCGCTGCTTCAATGACCGCTTTCCTGCCCGTTTAAAAATGACCCGTGGCAGTTCCGCCCTGATCGGCGCCAACAACGTGGGGAAATCAGCCCTGCTTCGTCTCTTTTACGAAATACGGCCTCTTCTGCAGAAAGCGTCGGCTTCACCGGAAGCTTGCCTTTCGTTTTTCGAGCATGGCTTTGCTCTTCCCCCTTTGCCCAACCAGACCGATCCCCACGACCTTTTCCACCGCGGCAACTTTCAGGACATCGTCCTGGGTATTTCCTTTTTGAATCCGGAAATTCTGAAGGATTCCCCCTGGGCCCGGGAGAGTTTCATCGTCATCGGCCGCAAGACCCTCCACTGCCAGGCCCGCTTTCATGCGTTTACCGGGCTGAAGGGAAATCTCGAACACAATCAGCAGGCACTTTCGCTCTGGCGCAATGCATTGCTGAATCTTTCCCGCACCCTTTATGCCGGCCCTTTCCGTAGTCTGGCTACGGTGGAAAGCCGGGGAACCTATGACTTGAGGCAGGGACAACAATTCATCGACCTTTACCGGGACTTGATTCATCCGGCCAAGGCGGCCCTGTCTAACGCCCCCGCCCGTTTGGAAGACGAAATCAAAAATCTCTTTCATCTCAAACATTTTGCCATTCTTTCACCTGGTCCTGACAAGCCGCTCATTGTTCAAGTTGACAAAACGGAATATCCCCTGGAAGAAGTGGGCAGTGGCATCGCCCAGGCCATCCAGCTTTTTGTCCACGCCCTGGCCCTGAAGCCCGACTACATCCTGGTGGATGAACCGGAATGCCATCTTCATCCCTCGTATCAATCGGATTTTGTTACGGCACTCAGCGGAATGGCCCGGGTGGGATTAGTTTTTTCGTCGCACAACAGTGGCCTGGCCAAGACTTCGGCGGATCGCACCTATTTTGTGGAGCGTAGTGCGGACGATACCCACACTCTGGTCAACATCATTCATCCGGACCAGCGTTTGAGCGAAGTGATGGGCGAAATCAGTTTTTCCGCCCAACAACAACAGGGCTGTGCCAAGGTTCTGTTGGTGGAAGGTCCCACCGAGATCAAGGCAGTAAGGCAGATTCTGCATAAAATGCAGGCGGGCAACAATTTGGTGCTGATTCCTCTTGGGGGAGGCAGCATGATCACACCCAATCGTGGGGACGAATTGAAAGAAGTCAAAAAAATTGGTGAGAATGTCTATGCTCTGATTGATAGTGAAAAACCTTCCGCCCACGCCAGTCTGGCGGAGGACCGCCGCGGATTCCAGGAGTCCTGCCGACAGGCCGGAATCCTCTGCCATATTCTGGAGAGGCGTTCTTTTGAAAATTATTTCACAGATCGGTCGGTCAAACGGGTCTTTGGAAAATACTACGGAGCCCTCGGACCTTATGAGGACGTGAAGGCGCGTTACCGCAACTGGCAGAAAACGGAAAATTGGAAAGTGGTTCGTGACATGCGCCTCTCTGAATTGGAAGACACGGATCTGGGACGCTTTCTTAGGAAAGTTCTCGACGATCCCTGCCGGGTTTAAGATAACGGCCTTGTACTAACCTACTCTGAATTCTTCTTCACCGAACCAGCTCCTTCGAAAGGTGTGTCCGAAACCTCAAGCTCCGGATTGCGGTCGGTGAAATGTTTGATCGTCCACTCGGCAGGGAACAGAGCCACCGCTCTGTCCTGTCCATCCAATGCTGTGGTGGCGCCGGAAGGCAGATCCGCTTTTCCTGAGAAAGCACCGCCATCTTTGTTTCGGATCCAGCGAATCAATTTCCACTGCGCGGTTTCCAAACGGGACTCGGCACCATACTCGCTCTGCAGACGGTATTGAACCACTTCAAATTGCAGCGGCCCCACCGCTCCCAGCAAGGGAACTTTCTGAATCGCCTGCGGCATGGAGTAACCCTGCATCACACCCTCCGCCAGCAACTGCGTCAACCCTTCGCGGAACTGCTTGAACTTGGCGGTGACCGGATTGTATAAAAACGCGAAACATTCCGGCGCGAAATAGGGAATCTCTTCGAATTTCAGTTTGGGATCTTCCGCCAGGGTGTCGCCGATAAGAAAATCATGATTGCCCACAATCCCGATGACGTCTCCCGCATAGCCGTCATCCACGGTCTCGCGTTCCTGGGCGAATAATTTCTGTGAATTGGAAAGGCGGACCTTTTTTCCCGTGCGTGTGTTAAGCACCTGCATGTCGCGCTCAAATTTTCCGGACACGATCCTGATGAAATAAATCCGGTCGCGATGACGCGGATCCATGTTGGCTTGGATCTTGAAAACAAAGCCGGAAAAACCCTTGGCGTCCGGCTTGATCGGAACCCCGCCGGACATGCGTGGTTTCGGCGTCGGTGCCAACTCGAGGAAGGCGTCCAGAAGCAGTTGCACCCCGAAGTTGTTGCTGGCACTGCCGAAGAAGACAGGCGTCAATTCGCCCCTGTCCACTTTGCCCCGATCAAAATCGTATCCCGCGCCGTCGAGCATTTCCAATTCGCCCAGAGTTCTTGCAAGTGCGTCCGGGTCCATCTTTTCCGTGACAAACGTATCGGTCAGCGCACCCACTTTTTCCGGCGCACGATAGGCTCCACGGACCGTGCGCTCAAAGAGATGCACTTCCTTGCTGCGCCGTTCATAAACACCACGGAATTCCGGACCGGTTCCCAGCGGCCAGTTCAGGGCACAGGCCCCTATCCCCAGCACACTTTCCAATTCGTCCATCAGCTCCAACGGATCACGGGTCGGACGATCCAGCTTGTTCATGAAGGTAAAGATTGGGACACCCCGCTTGCGGCAAACTTCGAAAAGTTTGCGCGTCTGCGTTTCTATTCCCTTACCGGCGTCGATCACCATAATAGCCGCATCCACCGCCGTAAGCACACGGTAGGTGTCTTCGGAAAAATCTTTGTGGCCAGGAGTGTCGAGAAGGTTGACCACGCAACCACCGTATTCGAACTGCAACACCGTCGAGCTGATGGAAATCCCGCGCTGTTTTTCCAACTCCATCCAGTCAGAGGTGGCCGCGCGCTGGTTCTTGCGGGCCGTAACCGATCCTGCCAGGGACAAAGCTCCGCCATAAAGAAGGAGTTTCTCCGTCAGCGTGGTCTTCCCCGCATCCGGATGGGAGATAATGGCGAAGGTGCGTCGGCGTTGGATTTCGTCTTGCATGATTTTAAGTCGCTGGTTCAGATCCCAAAGCCTTCCGGATCAACGATCCGGCCTACTACTGTAAGGCGTTTCGATGAAACGCCGGATGAAGTCCCCGCCAAACGAACCACGAATCATCCCTTCCCCTGCTTTTTCTTGCAAGGAAGAAGGTTGTCTCTTCCTCTGCACGAAATAAACTCCGTTGCTGCTGCGCTTGTTTGCCTACTCCCTTTTTTTATCCAGCCTCGCCTGGATGGCACTCAATTTTTCCCGTGAAATAACCGGCTCTGCCACGGAATATCGTAGCAGAAACCCGCTACCGGCCAGAGTTTATACCCGCACCGAAGATCCGGTCATATTCGGAAATTTGATGATCACCTACTGGATACTTTCCACTCTGCCTGCCTTGGCGGGATGGATTTTTCTAGGTAATTACCGGAGCGAACAACGGGCCGATCCTTTCAGGACAGATTTAAGGGATTAAGATGCGCATGCCGGACATTATCAGTCTTTTGCCGTAGAAAACGGCATAAAAGACGGTAATTACTTTAGTCCAATGGCTATTCATGTCGCTTTACGGCATTATACTCATTACCTGTATGATCGTGAAGCCGGAATTGAACCCCAAACCGTCCGCCGCCACCCACCTGATTCATCACCCTCCCCAACCTGTCCTATCCGGTTTGGCATGCCGCTCTTTGCTCCTGTATTCCACTGGCGCCACTCCGTAGCGTTCCCGGAATAATTTGTAAAAATGCCCCAGGTTCTCGATCCCGCAGTCCAAAGCAACGTCCAACACCGCCCGCTCCGTCTGCCGCAACTCCTGCGCCGCATAATTCATCCGCGCCTCATTCACCAGATCACAGGGACGCCGCTGGAGGTATTTCCGACAGACCCGTGCCACATGCTCCGGGCTTTTCCCGGCCAGACGGATCAACGTCGACGGCCCTCCGGCAAAGTTCGGAAAGTCCTGAATCAAGACACAGGCTTTGGCCAGCCAGTCCGGCACTTCTTTCGTCGAATGTCTATCTCCAGGATTCTCCAACATGGAGCACACGCCGGCCAGAAAACTTTCAACCGCCAGCGCATCCCTCGCACCGTTGCGCAGATCCATCGAAAGATAACTCATCCTTTCCAATTGCATACGGTTCAAACGGAAGCTCCTCCTCTCCACCATTTTTTCGGAATAATAACACCTTTTTTTTGAAAAATATCGCTGCTTTAGGCGTTCCCAGCTTCCAGTGCAGAAGGCCACATTAACGAACTGAAGATACTGTCCGCCGGATGCTGCGAAGGTGTGAGCATCTTCCGCCCGGATCAGGATCAGATCTCCTGTCTTGATCGGTTGTTTATCCCCGTTGATCCAATGAAAGCCCTGGCCAGACTCCACCCAGAACAGCTCATGAAAGTTGTGCGTATGCGGATCCCTTAATACCGTGCCCTGATAACACCAGACCCGGTAGGTGCATTTGTCATCTTTCGGCCATTGACGCCAATCCAAGTGTCGCATCAAACCAGCGTAATGAAAAGTCAACCTAAGACAAGACACCTTTACCCTATTGGTTATTCTCGCTTCTGAATGAAAAACGGAAAATTGCAGATTGGTCTGATCGGCGCAGGTGGTATTGCCAAAGGTGTCCACCTCCCCGGTTGGAAAAAAATCAAGGAGGCGGAAGTGGTCGCTGTCGCCGACATCAACAAGGACGCCGCTCAGGCCGTGGCTGACGAGCACGGCATCCCGCACGTCTTTACCGATTTCAGGGATCTGATCAAACTTGATCTCGACGCGGTCGACATCTGTACACCTAACAAATTTCATACACCAGCAACTCTTGCCGCCCTCAACGCCGGACAACACGTCCTCTGCGAAAAACCCCTGGCTGTCACCACTGCGGAAATCCGGCAGATGGGCAAACTGGCCGACCGGAAAAAACTCGTCCTCATGACCGGCCAGCACATGCGCTTCCTCGCCCATTCCCAAGCCGTGAAAAAATGGGCTGAGACCGGAGCTCTCGGCGATGTCTATCACGCCCGTGTCCGGGCCATGCGCCGCGCCTGGATACCTTGCTCGCCCGGCTTTCTCGACCCCAAACTCTCCGGCGGCGGCCCCTGTATGGACATCGGCGTGCACGCCCTCGACAACTGCCTCTGGGTCATGGGCGACGCCAAACCCGTCCGTGTCAGCGGCACGGCCAAAAACAACTTCGGAAAAACCCACATCATTCCCGGCATGTGGGGCGAGTGGGACCGCAAGCTCATGAACGTGGAGGACTTCGCCGCCGGCTTTGTCCATTTCGACAACGGTGCCACTATGACGGTTGAATGCGCCTGGCTCGGACATCAGGAGGAAAAGGAAGACTTAAGTTGGCAACTCTTTGGATCCAAGTCCGGGGTTCAATGGCCTTCCCTCAACTATTCCAGCACCCTCAACGGCACCTTCATCAACGGCACCATCATGTCCGCCAAAGAAAACATCCAGGGCCATCACGCGGAAATCGCCGCCTTCACTGAAGCTATCATCAAAAAGCAGGCTTCCCCCGTTCCCTGGACCCAGTCCATCAAGGTCATCGCCATCCTCGAAGCCATCTACAAATCCGCCAAACAAAACCGCGAAATCAAAATCAAACTTTAAACTGAACCCCTATGGCCAATATCGCCTTCCTCTCCACCGCCCACATCCACACCAAAGGATTTATTCAGAACATCCTGGACGCCAACGACGGCCGTAAGGTCGCGTTCATCTGGGATAACGTGCCCGGGCGCGGAAAAAAATATGCCGAAATGGCCGGTGCTCCTTTTGAATCCGATCTAGCCAAGGTTTTGAGCAATCCCGGGGTGGACGGCTTCATTATCTGCGCCGAAAACACCCGTCACCTGGCATTATTGAAAAAGGCCTTACCCGTTGGAAAACCCGTCTTCTGCGAAAAACCGCTCGTCACCAACGATGAGGATCTCCACGAAGTCCGCACCTTGTTGAAATCCTCTTCTTCCCCCCTCTTCTGTGGTTACTTCAATCCCTTCGGCGGCGACCAGCAGGCCATAGCCCGGCTAATTGCTGATAACAAACTTGGTAAAGTCACGCGCGTCCGTTTCCGCAACGCCCACCACGCCGCTTATGGCCGCTGGTTCGACAACCCGGATCTGGCCTGGTTCACCGACCCGGACTTGGCCGGTGGTGGTGCTCTCATGGACATGGGCACCCACGCCATTCATGCCCTGCGCACTTTGTTTGGCCCCGTAAAGCGCGTCTGGGCGCAAATCGGCAATCACGCCGGGATCTATCCTGCCGTCGATGACTACGGCATTGTACAACTTGAATTTGTTTCCGGCATTATTGGAACGGTGGAGGCCGCATGGACCCAGACCGGTGGCTTGGGCGGGCTCGAAGTAACCGGCTCTGAGGCTTCCGTCTGGCGTAATGATAGCGGCTATGTTTTCGGTAAACCAGGCACGTCCGCTGTTCCCGTGGAAGACGCCCCGGCCAAACCCACCCGCGTTGACCGCCTCGTTGCCGTTATCCGCAACGAAGTCCCCCAACAGGAATTGCGGGACGATCTCGCCTCTGTTTGCGACAGTGTTTCCATTATGTCTGCCGCCTACCGCTCAGCGCAAAGTGGCGTTTGGGAAAAAGTGGATTAAGGTGGGCGGCGCTTCACAGAATGCCGGACTGATCAATGATGCTTCTGCACAATCTTGAACATCCTGCTCAAATCACCTGTTTTTTCGCTCAAATAACCAATAAATTCGACCTTAAACCGGGCTTCTAATTATTCGCAATACATTCCACATCAAGAAGTAAGGAGTGTTTGGGGCGGTTACCTCCTCTTTTACCGTAAATAACGGCATAAAAGATGATAGCTAATTCAGTCCAATGGCTATTCATGTCGCTTTACGTCATCATACTTCCTACCTGTATGATCGTGAAGTCGGAATCGGACCTCAAACCGTCCGGCTCCGACCAGCCGCGCATTGTCGTACTCCGATCCTGAGCTACTCGCTCAAGGTCGAGCCTGCGGAACACTTTGTCAATTGGCAGCAGGATCCCCACGGTAATTATCTGGCCCGCCTGGTTTTCCCAAAACCAGCCCGCAAGCTGGACATCACGGTCGAGGTTGTGGCCGAAATGGCCGTTTATAATCCCTTTGGTTTTTTTGTGGAATCCACTGCGGAATATTTTCCTTTCGCCTACGACAAGGCTTCACGGCGCGAACTGCTTCCTTACCTGGCCAAACGAAAAGCCGGCCTTTTGCTGCAAAAGTTTGTCGATTCTATTTCCGACGAAAAAGTCCGCAGTATCGATTATCTTGTCGCCATCAACCAACGTCTGCAACAGGACATCAGTTATCTCATCCGCATGGAACCCGGCGTGCAGACTCCGGAAGAAACGCTGAAATTGAAATCCGGCTCCTGCCGCGACTCCGCCTGGCTCCTGACCCAGGCCCTGCGCCACAAAGGCATCGCCGCCCGTTTCGTTTCCGGTTATCTCATCCAGCTCAAGCCGGATAAAAAAGCGCTCGACGGCCCCCCCGGTGCCGAAGTCGATTTTACCGATCTCCACGCGTGGGTCGAAGCCTATCTCCCCGGTGCCGGCTGGATAGGACTGGATCCAACCTCCGGCCTTCTCGCCGGCGAAGGTCACATCCCCTTGGCTTGCACACCCGAGCCTTCCAGCGCCGCCGCCATCAGCGGAACGGTGGGCGAATGCGAATCAACTTTCGACTTCGAAATGACCCTGACCCGTATCTTTGAGTCGCCACGGGTAACAAAACCCTACGAAGACGAAGTATGGAAAAAGATCGAAACGTTGGGCGACGAAGTGGATAAGCGTCTGAAAAAAGGTGACGTCCGGCTGACCATGGGTGGCGAGCCCACCTTTGTCTCCATCGACGATGTCGAAGGTGACGAGTGGAACCACACCGCAGTCGGCCCGATGAAACGCGGCCTCAGCGACCAGCTTCTCCGCCGTCTCCGTAAACGTTTTGCCCCCGGCGGCCTGCTTCATTTCGGCCAGGGCAAATGGTATCCCGGCGAATCCCTTCCCCGCTGGGCCTATGGTTGCTACTGGAGAAAAGATGGCGTGCCCATCTGGGAAAACATGGATCTCGTAGCCCAGGACAACAAAAACTACCTGGTCACCCATGAGGACTCCCATGAATTCATCACCGTCCTGGCCAATCGCCTCGAATTGGATAATCAGTATATCCTACCCGCCTACGAAGATGCCTGGTATTACATGTGGAAGGAGAAACGTCTCCCCGCCAACGTCGATCCCATCAAGTCCCACCTCAGCGACAAAGAAGAGCGAGATCGCCTGGCCAAAATTTTCGAACAGGGCCTGAACAAAGTTGTTGGCCACACTCTTCCCATCCGCCGCCTCGGCTCCGGCTGGGGCACCGGCGCCTGGTTCCTCCGTCCGGAAACCCTTTACCTGCTGCCCGGCGATTCCCCCATGGGCCTGCGCCTCCCTCTCGACTCTCTGCCCTGGGTCAAGGCCTCGGACTATCCGCACCTCTACGATAAAGATCTCCTGCAGAAACTCCCAGCCCTTCCTTCTCCTCCGGCCAAAGATCGTCAGGCTTTCCTCCGTGCCTCATTTGATCCCCGCAGCCGTGCCGACTTTGATCCACGCGACCCACGCTCCCGCGCCGGGCACGGCGAACTGCGCGAACAGGCATTGCCCGGTGAATCCGAAAAGCAACCCGACCCCGATTCCCCGGATGCCGCCACCCGCCTGCGGCCCACTGTCGGCCAGTCGGCTCCTTGGATTGTCCGCACCGCCCTCTGCGTCGAGCCCCGGAACGGCAAGCTCCATGTCTTCATGCCACCCGCCACCGATTTGGAAGACTATCTCCATCTGGTTAGTGCTGTTGAAGAAACCGCCGACCTCCTTAATATGCCCGTGATACTGGAAGGCTACGGCCCACCCGCCGATCCACGTCTCAATGTGATCAAAGTCACCCCTGACCCCGGTGTGATAGAAGTCAACGTCCATCCCGCCAACAACTGGAAGGAGATGGTCGATATCACCACCGGTCTCTACGAAGACGCGCACAACAGCCGCCTCGGCACGGAAAAGTTCATGGTGGACGGTCGCCACACTGGCACCGGCGGGGGGAACCACATTGTTATCGGCGGCGCCACGCCTGCTGACAGCCCCTTCCTGCGCCGTCCCGATCTCCTTCGGAGCCTGATCAATTACTGGCTCATTCATCCCTCTCTTTCCTATCTCTTCTCGGGACTCTTCGTCGGCCCCACCTGCCAGGCCCCCCGCATCGACGAGGCCCGTAACGATTCTCTCTATGAAATGGAAATCGCCTTCAACCAGATTCCCGATAAAGGCAATGTTCCTCCCTGGCTGGTGGACCGTATCTTCCGTAATCTCCTGACCGATGTCAGCGGTAACACTCACCGCTCCGAATTCTGCATCGATAAACTCTACGATCCCTCCGGCCCGGCCGGCCGACTAGGCCTGCTCGAATTGCGCTCCTTTGAAATGCCCCCGCACGAGCGCATGAGCCTCACCCAGCAACTGCTCATGCGTTCCCTCATTTCCGAGTTTTGGGAAAAGCCCTACCGCCAACCCCTCGTCCCCTGGGGCACCGAGCTGCACGACCGGTTCATGCTCCCGCACTTCGTCTGGCAGGATTTCCGCGATGTCATCGAGGATCTCAACCTGGCCGGCCTGCCCTTTGATGAAGAATGGTTCGCCCCGCATTACGAATTCCGCTTTCCGCGCCATGGCGTTGCCCAATACCGCGAGATCCAGATGGAACTGCGACACGCCCTTGAACCCTGGCATGTGCTGGGCGAAGAAGGTGCCCCCGGAGGCGCCGTGCGCTATGTCGATTCCTCCGTCGAACGTATCCAACTCAAACTCCAGGGAATGGTCGGGTCACGTTACGCCATGCTCTGCAACGGACGTCGTGTCCCCCTGCATCCCACTGGCATCAATGGCGAATACATCGCTGGGGTGCGTTATCGTGCCTGGCAGCCGCCTTCCGCTTTGCATCCCACCATTCCGGTGCAAAGCCCTCTCATTTTTGATCTCCTCGACAACTGGAACAACAAGACCGTCGCCGGATGCGCCTATCACGTCACCCACCCCGGCGGCCAGAGCTACGACACCTTCCCCATCAATTCCTACGAAGCCGAAGCGCGTCGCCTGGGCCGCTTCTTCCCCCACGGCCACAGCCCCGGCCACTTCCAATCTCCTCCGCTCAGGAAATCAGAAGCATTTCCTTTCACGCTTGATCTTCGAACGTTTCACCGCGCGTAATGGGGTGAAAGCCTATGTTTAGGCTTTCGGATATTTTTTAAGCCCAAACGGTATTCCGCTTGAACCGCCTCTTTCTGCCCAGAATTACCTTTAAATAAATGAAGCGCTCCGCACTTTTCGCCCTCCTTCTGTGCCCGTTGGGAGGTGCTGCTCTGGCTATTATGGGCGCACTTTTTTTATTTTTGCGGGTAGATCGAACAGGGCATCCAAAAGAGAGGACATAACGGCTTTTCTAGAACGGCTATGGCAGTCAAATCCAGTAACAGCCCTGCTCTTTTTGGCACTATTATCCCTTGTTGCCTTTTTCTATTTCCGGGAAAAACTGGACAGGAAACGTTGAGAATCAATCACGGCTCAAAGAAAACATGATTCGAATCCTTTCTCTCCTTACTGCATAAATTTATTTCAATCGCCATTTAAAACCTTTCTGATCGCGCCCATGTTACAACAAATCGCCACTGCCCTGGCCATAGGCCTTACCTTCTACGCATTCCTGCCATACATCCGCTCCATCCAGCGCGGTGAAACCAAACCACATGTCTTTTCCTGGGTGATCTGGGGCATCACCACCTTCATCGTATTCTTCGCCCAACTGGCCGGGAAAGGAGGCATCGGGGCTTGGCCTATCGGGCTGTCCGGACTCATCACGTTGATCGTGGCCCTTCTTGCTTATCTCAAACGTTCCGACACCACAATCACCCGAACCGACTGGATCTTTTTCATCGCCTCCCTGTCCGCTCTGCCCTTCTGGCTCCTGACTTCTGATCCGCTTTGGGCCGTGATCATCCTGACCTTGGTCGATATTCTGGGCTTCGGACCCACCCTGCGAAAAGCCTATGCTTTCCCCCACGAAGAAAAGATAAGTTTCTTCGGTATTTTTATTGTTCGAAACGCCCTCGTTATTTTTGCTTTGGAACATTATTCCTTAACAACGGTGCTATTCCCTGCCGCTGTTGGGATGGCCTGCCTTTTGCTGATTTTGATGATCGCCTGGCGCCGCCGTTTCGTTCAGGCTTGAGTTGGATTCAGACCATCCAGTGGCCTCCCGCTCAGTTCACCAAATCAACGGAATGCTTCCCAGGGAAAATATGATAACCAATACCTACTCCCGCTCTTCTACTCCACGCCCCCTGCATCCGTGGCGTGAAACCACCCTTTTTTGTTTCTGCCTGTTGTTTTCCTTCCTTGTCCCTTCGGCCCAGGCCCAGGCCCAGGAATCTGGTTTTATGGAAAGCCGCTGGGTGGTGATTTTATCCGCCTATCCCGGCTTTGCCGAAGCCAAAGCGGATGCGGAAAAAATAGCCAAAGCTGGAGCGATTCCCTTTTCCATGGAAGGCCGGGTCTTCGACAAAAAACGCGGACTCATTTATCCGGACAACTTTGAAGTTCAGGTTTTTGCCGGAGTTTATGTTGCCCGTCGCGAACACGAGACCATGCTGACAAACAGTGATAAGCTGACCGAATACCTTTCCATCGAACGCTCGGACGGATACGAGGGATTTCGCAAGGGCTACTACATCGTGGTGGCCGGCATCTACAGCTTAGAGGCCGACGCCAACAGGCAGACGGCACGCTTCAAAAAATGGGCTCCAACAGCTTACGCCAAGAGGACCAGGATCTACATGGGTTGTATGAATTGATCTTCCGTTTTGGCTCGACCCATTGTTAATATTCCACCAACTTTGGCTCAGAACAAAACGGCTGACTCCACGATCATTATGAAAACACTTCTTTCTTCCTTTCTGGCCCTGCTGATCACTCTTCCCGCAATGGCTGGCGATATTCCCAACAAGTGGCTGGAAGGCGTAACGGGTTATGAAAAAGCCATGGAACTTCAAAAAACAACCAAACAACCTATTGTGGTGTGGACAACCTGGAACACCTGCGGCAACTGCAAAGCCGTGGCTGAGCACATCGACGAAAGTAAATTCAAACGCTGATTCAAGGAATATATCAAAGTAGTTTTGGACGAGAGAAGCAAAGATGAAGAGGAAGTGGCTCTTTGTAAAAAGAACGGATTCGGCGGAGGTACTTTTTACGTGCTGAAGGCAGGCAGCGAAACACCGACTTCCTCTTTTTGGGCCTGGAAAAAGGGCAGCTACACCTTGATCGACGATCTGGAGAGCAGGCTGACGACAGATCTGGCTGCGGCAAAAGCACCCTAATCCTGGATTCTTTATCCTGGCGACAGTGCCATGAACAAACCATGAAGACGGGCCTGCGACTGGCTGCCGATGCTTATACGGTTTCCCGGATCATAATTATCTGCCATTAAAGCAATCACCCGGTATGGCTGTTGGTAATCGCCAGTTCTGCGTCATTTATTCCCGGTAAAATACATCCACCATTATACAACTTTCCTATCAGCTCTTCCCTTGACAGGTTTCTTGCCCGTGCTGCCGAAATACCGGGCCGGGCCTGGCGCTTTTGAAGATATCCTCTTTCTCTCTATACTTCCTCAGGTGGTGAAGCCAACCCGGTTGCTGCAGAGCCCTTTGACAAGTATCCTCTTTTGGTCAGAACTTTTTAACACGCAGATCGGTGATCCCTTGGCATCGAACAATTTGGTATTATGAGTACGTATTATCTGGGCCGGCCGGCTTTTACGACCCAGCGTAGTCTCAGCCTCGACCAAAGGACTCAATGCAAAAACGCCATCGAAAAACGGGTTGGCTGTTTAAACCGGCCATGGTTGTTCCCTCCATTAAAGCGGGCCGGGTGTTGTACTTGATACAGGCTTTCGGCGTAAAAAAGGCACGGACAAAGGAGCGATAGTGGGTGGGATCTCTAATTGAAGATAGAAAATTCCCGATAATGGCCGACGCGTTTCTGGGCTTCAGCAAAATAATGCACACGCCAAAACCAACACATATCCGCTGACAACTAAAGATGGAAACTTCATCGTGATGGGCCATTCCACTAAAACATCACCCTGGCCCGTGCCACCCTATATTTCAAATCAGACTTTAGCTACTGTGCCCGCGTCCTGCTTGTCCTGGGTGTCCAAAGAAACATTAGTCTTTTTCCGGCTGCTGAGACCTTTGGTCAGCATGGCCAGGCATACAATCACGATAGAAAAGGAGAACAAAATGAAAAATCCGACCACACAGAGTTTTTGGAACAGACGCAAACCAAAAGTTACACGCGGGGCGGGCCCTGCCTGCCTATGCACATGGAGAGGAAGATCGGTTTTGATAACTGTCGGGTAAAGCGTGGCCATTTTTCAGCGTAGCGCACGGGGCGTGCAAGCGATAGTGTCCTTCTACAACTTATACCACTGCAAACACTTAGAAACACAGATTTGGTGACTGCTTGTTCTCTTCGATGCAAAGTGCAGATTCGTTACACCCTAATGGTCATTTTATTTGATTTCATAGCCTAACCTCTATTAAGTGCGGGAATGCGTTCAACCTGGGGAAAGTTGCATGTTTTTTTAGCCCTGACGCTCTGGGTAACGACGGTAGGCTTCTCTGCGGAACCAACCCATGAGCTGACACAGAAATTCGAAGCATCGATTTCGGGCGAAACCGTGGTTCTGGAGGCCGGGGCTAAAGTCGAAGTTGTGCAATGGCTCGAGCCTACAGCTTTCGTCAAATACTCTCTCTCCGGAGGAGGCGCCACCATACTCCAAATTCCGACCGCCCAACTGCAAAAGATCCCTGCGGCTGCGCATGCCGCCACATTAACACTGACACCCAAAGCGGAGGGTATAGCTCCGGCCCAAACAACCGCTCCTGACTCTCCCACTGATAAAACCAGGATCAAACTCACGGCCACGGACGGAAAAGTTTTCGAAGGCAAAATCATCAGGGTGGAAAAAACGGTGGTTGTTCTCCATCAGGCAGAGGACGAAGTTCTGGATATTGCCCTCAAATCCCTGGACGAACCAAGCAAAGGTCTGGTCGCAGATCACGCCTCGCAATTGATGGGGAAACCGGCCATTCCTGACCCGCGTGTTATTCCTGGAAAAAAGATTTTCCTGAGCTTTCCTGAACTCGGGGCCAGTAACCAGTCGGATCCGGCAAAAATACAGATCCGTATTCCGGAAAACTACAAAGCCGATCAACCCGTTCCCCTCATCCTATTCATGGCGGGAGGTGATGGCTCTGAGAACTGCGACGGAGCGAGTGCCTTTGTCGATCCGCAGAATTATATCTTGGTGGCCTTTCCTTATTCAAAAAAATATCCTTCGCCAATGAAGGCCTACATCGCAGGTCAAACGGATGAGCTGATTGCTTTCCAGAAGCCTATGTTGGAACGGTTGAAACTTCTGGTTCCCAACAGTGATCCTCTAAACCGGGTGGTGGTTGGCACCAGCAACGGAGCGCACAGCATCGCTGTGGCTTCCTGTGATGGTTGGGATGAGTTCACCGATTTTTTTAGTGCCTATGTCATGCACGAGGGAGGAGGATCGAAGTCAGGCAATTTCAAAGCCCTCAAACGGAAAGATGTCTACGTCATGATGGGAGCAGACTCGACGAGCCGGGCCTTTGCCGAGGGGATAGCCAAGGCCGTTGAGAAAAGCAACCCGAGGGTTGAAACCTACGCGACTCCCGGCGAAGGACATGGGATAGGAGACAAATCCCGGGAGGCAGCCAAGGCCTGGATTGAAAAACCCAGGCTGGCCCAGAAATGAACCCAAGATTGTAGGGGTGTCGGCGTGGGCCCGCCCCCCCTACAGATCCAAAGTCTCAATGCCCGGCCTGCTATTCCCGGATGTATTCCTGCTTCAGGCCAAGTTTTTCCGGGGCGTGCAAGACTAGCATTTTCATACGGATATCTTCCGGCACGGAAAACCTGGTCAGCCTGGAAACCGCGATCAACAGAGTGATGGCCAAAGGCAGGGCCTAGATGGCGGGTTGCTCACACAGAATACGAATCAGGGGATGGGCCAACCGTATGGACCTCAAGATTGATCCACTGAAGATC
Source organism: Methylacidiphilales bacterium (assembly GCA_038250235.1). Classification (GTDB taxonomy): domain Bacteria; phylum Verrucomicrobiota; class Verrucomicrobiia; order Methylacidiphilales; family JAAUTS01; genus JAAUTS01. Next base: position 14,147 of record JBBSCO010000004.1, on the reverse strand, counting down.
GCTGAAGCTGGTCAGGCTGATTCCGCCCAGGGCCAGCAACCCACCGGTCAACATGCCAATGGCCGCACCCTGAATGGTCATCCCGGGCCACCAGACACTCATGAAGAGCAGCGGAAAACAGCTGGCCGCCGCGATGGCAAAGGCCTGCCCAACCATGAAGTTTATCTGAAAAGGCTCCACCTGCATGCCAATAAAATAGAAACCACACCGATCAGGATGGCACAATAACGGAAGGCTTTCATCCGCTGATCAGGTGTTGATTGGGGACGAAGCATGCGACCATACACATCATATCCCAGCGCCCAGGTCATGGAAACCTTGAGACCGCTGAAGGTGCTCATAAAGGCGGCAAAAGCCCCCGCGCAGGTCACCCCGCTGATGATGGAGCCCAGGACGCCGTATTTCTCATTGAGACGAAGCAGCAGTTCCAACACGATTTTGTCCGTTCCTTTGGCTCCTGTCGCCAGATAGAGTTCGGGAAATAGATTGCGTCCGGGGAGGCCGAAGACCGGGGGATAGATAGAAGACGCCGATCAGGATCATCACCCACATGAAGGTGCGCTTGGCGGCGGCCCCGTCAGAATTGGTATAAAAATGAACCAGGATATGAGGCAATCCCGCCGTTCCGCAGACAATGGCGATAATCAGGGAGTAGGTGTAACACAGGGAATACGGACGTGGCTCTTCAACTGATAATCCCGCCTTGTCCGCAGCCTTGGCCGGAAGCTCTTGACGCTCATAGGTAGTCTCCGCAACCAGGGCGGATGGGACTGCTTCACCGGGGCTGCGGTTTTTTTCCAAATGAGCACCGTAGGCACCATAGACCGCCATCAACACGAAAATAGGAACCGAGGTGGCGAACATTTTAGTCCACTATTGAAAAGCCTGGATCTGGGTAATTCCTGTTATGCCTCCGAGCGCCACATTCAGCGTGATGATGACACCGACCAGAACCACCCCGCCCCAATATGGCAGGCCGTGGAAAATAGAAGCCAACGTGGTGCCGTCCCCCTTCATCTATGGCATGATGTAAACACCGAAACGGCGCAGGGGGCCCGCAATAAAGGGCAGGAGGAAAAGATAACCGCAGGTATAACAAACCGGATACCACAGGGCATCGTAACCCAAACTCATGACCATTCCGGCCACACGCGTCGCCATGAACTCCGGGAAAACATAATTGGCAGCGGCAGAGCCATTATAAAATATTAATTCCTATTTTTACCATACTTGAAAATGAGCTTTTTAAGTCTGGCATTGGGATTGCTTGTTTTCATCATCTTGAAGCAAGGGCACTTCCGTTGAAAGGCCCGGCTGCAACCTATGCCCAACTTCCTACTTAACTTATCACCGGCCTTCTCTTTGCTTTGCAGCTTTTCAGGCTTTGCGTTAAACTCCTGTTCCTAATCCTTCCGTTTCCCATGCCCAACTCTCAATTCCAATCCCAATCCCAGACCCGATCCATCTCCTGCCGTCTGCCACAGGGGGGACAAAAAACGGCCTACAATGAACTCCTCGACACTCAGGGGCAGTTCCGTCCGCAGTGGGGCAAGGTGCTGCCCTACCTCAGGCCCGAAGGGTTAGACAGTCTCAGCGAGTATTGGCAACAAGCCGAACGTATCCTACGGGACAACGGGGTGGCTTACCATATCTATAACGATCCAAAAGGCATGTTGCGGCCCTGGATGCTGGATGCCATCCCTCTCTGCATTTCCGGCACGGAATGGCAACACATTGAACGCTCCATCATCCAACGTGCCCGCCTCCTTAACAACCTACTCAACGATTTCTATGGCCCTCAGAAACTTCTACAGGATGGTTTGCTGCCTTCCTCACTCGTTCTGGCCCACCCTGATTACCTGCGCCCCTGCCACGGCCTGACCGTCCCGAAAAATATCCGGCTGCACCTTTACGCCGTCGATCTGGCACGCTCCCCCGATGGAACCTGGTGGGTGCTGGCCGACCGCACCCAATCCCCCTCCGGCGCAGGTTATGCTCTGGAAAACCGTATCGTCATGAGCCGGGTTCTTCCCGAAGCCTTTCATGATGGAAAAATCGAAAGACTGGCCTCCTTCTTCCGCTCCACCCAGAGCATGCTGGCCAGTCTCTCCCCCCGCAGCGACCATGCCCCGCGCACCGTCCTTCTGACTCCGGGGCCCTACAATGAAACTTATTTCGAACACGCATACCTTGCCCGCTACCTGGGCTATCCTCTCGTCGAAGGCTCGGACCTGCTTGTTCGCGAGCGCAAGGTTTATCTAAAAACCCTGGGTGGATTGCGCCAGGTGGATGTTATTCTACGGCGTGTGGACGACAGCTACTGCGATCCACTTGAATTGAAGGGGGATTCCCTTCTGGGGATTCCCGGGCTGGTGGAAGTCATTCGCAGCGGAAATGTCACCGTGGCCAACAGCCTGGGCAGCAGCCTGGTCCAAACGCCCGCGCTCAGCGGATTCCTGCCCGGTCTCTGCCGCCACGTCCTTGGCGAAGATCTGCACATGCCCTCCGTGGCCACTTGGTGGTGTGGCGAAGATCCGGCCAAAAACTACGTCAAGAAGAACCTCGACCGCCTCGTGTTGCGACCGACTTTTCCCGGGCCGAATTCCCTGCCCATTTTCGGCGACCGGCTCTCCGCCCGGGAAAAAACCACATTACTCAGGCAGATCGAAGAACGTCCGCGTGCTTTTGTCGCCCAGGAACAGGTCCGCCTGTCCGAGGCACCTGCCTACCTGGGAAACCGTCTCGAATCACGCTCCATCCTGATGCGTGTTTTTGTCTCTGTAAACACGGATGGGAATTACATCGTGATGCCGGGTGGCCTGACCCGCGTGGCCAACTCGGAGACCAGCCACACCGTTTCCATGCAACAGGGCGGCGGCAGCAAAGACACCTGGGTGGAAGCCACCTCCTACCGCGAGTATATCAGCTTGCTGCCGCTTCACAGCTCCGTTGCCCTCCGTCGCGGCACCTATGACCTGCCCAGCCGTGTGGCAGATAATCTTTTCTGGCTGGGACGTTACGCCGAACGCAGCGAATCCACCGCCCGCCTCTACCGCGGCATGATCAACCGTCTCACCCTTGAGCAGGAACGCCACGAAATGGAAGCCATTTTTCCGGTGCTGCAGACCTTGGCCTACTTTGACCAGCTCAGCCTGGTCCCCGATATAACCATGCCGCGGGAACTGGTGGAAAACACACTCTCCCACGACCTGTTTGATCCCCAGAGACCGGGCAGTCTGCGGGCCATAGTGGAGCGGCTCCATGGTATCGCCGCCACCGTCCGGGACAGGATTTCCACCGACACCTGGCGCATCCTTAACCAGCTCAAGGAAAATCTGGAGCGGGACTCCTCCGGCGACGAACCACAGTTGGCTGACCAGTTGCTGATCCTCAACAACGTCATTCTTTCCCTGTCTGCTTTCAACGGCATGACCGGTGAAAATATGACCCAGAGCGTCGGTTGGAGATTTTTGCAGCTTGGACGCAAGCTTGAGCGTTCCCTTTACAGCACACGCCTTATTTTAGAGTCCCTCCAGGCAACTGCGGAAAACCAGTCTTCCCGGCTCGAACTGCTGTTGGAAATATTCGACTGTGTCATCACTTACCGGCAGAAGTATTTTTCCCTCCAGCAGGATGCTGTTCTGGATCTGGTGTTGACCGATGAGGACAATCCCCGCTCTCTGGCCAGCCAGCTCCGTTATGTTTCTGGACACCTGGAAGAACTGCCGCGGGATCCGGCAGATACCACACCCCATGCCGAGGAAAAACTGATCCAGCGTGCGCACAGCCAGATCCAACTGCTGAATTTCAGCCTGGAAAGTGACCCCGCCTCACGAACCCTCCTTTTGCAACAGCTCGAACAGGTCGAGAATGCGGTGGGTGAATGTTCCAATCTCATCGCCCTGCGTTATTTCAGCCATCTCCGCCCCTCCAGCGCCGGACATGGAGAAAATCTTCTGCGGGAGCTGCTGTGATCTACGAGGTTTATCACAAGACCGAATACCGCTACTCCGAACCGGTCACCATTTCCAACCACACCATCCACCTGCAGCCGCGCACGATGGATTACCAAAAAGTCCAACATTGCCTTCTGGACATCCATCCCCGCCCCAACACCCAGCGCGAGCGCACTGACTACTTTGGCAACAGCAGTCTTTTTTTTACCATCGAAGAACCCCACCTCCGGCTTCAGATCACGGCCCGGAGCCGGGTGGAGGTTCTCTCCCGCCTGATCCCTTCCGCACGACAGACACCTTTATGGGAGCAGAGCGTGGATATGCTGCTCAGGGATCAGACGCAGAGCGGGCTGCACGTGGCGGAGTTTTTGCACGAATCCCCACTTATCCCCTACCTGCCGGAACTTCGCGACTACGCCCTGCTTTCTTTCCTCCCCCAACGCCCTCTGCTGGATGCTGCTCTCGACTTGAACCAGCGCATTTTCGAAGACTTCGATTTTGATCCGGCTGCCACTACGGTCAGCACCCCGGTCATGGATGTTTTCCGGGAACGCAAGGGGGTATGCCAGGATTTTGCACACATCATGATTGCCTGCCTCCGCTCGTTGGGGCTTGCCGCTCGTTATGTCAGCGGTTATGTCCGGACTGAGCCGCCGCGCGGAAAACCCCGCATTTTTGGCGCGGACGCCTCCCACGCCTGGACGTCCGTCTTCTGTCCGGGTTATGGCTGGGTCGATCTGGACCCGACCAACAACCGGATGGCTCTGAACGATTATGTGACCCTGGGATGGGGACGCGATTACAGCGATGTCAGCCTCATCCGCGGTGTTCTTTCCGGCGGCGGCCAGCACAGACTCTATTTTTCTGTCAACATGCAGCCGGAAATGATGTCGGCCTGATGCTTCCCCCTTTTTCTACAGCATACGTAACAGCCTGACGTAGGTATTGTTTCCCTTTGCTTCCGCCCAGCCCGCGCGTGGAAATATCAAGCCAGAACCCCGGCAGCAGAACCGCTGCAATACGGAGTCTTTTGGAATAGGTTCATAATCCATGGACGACAAGCCTCTGGGATTACAAAGCAATGTTTGTTTTTAGATTTTGGATTTTCCTTCATACGCTATAAGTTGTTGGATGCCTCCGACTTCAGACCTCCCCCTTTTTCAGCGGTGCTGCGCCGCTCTGGTGGAGCACTGCCGTGGCGCCGGACTTTTACTGGCAGCTCTTTGGCTGATGTTGTTTAATCAACTGCAGGTAGAGTGGTCGATCAACCCCCAATACAGCTACGGCTGGCTGATGCCCCTCCTCGGCTTCTACCTGCTCTACCGCCGCTGGGAAGACAGGCCCAAGCCTGAATCTCCTAACTTATCGCTCTACTCAACTATCCTCCAGGTCTCCCTTGCGACTGGCCTGGCTTTCCTGTTGTTGCCGGGGCGTTTGGTGCAGGAAGCCAACCCTGACTGGCGACTGGTCAGCTGGTGGCTTGCCTTTTGTGTCCTGGGCCTGACCCTACTGGCTCTCTACCGTGCAGGGGGCTCTTCCTGGCTACGGCATTTTTCCTTTCCCTTCGTTTTCATGCTTTTGGCCGTTCCTTGGCCCACGGTGCCGGAACAGGCCGTCATTCAAAATATGATGCAATCCGTCACCACGGTAACGGTCGAAGCCCTGAACTGGTGCGGCATCTTCGCCCTCCAACGCGGTAATCTGATCGAACTTCCGGGTGGGGTGGTCGGCATTGATGAGGCCTGCAGCGGCGTCCGCTCCTTCCAATCCACGCTCATGGCCGCTTTGTTTATTGGCGAACTCTCCCGTCTGTCAGGGGCCAAACGTCTTTTCCTCCTGGTCTCTGGCCTGGTTCTGGCTTTTCTCCTGAATTGTCTCCGGGCATTCTCCCTGGCATTTTTCTTCACCCGCAGCGGTTCCAAATCTCTGGAGGAATGGCATGACCCAGCCGGCTATGCAATCCTTCTCATCTCCTTCGGCCTGCTTTTATTAATTGCCTACAAAATCGCGGGCCCTGCGCCCCATCCTAAGTCCGCCTCCCCGGCCAATCCCCCAACGCAAGCACGCTTTTCCGGAAAATGGCTGGCCGCCATGGGCTTGTGGCTTTTGTTTTGTGAAGTCGGCACACGTCTTTGGTATCTCAGCCATGAGCAACATCAGACCAGCGGGCGAAACTGGACCCTCTCCTGGCCGCAAGAATCGGAAACCTTCCAAAAACGGGAAATTTCGGAGAAAGTCCAGACCATCCTGCGCTACAACGAAGGAACCCAGGGCCTGTTCCGTAATCCGGACGGAACAGTTTGGAATTTCTTCGAACTGGTCTGGTATCCCGGCCGGATTTCCGCGCAACTGACGAGAAGTCATTCCCCCGAGATCTGTCTTCCTGCGATTGGCGCCGCCCCTGTCGGTGAGAAATCCCGAGAGAGTTGGACCATTAACAGCATCCCTTTCACTCTCGATGCCTATACCTTCCGCCAGGGCCCGAACGACTGGTATGTTTTTTATGTTGCCTGGGAAAATAGTTCCAGTCCCCAGAATGACGTTTCAACAGACAATTTTTATGCCTACTCTGCCAAGTTTAAGGCCGTGTGGCGCGGGGAACGAAATTTAGGGCAAAAAGTTCTCCAACTGGCAGCCTCCGGCTATCCGGATCGCCAATCCGCTCAATTCGCTCTCAAAGAATATCTTACAAAATCCGTCATCCCTGAGTAAGATACTCAATCTTCAGCGACGAGGTCAGTGTTCCCAAAACCAAGGCCCGGTGTATTGCCCTTCATTTGATCGTGTTGATTCCCTTTTATTCAACGACAACGCTTGCGTCGCTTCCCGGTTCGCGGCAAAATCAGCCATGGCTACCGAGCTGACCCGCCTTGTTGAGTACACTGAAAAACATCTCTCACACCAAGGCTTCCAGGATTATCCCGGAGCACTGAACGGCCTCCAGCTCGAGAACAACGGGCACCTTACGCGCATCGCCGCCGCCGTCGATGCCAACCTCCTGACCATTGGCGAAGCAGTGGCCGTCAAAGCGGACCTCCTCGTCGTTCATCACGGTATCGGCTGGTCCCCCCTCTGCCCGGTCACCGGAGTCCGTTACCAATGGTTCAATCTGGCCGTTGAAAACAACCTCGCCATCTACAGCTCCCACCTCCCCCTCGACGCCCATCCCGTCCTTGGAAATAATATTTTGTTAGCCAAAGCTCTCGGCCTGAAAAAAACATCCCCCTTCTTCTTTGAAAAAGGAATCCACCTCGGATATCAGGCCAAAGGTTCCTGGCAACGTGAGGAACTCCTGGCCCGTGTGGGCAAGGCGACCGGAGCAAAACCCCTCTTGCTGCCTTTCGGACCCATCACAGTCAAACGCGTAGGCATCGTGACCGGAGGGGCCGGCAACAGCCTGGCCAAAGCAGCCGGGGAGGGAGTGGACACCTTCATCACCGGTGAAGGCAATCACTGGACTTTTTCCACCGCCCAGGAACTCGAAATCAACGTGATCTACGGAGGCCACTACGCCACAGAAACCTTCGGAGTCAAAGCACTTGCCGCACATCTCTCCAAAAAATTCAAACTGCCCTGGTCCTTCATCGACGCTCCCAGTGGACTCTGATTTATGTGCGCCTTTTTCAAGAAAAAAGACAAGCTCTTCAAACCCGGCAAAAAAATAATCGCCTCCGGTAAATCCGGCGCCATCCGCCAGGTTTGGGCCGGCTTTGCCCGCAGCGAGATCCTCGATTGGTGGCAGAACAAAAAAGCTGCCGTCCTGCTGGATATTCCCGCCACCCATTTTGCCGAACGTTCCGACCTGACCGGAAAACTGCTTTGGGCAGATGTCTGCAATGGGTTGGTTATAAGGGGAGTGCTGGAGACGAAAGCTGGAAACTCCATCATCCGGGTGGTGACACGTGCCGCCGATGCGGAGGAATTGAAACAGTTCGGACATCCGCGTATGCCAGTGCTGGAGGCACCTCTCTTTGCTCCACTCCCGGATCACCTTTTTGCAGAGGAGGAAGAGCCCGATCTGTTCGGACTACCGTCCACCCTGGGTTAGGGTCTGTCAGGACCTAAACCTGCCTGATCCCACAGGCATAACAAGTGTATCCCGCTCCGAAGGAACACAGCCAGGCATCCGCGACCCCGTCCTGCAGGGCCTTTTCCAAAGCAAAGAGAACCGAGGGACTGCTCATGTTTCCGTTCTGGCGCAGAACCTCACGGCTGTAGCTGTAGCCTTCGGCTGGTAGTTTTTGTTCCACGGCTTCGATCACTTTTTTACCTCCGGGATGGATCAAAACCGTTGTTGCAGGCCGGCTGCCGCTTGCCAGATAAAGTTCTGTGACCGTTTCGGCAGCCAGGGCCGGCACGGCTTTGTCCAACACATTGCGCAGTTTTCCCCCCGCGTTGACAAAACGCAGCAGTTCCCGTTTCTCCGGAAGATGCAGTGTCTGAAATCCCCCGCAATAAAGGGGTCTGATTCCTTTATCTCCGCTCTTTTCCCCGCTCCAGATACTGGCACTGGCACCATCGGCAAAAAGCGCGGCACTGATCAGAACCCCGGGATCGTTGTCCAGATAAAAGGCGGCCGAACAAATTTCCACTGCCACACAGGCCACTTTCGCCTGAGGATGGACTTTGGCAAAATTGTGGGCGGCACGCATTGTGGGAATGGCAGCACCGCAGCCCTGTCCCACGTTATCCAGAAGAAAGGCATCGCCACGTAATCCCACGCGATGCGAAATGTGCGAAGCCAACCCCGGACAGATATAGCCGGTGCAGGTGCAAACAAAAAGCGCATCCAATTCTGACGGATTCAATCCCGCCTTCCCAAGGGCGTCCCGTAAAGCTTCAGCGCCAAGAGCAGGGCCTGTTTCTTCAAATCGATGATTAAGAGACTCTGCATTCAGGGTAAAAAGTTCATCCAGATCGGAGCAGCAGAAATGGCGCGAGTCGATCCCGCTGTTGCCATTGAGCACTTTGTTCAGAAGCTCCATCGCTCCCGGCCTCAGTTCCCGTGCCCACGTTGACTTCTGTAGTGAATCCCAGACCTCTTTTTGGGAAAAGCGATGCGAAGGAACCCGGTTGGCGAGGGAATGGAGATACATGAAGGAGAGGCTTGAGAAAGAGATTAACGGAAAGCCGGGAACAAACAACAGGAAGTCCCAGAAGTTTTACGGGGCTATTTCTTACGCTGATCCGGCAAACGATCCAGCGCATCTGCGTCTTCCACCCGGTTCTGATTCCAATAATCCGACAGAACGCTTTTCTTTAAATGGAGTTTGGAGCCATCCGCACGTTCCCACGAAATCATGCGGTGGGGTGTTGACGCTTCAAAAATAATCGTATCCTTACCACCAGTATGTGAGAGCTCGTAGGAGATTTCTTTCGTTGTGCGCCTGGTTTCGGTAAGATTGCCGGGGGCAAAGTTTAACTTGCCGGTGCGGGGACTGAGAGTACTTGGAAAAACATCAAGCCGGAGAGGTTGAACAAGAGGGGTGGAGGCCGACATCCGCAACACCAGAGGGACATCATCATAAAAGAGCCAGGGGCCCGGCGGTAGTTTGATTTCGGATGTTTGATCACCTTCTCCATCGAAATAGCTCAGGATATTCAATGTCATGTTATCCTTACCGATACGCGCCGACTTGAAGGTGGCTCCACAAGCCTCCTGATTGGACATGGTAAACTTGAGTTGTTTTCCGGTTGTGCAGGAGAAGAAGGAGGAAACCATCTGCCGATAGGTATAAACACCTGTGGGAATGGAAAGTATTTGGTTGAGTTTAATGACGGAAAAATCACTTTTGCCTGCGGCCTTCACGTTCTTCTTTTGATCCCAGCCTTCTTTCACCAAAACGTGGGTGACCTCGCTCTTCCGGGCAATTCCATAACGGATTTCAGTTGCCTCATACAAATTGATTTCGGCCTTACCCTGATCCCAATATGGAAGTTGGAGCAGTGAGGGTGTCGGGGTGGCATGAAGTGTTGGGGAGAGCACTGAGAGGCAGCCGAAACAAAGGGCCTGAAAAAGTCCGGAAGATTTCATTAACTAACCTAGCCGGAAAAAGATTATTTTACCAAGTTCCTTTTAAAGAACTGGATTTGCACTTTCCCTGTTATGAGCGATGATATAACCAGATGGAAACCAAACTGCCCCCGGGAGTTGCCCCCGACGAAATGATTTTAAGTGTTCTACCCTACGCCCACGAAAGGGGGGGGGTTCTGATCCAGCCGGAGGATATGGGCAAAGTGAAATCGCGCGCGTTGCTGGCGATGGAAGAACAGGTCGGCTCCCAGTTGAAACAAATCTACGGTCAGGTGGAGGTTCTGGCCCGTCAGGCCCAGGAACTTCGGCGTCGGGCGGAAATTTCCCAACGTCTCTATCAAGTGGAGATGCGGCACGAACCTTTGATCGGCCATACTTACTATGTCTATGAACGCCCGGATCAGAGCTGGTGGTTTTCGTTGATCGAACCTTCCTCCTGGCCCGGGAAATCAAAAAAGCACGTCGCAACAGTCCGTCTCATGGCCGATCATACCTGGGATGTGGTGGAGGATGTGAGAGCCGATCTGCATCCACAGAATTAGAGCCCGTTTCCTGGCCGGAAGAATGATCTGAAGAAAATTTGGACATTCAAATGGACAACATGACATTGCCGCCGCAGACCGGCACGAAGGCACCGGTGATGAATCCCGCCAGATCCGATGCCAGAAAGGCAACAGCGTTGGCGATGTCTTTGTCCTCACCACGTCGACGCAGCGGAACATTTTTACAATAGAGTTCCTGATTTTCCGTTTTGTTAAGGCGATCCCGCTCGCTGATGGTCCAGCCGGGGGCGACTTGGTTGACAGTGATGCCGTGCCCGCCAATTTCCCTGGCCAGAACTTTGAGCACACCATCCATGCCACGTTTACCTGAAACATAGGCCGAGTGGTTAGGCAGACATTGGACGGCGCACTCGGTGGAGATCGCAATGACACGACCCCCGCCTTTTTCGATCATGCCCGGGACAAACTGCTGGGCCATAAGAACGTTCTGCGCCACCGTGGTTCTGAACTGGTCTTCGTAGTCGGCCAACTCCTGGTCCATAACAGCTTTCCACTTATATTGGCTGACTGCATTGTTCACGAGGATGTCGGGAGAGCCCAGGTTCTTTCTGACCAGGTCACCCATCGCTTTGACTGAAAGGGCATCTCCTACATCCGCCTGAACCACGTAGGCGCGGCGACCGAGCTGGTGGATCTGCTCCTGCAATTGCAGGGCACGGTCTTTGTTTTTTAGATAATGAAGCGCCACATCCGCCCCGCATTCCGCCAGCGTCGTTGCAATAACCCGTCCCAGTTCACCGGTCGACCCGGTCACCAGCGCTGTTTTTCCTGTCAGGTCGATGTTCATTGGGATGTTTTAATCCCTGCGCCACATATCGCAAGAATGGAATGTTCAAGGAGACTTCATGCCTCTTTAAAAAAATAGCTGTTCAGCGAGAGCCGGACAATAAATCGACCCTGAACCTGGAACTTCCGCTCTGAATTGACAGGTCAAAAAACCTGGGGCATCCCTTCCATCAAAAAACGAACCTGATGTAACACCCCCAGCTCAGCAGATGCTTTCATGAGCCGTTGGGGTGGTTCATGCTGCTTCTCGTAACTCATGCGGAAAGTGCCAAAATGCATGGGCACCAAAATCTTTCCCTTCATCTCTGTAAAGGCCAAGGCAGCCTTTTCCGGCGAGATATGATGATCCCGTCCTGAAGGATTGTCGTAGGCCCCGATCGGCATCAGCACAATCTCCGGTTGACAGCGCTCTCCAATTTCCGGAAACCCGTCGAAGTAGGCCGTATCACCGCAGTGGTAGACACTGCGGCCCTGGAAACTCATAACATAGCCGCCATAACCACGGTTTTTATCAGTCACGGTGCGGGCGCCCCAATGTTTGGCCGGGACAAACGTGATCTGTAGTTTGCGAAAGCTCATGCTATCCCACCAAGCCATCTCATGGATGCGTTCGAACCCGAGATCATGCACCAGATTGCCCACACCTGTCGGGACAATGATGGGTTGCCGGGCCGCCAGTTTTCGCAGGGTGCGGCGGTCAAGATGATCAAAGTGGGCGTGAGTGATCAGGATCAGATCGATTTCCGGGAGATGATCCAGGGCAATGCCGGCATGTTTGAGGCGACGGATGACCATGAGCCAGTTGGCCCAGTTGGGATCAATGAGAATATTGTGCTTGGCTGTCTGGACCAGAAACGAGGCATGGCCGATCCAGGTAATACAGAGTTGTCCCTCTTCCAGTTTGGGAAAAAACGGGGGGGTGCGGGCCTTGGTGCCGCCCTTTCGCGAAAGCAAGGAAGGGAGCAGCACTTCCGTGATAAAGTTTTTCTCCCGCCAGCGCGCCTTGGTTGAGGCAACGGGCTTGGGCTTGTCGGACGCGGTCATCTTCCCCTAGAATAGTCTATGTCCCAAGGTCCGACAATTCCTGAAAGCAAGAAAATCCTGAGACATGCCCTCAAAGAACGCCTGAAAGAATCCAACCCGGAAGACCTCGCCGGGGCCTCACTCCTGATCAAACAGCAGCTCTTGCTTTCCCCCTGGTGGCTGGAGGCCCGGAGCATTGCCTTGTTCATGTCACGCCCCGATGAACCCGACACCTCCGCTCTTGTGGATGTTATCCTGGGGGAAGGACGCCGCTTGTTGTTGCCCCGTGTGTCAGGAGAGGTGATGGACTTTTATGCGGTGACGGACCCTTCAAGGCTTTTGCCCGGAGCCTTCGGCCTGCCCGAACCCGATGCTCTTCACTGTCACCCTGTGCCTCCCTCGGAAATGGATCTGATGCTTGTTCCGGGCCTGGCTTTTGACCGGCAAGGCACCAGGCTGGGCCGTGGCAAAGGTTACTATGACCGCTTCATGTCCTGTCCGGGCTTCCAGGCCCGCAGCATCGGCGTGTTTTTCAGCTTCCAGGAAGTGGAAAAAATTCCCACGGAACCTCATGACCGGAAGCTGGATACTGTGGTCACGGAAGGCGGCTGGCTTCCTCCACCCAAGTAGAGCCTTTTCACCTGAAACAAAGCGTGGGAGTGTAATCAAGGACTTGGGATGGACGCCACCGTGTCTGCGCCCGCACCCAACCACTAAACAGTATGCGTATCGTTGTGACAGGTTTGATCGGTCAATATCCTTTCGGAGGAGTGATCTGGGACTATATCCAATATGTCCTGGGCTTCCAGGCCCTGGGCCATGATGTGGTCTATCTGGAAGACACCGGCGTCTGGCCCTACGACCCCGTCCGCGAAACCATCACGGAAGATTGCAGTTACCAGATTGCATCCCTGACCCGCATCTTCAACGATTTCAATCTGGGCGACCGATGGATTTACCGGAACGCGGCCGATGGAAAATTTTACGGCGCGGGTGAAATCCTGGCCCGCGAGATGATCAAATCGGGCGATCTGCTGGTCAATGTCTCCACGGCAAGCTGGTTCGAAGATTATGACGTGGGGGTGAAACACCAGATGTTTCTCGACGGCGACCCGATGTTCACCCAGATCGGCCTGCATGATCCGCAGAAAACTTCCTACACTCAACGCCTGAGAAATCATAACAGTCATTTTAGTTTCGGACTGAAGCTGGGCGATGCCGACTGCCTGGTGCCTGACACAGGAATACGCTGGAAAAAAACCATCCAGCCCGTGGCCCTGGAGTATTGGCCCTACCAGGAGCAGGCACCCCTGGATCGCTTCACCACGGTGATGAACTGGTGTAGCTACAAGCCGAAGCTCTGGCAGGACAAGGAATATGGACAAAAGGATCTGGAATTCACCCGCTTCCAGGATCTGCCCCTGCACACCCCGCAGAAACTTGTCATTGCCATGGGCCAGGGCATAGGCAAGAAACGCCCGACGAAAGAACTCACGGCCAAAGGCTGGGGCATTCTGGAACCGGATGTCGTCATCCCGGATCACAAAACCTATCACGAGTTTCTTAGGACCTCAAAAGGCGAGTGGAGCATCGCCAAGCACGGTTATGTGCAGGGAAAAACCGGTTGGTTCAGCTGCCGCACCGCCTGCTACCTGGCCCTGGGTCGCCCATCGATTGTGCAGGACACAGGCTGGAGCGAACATCTCCCGCACGGTGAAGGCTTGATCCCCTTCAACACCCTGGAAGAGTGCGTGTCGGGGATCGCAACCATCAATGCCGACTATG
>JBBSCO010000003.1:0-98815 GCA_038250235.1 Methylacidiphilales bacterium | reverse complement strand
ATTTTGATGCTTTTTTGTCTGATTTGTTTTAATGCGAGCCGTGGTTTTTCTTCCTGCGGATTTTTGCCATGGATGAGCCAACTGGTTCCCGAGTCGGTGCGGGGAAGGTATGTTTCCACGGATCAGATGTGCAGTCTGGGTTCGATTGTGTTCACGTCTTTGTTGACAGCGGGAATTCTGAAATGGACGGACTCCCATATCGGTTTTACCTTAGCTTTCGCGGTCAGCTTCGCAGGGGCGCTGACCAGTCTGTACTTTTTGAAACGGATTCCTGATGTTCCTGTGACGCTTGAGGTCAAAAATGCCGAACCCGTGCCGTGGAAAGCCATGTTGGCATTCAAGCCTTTCAAGAAATTTCTGATTTTCAACTTCGTGATTCTGATGGCCTGGGCCTGCGGGGGGGTGATCAGTGTGCCGATGATCCGGGATCATTTTGCGGTTCCGGATTCGAGCTTCATGCTTTTGAATGCAGCCTGGGGAATTTTTTTCCTATTGGGCGCATTCCTCTCCAGGAAAACGCTGGATCGGGTGGGAAGCAAGCCCCTATTGGCGCTTTCGCTGCTGATCCAGATGGTGCACTTCATAGGGTGGGGGGCATTGGCCAGCCATGCGCTCCCCTTTAATTGGTGGACGGTGGGCTTTCAACAGATGACATGGGGAATGGGGTTTGCTCTCTTCCAAGTGGCCAACATCCGTTTGGTCATGGGATTGGTTCCTGCCATGGGACGCAGTCACTTTTTCGCAATATTCAGTGTCAGTAATAGCCTGACAGCCGGATTGTTTCCTATTTTTTGGGGAATTCTTTTCGACGCGATTTCCTTTATCCACTATGGTTGGGGAATCTGGGAGTGGAATGTTTACAGTCTGCTTTATGCGGTCATGACCCTGATTGCGGTTGGAGCACTCTGGGCCTTGAAGGTGGTTCCGGAGGCCAAGGCGATGGATACCAATGAATTTTTTAATGAGCTGTTCATGAGAACTCCGGCGCGGGCCTTGTCCCGTCTTCTGGGAAGAAAGCCCGTTCCGTGATCAAAAAGTTTTTTAAACAGACACTCGCTCCGGTCTGCGGGCCTTTTCTGGCTGCCGGGATCGTCAAGCTGCTCGGCCGGTCCTTGCGGGTGGAGTTGGTAGATCCCCACGGCCTCCTCGATCCTTTGCAGGTAAAACCTTATGTTTTTGCCTTCTGGCATAACCGCCTGCTTATGATGCCCTATCTTTATCCGCATTTTCTCCCCGGACGAAAACTGACGGTCATGATGAGCATGAGCCGTGACGGGCAGATCACCACCGGATTGGCCAAACGTTTTGGTATCCAGGCGGCCCGGGGTTCATCTTCGAGGGAGGGACTCAAGGCGTTCATGAACCTGGCAAGAAAGCTGAAGAGTGACGGCGGGGACGTCGCCATTACACCCGACGGGCCACGAGGTCCGATTTATTCCATGCATACAGGCATTCTTCAACTGGCCGAAGCCGGTGGGGTCCCGATCACGCCGATAACATGCCATTATGAAAACAAGTGGGAGTTGAAAAGCTGGGATCGTTTCCAGATACCCAAGCCTTTCACCCGTTGCAGGCTGGTGGTGGGGGAACAGGTGCATCTGCCTGCAGGGGCCACGGAAGAGCAGCTCAATGCCGCTGGGGAAAAGCTTAAGGCTGTTCTGGGCGTTTAGGGGAAGATTCCATCCGCACGCCGCAAAAAAGGGGGGTGCCAGACCTTGAGCGGTTTAATGTGAACCGCTGTTCGCAAGGAGCGGCGTCATTGGCGGGTCAAATAAACAAGAAACAGGATGCCCAGAAAAATGATCAGGGGCAGGGTAAAAGCAAAACCGCGCCGGGCGAGTTCCACAAAAGAGGCCTCCACGGAGGAATCCTCTTCGTTGTAGGACTCTGAAGAGCCGCTGCTACGCGTATCATCACTTTCGATATCCTGTCCGCTGAGGGCATCAATTTTGGCCCGGGACTGGTTGTAAACGGCGCGTGCATGATCGATTTGGCTTAGGGAGCGGGTCAGTTCATCATCCATGTTCTGGGGTGTCCACGCGGATGGATCGATATTTTCAATCTGGCTTAGGTGGTCGGCAAATGACTGGCGGGTCAGCTGGATCTGTTCGATTTCACGGCGTGTGTCGTATTCGGCTCTCTCCAACACGGTGATGGCGCGGGCCAGTTTTTCACGCATGGATTTCTTGCCGGTGCTCAGTTCATTGCGTTTTTTGTTAAGCTCTTCCAGTTCGCGCTTGCGGCGTTCGATTTCATCCTGCTGGCGTTTGAGTTCCAGAAGTCGGTCCTGTTGTTCACGGAGTTCGTGGTTCAAGTCATCGAGGGAAGAGGCCTCGGCCCGGCTGAGCAGATCCTGGTCGTCGTCTTTAGGTGTGGGCATGGAGTGTATGGAGGGTAGGGGGTTGGATTAAACAGTCAGGGGATGGCCAGCTTTTGGCCGAGTTTCAAATTTTGAACATTGGCGGTGGTCTGGGGATTGGCCGCTTTAATTTTTTCGATGCCACCGTTGATGTCATCCGGGTAATATTGTTTGGCGATTTTCCAGAGGTTGTCGCCGGATTGAATCACATGAACTTTCTGGGAGGACGTTGTGTCGATGGGTATGGCGGCAGGGATCTTGGTGGCGGAAGTGGGGGAAGTGGGGGAATGCCCGGCTGTAGTTGAGCGTGCCGACCCTTCGCTGGTCGTCACTATATCGGGGATTGGATTGACGGTGGGGGCGTTGATGGAAGGGGTGAACGTGCCGGATTTGATTTTGGCGATTTCCTCTTCTTTGCGGGCCAGGGTTTCCTGAACCAGGGCCAGGGACTGTCTGAGTTCGATGTTTTCCTTGCTGATCTGGGCAAATTCCTGGGCGTTCTGCGTTGAAGAGTTGGGAAGGGTGAGGGCGAAATCGATTTTGGCTTTTTCGAGATAGGTTTGGACTTGGGCAATGTTGGGGGCGTCGGGGCGGGCATCGATGTATTTCTGGAAATGATAGGCGGCTCCGACGGGGTCATTCAGTTTGTCCGCGTAAAGGATGCCAATTTCCATGTGCGCTTTCTTCACATCGGGATTGGCTTTGAGGGCGTCTTCGTATTGGCCGATTGCCCCGTGAAAATTACCATCGGCCGCCAGTTTGACGCCTTTGCGGAAATAGGGATTGCGCTCATCTTCGGCATCAAGGCCCTGCTGGGGTGGCTGGCAGGCGTTCAGGGCAAGAAGGGCTGCTAGAAAAGACCAGCAATAGAAATGCTTCATCTGTAAAATCTTAACGAATCGGCCCGAGGGTGCAAGAAGAGATGCACGGTGGCCGCAGGCAAGGGAGTGGAGAAAGGGGATGGAGGTATTAAGAAGGGGGTGGGACAGCATGAAAAACTTCTTTGAAAAAAACAAATCTGGTGGAGCCATGGGGGTTCGAACCCCAGACCCCCACAATGCCATTGTGGTGCTCTACCAACTGAGCTATGACCCCAGAAAAAATGGTGACCCTAACGGGATTTGAACCCGTGTCGCATCCGTGAAAGGGACGTGTCCTAGGCCTCTAGACGATAGGGTCATCAAGAAGGGTGAAAATATCAGCATACCGTTTGCGATGTGGCAACAGGAAATTCGCGAATTCTGTCACAGAGATCTGATTCAGCTGGGGAAGAGGCAAAAAGACCGGACTTGAGCCGCTTTATTGGGTCAGTAGGATCTGGAAGAAAATGTTTTGCCAAGTCGATCCATCAATCTATCATGATGGACAGATATATTTATGGACAAGATCTTGCAACATGGTGAACGTGCCCGGCCTTTGATTGAGCTTTTGGAGAAGCGTATCCTGATTTTGGACGGTGCGATGGGCACCATGACCCAGTGCTTGAAGCTGGATGAAGCCACCTATCGCGGCGAGGCCTTCAAAAACTGGCGTAAGGATGTCAAAGGTCTGGGGGATTTGCTGAACGTCACCCAGCCGCATTACATCGAGGAGATCCACCGGCAATACCTGGAAGCCGGTGCCGATATTCTGGAAACCAACACCTTCAATGCCCAGGCGGTTTCCCTGGCAGACTACGACCTGCAGGATCATGCCTACGAAATCGCCAAAGGCGGGGCCTCCGCTGCCCGCCGTGCCGTCGACGCGTTTTTGGCCGGAGGCGGCAGCGGCCCGCGTTTCGTGGCCGGCTCCATCGGACCCACCACCCGCACGGCCTCCATGTCGACCGACGTCAATGACTCCGGTGCGCGCGGCGTGACTTGGGACGAACTCGTGGCCGCCTATTTTGACCAGGCCCGCGGCCTGATCGACGGTGGTGCCGACATCCTTTTTGTCGAAACGATCTTCGACACGCTCAATGCGAAGGCGGCTTTTTTCGCCATCGAAAAACTTTTCGACGAGATCGGTGAACGCTATCCGCTCATGGCCTCTGTTACTTTTATCCAGGCGGGCAGCGATCGCGGCGTGACAGGACAAACCGTTGGGGCCTTCTGGAATTCGATTTCGCATGTGCCCCTGATCTCCGTGGGAATGAACTGCGCCCTGGGTCCCAAGGAGATGCGCGCGTTGGTGGATGAGTTGTCCCGCATTGCGCCGGTGTATGTCAGCGCGCACCCGAATGCCGGACTGCCGGATCCCCTGTCACCCACCGGCTTCCCGGAAACCCCCGAGAGCCTGGCTCCTCAGCTGCGTGAATGGGCAGAGAACGGTTGGCTTAACATTCTGGGGGGCTGTTGCGGAACAACTCCCGACCACATCCGGGCCATTGCAGATATTGTCAAGGGCTGCGCCCCGCGTAAACTACCGGTAATCGAGCCATGGCTGAGATTAAGCGGCCTTGATGCCCTGACTGTGCGGCCTGAAACCAATTTCATCAATGTTGGTGAGCGCACGAACGTCACGGGTTCGCCCAAATTCGCGCAACTTATCAAGGCCGGCGATTACGAAGCGGGCCTGGCCATTGCCAAGCAGCAGGTGGAAAACGGGGCGCAGGTCATCGATATTAATTTTGACGAGGGGCTGTTGGATTCCGAGGCGGCCATGACCCGGTTCATGAACCTCATCACAGCAGAGTCGGACATCGCCCGTGTTCCCATCATGATTGACAGCTCCAAGTGGTCAGTTCTGGAGGCGGGTTTGAAATGCATGCAGGGCAAGGGGATCGTGAACTCGATTTCCCTGAAGGAAGGAGAGGAAGCTTTTCTGCATTACGCGAAGCTGGTGCGTCGTTATGGGGCGGCGGTGGTGGTGATGGCCTTCGATGAAAAAGGGCAGGCTGACACGGTGGATAAAAAACAGGCCATCTGCGCACGGGGCTACAAGCTTCTAACGGAAAAAGTGGGCTTCCCTCCGGAAGACATCATCTTTGATCCCAATGTTCTGACGGTTGCGACAGGAATCGACGAACATAACAACTACGCAGTTGATTTCATTAATGCCACGCGCTGGATCAAAACGAATCTTCCCGGGGCAAAGGTCAGCGGTGGTATCAGTAACATTTCATTTTCATTCCGGGGCAACAACGTGGTCCGCGAGGCCATGCATTCCGCCTTTTTGTTCCACGCCATCCGGGCCGGACTGGACATGGGCATTGTCAACGCGGGGATGCTGGCGATTTACGAACAGATTGAGCCGGAGTTGAAAGAAAGAGTTGAGGATGTACTTCTGAACCGCCGTCCGGATTCGACGGAGCGGCTGGTGGAACTGGCGGAACAGGTCAAAGGTTCGGGCGTGGTCAAGGACAAGGAGGACGCCAGTTGGCGGCGCGAGCCGGTGGAAAAGAGACTGGAGCACGCGCTGGTCAAAGGTATCACGGATTTCATTGAGGAAGATGCGGAGGAAGCCCGGCTGAAGATGGCCCGGCCTTTGTTGGTGATTGAAGGGCCGCTTATGGACGGCATGAAAGTGGTGGGGGATTTGTTTGGAGCCGGGAAAATGTTTCTGCCCCAAGTGGTGAAAAGTGCCCGCGTGATGAAAAAAGCCGTGGCTTACCTGACACCTTACATGGAGGAAGAAAAAGCCAGGTCCGGCGCCAGCCGGGCCCAGGGAAAATTTTTGATCGCCACGGTAAAGGGCGATGTTCACGACATCGGGAAAAATATTGTGGGGGTGGTGCTGGCCTGCAACAACTACGAGGTGGTGGATCTAGGGGTCATGGTTTCCTGTGATGCCATTCTGGAAAAGGCGGCTGAAATCGGGGCGGATGTCATCGGTCTGAGCGGGCTGATCACGCCATCGTTGGATGAAATGGCGCATAACGCCCGGGAAATGGAGCGCCGTGGACTTAAGACCCCTCTGTTGATTGGCGGGGCCACCACGAGCGCAGCCCATACCGCCATCAAGATCGCCCCCCACTATTCAGGGGTGACGGCACACGTGACCGATGCTTCGAGGGTGGTGGGGGTGGTCAGCCAGTTGCTCAATCCCGAGACGCAAAAGGGTTTCCAGGATGATCTGCTGGTTAAACAACAGGCCATGCGGGAGTTGCACGAAAAACAAAAAAAGGAACAGAAACTGGTCGGTCTGGAAGAGGCCCGGCGACGGAAACCTGTTTTTGACTGGAGCAGCCAGGATATTGCCCGTCCGGAGTTCACCGGTATACGGAACATCGAAGTGGATGCTTCCGAGTTGCTGGATTTCATCGACTGGTCCCCATTTTTTCATGCGTGGGAATTGCGCGGACGTTATCCGCAGATTCTTGAAGATGAAGTGGTCGGGGCCGAAGCCACGATTTTATGGAAGGATTCGCAGGAATTGCTTAAAAAAATGGTGGCGGAGAAATGGCTTCGTCCAAAAGGGATGATCGCCTTGTTGCCGGCCAACTCGGTCGGGGACGATATTGAGGTGTACCATGATGACTCGCGCAGGGCGTTGCTTGGAACCCTTTGCACCCTCCGCCAGCAAATGGACAAGCCGGGAGGCAAGTCCACCTATGCCTTGGCGGATTTTGTGGCTCCGAAGGAAAGCGGGAGGGAAGATTATGTGGGAGTTTTTGCCGTAACGGCAGGAGAAGGGCTGGATGAAGTGGTTCGGCGGTTCGAAGAGGATCATGATGATTATCAATCGATCATGGCGAAGGCATTGGCAGACCGTTTGGCGGAGGCGTTTGCCGAGTATATGCACAAGCAGGTGCGTGATTTGTTTGGTTTTGGCAAAGAGGAGAACCTGAGTTCGGATGAGTTGATTCGCGAGAAATACCGTGGAATCCGGCCTGCCCCGGGATATCCGGCCTGTCCGGATCACACCGAGAAGCCTAAATTATTCAGCCTTCTCGATATTACAGCCAGGACGGGAATCCGTTTGACGGAGCATTGTGCCATGACACCAGCAAGTTCGGTCTGTGGGTTGTATTTTACACATCCGGAAGCCAAATATTTTGCAGTTGGTAAAATCCAAAAAGATCAGGTCCTTGATTATTCACGACGTAAAGGAATGAGTGTGGAAGAGGTTGAGCGTTGGCTGGGTCCAAATCTGGCTTATTAATCTGGATAAGTCCCGAATGTGGAAAATCTTGGAATGGCGATACTTGGGTATAAAAAGCGAATCTGTAATGAATGTAACTAAGCTTATATTATGCAGATATGAGTAAAAACATTTGACGTTAAGGTGGGTGCTGGCTTTACTTCATAAGATGAACCCTAAGTCTCTAGCTATCTGTCTGTTAGCCACCCTGATACTTGTCTTCACACCTTTTGTTCAGGCAGCTGAAAAAGAGGCAGTAAAAATTATTGAAATTAAAGTTGAAGCTGCGGTGACGCCCAGAGAAGTCGAGGGCAACAGCCTGAACAAGGTTTTGGATGAATCCTGGCATGTGATCCAGGTAAAGTTCTCCACTGAGGAAGAACTCAGTGAAGAAGTTCAGGTCAAATTTTTTGTGGAAGGGGCTGATTCAAAAAAAGAGGCGCAGTTCGTGGTTTTGACCTCCGAGGTGACTTTTATCAATGTGCCTAAAGGGGACCATATGGCCTATGTGTATCTGCCACCGGGTTCCGCCCAGCGCTACGCGGGAGAGAAGGGGAAGGATCTGAAAGATTTCAATGTCCATGTGGATATCCTGCAGAACGGGCGTCTTGCCGCCCAGCAGGACAAAGAAAAAGACGATGCAAACTGGTATAGCTCGGGCTTACAAGTCAACTCGGTTTTGGTTCCGCTTATCGACTCACCTTTCTGGCCCGCAAACGCACGCCGTGTCAACCAGATCAAAGCAAAAAATTAATAACGGATCCGACCTGTGGCGTCTTCCAACAAATTCATCGCGATTGATCTGGGCTCGAGCACCCTGAAAATGGGGGTGTTCCAGTATTCGCAGGGTGGTCTGACCTTGCTGGATTATTCCATTAAAGAAATGGGCCTCGACCCGAACAAAGAGCAGGATCGCTTTCCTTTCATTGCGGAAACCCTGCAGACTGTGTTGGCTGAAAAGGGGATCACCAAATCGGAACGGGCGTTCTGTTCCATTTCAGGTCAGTTTGTCTTCACCCGCTTTGTCAAATTGCCCCCGGTGGCATCCGAGCAGATAGACCAGATGGTGGTTTTTGAGGCCCAGCAGAACGTGCCTTTTCCGATCAATGAGGTCGTCTGGGACTATCAGCTTCTTGGAGGTAAAGGCGCGAAGGATGTGGAGGCTGTCATCGTCGCGGTCAAAAGCGATCTGGTGGAACAGGCCAATTCGGCTTTCCAGATGCACAAGCTAGAGATGGACAAAGTGGATGTTGCTCCGCTGACTCTCGTCAATGCCTACCGTTACAACTATCCGGAAAACAACGACTGCGCGCTGATCATCGACATCGGGGCCAAGAGCACCAACCTGGTATTCGTCGAGGGCAGCAAGATTTTCTGCCGGGTGATCCCCATTGGCGGCCACATGATTTCACAGAATATTTCCAACGAATTCCAGGAGCCCTACGTGGCGGCGGAATTATTGAAAAAGGGTAAAGGCTTTGTTGGCTTGGGCGGTGCCTATGCCGACCCCGAGGATCAGGCTGCGTCACGTATTTCCAAGATCGCCCGCAGTGTTTTTTCCCGTTTACACGCCGAGATCAGCCGCTCAATCAGTTTTTATCGCAACCAGCAGAATGGCATGTCGCCCAAGGTCATCCTTTTGGCGGGGGGCGCGGCATCCATGCCCTATGCCGACATGTTTTTCAAGGAAAAGCTGAATATACCGGTTGAGTTTTTCAACCCACTGAGGAACACCGCGATCTCTCCGCAGTTGGATCGTGCGAAGCTGGCAACCGATGCCTATCTTCTTGGTGCAGTGATAGGACTCGGGTTGCGCGCCATGGAAGATGTGCCGATCGAGGTGAATCTTGTTCCGCTCTCGGCTCAACAGAAAAACAAGAAACAGGGCCAGATGCCTTATCTGGTCGGCGGAATCATCGTCTGGATATTACTTTTTGTCCTGGCTGCGGGAGCGAATTTCTGGAAACTGACCGAAGTTTCGGCCGTGGTGGACACCATGAACAGCGATTTGTCCAACAAGCAAACCCTGTCTGCCTCCATCGAGCGTCTGTCCAAGGAAACGGGCCAGGAGCGACGCAGGCTCGAGGGATTTTCCCGGCTGATGGAACAACGGGATTTCTGGCCCGGCCTGATGAATATTTTGATCAAGACCGTGACCTCCTACACGGGGATGTGGATCACCCAGGTGGATCTGACCTACAATGGAAATCCAGTTGAAACCATTCCGGCCACTCTCTCCGGTCCGGGTTCCGGACCCGGTGCGGCCAATGCCCCCCGTGGGGCGGGACGCACCCCTCAGGGAGCCGTCCAGGCCCCCCGTGCCGGACTCAATGCCGCCACGCTGGATCCAAGTAAATTGAATCTGGCTCCGAAAGCGACCGAGCTGAATATCCGGGGTTTTTATGAAGCAAACCTTTCCGATTCAACATTGAACAATTTCACGGAAGACCTGAAAAAAACAGGGCTTTTTGATACAGTCGAAATCATCGACAGGGAAAATTTCAACAACGAGCAGGTTGCCCTTTTGTTTTTTGTACGAGCGGTGTTCAAGCAGGATATGCAGCCGGATCTTCTGCCATGAAAGATATTCCCAAACATATACTTGTGACCGTGATCATCATGGTTGTGGTCGGACTTTTGGGTGGCGGAGCCTGGTTCTGGACTTCCCGGCAGCTGACACAGAAGCTGGGCGAGAAAACGGAGCTTGAAGGCCAGATCATGGCTGTCGAAAAGAAGGGACTATTTCCCAGCGCCCAGAACAAAAAAATTCTGCAGGACCAGAAAATCAAGCTGGTGGATCTGGAGGGTGTTCTAACACCTGATGTGCAATCCAAAGTGAATCAGTTTTCTGCTGTTCGCACCATAGACCCCGCCTCCGGTGCGATGAAGGGTCTGGACCCGGATTCCTGGAAAAAAGTTTTCGGGACCAAGCGTCTGGAATTGCGCCAACTGGCCAGGGATAAAAACATGGCCATTCCCGAAGAGTATAATTTTGCTTTCAAATCCTACGTGCTGGCGGCGCCCCGCGCCGAAAATACCCTGGATCTGGGCATCCAGTTGCTGGCCATCGAAGAGATCGTGAAGCTGCTCGCGGGTTCCGGAGTTGAAACCGTGGTTGCCATCAAACGTTCATTCCTGGAAGAAACCCCCACGGTAGGAGTTGGCTCAGCCACCGGTATTGATGAGGCACTCAAGGCCAAGATACTTCCCGGCTCCGAAAACACCTACAGGATTCTGCCTTTTGAAGTTGTAATCAAGTCGGATCCGGAGTCTGTCATCCGGTTCTTGAATGGAGTTGGCTCTTCCCAATTCATGTTTGTGACACGATTTGTCTATCTGGAAAACGAGAAAAGGACAGTGCCCAAACGTTTGGAGGTCACGGGCGGGGGGGGAGCTACTTCCGCCACGCCGGAGCAGAAAAAGAATTTCATATCGGTGGCTGGCCGGGAAAAAGTCAATGCGCGTATCCGTCTGGATCTGATTGATTTTCTTCCCGCTGCTGTGGATTCCAAAAAACCGGCCATTAAATAACGACACGTTTAGATACTTTTCATCATGAATAAAATGAAATTACAACCGGAGCAGGCCGTGATGGCGGTTGTTCTGTTGCTCTTCGGAGTGGGAATGGCCTTTCTGGCCCTCAGCCTGCCGGCGAAGGAGGAGATCCAGACGACCACCGTGGGTAAGGCTCCGGAGAAAATTCCTTTTGAAAAATTTGAAGCCATTTCCGGTCAGTTAAAGACACCCCTGATGATTGGGGAAATCAATAAAAAGCAGCCGGTTTTCGTTTCCCGGTTGATTGTTTACGAACCAGCCAGCGGGGAAATCGGGCCTTTGGACGAAAACAAGGAGATTGCAGGAGTGGGAATCACAGCTGCCTGGCTGATTGCCAACCGCCTTTCGATTGAAGATACGGAAGTAGGAAATCAGGATCCTGATGGGGACGGTTTCAGTAACCTGGAAGAATACAAAGGGAAAACCAATCCCCAGGACAAGAAAAACCATCCCGGAGTCATTGTGAAGTTGGCGGTCAAAAAGTTCACGCCGGTACCTTTTAAGCTGGAATTCAAAGGACGAACCCGGGGTGCCAGCGGGTTGCAGTTCCAATTGGCTTTTAAAGGCAGTTCCAAACTGTTGAAGGAAGGTGATGAAATTGAAGGTTATCAAATCACGGCATACAGAGAAAAAATGACTAAAAAATTTAATCCCAACACAAAAATCGAAGAGAACATTGACGAATCGGAACTGGATCTGACCTATCTCAAGTTGAATGAAGTCATTACCCTCGTTTTGAGAAAAGCAACGGAGTCGGATGAAAGCACTGTTGAGTTTGTTCTGCGGGTTCCTGGAGGCAAGGTTGACCCTGCCATAGTAAAGCGGGGGGATACCTTCAAGGTCCGGGAAAAAACCTATCAACTGGTCAAGGCCAGTGCGGAAGGGGCACTCATCCGTGATTTGGAAGACGCAAACAAAGAAAACACCATTGCCGTTCCCGTCACTAAATGAGATTAATAATCACGATTGAGACTTTTAAACTTCTTGACCTTCAATTTTACAGCATTATATATAAAAACATAAGAGGCCCGCTATGAGATATCATTTTAAATCCAGAGACCTTGTAATGAAACCGGCACGGTTGGCCGCCATCTGCATGTTTTATGCAGTTTCGACAACCTTGGCACAGACGGCGGATGTTACTGCTGCCGATACCAGATCGGAATCCGAAGCCATCAAAAGAGTTGAACGCTCACTGCTCTACAACAAGCAACTTGAAGAGGGAGCCAAATTGCTGGCCGCAGGTGAAATTAAAACGGCCCGGGAACGTTACAAAGCCGTAGCGGACGCCACTGAAAACGAGCCAGCCTTCCTGGAAACGCACGTCATCGCTCGCAAGGGTGCCGCCAAAACAGTGGCCATTCAGGCAGCCATCGAAGAGAAAAACAAAAAATACGAAGCTGCTCGCAGCCTACTGCTAGAAGCTGTTGAATTGGATCCGACCAATACCAGTTACCAGGTCAGTTTGGTCCGCGTGAAAGCCCAAACCAAAGATCTCGAACAGCAATACCCCGGTAACAAAGCCGTTACTTCCGAGCTGCAAGAGAAGATCGCCAATATTCAGCGCCTGATGTTCGAAGGGGATTCCTTCATGGAAACGGGTCAGTATCAACGGGCCATCGGACGTTACAAGGAAGTCCTCACCATTGACGAATTCAACGACAACGCCCGCAAGCGCATTCAGAAAGTTGAAAAAATTAAATACGAAGCTGCCTCTCTGCGGAAGGATGCCCGCCGCGAAAAAGCGCTATATGATGTGGCGACGGAGTGGCCCACGGTTCCGATCGATCGCAAGGAATATGCCCTGACCACGGCAGGTCAGGCCGTCCAGCAGACTGGAGCTTTGCGTTTATATGATAAGTTGGAAAAAATCATTATCCCCGAGTTGAACTTCAGTGAAGTTGATATCGCAGATGCGGTTAAATTTCTGGAAGACCAGAGCAGGGCCCTGGATCCTGATCCTGACAAAACAGGGGTAAACTTTGTTCTTAAGGCCATGCCCACCGCCTCCGCAACGCCAACCGCAGACGGTGCTGCCGTAGCCCCTGTTCCTGCCCCTGCCCGGACATTGACGCTGAGCTTGAAGAATGTTCCCCTGATCCAGATTCTTAATTTCATCAACTCGCTGACCAACCTCCAGTACAAAGTGGACGAGCATGCGGTCTATATTTTCCCCAGCAATGAAACCAGTGAGGTACTGGTAATCCGCACCTTCTCCGTTCCTCCGACCTTTTTTCCGACGTCTGTGAGAGAAACCCCAGACCCGACGCGCGATTTCACAACACGCACGATTGATATTGCAACCGTGCCGGTCAAGGAAGAGTTGGAAAAGAAAGGTGTCAAGTTCCCTGGAGATTCCAGTGCCGCTTACCTTCCCCGCACCGCCAAAATGGTCGTTAAGAATACCCTCGATCAGCTCAACCTGATTGATCAACTGCTTTCCCGTGAAGTTAATCAGACCAAGCAGATTGAAGTGGAAGCCAAATTTATTGATTTTGCAGATAATAAATTGAAGGAGCTGTCCTTTAATTACCGTATCAACGGAACCGCTGCCATACCGGATGCCTTTGGTGTTTTCCCCAACAATGCCCAAAGTCCTGCGGTCATCGGTACGGGCCCTGGTTTTGGCGGTCCCTTTGCCAACAGTGTTGCCGGTAACGCAAGTGCCGCCACGGCCTTGAGAACAACCAATAACCTTGCAGCCAATCAGTTGGATGCATTGCTGGGAATCGGGTCTAACCGGCAGGCCAACCAGATTGGGGTCAGCGGTATCATCGGAGGAAGCGGAGCCCGTCTCTTGATTACCGCCTTGGAATCTGCCTTGGGATCCGATTTGATGTCGGCCCCCAAACTGACCCTCGTTAGCGGACAAAAATCAAAAATCAGGGTTTCACGGGAACTCTTGTATCCGACTGAATATGATCCACCAGAAATCATTACAGCAGCAGGTACTTCGGAATCTCCGCCTCCGCCCCCCATTGCGGTGCCGTCCAATCCTTCCGGTTTTGAAAGCCGGGATATCGGTGTTACTTTGGAAGTCAAGGCAACGGCGACTTTAGACAGACGTATTGATCTTGAGTTGAATCCTGAGGTGACGGAATTCCAAGGTTTTATCAACTACGCCAGTGACGTCGTGCAGAGTATCCAAGGCGGCCCTATATCTTCCATTGCTGAAGGTGTTGCTTTGACCCCCGTATTCGCGATCCGAAAGGTGGAAACAAAGGTGCAGGTTATTGACGGCCAAACCATCGTCATGGGGGGATTCATCCGCGAAGACAAGCAAATGATTGAAGATAAAATACCTATTTTGGGAGATATTCCTCTGCTCGGCAGGTTGTTCCGAAGCAAAGTAGAGCGCTCCATCAAAAGAAATCTGGTGATGTTGATTACAGCCCGGATGATGAAGCCTGACGGAACGCCCGAATTTTTGACAGAAGGAGAGAGGGAATCGTATGAAATCACCCTTATCCCCTCCGAGCAGGCCAGATAATTCTGATAACTATATGAACCATCAAGTTTTAGCCAGCGTCCGCAAATCAGGTGCGACTTCTATACTTAAAACCTTTGCCTTGGTTTTTTGCACCTTTATTCCGTGCTATGCGGCCAGCGCCCAGAACGACTCCGACAGTATCCTTCAACGTGAAATCATTCGCCGTCAAGAGCTGGTTATACGTGCGGTCAAGCAGCTCAATGATGCGGAGCGCATGATCCAGCTGGGGCGTGATGCGGAAGCCCGCACCACGATCACGGAGATTCTAGAACAAGTTCCTGAAGCGGGAGAGGGTAAACCTGTTTATCTCCGGGCCAGTCTCTTGATGTCGAGGTTGGAGTACAACGCGGCAGAAAAAGAGTTTGGCGAAAAGAAGTACTTTGAAGCACGTGGCAGTGCCCAATCTGCCCTGAAATACAACAAAAACAACACCCAAGCTCAGTCGTTGCTAGTGAAAATCAATCAGATTCTGGGGATCAAAGTAGGGGACAAACCTGAGAATCCAGCGGTCGACCCCAAATTTATAGCGAATTTGAACAAGGTGAATGACCATATCAAGCTGGCCAAGGACTACGTCGCCACAGGCCAGTTCAGCAAAGCAGAGGAAGAGCTTGAGCAGGCTTTGGCCATTGACCCTTACAACAAGGTCGCGGCATCAGAACAGCTCAAACTCTACAAAAAAATGGGCCGGAGTAAGGCTATTGCCACAAGCTCCAGCCGTCAGGAAAAACTAACCCAGACCCGGGACGCCTGGTCTGAAGTTTACCAGGTGGAGGCCAATCTTCAAGGAACGAAGACTACTATCTCACCCATCACAGCCAGAGCCAATTTCCAGGTCAGCCAAAAACTTCAGACAATCATCATCAAGCAGGTTGACTTTACCGATGCCACCATTGAGGACGCCGCTCGTTTTTTGACCACGAAGACACGTGAAGAAGATATCACTGGTGCTGGTATCAGCTTTATTGTCAAAAATGAGAAGGCCCGCTCGGAAGCCCGTCCCTTCAGCCTGCGTCTGAAAAATGTGCCTGCAGGAGAGGTGCTGCGCTACATCTGCAATATCGCCGGGGTCAAGTTCAAGGTGGAAGAGTTTGCTATCTTCATTGTACCCTTGAGTGACGGGGATGATGCTGTTCTTGTTACCCGTGAATTTCCTGTCAATGAAGGTTTTTTTGACACAACCGGCACAGGTACATCAACGACTTCGGACGGCGGGGCTGCAGCACCGCGCCGCAGGCCCACGACAACGGTGACGACAACGACGGAAGATCCTGTGCGCAAGAGTCTTGAGGAAAGGGGCGTCAAATTCCCTGAGGGTTCAGCCGCCATTTACAACCGTGCCACGGGTATATTGACGGTCAAAAATGCCCAGGATCAGATCGATCTGGTGGAGGAGCTGGTCACGGTAAATCAGGGAGAAACGCTTCTGGTAAGGATTGAAACCAAATTGATTGAAATCAACCAGGATGATCTGGATTCTCTGGCCTTCAACTATTCACTCGCTGGTGGCTACCCAATTGCCGGCTCTGGCAGCAAGATTGCTGGCGGCAATGTCCAGACCGGAACCAACTTGCAGGGGATCGGTGGCCTTAGGGTAAGTGATCCTGTTCAAACTTTTTTGGATGGAGCCTCTGCCACTCAGCCGCAGGCTCAGTCGGTAATTCCTAATCGTTTTGGAATTACGGGTGCCATCGACGGCAATGCGTTTCAGATCCTGATGGAGGCACTCAGCCAGAAATCCAGCACGGATCTGATGACGGCACCATCGGTTGTTGTCAATGATGGGCAACAAGCCAATGTTTTGGTGGCGCGTGAATTTCTTTATCCTACTGAGTTTGACCAGGCAACAGCGCAATCAGCCATTGGCATAGGCCCTGGTCCTGGCGGCTTATCAAACATTTATACGGTCTCTCCATCCTTCCCGACGGATTTTGAAAGTCGTAACGTTGGGGTGAGTATGGTGGTGCAGCCCAGAATTACAGTGGATCGCCAACGCGTTTTCTTAACGCTAAAGCCGGAAATCACTGAATTTGATGGATTTATTAACTATGGTGCTCAGATTTTCGATCCTAATAGCCCCGGTGTAGTCCTTACACCCAATACGGTTAATCAGCCTGTGTTTTCGACCAAAGCAGTGGATAATGCCCAGTTGGAAATCCAAGACGGTTACACCATGGTTCTCGGTGGCCTGATCCGCGAAGATATTACTACTGTGGACGACAAAGTCCCCATCTTGGGAGACATTCCCCTAATCGGACGCCTTTTCCGCAGCAAAGCAGAGCGAGCGATCAAGAAAAATACGCTGATTTTTGTAACGGTGCGAATTCTCCGTCCTGATGGTGAACCTTTCAACGTGGGTTCCGCCAAAGTGGCCGGCAAGGCTCCGTGACGGTCTGCGGGCGGCATCCTCTCCTTTGATTTGCCACCAAAGTCAAAAGTCCCAACTCAACAAAGAGGCAGGGCCTTGATCGAGAGGACATCCTGTTCGATCTGCTTCTGCAATTGATCCAGGGATGAAAATTGAATTTCTTCACGGATGAATCCAGAAATCTCCAGATTGATCCTTTGTCCATAGAAATCGCCGGAGAATCCTAGGAGATGGGCTTCGACCCAGATGTCGCATCCTGAACCGAGTGTGGGACGTTTTCCGATGTTAATAGCTGCCTTGTAAAAGGTATGGCTCAATTGCACGCGACCGTGATAAACGCCCAAGGGTAGAAGCTGTCCGTCTTCGGTAGCCAGATTGAGGGTTGGGAAACCAAGCTTACGCCCAACTTTTTGTCCTTCAACAACCTGGCCATAAAGACTGTAGGGACGTCCCAAGAGGGTTGCCGCAGCATCCAATTCGCGCTCAGCCAGAAGTTGACGTATGCGGCTGCTGCTGACACAAGAGCCTTGATCTAAAAGAGATGGAATGACCTCGATACGGATTTTTTTCGTCACCCCCCACTCGCCCAGAAGGTGGGGATTTCCCGCCCGTTGATGGCCAAAACGGAAATTTTCCCCGACCCGTATGCTCTCCAAAAAGGGAAATGCCAGATGCAACTCGGAGAGGAACAAATCCGGCGACTTCAGAGAAACGTCCTTATTGAAAGGAAGGAGAATGATGTTTGGGACTTTCCAGTTTTCCAGGATATCCTGTTTATGTGGCAGACCGGTAATCAGAGTGACGGGTCGATCACGGAAGAGAACGGTTTGGGGATGTTCTTTAAAACTAAGCATGGTCCGCACCCCGTTGCCTGCTATCACTTCCCGGTGACCGAGATGGAGCCCGTCGAAAAAACCGAGGGCAAGGTTTCGGATATCAGGATTGAGCGAAGCCTCCTTCAGGCTGTGATAAACATTCATAAGCTTGTCAGCAAATGCTGATGGTCGATAAAAAGGGCCGTCTGCGATTTCTATTACCTGGGAAAGGCCTATTGTCTCCGGATTCTGGAGACATCCGCCAGGGAGAGAATATGTTGGGCCAGATCATCGGCATTCTGTTTTTGTTGGAGGCCCTCCCATGAAAGGGCTTCGCTGAGAAGAAAATTTCCAGAGCGTGTCCTGGCCAACTGGGAAAGGTGGCCTCCGCAGCCTAGTTTATCTCCTATGTCATGACAGTAGGTCCGGACATAAAAGCCTTTACTGCATTTGATCTCAAAACGGACGTGTGGGATGGAAACCTCCAGCAATTTATTGTAAAAGACATGAACAAGGCGTGGTTCCCGTTCCACGATTTTGCCCTGTCGCGCCAACTTGTACAAGGGAACGCCGTCTTTTTTGAGGGCTGAAACCATGGGTGGTATCTGATAAAAATCTCCCTTGAAGGCATCGAATGCGGCCTGGACTTCAGAATCATTCAGGTCGGGAACTTCATGGGTGCTGAGCACGGCTCCCTGTGCATCCTGGCTGTCTGTTGTACTGCCCAGAGTAAGAGTTCCCTGATATTCCTTGTCCTCGGCCATCAGGAGATCCTGAACTTTGGTCGCCTTGCCGAGAACCATCATCAGCAGCCCGGTTGCCATAGGATCCAGAGTGCCGCAGTGCCCGACCTTTTTGAACTTAAAGCGGCGCCGGATAAAATCGACCATGTCGTGGGAGGTGCAGCCGCCCGGTTTATTAATGAGAAGAACGCCGTCGAGAGAGGTTTCCATGATGAGAGGGCTATTTAAGGGGAAGA
Source organism: Methylacidiphilales bacterium (assembly GCA_038250235.1). Lineage (GTDB taxonomy): Bacteria > Verrucomicrobiota > Verrucomicrobiia > Methylacidiphilales > JAAUTS01 > JAAUTS01. Next base: position 80,188 of record JBBSCO010000003.1, on the reverse strand, counting down.
TCGCCAAAGGACGCAAAGAGAATCGGTGGGCGAAAAGGTTTTTGGTTTGTTTTTAGCCTGGATCCAAGGCTTGTCTGAGTTTTACGAGAACAGTCTGAATATGTTTGATACCGTCGGAAGGAAAGTTGATTCCTGCGGCACCTGGATGCCCTCCACCGCCAAACCCGGCGGCGATCCGGCTGACATTGATGGTATCCTTGGAGCGCAGGCTGACCTTGAGTGACCCATCCGTTTTAAGTTCAAACAGGGCACCAAGCCGTATGTTTTTGACGTTGAGGGAGGTTTCCACAATACCTTCCGTGTCTTCGGGTTCAGCCCCGCTTTCCAGGAACATTTCGGGAGTGAGAATGTAATAGGCCAGACGATCCCCGCATTCTGTGCGGAGTGACTGGAGCGCCAGTCGCAGCAGGGCGAAACGTTGGGGGGACATGGACTGATAGCAGTGTCTGGAGAGCTCTGCACTGTCCGCCCCGGCGTCAACAAGGTCTGCCGCCTGTCTAAAGGTGTCGGAACTGGTGCCCCTGTAGCGGAAAGAGCCTGTGTCCGTGCTCAGTCCGACAAAAAGGCAGGAAGCGGCTTCCGGGGTCAGGGGCCAACCGCACTCACGGATGAGTTGTGTAATAATAGAAGCGGTGGCAGGCACTTCAGGCAGGACCAGGTTATTCCGGCCATAACAGGTGTTGCTCCCGTGGTGGTCGATGTTGAGATCCACCGGCTTTTTCCAGGAGAGGAAGGTCTTTCCCAGCCGTTCTTCTGTCGAGGTGTCGACACTAACGATCAGGTCAGCTATTGGAGCAGTTGCAGGAGTTGTCAGGATATTTTCGCTGCCGGGCAGAAAATTGTACATCGGCAGAAGTCCGTCCTGATTGAGCACCCGGACGCTTATGTTCAAGGCCCGGAGGCTGTGGGCAAGCCCGAGGCTGCTGCCATAGGCATCCCCATCAGGCCTGAGGTGGCTGATGACGAGGATTGAGCGGGCAGCTGCGAGTTGCCGACCGGCTATTACCAGAGAAGCTGAATGATCTGCCATAAAGCCTGTAAGGGTAGGAATTCTAGGAAGCTGTGTCAGTAAACTTTTCCGCTGCCGGGGTGTTGAAAGGGGTATTTCAACCAAGGTTTCCATCGGGCTGGGTCACCCAGTAAAATCGCAGGGCAACACTCCCGATATGAAGGGTGTCACCTTCACGGAGTTCGATGGGTTCGATGACACGCTGGCCGTTGACAAAGGTGCCATTGAGGGAGTGATGGTCGCCGACATAGACTTTGCGCCCCCGGATTTCGAATCCGCAATGTGCGGATGAAACAGAATCCACCGGGAGGCATAAGTCGTTGTGTGGAGCGCGGCCCACGGTTGTTTTGCTGGGCTTGAGCGAATGGATCTGGGGTTCGCCATGCACATTGTATTGGACGAGTTTTGGGGTGCTACCGGCCAAGGCACTGGTGACTTCGTGGATGGCGGGTAGGGGGATTTTGCGGGTCTTGAATTTTTCGTCCGCCCGCCGGGCGGATTCCATCAGCAGATGTTCGCTGTTGCGATGGATGCTGCGCTGGCCAGGTTTGACATCATCAACGAAGGAGGCTTCCCCGGATTCGGATTCCAGCATTTTGTAGGCGGCTTCTTCGCCTGAAATGGATCGGAATTCGGCGTGACAAAGCTGGCCTTCTTCCAGCCAGAGCTTTCCGTCGTCGCCGTCGCGGCGGAACAGGATGCAGCCGGTTCTCCTGGAGATAAGACAGAGATGAAGAATTTCGGCCAGTTTCATGAACAGAAAGGAACTCTATGTGATTACGACGAGGCATGGACAAGGTCAAGCGTTCATCGAGGGAGCGTTAATCTTCGATTGTGAAAAGTCACCTGATTTGCCGTGTGGTGATCGTAATGGGGAGGAGAAGATCCAACTTTTTGTTGCATCTGCGCATGGATTAGGCAGTTTAGGAATTGAGATCAGGAGCCTTATTTTATGGCAGCAAACTTTTTAGGTTTTTTCGGTAAAAAAAAGGAGGAAGCCCCTGCGCAGCAACCTTCTCCGCTTACAGCTGCCCCCAGTGTTTCGGCGATTCCAAGTCTATCTCCAAGTTCTACCTCCTTCGCTCCTGGCCGCAAGAGAGTGACACAGCGTCTTTCCCTGAAAGGACTGCAATCGGCGCAAAAAGGAGCGCCCGATCACAGCAAGATCCAACTTCCTGGAGCCGCCATGTCGGCTCCTGCTCCTCTCATTCAGCCGGTTCAAGTCGATGGAACGGTCGATGTTCCTTTTTCGGTTATTCTGACAGCCATTCCAGAGCAACTGTTGACTGCTGATTATGCCACCCTGCTGGCTGCTCCTGAAGCCCGAGTGGAAATCGGCCTGCCACTGGCCAATGTTCTCGGCATGTTGCCTTCCGGAAAGCTTGAGTTTTCCATCTCGGAACTGACCCAGTTGGTTCCGGAGGGATTTATCCACTCTCTGGAAAATATTCCGGACTATGCAGGAACGCCGATTGTTCTGCCATTGGGCTTAGTGGTCAGTCGCATACCTCCGCACATGATGACACTGCGCTCAGATCAACGTCCGATTGATTCCAGTGTTCTGAGCATGCAGGATCCCTTTTCCAAGGAAGCTTTGGAGAAGGCCCAGGCGGAAGCCGCCGCAAAGGTTGCAGAGGCCGCGGCCGCCCAGATTGAGCAAGAGGCCATGCCGGAGCTGTTGCCCGAGGAACCTTTGCCTGCAGAAACTAACCCGGACGCTTCGGAGCCTGTTGACATGGCTCCTGCGGTACCCGGATTTGATGCAGAGTTACTGGCAGCTGCCGAGGCCGCGATGGCGGCAGAGAAAGCCGCAGAAGCCGGAGTGGAGCTCCCAACGAACGAGGATTACCCTGCGATTGTTACCGAATATGGCTTTGAAGAACCCGCCACTTTTTTAGAGTCTTTGCCTGAGGGCGCTGCTTCTGTTGTTGAGGGAGAAATGCCTCAAGAGGAGGTTCTGGAGGTGGATCCTGCGTTGGTGGAATGGGCCAGAAACCAGGCCGATCAGGCTGAAGCTTTGGAACAAAACACTCAGGCTCCCCCCGATGAACCTGTTCAGGAGGAATCCTCTTCTTTTGCGTCATCGGAAGCCTTCCGTTCTTTCCTTGAGCAGGTTGATTCGGACGTTGCGGAGGTCCCGAAGCCGGTCGAATCTGCTGCACCCGGTTCTTTTGAACCTGCGTCTACTGCTTCCTTCGATGCGCTCAATGCTCCCACTCGCCCGATTGTCAAACCCAAGTCACCGCCACAGCCTCCTGTGATCAAAGGATTTGGGTCCTTTAAGACAGAGCCTAAGCCTGAAGTATCTGGTAGTTTTGTTGAAACTCCTGCCCAGTTCGCGGCGGTTGAAGGCCATTCTGCGACCTCCCAGCCTCTGGAGACTTCACCTTTGTCCGTTTCCCCCACGCAGGCAGCTCCGGATAGTGCCGGACTTCAGGGACAGCGTGTGCGTCTTTCTCCTACGATCAACAAGTATCTGGGTCTTGATGAACACTCTGAAATTTCATTCCAGGATATCATGAATCAGGTCAGGAGCTGGCCTGGGGTTTCAGGGTGTGTGATTGCGGGTAAAGACGGATTGCCTATCAGTGCGGTAGTGGATGATCTGGCCTTTTCCAAATCCCTTTCGGCTTTTGCCCCCAAAATTGTGTCAAGGGTAAGTGAACTTTTCGTCGATTTGGGAATGCCCGAGGTGCAGGAAATCCATGTTCCAATGGATGATGTGAGCACTTTCCTATTTATGGAAGGCGGGGTTTATTTCATTGTACTTTACAAGGACGCTTCAATGCCGCACTGGTACAGGAAGGTAATTAAAGCCGTTCTTGAAGAAATAGGATCAAAACAGAAATAGATTTTTTAGGGAAACGACTCCGTATGGCCTTTATTAATTACTCTAAAAGAGAAATCCAGCTCAAAATCGTCTACTACGGTTGCGCTCTTTGCGGTAAGACCACCAATCTGGTGAAACTTCACTCGGGTATCAACAGCACACAAAAGGGCGAACTGGTTTCGTTGGCCACGGATGCGGATCGCACCCTGTTTTTTGACTTTCTCAGTCTGAACACCCAGACGCTTCCGGGTTTTGACACCCGCTTCCAGCTTTATACCGTTCCCGGTCAACCGGTTTATAATACCACCCGCCAACTGGTGCTGAAAGGTGTGGATGGTATCGTTTTCGTGGTCGATTCGCACTGGGACAAGATGGAGGAAAATGTGGAATCTTTCGCCAACCTCCAGGAGAACCTGATTGAAAATCATCTCAGCATGGCCCAAATCCCCTATGTCCTGCAGTATAACAAGCGTGACATTGAAAACCCGGCACCTCTTCATTATCTGGAATATACGTTCAACAATCGTGCGACCCGCGCATTGACATTCGAGGCCTCTGCCTATCAGGGCGAAGGTGTGTTGGAAACATTGAATGGCGTGGCCCGCTTACTTCTGGCCAAATACTCCAAGTCGGCAGGCGGTAAAACCGCATCCGCTGGTGATGCGGGCAAAACGACAACTTAGGGCAAAGGATTCGAACTATGACCGGTATAGGAATGCTTACGGTTGAAGATCAAATGGCCATTGAAGGTCACTTGAAGGATTTTCTTGTGAAGTCCGAGTCCCAGTGGGGGGCTCTGGTTGACCGTGGAGGCAACCTTTTTGCGGAGAACGGCGATATTGGCCAGGTCGATCTGATGATCATGTGTGCTCTGGCGGCTGGCTCCTTTGCCGCCACCAAGGAGTTGGCCAAGCGTCTGGGGGAGTCGGAGTTCACGGCCTTGTATCATGAAGGCAGCAAGATGAGCATCCTGATGACTTCCCTGCACTTTGATTGTCTTCTGATCACGGTTTTCACCGACAAGACCAACATCGGGCTGGTGCGTTTTTATGCCCAGCAGGCGGCCGCTACGCTAAACACCTCCTTAAAGGAAGCCAGCGAAAGTGCGGCTAATTCCGAGCCTTTGCAGTTGGACTCCGAACTTCCCGGCGGGCAGGCGATCATCAGTTGATTCGTGGGATTGTCCTATGAAAACCTCTGCTCAGGGGTTCTATACGCAGGCAGCGACCGCTGTTCCGGATGTCAAAGAACGAAAAAAGGAGTCCACCCAAAAACAACCGGCCAGGGGTTGGATTGTCGTTGTCTGGAACGATCACATCAACACCATGAGTTTTGTGGTACACGTATTCCGGAAAGTTCTCGGTTTCAACACATCCAAGGCTCGCATCCACATGATGGAGGTTCATGTGCAGGGGAAAAGTTGTGTGGCCAAAGAGAACCGTGAAAAAGCCGAATTATATTGGGAGCAACTGAAGGGTTATGGACTCCGTGTGACTTTGGAGTCAACGGACTGAACTGTGCAACTGTCCAAAATTAAAAATGGGTTCCGCCTGCTTTTGTCAGGCATGGAACGAATGGTGCTGGAGGAGATTCTGAAATCTCTCTCTTTACTTTACCTAAAAGCCCCTGATGAGCTCGATGAGAGGATCCGGCGACAATGGTACGATATTGAGGGTCTTCTGGTTTCTGGATATGAACATGAGCGGGAGTATTGGCTGGGGCATTTACAGAGCATGCGTTCGGAGCGGATCGGGTTAATCAGTGCATGGATAGGGATTATGGAAAAATTTCCTCCCGGTAGTCCTGCCGTGTGGGATGTACCTGAAGATCAGGTCGAGAGCCTGCTGATGGTTTTCAACGACCATCGCCTTTATCTGGCTGCATGGGCGGATATCCAAGAGGAGGATATGCACATGGAATTCACGAAGTTGCCGGAAGGCCCCAAAAAAGAGTCGTTGCTGATGATACATTTTATGGAAGCTGTCCAGGAATGGATCATCAGAGCCATTTCAGAGGATGAGGATTGATTTTTTCATTTCCGCCATGGAACAGTCCTGCCAGAGTCCGGGGATGTCATTGCCTGAGATCCACATGCAGGAAGCCTTGCGGATGGCCAAGGAGGGGATGGAAAACAACCAAGGAGGGCCTTTTGGGGCGGTCGTGGTGCTGGAGGGAAGGATCGTGGGAAGGGGATGCAACAGTGTGACCAGTCTGAACGATCCGACGGCTCATGCCGAAGTGTTGGCTATCCGTGATGCCTGCCGTTCTCTGGGAAGATTTGAGCTAAAAGGCTGCGAGATCTATTCCAGCTGTGAACCCTGTCCGATGTGTCTGGCTGCGATCTATTGGGCAAGACTGGACAGTCTCAGCTATGCAGCAACACGGGATGATGCGGCAGAGGCGGGCTTTGATGATGCTTTTCTTTATCGTGAAGTTGCTTTGGATCAGGTGGAACGTTCCCTGCCAACCAAAATGTTGCTGCGGCCTTCAGCCCGCGAACTGTTCCGGGACTGGATGTCAAAATCCGACAAGGTGACGTATTAAGACAAGTGGGCCCGCTGGGATTTGAACCCAGAACCAAGGGATTATGAGTCCCCTGCTCTAACCATTGAGCTACAGGCCCGGAAAGGTAAAGGTATCTTTTTTCTTTCCTTTCGTCGAGTGCGATATCGACCCGATTTTCGTATCAGAGAAAAAGCAGAGAGTGGCAAAATCGTACAGGGCAAAAATCAAATCCCGATAGAAAGTGTCGTTGCTATATTTTTTGGTAAAAGTCATCCGGATTTTGCAGGTAAGACATCGGTGGAGGGTTCAACACGGTTGACGGATTTATTCGATGAAAAGTCTACAAAATCATGATGGCGATTTTAGTTGGGTTTTGCGGATAATCGGGTAGAATTCTTTTATGTTTCTGGTTCGAATCAGTTTTTTTTTGCTGGCAGCACTGTCTGTTTCCTTTGGGGGTAACCTTGAGGAAAAATGGTTTAAGGACCTGAAGAAAGCCCAAGAATCGTACCGCAGCGGTGAGGCTCCGTCCAGTTCCTTGAACACAACGGAATTTCAGACTAAAAAATTCAACACCGCCGGCTTCCATGGTTCCAAAGAAAACGGGCTTCAGAGAAAAATGTTTACCACCAGAGAATCCAGCATGGGAAGGCCGGAGAACAACTGGGGGGGCAAAAAATTCAGTGCTTCCAATGATTTAAATCTGTCGGGACGGAGTTCGAGTCTGAATTCGGATCAGACCTTTGCCACAGGCAGATCCAGTCTGGGAGATACACGTATATCGGAAGACAAAAGAGCCCGGGAAGAGGGGATCAAGGCAGTTCTGGAGCGTGAGAAATCGGTCTTGTCCGACATGCGCTATCAGGGAGTTGAGGCTGCAAAAATCGCCCAGGAGATCAAGCTGATCAATGACACGCTGAAGAACAAAGACGATCTTAAGGATCACAGGATTTCGATACAGGAAATCAGGGAAATCCTTAATAAAAATTGAGCCTGGTTCCGATCCTTCAGGGTAAAATCTGGAAGGTTCCCTTGGCCGTGACTTCGGGGTAGTTCGCCAATATCATCTGAAAATTGTAGGTGCCGGGCTGCACCCTGACTTTGAGAGTGTCCAAAGAAAGAAATTCCGAAAAAGCCAGGCTTTCACCCGAATTAACAAAACTTGTGCCTTCCTTCTGCACAAAGTCTTTGTCTTCAGACCAGAGATAGACAAGACTCCCATCCGTAGCCGTAATTGCCAGGTCAAAACGTTGGGAATCGGGAAAGGAAAGGGTATAACTACGTTTCCCGTTGTTTTTGATTTTAAAGGTTAGTTTGAACTGGTTCGGGGCGGTTCCTTCAATCGACTGTCCTGAGAGCGAGAGTGCTTTGGGCTCCAGAAGAACTTCGCCGGTAAAATCTTTCACATTGACCTCATTGGCACGCTGAACGCGTTCGGGATCGCCGGCGAAGATGCTATAGCGTTTGCCGGGAGGATTGACGAATTTGTCTGGAACCGTGCTCTTGCTTGGGTTGATGTTTTGGGCAGGAGCGTTCAGGGCAATGGAGAGGAAGAGGCTGAACAGGAAGACTTGTTTCATGTGCTTCATCTTAGACTAGGCAAATGTACTTTCCATTCAATCTTTTTGCTTTCGGAAACAACTTCGTGCACAAAGGAGTGGTGAAACATCGCATTCTGGTTTTGGTTTTATTGGTCGTCCTGGGTTCAACGGCTTGGGCCGGGGGATCCAAACCGGGATTTACCCTCAGGATTTACATGCAGGCGTCCAGCGGGGGAAGTCTTTCCCAGAGCATCAGTATGGCCCTGAGCAATCCTGACCAGATTATCAAGGTCAACAAATACGCTGTGCTGACGGAAAAGAATGTGGAAAGCCTGATGAAGCTTCCCGATGGCGGAACCCTGGTTACCCTGACCGATACGGGCATGAAAATCATGGATGCCGAAACCAGCAACAACCTGGGGTCTGTGATGGTGGTTCTGTGCAACGGCAGACTGATTTACGCGCCCGAAATCGACGCCCCCCTGAAAAGCGGCAAAATCCTGTTGCCGGCGGGGCCTGCTGCCCTGACCGAGAGTGATTATACGCTCTTCAGGCAATATCTTGTCCAACGTGCCAAGCAGTAGGTTGACGGCAAAGGCCGTCAGGCCCAGAATGGTTCCTTATGACTTCCTACGCACATCCCGAAATTCTGGTCGATACAGCCTGGTTGGAACAACACCTGGATGACCCTACGATACGTCTGATTGAGAGCAATGAGGACCTGTTGCTCTATGACACCGGACACATCCGCAATGCGGTTCACATTGACTGGCGTTCCGATCTGCAGGATGACGATATCCGGGATTACATCAGTCCGGAAAAATTTGCCGCGCTTTGCTCCCGCAACGGCATCACAGCAGAAACCACCTGTGTTTTTTACGGAGACAAGTCCAATTGGTGGGCAACCTATGCCCTGTGGGCCTTCAGACTTTTTGGGCATACCAAAGTCAAACTTTTGAATGGCGGCCGGGATAAATGGAAGGCGGAAGGTCGGGAGCTGACCAAAGAGAAAGGGGCTTTGGCGCTGACTGAATACCCGATTCCTGCCAAACGGCATGATGACGAAATCCGGGCCTTTTTTGCGGACACCCTGGCCCATAGCAAAGCAGGAAAACCTTTGATCGATGTTCGTTCGCCCGGAGAATTTAAAGGCGAAATCACCCATATGCCGGAATATCCCCAGGAAGGCGTTTTGCGCGGAGGCCATATTCCAGGTGCCTCAAGTGTGCCCTGGAAAACAGCGGTCAAAGAAGATGGGACATTCAAGACGGCGGATGAGTTGAAGGCGATTTATGAGGATGGCAAAGGGCTCAAGGCGGATGGAGACACCGTTGTTTATTGCAGGATAGGTGAGCGTTCCAGTCATACTTGGTTTGTGCTGACCTATCTTTTGGGACACAGTAACGTGCGCAACTACGATGGTTCCTGGACTGAGTGGGGAAACACCGTTCGCGCTCCGATCAAGAAAGGCTCCTGAACGCAGTTTTCTTCTCAGGATTCCGTATGGCTTATCCTCCCAAACTTCAGGCGATTATCGACCTGTTCCAGTCCCTGCCCGATGTGGGTAAACGGGAAAACCTTGTTTTGTTCAGTGAGGGAACCAGGAGCCTTGAACCCAAGCAAGGAGAGACGTTTGATCTGGAGGATGTCCGTAAAGATGAGGAATGCACGGACACCGTCGGTGTTTTTTTGAAAGTGGACAACGACAACAAAAGGGGCGTGCAATTCCGGATGACTCTGGGTCCTGAGGTGCAGACCTTGACCCGGGCCATGAGTTCCATTCTTTGCAAGGGTCTCCAAGGTGCCACTCCTGAAGAGGTTCTCGAGTTGGAGAGTGATTTTGTCCCGAAGATCGTTGGAGCGGAATTGGTCAGGCAGAGGAGCCAGACCACCTACTATGTCCTAACGCGCATGAAAAGTGCCTGCAAGGTCTACCTGAATCGCAAAAGGGTGCAAACCGGATCCTGAGTGCATTCAGGGCATGACTTGACCTCGGAGCCGCTTTTCCTAGGCTCACCCCTCAACCTTTTACCAGTTACTTATGAAATTGATGACTCCCCTCGAAGAATTACGCCATTCCTGCGCCCATGTCCTGGCTACAGCGGTTCTGCGTCTTTTCCCCGATACACAGCTTGATATTGGTCCTCCGACGGATACCGGGTTTTATTACGATTTTGACCTGGAACACCGTTTTACCGCAGAAGACCTGGGAAAGATTGAAAGCCAGATGCGCAAGATCGCTTCCGAAAACCAGAAATTTGAGCGCTTTGAATGCAGCCGTGCCGAAGCTGCCGGGAAGTTGAAGAAATTTGGCCAGGAACGCTACAAGCTCGGACGTCTGGATGATATTCCGGAGGGCGAGGCCATCAGCTTTTATCACAACGGGGAATTCATCGATCTTTGTGCCGGGTCACATATTGCTTCCACCAAAGAAATCAAGGCGGTCAAGCTGTTGAGTATAGCAGGGGCCTACCATCGTGGTGATGAAAAGAACAAACAATTGCAGCGCATTTACGGCACGGCTTTCCCGAGCCAGGCGGAGCTTGATGCCTACCTTAAGCAGTTGGAAGAGGCGGCGAAGCGGGACCACCGAAAACTCGGCCGCGAACTGAAACTCTTTCACATTGATGATGCTGTGGGCCAGGGCTTGATCCTTTGGCTGCCCAATGGTGCCATTGTGCGGCAGGCCCTTCAGGATTTCATCTCTGAGGAACTCCGGAAGCAGGGTTACTCCATGGTGTTCACGCCTCATATCGGAAAGCTGGGTTTGTACCGCACCTCCGGGCATTTCCCTTATTACCGGGAATCGCAATTTCCTCCTTTGGTGGAGAAAGACACTCTTAAGAAATTGAGCGAGGAGGGCTGTGCCTGTTCCGAGCTGACCAATCTTCTTGATACGGGCGAAGTGGACGGCTTCATGCTCAAGCCGATGAATTGTCCTCATCACATCAAGATCTTTGATTCGGAGCCGCGGTCCTACCGTGATCTTCCGGTTCGTTTGGCGGAATTTGGAACCGTCTATCGCTGGGAACAATCGGGAGAACTGGGTGGAATGACACGTGTCCGTGGCTTCACCCAGGATGATGCCCACATTTTTTGCACTGAGGATCAGGTTTCTGGAGAAATTGAAGGATGTCTGTCCCTGGTGAAAATCGTTCTGGGAACCTTGGGAATCAACGATTACCGCGTGCGCATAGGATTGAGGGATCCCGACTCCGAAAAATATACCGGTGATCCGGCCAATTGGGACAAGGCGGAACATGCCTGCCGTGAAGCGGCCAAGACTCTTGGTGTTCCCTATTGCGAAGAACCGGGAGAAGCCGCCTTTTATGGTCCAAAAATTGATTTCGTGGTCAAAGATGTCATTGGGCGTGAATGGCAACTGGGCACGGTCCAGGTTGATTACAATCTGCCCGTACGTTTTGATCTGAATTATGCCGGAGCGGACAATACCAAACATCGTCCCGTCATGATCCATCGCGCGCCCTTTGGTTCGATGGAACGTTTCTGCGGGGTTCTGATTGAGCATTTCTCAGGTGCTTTTCCCGTCTGGCTGGCTCCCGAGCAGGTGCGGTTTATCCCGATTACCGATGCCCAGATTGAATTCACCCGTGAACTCTCCGCGCGCTGCAAGGCGGCCGGACTGCGCAGCAGCGTGGATGAGCATGCGGATAAAATGGGGGCCAAGATACGCCGGGCGCAGCTTGAGAAAGTCCCTTACATGATGGTGGTGGGTGCCCGTGAGCAGGAAGCCGGCAAAGTTGCGGTCCGTTCCAGAGCCAAGGGTGATGAAGGTGCCCAGGATTTCAGTGAGGTCTTACACAGGATTGTGGAGGAGGTCCGGACCCGGGCACTTCCCTCATCGCCTCTGCCTTGAATACGGGCCGTCCCTCTGCAGGGTCAGAATAAGAGCAAGAGCATTAGCGGTAGATAGTAGCTTCCAGCAGGCGCGCGGCCTCGATGTAGCCTTCATGCATCACGCTGGCCCGCGATGCCGCCATGAAAATGGCTTCTACCGCAGCACTGCGCGTGTCCGCTCCCAGCAGCCGCGCAGCAGCCTGGGGTAAGGCATGTTCCTTGCCACTGGCGGCCAGTTTACGGAAGTTCGTCCCATCCTCGTCGCCGAGAACCCCATAAACCAGATCGAAGTAGGCGGGATCGACGGGCACACGGGCCATTTCCAATAACGCAAACCCCCGATAGACACTGGCCACATAGGCGACGCGGATCGAGCGCTGGTTGGCGTGCAGGTGGGCGATGTAATCGGCGAGCGAGAGTCCCCGGTGCTGGGCTCCCCGGATGATCTCCTCTGTGACGTAGATGGATTTTCTGACCTTGGTTTTCATATCGAGTACGTGGGCAAGCTCCCGTTTTTCGTCGAACTCATGCAGGAGTGACCATGAGCGGTTATCGAAAAGGCTTTGAAGCGGAAGCATGGCGAAGACCTTCAATGTAACGCCTTTTCGAAATTGGGCGAGGTCATTTTGGAGGCTAACAGGCCCTAATCGTCCACAAATGGAGTGAGTGGCGTTCAGAGAGATCAAGTGGAAGTCGCCAGACACTGGAGGGATGTAACGCCATGGAAGAGCTCCTGGGCCTGCCTGGCGGTTGCTACTGCTATCTTGATAACCGGATATTGCGGGGTTGCCGCAGCATTGATCCCTTCACGGTGGTGGATTTGTGGAGCAAAAAGGAATTCCCTTTTCCTTCCCCGTTGCTCTGGTCTATATTTTTATTTTCCGCCCGAGTGATGGAATGGCAGACATACAGGACTTAAAATCCTGAGCTTCGAAAGGGGCGTGCGGGTTCGACCCCCGCCTCGGGTAAATCTCCAAAATCAACCCGGAGGCCAGTGCAGCTTCCGGCCTCCCAGAACATGAACGTGCAGATGCGGCACACTTTCTCCGCCGTCCGGGCCGTTGTTGATGACGATACGGTAACCGGTTTTGTCCAGACCCAGTTTTTGGGCAACCTGCTGCGCGCCGATCAACAGCTCCCCGAGTAAAGGAGAATCCTGTGTCGGAACTTCAGCGATACGGGGGAAATGTTTTTTTGGGATGACGAGCACGTGAACCGGAGCCTCCGGCTGGATGTCGTGAAAGGCCAGGATGCGGTCCGTTTCCAGCACAATGTTGGCTGGTATTTCGCGTTCTATGATTTTTTCGAAAACAGTTTTGTCCATAAGGTGGGTGGAAAAACACGTTACTGAATCAAAAGCTCAACCGGATGCTTTTCCCAGCGTTGCAGGTGGATCCTGGTGTAGCTCACGATTTCGTCACTCAGATTTTGGCAACTGGACTGCCAGCGCGGGCGGTTCTCCAGAATTTTCACGCTGGAGCGGAGACCTTCGAGTTTTATCCCGCGCACACGAACGGTCCTCGCCTCATCCAGCCTTTCCTGAAGCAGTCCAAAGAAAATAAGTTCGTGATTTGACCGGGAGGCAATCTCGTTCAGGTGGATGCTGACTCTGGGGCCCACGATGGTGAGTGTCTTGGCAATTTCCGGATACCCGATGCTTCGCAGGGATTTTTTGATCAATATCTGTAGTTGATCGGGTGTGATCAGCGTTCCGTCGAATTCTGATTGCAGGTAATAGCTGATGGCCTTGGCGACGTCGTCTGTCCAATACCAGTGATCCATGCCCGCTTTGGTGGCGGAAGTCTGGATGGATTCGGCCAGCCATCCTTCGGAAAGGGGGACATTACGCCGCTTCTGCCATTCGACCAAAGGTAGATCCTGGGGTAGGGCGATCATATCAGGGTTGCAGGTTCTGGACTTCGTTGACGAATTCGTTGATGTCTTTGAATTTCCGGTAAACGGAGGCGAAGCGCACGTAAGCCACTTCGTCCAGTTGGCGGAGAGTGCGCATTAAAGCTTCCCCGATTTCAGTGGTGGGAATTTCACCTTCGAATTTTTTTTCCAGTTCATCAATGACACGGTCTGTGGCTTCTTCAATAACTTCACGGCTGATCGGACGTTTCTCGCAGGCTTTGAGCAGGCCACCAAGAAGTTTCTTGCGTTCGAACGGTTCGTAGCGTCCATCGCGCTTAACCACGCGGAGATCTTCTCTCTCAATCTGTTCATATGTTGTGAAACGGTGGGCGCAGGTAAGACATTCGCGGCGTCGTCGGATGACCGCACCATCTTTCCAGGGGCGGGAGTCAATCACCCGGTCTTCGACCGAATTACACTTGGGGCAGCGCATACAACATATAGGGGACTTCTATCAATAGGACATACAGCGGATGGGGTCAAGAATTTAAGCGAAAAAACTTGCAATTTGAAGACCCGTCAAATTGGCAGGTGTTTTGATACAAAAAAGAAGGCGGAGAGTTATACTCTCCGCCTTCAAAGGTAGTGGCGCTAATTACTTCTTTTTCTTAGCGACTTTCTTTTTGGGGGCTGCCTTCTTAACTGCTTTCTTAACTGCTTTCTTTTTAACGGCCATGATTAAATCACCCCCTTTCGAAAATATTTACCACACACAGGGTGTTGGCATTTCATGTTTATCACAATCAAGTGATTACGATTAGTTTGCATTTGCGTCAAACATTTTTTACGAAATAGTTTCCGAGTTTTTACGCAAAAATATGAACAAGAAACATGCTTAATAAAAAATGAAGGATAAATTAAGCGATGAAAACTAATGATATTTACGAATTCAACAATGAAAGTAGGCCAACTTCTCTAGAGTGAGCTTGTAATGAAATGAGAAGGTGAATTATAATAAATGGGGCAAAACCCTTCGAAAGTTTTTTCATCTTTTTTTGTCGCCGGCGGAAAATTTGGTGGTTTTAGTGAGCTCATCGTCCGCGAATTGCTTTTTTGTTCCCTATGGAAACAGGCTTTACGGGATTTTCGGTAGTGCCTGGAGCAGACATTTTCGCGTCGAGGGAGCGTGAAAATAATGGGGCGTATGATTCTTCCGGCACAAGGAATGTGTGAAACGGAGGCATCAGGCATCCCTGAAAATTGTTAGAGCCTTTAGATTCTGGGGTGAAATTGAGCTGAAAAAGGCGTTCACGGCCACCAATTAATCCGGATTAAAGCCGGTTCTGACCCGTTTTCAGCCGCATCGGCGGAGATTTGAAGGGAGAATGTTTAATTCCGCCCTGTATTTGGCCACGGTGCGGCGGGCCAAATCGATGCCACGTTCTTTTAGAATTTCCACGATTTCGGAGTCGGACAAAGGCTTGCTTTGATCCTCGCGATTGACCAGTTCACCGATGGCGTCCTTGATGCTGGTATTCGACATGCTTTCGCCCTCGCTGGTTCTGTAGCCTGAAGTGAAGAAAAATTTCATGGGAAAGACGCCCCACGGGGTCTGGATGTATTTATTGGCAACCGCCCGGCTGACCGTGGTTTCATGTACTCCTACGGCATCGGCCACCTGGCTCATGGTCAGGGGTTTGAGAAGGCTGATTCCATTGCTCAAAAATTCGGTCTGCCGTTTGGCGATTTCCTTGAGAATGTTTTCAATGGTCTGTTGCCGCTGGTGCAGGCATTTGATCATGAACTTCCCTGCCCGGATGCGTTCCCTCAGGTATTCTTTCAGGTTTTTGTCGGAAAGGGATTGGCCTAAAAGATCTTTATAGGTGTCACTTATTTTCAGGCGGGGAACGGGATCTTCATTGAGGTTGACAGTCCATTCATCATTGACGCGGATGAAGCTGGCCTCGGCCTGGACTACATTCTGGGTCTGTTCGGGGGAGTAGGCGGAGCCGGGGCGTGGTTGAAGCTGTCCGATATAGGTTGCGGCTTCTGTGATACGCTCGGGTGAAACTTTGTATTTCCGGGCCAACTCCGCGTAACGTTTACGGCCCATGCGATCCAGTTCTTCGCTGACCAGGAGGGCTTCCAGCCCATCTCCCCGCCCCCGCTGTTGCAGTTGGATCAGAAGTGTTTCGCTCAGGTTGAGGGCTGCTATTCCCGGAGGATGGAAACTTTGAACCAGCTTCAACGCGGCCTCGACGGTATGGGCGGAAAGGCTTGTTGCAATCCGGATTTCTTCCAGAGAGGCTTTTAGGAAACCGTCTTCATCCAGGTTTCCGATGATTTCTTCGCCAGCCTTCTGCATGTCCTCGGAGGAGGTCCCCAAAAGCAGTTGACCGATCAGGTGGTCGGTGAGGCTTTCCTGCTCGATTTGGGATTCAAAAAGAAAGTCGCGCTTTTTTTGTGCTTCCTCGCTTGAAATGCCGCTGCGATTGGTCTGGGAAAAGTACTCTTTCCATTCCTCGCCCTGTTGCTGGAGATCTGCAACTTCGGCGTCCCAATCGTCGTCTTCCTCCTGTTCGGGTTCTGGTGTTTTTTCTTCCAGGACAGGGTTGGTTTCCATTTCCTGCTGAAGCAGGGTGCGCAGTTCCATGATGGGAGCCTGCAGGAAATGCAGGGATTGCTGCATTTGGGGTGACAGCGTCTGTGAGAGGCTGATATTCTGCTGTAGTCCGATTCCTGCCATCGGCTACTATCTTAGCGGGCGGAGACAAATAAACACAAGCATGATCTATGCCATATTTTTTGCCGAGGAATGCTCTGCCATGACACTGTCTAAAAGCAGAGGAAGGGGTTGAACTTATGGATGAAAGATTGGAAATAGACGGGAGCACAGCATTTCGTCTGACGATCCTGGCCAGTGGAAGCAGTGGGAACTGTGCTCTTCTGGAACTGGGCGCAGAGGCCTATCTGGTGGATGCGGGTTTGAGCGGAAAAAAAATCAGCGAGCGGCTTCAGGCCTTGGGGAGAAGTCTGGAAGAGATACGGGCTGTTTTTCTGACCCATGAGCATTCCGACCACACGATGGGGCTGCCGGTGTTGGCCCGGCGCAAGAACATTCCTGTCTATTCTAACAAACTGACTGCTGATTCATTACAGAAGGATCTCGGAAGCTACGCGAACTGGCAACTGTTTGAAACGGGCGGCACTTTTGTCCTGGGCTCCCTGCGGGTTGTGACTTTTCCGATTCCTCATGATGCCTATGAGCCGGTGGGGTATACGTTTTCGGATGGATTGCGGACCGTGGGTTTTTTGACGGATCTGGGATATGCCACCAAACTGGTGGTTGAGCGGGTGAGACTGGCGGATGTTCTGGTGCTGGAAGCCAACCACGATCTGGAACTTTTAAAAGCGGACACCAAGCGGCCATGGTCGGTCAAGCAGCGTATTCTGGCCAGACACGGGCATCTTTCCAATGAAGCCGCTGCGGAAGTTGTTGGGCAGATAGTGACTGAGCGCCTGAAGGATCTGTTCCTGGGTCATCTGAGCGAAGACTGCAACCGGCATGAATTGGCCGAAGCGGCTGTCTTGAGAAAATTTCAGGAGATGGGTGTCAGTCATGTCCGGATTCACCGGACCTATCCTGACCGTGCAACGCCCACTATCGTGCTGGTCTGAAGTCAGATCAGATAGTGTTTGAATTTTTCCACCTTGGGGCGGACGACGAAGGCGCAGTAGCTGTTGCCCGGGTTGTTGGTGAAGTAATCCTGGTGATAGGCTTCTGCGGGATAAAAGACCGGGAGAGGACTGATTTCTGTCACGATCGGATCCTGGAAATGTGGGCGTGCCTGTGACAGGGATTCCTCAGCCTGTTTTTTTTCTTCCCCGGTGGTGTGAAAAATGACCGAACGGTATTGGGTTCCGACATCGTTCCCTTGGCGGTTCAGGGTGGTGGGGTCGTGCGTGACCCAGAATTTCTCAAGTACTTGTTTATAAGTCAGCACTTCGGGATCATAGTCCACCCGGATGATTTCCGCATGGCCGCTGCGGCCGCTACAGACCTCTTCATACGTGGGATTTGGCTTTTCTCCCCCGGCGTAACCGGAAACTACTGACAGGACTCCAGGCAGGAGTTTGAATTGGGCTTCTGTACACCAGAAACAACCTCCACCCAGGTAGGCATGGCGTGGGTTTGTGTGGGTTGGGGATTGTGTGCTCACAGGTCAATGCTCTGCCCGATGGCAGGTAGGTGAAGTTCAATGCCGGACTGTTCAAAACTGGCCCGTGCCGCTGTTTTGTCCAGTTTGATCGGAGGAAAGGTGTCGTAGTGAAGGCCCAGCACTTTCTTCGTGCCGACCCAGACCGCCGCCTTTGTGGCGTCCACTGCGCCCATGGTAAAGTTATCGCCAATGGGCAGGGCTGCAAAGCGGACGGGTCGGGATTCCGAGATCAGTTTCATATCGTGGGTGAGAGCCGTGTCTCCGGAGTAATAGAAACGGCCTTCCGAACTCTCGATGACAAAGCCTGAGGCGATGCCTCCGTAGCTTCCATCGGGAAAGGAACTGGAGTGGACAGCGGCCACGGCCTTGACCGTACCGAAATCAAAAGAAAACTGGCCGCCTGGGTTGAGGGGATGGGCATTGGCAATACCGTTTTTGGTCAGCCAGACATAGAGTTCGTAGCTTGCAATCACCAGTGCATTGGTGCGTTTGGCGATATCGAGGCAATCATGAATATGATCGGAGTGGGCATGGGAAAGCAGAATGACGTCGGCTGGGATGGATGAGATGTCGATGTGCGAGGCGAGACTGTTCGGGGTGATGAAAGGGTCAAAAAGTAGTGTCTTGCCCGAGACCTGGACGGAAAAACAGGAATGCCCGTAGAAGATGACTTTCATGGGGAAAGAATAAACCATTCGGAGGAGTTGTCAAAGGTGTGCGGAGCGGACTGGATTGGCCCAAGATAATCCTGACCCGACGATTTCTCCACTTGATCTTGAGGCTTGGCAGCGGCCAGAGTCTGGGGATGAGCACGATAAAATGGGCAGCCCTGTTTGACTGGGATGGTGTCATTATTGACTCTTCCAGGCGTCATGAGGAGTCGTGGGAACTGCTGGCCCTTGAAGAAAAGAAACGTTTGCCTCCGGATCATTTCAAAAAAGGCTTCGGGATGAAGAATGCCCTGATTATTCCCGGATTGCTGGGCTGGACGCAGGATATCTCTGAAATCGACCGGATCTCGCGTAGAAAAGAACAGCTTTACCGTGGTCTAGTGGATGAAAAAGGGGTGGAACCCCTTCATGGAGTAATCACATGGCTTCGACTGCTGAAAGATGCCGGTATCCCATGTGTGATCGGGTCTTCCACCGAGAGACTGAACATCACGACAATCCTGGAAAAGACGGGGATGGAACCTTATTTTCAGGCGATTGTTTCGGCGGAAGATGTGAGCAAAGGCAAACCGGATCCCGAGGTTTTTCTTAAAGCTGCCACACTGGCCGGACGTTCGCCTGAGAACTGTGTGGTGTTTGAGGACGCTTTTGTTGGTATCGAGGCCGGGAGGGCGGGAGGGATGAAAGTGATCGGAGTGGCCACGACCCATACGATAGACAAGCTTACCGGAACGGATCTGGCCGTGGGCCGTCTGGATGAATTAAGCCTTGAAACGGTGGGTTCTTTGTTTTTGTAATTTCTCCAATGAACAACAATCGACACAACAGCCATGAATTTGTGACATGTCGCAGACAGACTGGGGCCTGTGGCTACTGAAAAAGAAATGCCGGATGCACTGATCCTGGGCCGTTACCGGGTCATGCAACCGATTGGATCGGGGGGATTGGGTCAGGTGTTTTATGGGGTGGACGAGCAGTTGCAACGTCCCGTGGCGGTGAAGAGGCTTCACCGGGACGGTGAATTCCTGGATAAAGCTTCCGATGGCTGGTTGGAATCCCGTGCGTTAGCCAGCCTGCAGCACCCCAACATCATTACCCTCTTTGATTTTGGTGAAGACAGTGAAGGTGCTTTTTTTGTTATGGAATATATCGACGGGAAAACGATGGAGGATCTGACCTCACTGACTCTGTTATCGGAAAGGGATTTCAAAGATATAGCCCGGCAATGCCTGGCCGGAATCGGTGCTGCCCACGAGTTGGGGATTATTCACCGCGACATCAAGCCCACCAACATCATGGTGCAGCAGGGGGCTTCGGGTGAGCTTTTGGCTAAAATCCTGGATTTCGGACTGGCTAAATTCCAGAAGGCTCCGGAACCCCAGACAACGGATCATGACAACAATCTTCTTGGATCGATTTATTTCATGGCACCTGAACAGTTTTCCCGTGAGCCCATCGACGGCCGGGCCGACCTTTATGCGTTGGGCAATGTTTTCTATTATTCCCTGACGGGTAAAATGGCCCATGCCGCAGACAGCATCGAACAGATTCTTTTTTCACACCTGTATCGGGTGCCTGTCCCTCTCCATGAGTTTAGGCCGGATCTCAGTCCAGGATTGTGTTTATGGGTGCACCAGTTAATGGCTAGAGATCCCGTGGAACGTCCACAGAATGCCAGGGAGGCCCTGCAGCTTCTGGAGTCGGATACATCAAGGGTCACTACAACCGTCCTTCGGGCCGAAGCGTCTGGTAAAAAGAGCGGAAATTCCAGTGCCGCATTGAAATGGATATCCGTGGCCTTGCTGGTCGTCCTGCCTGTTTGTGGCGTGATCGTGTGGCTGTTGCTCCAGCAGGCTGGTGACAAGGCGGAAAAGCCCGTCGTCGTGCTCCCCGTGCCGCAGGCTGCTCCGCCCCCCGAGCCAGTTTCTGTTATCCAGGATACCCTGCCCCGGCGCGAAAAAGCGGAGGAAAGTTCTGCTCTGGTTGTCCATGATCAGGTGATGGACCCACTCGATCTGGAGGGCATTTTGGCTGCAAAGGGACGTGAGGCTTCCTTTGAAGGAGTTCCGGTCCGGGTCGGTAAAAACAAAAACGAAACAATTTTTTACCTGAACTTTTCCGAAAATTTCAGATCAACACTGAGTCTGGTTTTTTTCAGCAAAGATTTCCCTGAAGGTTTCGGAGAGCCCGATCTCATGGTTTTTGTGGGCCGGAAAATACAGATAAGAGGCCTTGTCGAGGAATACAACGGAGCACCCCAGATCAAAGTGCAGTCCTTGGATCATTTGAAACCCGTGGATTGACCCGTCGTTCCAAGGCAATGCCGGGACTTTGATGTCAATCCGGCGTCGAATCCGTTAAACTAAGGTGGGCATAGAAATGAAACTGCTTTCATTTGCGCGAAGGGCCGGAACAATCGAGCTTATGTCTTCATGTGAGCCGTTGATAGATCTGTCGCGGGGGTTGGGATCGCTTTCTATTCCCCGTCCCGTGGCGGGCTTGATTGAGAGGATACTGGCCTTTGATCTTCTTAACAACTGCCACGCTGAAATCGCGAAGCGCTGTGCGAAGGGGGAGGATTTTTTCCATGCAGGCCTTCAGGCCGCAGGAGTCGTTCCGGAGATTCCGGAAGGTGACGTGTTGCGTGTTCCCGCCCGGGGTCCTTTGATCGTGGTGGCCAATCATCCCTTTGGAGCTCGGGAGGCCTTTGTGCTTGGGAGTTTTCTGCTTCTGGTCCGGAGAGACATCCGTTTTCTGGCCAATCATTTGTTAATGCGGATGCCTGAAATACGGCCGTGGATGATTCCCGTGGATCCGTTTGATGGGCCCGGTTCCGCCTCGCGCAATGCTTCTTCCATGAAAGAAGCATTGCGTTGGCTGCGCCAGGGAGGTTGCCTGGTGGTTTTCCCGGCAGGTGCAGTTTCACATTGGAGCAACCGGGAGTTGACGGTTACAGATCCGGAATGGAGCACGCATGCCGCTTCCTTGGCACGGCGCACAGGCTCTGCTGTTCTGCCGGTTTATTTTGAAGGCAGGAACAGTTGTTTTTTTCAAATCGCTGGAATGATCCACCCCGTCCTGCGGACTCTGCTTCTACCTGGGGAGGTTTTCCGCGCTTCTGGAAAAATCACAAGGGCATACTGTGGCCGGGCGCTCCCTCCCGAGCGGATAGCGGAATTCGATTCGGATGCCTCACTCACGGAATTTTTGCGGTTCCGTGTTTATGTTGAACAAAAAAGAAGCGGACTTTGGCGTGAGGACACGCTTTTGCAGACCCGAATGGCCCCGCAGCCGTTGATCCCTGCCATTTCTTCCGTGAAACTCCGGGAGGAGGTGGAGGGGCTTCCGGCTTCCTGCCTGCTCTTTCATCAGGCGGGGTTCTCGGTGCTTGTGGCATCGGCTTGCCAGATTCCATTTTGTCTCAGCGAAATCTCAAGGCTGCGCGAAAAAACCTTTCGGGAGGCGGGTGAGGGCACGGGAGGATCCTGTGATACGGATGGGTTTGACCAGGACTATCTACATCTGTTTTTGTGGAACGAGGTCACTCAGCAGATTGCTGGGGCCTACCGGCTGGCTCTGGTGGATCAGATCCTGGAGAAACGCGGACGCAAAGGTCTTTATACTTCTACTCTTTTCAATTATAAGCCTGGGTTTCTCCGGCACCTGGGCCCTTCCATTGAACTGGGCCGTTCGTTTATCTGTTCGGAATATCAGAAAAAAGTTCATCCCCTTTTTCTCCTCTGGAAAGGCATCGGAACCTTTGTTTGCCGCCACCCGCGTTATCGCACATTGCTGGGGCCGGTCAGTATCAGCCGGGATTATCATGCGCTTTCCCGCAATCTGATGGTGCAGTTTTTTCAGGAAAACCCCGGTGATGCCCTGGCTCGTTTGGTCACTGCAGAAAGTCCTCCCCGCCAACGCCATTCGCCGGGACTGAAAGCTGGACGAATACGCGAGTTTGCCTGGAAGGTGGAGGACGTTTCTGCGCTGGTAACGGAAATCGAGGACGGGAGCCGGGGTATTCCCGTCCTGCTCAGGCACTACTGGAAAATGAATGCGAAGATTCTGTGTTTCAACGAAGACAAGGCCTTTTCCGACGTCTGGGACGGGTTGATCATGGTGGATCTCTGCCAGAGCGATCCCGCACTTCTGAAAAAATTCATGGGTGAGGAAGGGTTGCGGTGTTTCCAGGCTTTTCACACACAGGGAAGTGCGGAGTTGCAAGGGATTGACGTTGGTTAGAAGCGTGCGGCCGGTTATTTTTTGTTGGGATCGGCGGTGGTGAAGGCGATGTTCCAGACTTTGGCCGCTTTACAGATGTCGATGACACTGATGATATTCTGGTAGGGAGTGTCTTTATCACCGCGGAGAATGACAGCCTGGTCAGGAAAATCCGCAGTAACCTTGGCCAGAATATCCTGGAGCTCCTCAGCGTTCAAAACACGTTTGTTGACGATGATTTCACCTTTCTGGTTCACGTTGATCAGGATTTCTCCCGGCATCCTGGTGGAGGTCTCGGCCTGTTTGGCCACTGGCAGGCTGACGGTTAGTTCCGCTTCATAGCGGGCTATATTCCAGGTGAGTAAAAAAAAAGTGAGGAGAAACATCACCACATCAATAAACGGAGCCAGTTGCAACTGCAGAGGCTCGGAGGCGATATGTTTGCTCAGGCGCATGGTTGTGTCCGGGTCGGTGGATGTGCGGTATCCGCTATTCAACGGCCTTTGGCCAGGCAGGTGTAGGTTTTGACCATGAGTTCGGTCAGGATGGATTCAAAACGTCCGACCAGGCTTTGTACCCGTGTGCGAAAAAAGGCGTAGAAGAGCATGGCGGTCAGGCCGATACAGATTCCTATGGCGGTGGAGACAAGTGCCTGGGAAACTCCGCCGGCCAGGAGCATGGTGCGCATCGGTGCGGCGTCGCTGGCGATGGTTCCGAAAGAGCGGAGAATACCGAAGACCGTTCCGAGAAGGCCCACAAGCGGAGCCAACACTCCCATATCCATCAAAAGCAGATTGGGTTGGTTGAGCTTCATGGTGGCATTGTTTCCTTCCACCTCCGCGATTTCTTTCAGGGCTTCCAGGGAGGTGCCCGGGTTGTCACGTGCGAATTCGAGCACGCGTCGCAACACGCGGGTTGTCGCAGTTTTGTTTTCGCTGCAAAGCTCCAGCAGATCTTCCAATTTGCGTTCTTTCAGCAGATGGCCGGCGGTTTCGTAAAATTCATTGTCAATTATGTTAGATTGCCGCAACCAGAAAAAATTGAAAACAATCAGGGTGATCACAATCAGGGAAATCAATACCAGGGGAATGAGAACCCATTCGGCGGCCAGGACCATATCCCAAAGATTCAGGTTGGAAGATCCGGCTTCCGGCGAAGCTGCTTGTGTCTGAAAGAACGGGGCCACAGAAAAAACGATAATGAGGAAGAGGGTGGGAAACTTGCTGGAGCGCATGGCCCAGTTATAGATTCTCAGACTTGAATGGTCAAGTCCGGGCACGGGTTCCGCTTAAGGAATGGTTTTTTTGATTCGATAGTGACCGGTGATCCGGAAGCTGAAGAGCCTGTCCTCGGAGCACGTTCCGGCACCGATGTTGTGAATGATCAGAGGCACTCCTTCCGGGTTTTTACGGCCGGAAACAACCATGATATGGGGCAAGCCATTGTCCAAGCGAACGGACACGATATCGCCGGGCTGGTAGGAGCCGGGATCTTTGGTGACCGGCAGGGAAAAGCCGCAGCGTTTAAAATACGTCTCCAGGTTTGGCACACGGCGGTGATCAATATTCCTGTCTGTTTTTTTCAGGCCCCAGTTTTGGGGATAGGCGGAAAAATGGGTCTTCATGTCCTCATGCACCCTCTGCTGGAGATCGATGCCGACGGAGCGCAAGGCCCGTATGACGACATCCGAGCACACGCCGCTCTCTTCAGGCACATCTCCCATGGGGTAGTTGAGCCGCTGATAAGAGGGGTCATAACGGGTTGTTTTCCCGATCTGTGAAGCGGCCGCCTCCGCAACGGCGGGCCCGGTGGTTTGTGCAGAAAGTCCGCCTGCGGCCAGGAGCAGCACAAGAAAGGATCGGAAAAAGAAAGGCATATGAATCAGACGTTGCAGAAGGTAGGACGATTCGATCGCTCAAGGGGATAATGGATGCCCTGCCATGCGGTTACTTTCTATTCTTCCGTGCCTTGGCCGGAAACTTCGTTGGCAGATTTTTTTACCGCATGAACCGCGAAGGCAATATAGCCGACTGCCAGGAGAACGAAGAGGAATCCGCTGACCGTGCTGGCGGGAATAAAGGCCACAGTAATCATGGAAAAGAGAACTGCCGGGCTGAGAGCCACTGCCGTCAGGCGTAAAAGAGCGGTGTAAGGAGCCGTGACTGCAGCGGATTTGAAATTGATCCAGGCAAAAAAAGAAAAGAAGATGGCCGTCACGGCCATCATTACCAGATTCCCGGCCAGCGAAAAAGGGGAGAGCAGAAGCGCGCCCCAGGAGGATATGAATTTTAGAAGGGAAACAAAAAGGGCCTGATCAAGAACTATCTCTTCGGAAACTGGAAAATCTATGGTTTGGACTTTACCTGCCTTGTTGAAAACATAGAGGCTTTTTTTTCCCACAAAAAAGGAAGTCAAGCCCGGCTCGGCAGGGGGCTGCTCCAGACTGGTATCGATCAAGGCGATGCGGGCACCTGTTTGCCCGTCGACGATGGAATAAGGTTTCTCATCAGGAGTGGAAGCCTTGCCGTCGCGAATGGTGATTTTGGGGATTTGTTGGACGATCGAAGGCGTATAATCACGAATGAACAAATCCAACTGGCCATCGAGGTAAGCCGTGGAAACAATGGTTTGGATCAGGGATAGCAGGCAGAGATACATCAAGCCGATTCCCCGCCATTTTGTAAAGACGTCGCGGTAAAGGGGGCCGGAGTAAAAAGAACACCAAAGAGCGTTGATCAATCGCATACCGAAGCAATGTCACGTGGAACAGCCCCTATGGCAAGTGAGAATGATGCTGGTGTCGGGATGGCAAAGCAGGGTTATTTACAAGCGGAACAGGTTTTAAAGCGGGGGGGAACCTCTGGCGTGGCCCGGCCCCAGTCAATTTCAGACTTGCTTAAATCCTGGAATCTGTCAGTAGAGAGCCTTAGATATCGTTAGCAGCGAGTAGGTTGGTGGATTGTCAGCTGAGTGTTCAGTGATGATTTGAAACCCGGCAGTCGGGAACATCTTAGATAGCAGCGGCGGATCGGTAAGAAAAACTATCATCATGAGCATGAAATTATATGTAGGCAATCTGTCCTTCGACACGACGGAAAACGATCTTGAAGATTTGTTTTCCCAGCATGGCACCGTTACGGACGTCCATCTGATCCAAGACAAAATGACAGGCCGTTCCCGTGGCTTTGCGTTCGTCACCTTTGACAACGCTGAAGCGGGCCAGGCTGCCATTGACAAACTCCATGGCACAAACTTCGCCGGGCGTGACCTCACCGTCAACGAAGCCCGTCCAAAAGAAGAGCGCCCCGGTGGCGGTGGCGGTGGTGGTGGCGGTTACGGTGGACCACGCGGCGGCGGCGGCGGCGGCGGCGGTGGTCGTTCCTTCGGCGGTGGCGGCGGCGGTGGCGGTGGCGGTGGCGGTGGGCGTGGCCGCAGCGGCGGTGGCGGTGGCGATTACGGACGTCGTTGAGTTCTCCGGACTCACTGTCAAGTTTTCAAAAACTTTTCACGGAAAGGCGCGGATCATTCCGCGCCTTTTTTGTGTTGACCGGGCATTTGCCACGGATTTGTACTTATGATTTCACGTTCTTTCTGCTTGGTATCCGTTGCTGATGGTGTTGTGTTGGATTCTGGAAAGCATTCCATTCCCGTATGAAAGCCTTTTTACCTTACTTGTCTGCGGCCGCCCTGGTATTTGTCGCCGGCTGGTTTTCATCTTTTTGGTACCAGCAAAGCGGTGTCGATGCCGTGCCAAATCTGCAAGGACCAACCATCCAGACCGATCAATCCCCTTCGATTATTGGGCTGGAAATTCCTATCCGGTCAAAGGACGGTCGCGGTGGCGATGCAGTGCTTAAAGCGACTTTTGCCGACCAGATCAACGAGAGGGAAATACGTGTCTATGGCGGATTCGAGTACAGAACCGGGGACAAGGTCATTACCGGTGAGGAAGCGGTCATCCATCTGGTGACGGGAACCGCCCGCCAGATGAAGGGAATCAAGATCTGGGAAAAATAAGGGCTTGGCTGACGGAGGCTTATTTTACTTCGATCAATTCCAGGTCAAAGATGAGCAACTCATTGGGCCCGATCGTGGGAGGTTTTCCTTCGGAACCGTAGGCCAGCTTGCTCGGAATGTAGAGCTTCCACTTGTCGCCTTCTTTCATGAGCTGCAAAGCTTCGGTCCATCCGGAAATCACTGCCTTCACGGGAAAGGTGGAAGGTTTGCCGTGTTCATAGGAGCTGTCGAAGGTTTTGCCAGCCAGGGTAACACCGCGATAATGGGTGACCACCGTGCTGGAGAGAGTTGGGGTTTTCCCGCTGCCGGATTTGAGAATCTCGTATTGGAGACCGCTTTTTGTGGTCTTGACCACCTCGCGTTCGCCATTTTCCTTCAGGAAATTGAATTCCTCGGTAATGTTTTTGATGGCGTCCTGGGCCTGGATC
This sequence comes from Methylacidiphilales bacterium, assembly GCA_038250235.1. Taxonomy (GTDB): domain Bacteria; phylum Verrucomicrobiota; class Verrucomicrobiia; order Methylacidiphilales; family JAAUTS01; genus JAAUTS01. The sequence continues at coordinate 53,034 of JBBSCO010000003.1, read as the reverse complement.
GAATGGAACGGGCTGGAAGCGAGGGCGAGCCAGCAGAGCCAGAGGAAAATGGGGCGATGCATCAGGAGAGAATAAGGCTTTGCTTTTCTTTTCCAAGAAGATTTATAGGTTGGTTCATCCAAGGAGTGAAAGATGAGGCGTGATATCGAATTCAATATGCGGCGGGATGACGGACTGAAATATGAGATCCGGGTCAATCCTTTTGGAGGCAAGTTCAAGTTCCAATTCAAGGAACGGGATGCCGAACTGTGGGATTATGACCGGAAACCGAACAGGGTGGAGTTGGAAATGTTTCTGGATATCATCAAAAGAAGATACCACAGACGGCGTTCCGCCCATGAGGATGTGGTGGAGGCAGAGAAATTGCTGCACGAGTATCTTCGCGATCATCCTGAAGGAAGCTGAGTTTCCCCGTCCTGCGCTTGCCAAGAGGGCGGGTCTCACGTACGCTTGAATTCTATGCCATCGTTCGATGTTGTCTCTGAGGTAGATCTGGCCGAAGTAAAAAACGCCATCCAGCAGGCCCGGAAGGAATTGCAGACTCGCTTTGATTACAAAGGGGTCAACTGGGATATTGTGGAAGAGAAGAACACGCTGGTGTTGACGGCGGACGAGGAGTTCAAACTGCAGGGCCTGGCTCAAATTGTATTGGGCAAACTGGCCAAACGTGACGTATCGCTAAAAAATATTGACCATGGAAAACTGGAAGTTTCTTCCGTAGGGCGGGCGCGTCAGGTGCTGACCCTTAAGCAGGGATTTGAAGTGGCAACGGCCAAGGAAATCGTTGGCGAAATCCGGGGTAGCGGTATGAAACTACAGGCCCAGATCCAGGACGGGAAAATCCGTGTGACCGGAAAAAACCGCGACGACCTCCAATCGATCATGGCTTTGTTGAAATCAAAGGATCTTCCGGTAGGGATTGACTTCAATAATTTCAGGGATTGACTGTCCTATGATGAAGCAGGCACTTATTTTGGCGGTTTGTCTGACGGGAACCTCTATCCTACACGCCAGGTTGGGTGATTCTCCGGAAAAATTGGAGCAACGTTTTGGCAAACCTCTCCAGCAGAATCCGGCTGGAGTGGGGGATCTCCGCCAGCATGTTTATATTAACAAGGATCTGATGATCACGGTGTTGCTTACAGGCAAGGAGTCTGTACTGGAACAGTATGTCCGCCTGAAGGAGACGCCGAAGGATGGAGAGAAACCGCTGGTTATCCCCATCCCGGAACCCCTGGCCATGGCTATTCTTTCCGCCAATGCGGAAGGTTCACAGTGGGAGCCGTTTGAATCCAATTCCTCTCTGCGACGCTTCATCCGTAAGGATCAAAAAGGTTTTGCCTCTTTCGCCATGGAAAAGGGTGCGATCACCGAAGTCCGGATCAGTTCCAAAGACATGGTGGATTTTGCCCAGAAACTGAGAAAACCCTGACGAATCCAAGCTAGTCAGGGAGCGGGTGCGGAGGTGGAGACCGAGCCGACGTAGGAAGCTGTTTTGATTCTGGTGGCAGTACCGCGTCTGGCGTAAGGGGAGTTTTTGTCCCGTTTGGCCCGCAGAATTTTTGCTTTGAAATACTCAAAGGGAGGTGCTTCGCCGGTAATCACGACCGGAAGGCCGATGGTGGTCAGGGCAAAGAGTTCCTTTGATTTGTCTTCCGGAAGGCGGATACATCCGGCTGATCCGGGGTAACCGGGTAAAGGACCGGCATGGATGCCCATGGCACCGTGGTTGAATCTCTGAAAATTAGGCATGGAAACATTATAGATGGTTGAAACCCATTTTTCGTATTTGTCTGTGATCTTAAAGGTGCCGATCGGCGTTTCTTTAGTGGTCCGGCCGCTGGAGAGAATGCTCTCCCAGACCACTTTGTTCTCACGGATGAGTTTGGCTTTTTGAGTGGTGAGACAAATGAAGAGATATTTGGGATAGTCGGCCTTGGCTACTGGCTCCGTTTTTGGGGCGCCAGCCGCATGCAGAAAAAGGGGCGAAATCAGATATGAAAGAAAAATCAGACGGGTTCGCATCAGATAGGAATAAAGAACCTGGGGGGGGCTCGTCAATACCGACTGTATCTTCCGAAGAAAAAAGTCCTTACAGCCTCAAGGTGCTGGCCGACGGGCAGGTGACCTTGCGTGATGAACGCGTTGGTGAGACCTTTCATCCGGTTATCGGTGCCATGAAAGAGGCCCGGCAGCTTTATGTCGAACAAACCTTTCTAGGTAGCTGTTGGAACTTGCCCTCAACCGGGAAAAAAACGGTCTGGGATGTCGGATTGGGGGCCGCTGCCAACCTTACCGCCGTGTTTGAGGCGTGGTCGGAAGGTGCTTACGGGGATCTTGATGTCGAGAGTTTCGACACAGACTGGGGAGCCTTGTCCTTTGCTCTCAGCCACGTCAAAGAACACCCCGCGTCCTTTTCGTATCTCAAGGATCTGGATTGGGAACAAATGATGAGAGATCAGGCCCTGCTTATCCACAGGGCCAAAAGACACTTTTACTGGAAATTCCATCAAGGCGATTTTCGTACGACCTGTACGAACCCCGGGTTGGGAAAACCGGACTTGATTATGTATGATCTTTATTCCGCCCCGAAGTCCCCCGGACTTTATTCCCTTGGACATTGGAAAAAGCTTAAAGAACAGATGGGAGAACATCCCTGCCTTGTCGTGCTACACACCCGTTCTACCGTGGTGCGTGTGACGATGGCCTTGGCCGGGTGGTATCTCGGGGCGGGGGTAGGTCTGGGAGAGAAAGAGGAAACGACACTCGCAGCTAGTCAGGCCGGTGCGCTTCGGAAGCCGTTCGGACGTGATTGGCTGGCAAAGGTGAAGCGCTCGACTTCAGCAAGCCCTCTTTTGGAGGATGGAAAGGCCGCAGGTCCAATTGCGGATGTCTGGCTTGAGCAACTGGAAAGGCATCCACAGTGGGCCGGGTAAGGGGGTCGGATCCCCAGGGGTTATTGGTTCTTTTTGAGAAAACGCCGGATAATGCTTTTATCGGGTTTTCCCTTTTTATCGTTGGAGGAATCTCCCGCCAGATTTTGCCAATGAACTGCTTTGCTCTTTTTTGGAATTTTCATGGTCGCGGAGTTCTGGGGGGTAACAGGAACCGATGTGGGCATCACATCATTGGAAAGATTTCGTCTGAGCCGTGCTGCCACGGTGAAATGAACGGATCCCAGGCTTACTTTGTCGCCGGGCACCACGAACTCTTGGTGGATCAGTTGTCCATTGACGTAGGTTCCGTTGGTGGATCCCAGATCTGTGAAGGTGATGGTGCGATCCACCAGGGCCGCCTGGCAATGACGGCGGGAAATGGAAGAGTGGGCAATAATGATGTCGCAATCACTCCCTTTGCCGATTAATTGATTGCCTTCCCGCAATTCAAAATCAAAGTTCTCCTGGCTGTCCGTATCAACTTGCAGGTGGATGCTAAAATTGGACAGATCCGGAAGACGGATGGTTTTGCGTTTTTTCGGGGAATGATCCTCTGTTATACTGCTGACATAGGAAAGAACGGCCCGGGCTGAGCCATGTTCCATTTCGAGTTGCACGAACTCAAAGATGGCCAGATCGGGCTGGATGTTGCAGCTGAGCAGGGGAGGGCTCATTCCTTCCAACCAGAGGACAGAGGCGTCTTCCCAGGCCATCATGGCAAAGACAGCATTCAGGTCTTTGAGCTTGTAGGTTCCGGCTGAAACGATGACGCCGTTTGCAATGCAAATAGATCCGTCCTCCCCGCTTAGGGGATCCTGAATACTCAAAATACCGTTGGCCCTTTGGGGACCAAACTGCTCCAGATAAGTTAGGAGTACTGCATTTGCCATAATAGTTGGATTAAAACATGAAGACCAAGAAACCAAACTATAAGACGCCGTCCCAAGGAAAAAGCAAGAAAATGAATTTTCCCCTGTTGTTTGTTTTCAAGATGAAAAGAATTAGGGCCTGTTAGTGAATAAAATGGGTTGCTGTTTTTCCCAGAAAGACTTCAAGCAGGACGGAGGAGGAAAACATCGAAATTCTCCGGGGGTGACTAAGCATCCACCACAGCTTGAGGCCTTTCTGGGGCAAATCCTCCGGGCTGGGCCGGGCAGGCTCCCACCCTGTGTTGTCTGCCACAGGCGAAGCTGCCTTTGGCAGAACCCGCCGGTCACGGGTATAGACGACCTTTTCCCTCCTCGTGCCTTGGTTGGAAGCCTGCCCGACTCCAGCGGCACCCCTTTTTATAAGTTAACAGGCCCTAATACAGTTGTTGAATGGAGGAACTTATGCGATGAACTGTGGGAATGCGGGTCGCCCTCTTTAGTGATGTTCACAGCAATTTTCTGGCGTTGGAAGCTGTTTTAAGCGATATGCGTGCTAGAAAAATTGATCACTTGATCTGCCTGGGGGATATTGTCGGGTACAATGCCCGCCCTTCGGAGTGTCTCAACAGAGTCATAGATACCGGGGCGGATGTTGTCATGGGTAACCACGATTTTTATGCTTCGAACGATGCCGCACTGGAATGGTATAATCCCATGGCCCGTGCCGGTCTGGAATATTCCCGTGGCAATCTATCGGGCACCCAGCGGGCCTGGCTGACGAATCTGCCCCTACGCATGGATTACAAAGGCTTTACGGCAGTTCACGCAAGTTTGAATCAGCCGGAAGAATGGGGCTATGTCACCACGATTCATTCTGCGGAAGAACACTTCAGATTTCAGCAGGAACCTCTGTGCTTTATTGGGCATACCCACCAGGTCAGGGCTCACCGCTTTGACGGCAGGAAGGCGCGTGGCATTTCAGTGCCTTCCAGTTTGTCTTTAAAGAAAAAAATCAAATACCTGATCAATGTGGGATCGGTGGGACAACCGCGGGATAAAGAGCCCAAAGCCTCCTATGTTATTTATGATAACGAAAAACAGGTGGTCGAATTCTACCGTGTCCGTTATCCGGTTTTAAAGGTTGCCGATGAGGTTCTCAATGCCGGGCTCCCACCTTTTCTGGCCATGAGGCTGTTGAATGGGGTCTGAGTGCGATCTCTTGCGCTTTGTCTGTTTGCCTGTTTAATTCCCTAATACGCATGAGTCAATCCCTTCAAACCTATGAGGATCTGCTGCGCCATGTGTGGGAAAACGGAAGCGAACGCCGTGACCGCACCGGTGTCGGGACCCGTTCAATATTTGGAGCACAGCTTCGTTTTGACCTGCGCGGATCCTTTCCGCTCATCACTACAAAAAAAGTGCATTTGAAGTCCGTCATTTACGAGCTCCTCTGGTTTCTCAATGGCGATACCAACGTGACCTATCTCAAGCAAAACGGGGTCTCCATCTGGAATGAGTGGGCGGACGAAAAAGGGGATCTGGGCCCTATTTACGGGGCGCAATGGGTCAGATGGAGAAACCCGGACGGAGGCGTGGTTAATCAGATCCAAAATGTGCTCGATACGATCCGCAAGGATCCATGGAGCCGCCGTCTCATCGTCAATGCCTGGAACGCCGGAGAACTGGATCGGATGGCACTCACACCCTGCCATGCCCTTTTCCAGTTTTACGTGGATCCGGACAAAAAAGAACTCAACTGCCAGCTCTATCAGCGCAGTGCGGATGTTTTTCTCGGTGTTCCCTTCAATATTGCCTCCTATGCCCTTTTAACCATGATGATGGCGCAGGTGACAGGTTATGAGCCTGGGGAATTTGTCCATACCTTCGGCGATGCCCATGTCTATCTGAATCATGAGGCACAGCTCAAACTCCAACTTGGCAGGGATTCAAGGCCATTCCCGAAAATGACATTGAATCCGGCCGTGACCGATCTTTTTGCTTTTCAGTATGAGGATTTCACATTGAGCGGTTATGATCCGCATCCTGGCATCAAGGCCCCGATCGCCGTATGAATCCCCCAGGAAACGGTCCGAAGCTGGTGGCTATTGCCGCCATGGCGGAAAACAGGGTGATTGGCAAAGACGGAAAACTTCCCTGGCATCTGCCGGGGGATTTAAAGTTTTTTAAACGAACCACGATGGGACACGCCATTTTGTTCGGAAAAACGACCTATGAGGGTCTGGGCCGCCCCCTTCCCAATCGCATCAATCTGATCCTGAGCAGCACTCTGTCGCCGCAGGAAGGGATACGCCTACTCAGGAACGTTGAGGAAGTCCGTCAACTCGAGATACCACTGGTCTTTGTCTGCGGTGGTGCCGAGGTCTACCGCCAGTTTTTCCCTCTCTGCGACGAGCTTTTGCTTACCCGCGTTCATGCGGAATACGAGGGCGATACCACCTTGCCAGCCTTTGAGGATTTTTTAACTCCGGGGGAAATAGTCGAGGTGGCGGAGGGTTACCGGATTGAGCGCTGGGTTAAAGCTGAGGCCTGAATCCCGGTCCGTATGACCAGGCCTGTCAGGATTGAAATTCGTAAAGGAGTGCGCTCGTGAGGAAAAGAGTTGCGGTTTCTGTTCTCAGAATGTTGGGTCCCAGGCTGACAGGTAGATAGCCCGCGCTCAGAGCCAAACCTATTTCGGCGGGGGTGAAATCTCCCTCGGGACCGATCAGGTAAATCACTTCCCCGGTATCTGCCCCGTTTAGTTTGGCCGCTGCCAAGGTGCTGCGCAAAAGTTTTGCCCCCGGCTGGAGGGAGGCGATGAGCTTGAGGGCGGGTGATTTCCGGTAGTGTTCAAGAAAATCAACCAGTTTGCGGGCTGGCCCGATTTGAGGCAGAAAATTCTGTCCGCATTGTTTGCAGGCCTCCAGAGCGGTTTGGCTCCATTTTTGTTGTTTGGATTCATTACGATCCTCATCCAACTGAACCACACTGCGATCCGACAAAATGGGTGCGATAGTGGCAACTCCCAACTCCGTGCTTTTTTGGATGATAAAATCCATGGACTTTCCTTTGGGGATGGCCTGGCCGAGGATGAGATGGAAATTTGGGGGAGGATTACGTGACTGGGTGATGATTTTGAATTGTAGGGGAGCCCGCCCGGATTGAACCACCCTTGCTTTGGCTTCGGTTCCTTTTCCGTCAAAAAGGCTCAGAGAATCCCCTTCCTTGAGGCGGAGCACGCTGAGTGCATGGTGCGATTCCTCGGCGTTTAGAATGTTGTCAGTGAGAGAAGGGCAATAAAAACGGGGAATGGACATTGAGATTGGATGTTCCTAAGTGAAGAACTCTTTGGCTTTTTCAAAAAACGATTTCGAATCAGGATGGGTTTCGTCGTTACAAAGTTCGGCGAATTCCTCCAGTTTCTTTTTCTGTTCCGAATTCAGTTTGGTTGGGACTTCCACGATCAGCCGGATGTTTAGATCACCGGCATGATGACCCCGCAAATCTGGAACACCTTTTCCCCGTAAGCGGAACAGTTTTCCTGTTTGTGTGCCAGCCGGGACTTTGACGGAAGCTTTGCCTTCCAATGTTGGAACGGTTAATTCCCCGCCCAGGGCCGCTTTGGCGAAGCTGATAGGAACCTCACAGTAGAGATCCGATTCCTGCCGGGCAAAGACTGCATGTTCTTTGACGTGGACGACGATATACAGGTCTCCAGAAGGCCCTCCACGGGTTCCTGCCTCACCTTGGCTGGAAGACCGAAGCCGTGAGCCGGAATCGACCCCGGCCGGTATGCGGATTTTGATTTTGGACGTTTTTTCTGAGCGGCCTTCGCCGTGGCACTTGGTGCAGGGTTTTTCAATGATGACGCCTGTGCCCCGGCAGGTAGGGCAGGTCTGGGCCATGGAGAAAAATCCGCGTGAAACAGCAACCTGTCCGGCACCCCGGCAGGTGCCGCAGGTTGAGCTTTTGGAGCCGGCAGCAGCACCGGATCCAGAGCAGGAATCACATTCTTCGAACTTGCGCAGGGATATTTCTTTTTCGCAGCCCCGCACGGCTTCTTCCAGTGTGATTTCCAGATCGTAGCGGAGATCCGATCCCCGGCCCTGGCGGGAGGAGCCACCGCCGCCACCGTTGAAGGCCTGCTCAAAAATATCCCCGAAAACATTCCCTCCACCGGACCCGAAGACTTCGCGGAAAACATCAAACGGATCGTGGAATCCTCCGCCGGCTGAGCCGGCACCACCCTGCTTGAAGGCCTGGTGTCCGTAGCGGTCGTAGGCGGCCCGTTTGTCCGGATCACTGACCACTTCGTAGGCTTCACCCAGTTCTTTGAACTGCTCTTCAGCTTCCTTGTTGCCCGGATTCTTATCGGGATGGAGTTTAATCGCCATCTTGCGGTAAGCTTTTTTGATTTCATCCTCGCTGGCTGCCTTGGCCACTCCAAGAATTTCATAGTAATCGCGCCGGGTTTTTTGAGTGCTCATGTGGACTTTCCTGGATGGGGGCAATCAGGAGCTGAATGGTTCTGTGGCCGCTTCCGCTGCGGGGGTGTGGGCGACCACGACGATGGCGGGGCGCAGAAGGCGGTCTCGGAGCTTGTAACCTTTACGCCGCTGGGCCAGCACGGTTCCGTCCGGCACTTCAGTGGATGGTTCCTGGGAAACGGCTTCGTGCAGGTTGGGGTCGAACAGGGCTCCTGTGGCATTGATTTCCTGCACGCCACAGTCTTCCAAGAAACGTTTGAGCTGGGATTTCACCATCTGCATGCCCATGGCGATTGATTTTGCGTCCGTGGCTGTTTCAGCTGCACTTAAGCCCAATTCAAAATTATCAATGACTGGCAGCAATTGTTCAAGCAGACCTTCGTTGGCAAAGCGGATGGAATCCTCTTTTTCCCGTGCGATCCGTTTGCGGTAATTATCGAAGTCTGCCTGAAGACGGAGCAGCTTTTCCTGAAGTTGGGCGATCTGGGTTTCAGTATCCGGTCCGGCTTCCCCTACCGGCTCGCTGTTTTCCATGGGTCCATTCATGGAAGCTGTTTCGTTGTCGTTCTCTGTTTTTTTCATTTTCTTTTGATGGTTACCAGAGTGATATCGTCATTTTGTTCCTGTTCGCCGCGGAAACGGCAAACACGTTCAACCACATTCTGGATGAGGTAGGCCGCTCCGCCGGGTGCGCCGGCTTTCATGGCACTTTTGATCTGTTCCTTGCCAAATTCCAGCCCTTCGGCATCCACCGCTTCATTGATGCCGTCCGTGTACATCAGGACGGTATCTTCCGGTTTGAGAGAAATGACCAGATCAGAAACTACCGTATCGAAGACTTCACCGCTGTCAATGCCGAGCGCGATTCCCGGGGCCTGCAGGCTTTGGATCGGGACATCGCCTGCCTGGTAGATCAAGGGCGCGTCATGACCGGCTTTGGCCAGGGTCAGGGTATGATTTTTGAAGTCCAGCACTGCATAGGCCATCGTGATGAACATGTCTTCGCGGATATCCGGATATAGGATGCTGTTGACATGGCGGAGCACATCGGCCGCCGAGTGGCGACCGGCGGCCTGGTTTTTTAGTACTGTGCGGCACATGGCCATGATCAGGGATGCAGGAACACCTTTTCCGGAAACGTCCGCGATGGCGATCCCGACACGATTTTCGTCAACGTTGACAAAGTCGTAGTAATCACCGCTCACATGCTGGGCGGGAATGTTCATGGCTGCGATTTCATAGCCTTGAATGGTCGGGCATTTTTCCGGCAGCAGAATGCGCTGGATTTCATGGGCGGCCTCCAAATCCCGGTCCAGACGTTGTTTTTCTGCCAATTGACTGAACACGGTGGCATTATGAAGGTAGAATGAGGCCTGGTAGGCAATGGAGCGTGCAATATCGAAATCATTTGTACTGAAACCGCCTTCATGAACGGGATTGGCCAGGGCCAGGACGCCGTATTTTTCCGAACGATACCTCAAGGGGATGGCGATGTAGCTTTTTACCCGGAGGGTGGGTTCTTCAAAAGCCGGAAAACGGTTGTCCTCGGTTGTGTCTTCGAGGAGAAACCCTTTTTCATCCTGCAGTGCCTGGATCAGAATATTCTCTGATTGGACCGGGATGGCTTCATTGCGGAGAACTGTTTCCAGGTATTCCTCCCGGGTTACGATCTTGCTCTCGGCTTCACGCGGCAGGGGCAGAGGGGGAGGAAACATGCCGCAGACGGCTTCGGCCAACAGTTGGTTTTTCGGGGGATTGAGGAGGTAGACCACGCCACCTCGCGCCCCGGTGACGCTAATACTGGAGTCCAGGATGATTTTGAGCAGTTGGCGCCGGTCGACTTCTTCGGAAAAGGCTTCGCCCAGATCGTTAAGCAGATCAAAAATGACTTTTTTTTCTTCCTGAAGTTTGGTGAAGATCCGGGCCTGATTATCCTTTTCATCGCGGGAACGTTTCAGTTCCCATGACAAATAAACAATCAGGGCAATAAAGAACGTGACAATGAAAATCATGGTATCATCGGGGGAGCCAAAGCGTGGGCGGACTTCATCTGGCGGAGTCACTGATCCCGAGTTTATCTTTTAAATAAACCAACACATCCTGGAATTTGGCTGCATTTTGGGAGTCAAGATCCACCAGGTTTTGGTGGGCCTGGAGCATAGTCTGCGCGACCTCCTGCTTGTCCTCAGTGTCGGCATGGTCAAGGGGTTTGAAATCCCCAGAAGAGGACGCAGGCGCATTGGCTTCGATAGACAGAATACGATCCAGACCCAGAGTTTGAAGAAGTTCAAGGTTGCGGGCGTTGGTGTTAATGACCCGGGTGGTGGAAAGAGTTTCCTTACGTCGTCCGGCAGCGAGTCCTGCCATAACCCCCATGAAGGTGCTGTCCATGTGAATGCAATCCTGAAGGTCGATGACAAGATCCCTCATGCCAGCCTGCGAGGCCTTCTCAACATATTTGGCGAGGTGTCGGGCGTTCTTAAAAGAACCCTTCCCGATAACCCGGGCGGTTCCCGTTTGCCCTTCCTGACCTACCAGGATTGATGAATCTTCCACTTCCTTAGTATAAAAGAGCCTTGAGGCAAGTCAATGAGATCGCCTTATGGTCGATGAAAGTAATCGTTATGATTCTTCGTAAAGGAAGTTTTTTGACCTAAGTGATTCGATTTTACGGCGGAATTCCTCTCGGTTTGGATCCCCAAGCCTTTCCAGGATATGGTAAATTTCAACTGCTCCGCGAACATCCCCTTTGTCTTCGCGCATGCTGGCGGCTGCTTGGCCGGACTTGATAAACCAGTAAAACTCAGGATGTTGCGTCTGTCCGGTGATTTCGGTCGGCAGAACCTGGCTGTAAACCACATCAAGGTATGCTTCCATGGCTTCGCTGCCGCGGTTCAATTTTTGAAGAATGGCGCCTTTCAAATGACCGGCCTCATTGCGCTGGTGGACTGCGGCCTCCTTGGAAGCAAAAACTTTGGAGGTCACCTCCAGGGCAAGAAGATATTTTTGGGTATCTTCCGCCGCGAGAGTGTAAAGGCAATTGGCTTTGCGGATGGAAGCCTCCACCCACGCGTCGTCCTCTTTCCTGTTCAGAAGAATGGAATCACAGATCCGGATGGCGTCGAGGTAGTTGTTTTGAAACATGTAACAACGGACCTGAGCCAGCCGCGCGGGCGTTTTAAAGGGGGAATCCTGCGGGATTTTTTCAAGAATGGCGACGGCTTGCTTGAATTCGCTCTGGGCCATGGCACTTCTTCCTGCTGAGTAGAGGGCAAAGTCGGCAATGTTGTTTTTGGCTTTGGGGAAATCGGCGGCCAGTTTTTCGAAGCGTACCTGGGCTTCGGCATGGTTTCCTTCATTGGAATAGGACTGGGCCAACTGCAGCGTGATCTGTGGAATTTCCGGTGAATCAGGGAAACGGGTAATAAATTTCTGATATTCCTTCCTTCCCTCGGCTTCTTTGTCTTTGAATTGGAGGTTTTCCACCTGGGCTCTGATCCGCATGGAAACGGCTTGGTCAAGATGTGGATAGTCCGGGTAGTCTTTTTCCAAGGCCGTCAGGGTTTGGATGGCTTTTTCATAGTCCACAGGCGCCTGGATGGCGGAACGACCCAGGCGGAGCAGGGCTTCGGCTTTGTTGTCTGCCGACTCTGCCGCCACGGTTTCATAGATTTTCCGCGCTTCGGCACCTTTTCCTGATTGGTCTAACAAGGCCGCCTGCTCCAGGAGCAGTTCATTCTTTCTGGGGCTGCCCGGGAATTTGTCGCCGAACAGTTTGAATTGTTTTTTGAACTCTTCCAGATTCCCCCCTTTTGCCAGGGAAATCAAACCGCGGAACCATGCACCTTCTGCCAGATTGCCGGCATCCGATTGGGAGGCGGCCAGAAAGTTCTCCGCTGCTCCCGGAAAATCCCCTTCAGCATAGCTGATTTCGGCCAGCCGCAGTCTGGCCTGAAGGGAAGCTTCTTTGTTTTTCTTTTGTTTGACCAGTTCGTTAAAAGCGGTGACGGCGGCGGCAGTGTCTTTTTTCTGGTAGAGAGAGTCAGCGATCAGGAGTTGCGCTGTAGGAACCCAGTTGGAGTCGGGATTGCTGCTGATGAAATTGTCCATTTCGGAAATGGCCGCATCGTAATTCTTGGCGTCAAAATAAAATTTCCCGATGGCATAAAATCCCAGGGCACCGATTTTTTCTTTGGGATTTCTCGCCATCTGCCGGACTTTCAACGTTCCCTGGGCCAGGGTCGAGGCTTTGGTATGGGCACTCAAAAAACGTATCACGGAGCTTTCCACCAGTGCAGGATCGTCAGAAAAGGCGAGGGCTTTTTCGTAGGCTTCCGCTGCCTGGCCCCATTTTTGTTCTCCTTCGAAAGCAGCGCCATTTCCCAGCCAGGCTTTGGCAACGAGACTTTTTGGATAGGCCCGGCTATCATTGGTGATCAGACGGAAATTCTTTTGGGCATCGTTGAACTCTTTGGCCTGTAGATTGACTTCTCCGGCCAGATAGGCTGCCGGATAAAGCACACTGCGCTCCAGCTTTTCGTTCAATAGCATAATCAACAGGCTTCCGGCTTCGGCATAGTTGCCGGTCGAAGCCAGAATACGGGCCTGTTGGAGAACGGCGGGATGGCGTTGCTTGTCGGTAGTTTTCAGGGCCATGAGGGGTAGCAGAACCTCTTTGGCCTCCTCCGGTTTGCCATTGCCCAAGAGGGCACCGCTGAGATGCAGCAGGGCTTCATTCAGGTGGCTGTTTCCCGGATATAATTTAACGAAAGCGCGGTAGCTTTCCACTGCGGCATCCCATTTTTCCTGGATCAGCAGGGTTTCCGCTTTCCAGAACGCAAAGTCCCCCTTCAGTTCTTCAGTGGTTGTGGCCGGACTATTTTGGAAAATGTCCAGTGCCTTGTCCTTGTTGTCCTGAAAAAAGAAGCTTTGACCCAGCAGCAGGGTAGCTTCCGCAGCCGATTCGCTTTTTGGATAGGCTTTCAGGAAATCCTGCAACTTGATTGCGGCAACGTCATATTGGGAGTCCTGAAAGGCTTTTTGGGCAACGGTCAGGGCCTTCTTCTCTCCTTCGCCGGGCTTGGCTTGGGCTGAGGAAACGAGTCCGATGGCCAGCAGCAGCAGCAGCACATGCACCAGAGTCCTGTTCAGGCAGGGAGCCTTGATGAATCCTTTTGTGTGAAAGGAGTTAACTTGTGATGGAAGTGCCTTTACCATATTTAGTTGCGAGCTTTTTTACCAAAAAACTTCCCGTATGACTACCTTGAAATGCTGCTACCTCTTCCGGAGTTCCGGAAACAAGAATACGTCCTCCATTCTCGCCCCCTTCCGGACCGAGATCAATAATATAGTCCGCAGATTTAATGACGTCCAAATGGTGTTCAATTACAATGACGGTGTTCCCTTGGTCGCGAAGTTGGAAGAGAACTTTCAGAAGTTCTTCAATATCAACAAAATGCAGGCCGGTTGTTGGCTCGTCCAGAATGTAGCATGTGCGGCCTGTGGCCCGCTTCGTCAATTCCGCAGCCAATTTAATCCGTTGGGCTTCCCCTCCCGAAAGCGTGGTAGCGGACTGCCCCAGAGTCAGATAGCCCAGTCCGACTTTGGCCAGTGTTTCCAATTTTCCTGAAATAGTAGGGACACTTTTGAACAAATTCAGAGCTTCATGCACGGTGAGATCCAGGATATCGGCGATGTTTTTGCTTTTGAAGGTGACCTCCAATGTTTCGCGGTTGAAACGTTTCCCTTTGCAGACTTCGCAGGGCACATAAACATCGGGAAGGAAATGCATCTCGATTTTTTTGGAACCGTCCCCTTCACAGTGTTCGCAACGGCCTCCTGCGGTATTGAAGCTGAAGCGGCCCTTGGGGTAACCGCGGATCCGCGAAGCCGGCAGCTGGGCGTAAAGATCGCGAATGGCGTCAAAAGCGCCGACATAGGTTGCGGGATTGGAGCGTGGGGTGCGCCCGATCGCGGACTGGTCGATGGTCACGACCTTGTCCAGGTATTTAAGTCCCTCGATCCGGTCATACTGGCCGGGCCTTTCCTTGGCCTGATAAAAAGTCCGGAAGAGGGCGCGGCTGAGAATGTCGTTGATCAGGGTGCTTTTCCCGGAACCGCTCACACCTGTGACACAGGTAAAGCAGCCGATGGGAATCCGGGCGGAAATGTTTTTCAGATTGTTTTCTCTGGCTCCGATCACTTCCAGCCATTCACCTTGCGGAGCCTTTCGTTTGCGCGGCAGCGGGATGCCCAGCCTGCCTGAGAGGTAGCGGCCTGTCAGGGAAAGAGGGTGATCCTTTACTTCTTGGGCTGTTCCTTCCGCCACGATCCTGCCTCCCTGAACTCCCGCACCAGGGCCCATGTCCACCAGATAGTCGGCCCGCTCCATGGTGTCTTCATCATGCTCCACCACGACCACCGAGTTACCCATGTCCCTGAGGCGTTCCAGCGTCGCGATCAGCCGCTCATTGTCGCGCTGGTGCAGACCGATGCTGGGTTCGTCCAACACATAAAGCACCCCGGTCAGGCCTGAACCGATCTGGGTGGCCAGGCGTATGCGCTGGATTTCACCTCCTGACAGGGTTCCCGTTTCCCGGTTCAGACTCAGATAGCCCAGGCCAACATCTTTCAGGAAATTCAATCTCGACTGGATTTCCTGCAGGAGCTCTTTGACGATGCTGCCCTGGATTTTTGACCATTGGTGTGATTTAAGAAAATCAGATGCCTCCGTGATCGTCCAGCGGCAGAAGTCGTCGATGTTGGGTGCTGGGGGACGGGTGTTTTCTCCAAGGGTTACAGCCAGAACTTCCTTTTTCAGTCGTTTACCGTTGCAGCCGGGGCAGGTGCTTTTGCCCATGAATGCTGCCATGCGGTGCCGGGTCAGCGGGCTGTCACTTGTATCGTAAAGATTCTGTACGAAATGAAGCAGGCCGTCGAAGGGTTTGGATTGTGTGGTCAGACGGCCTGCCTTCATCACCTGGAAGTCCAGATCCTCCCCGCCGGAACCATCCATGACCAAATCCCGGAAATTTGCGGGAACATCCCTCCACGGGGTGGTTATTGGGACTCCGGCATGTCGGGCCAGATCCCGCAAAATGCCCTTGTAATAACCTGCCATCCGTTTGGGGGCACGGCGCCAGGGACCGAGTGGTTGCTCATCCAGAGTCAGATCTTTATCCACCACGATCAGGTCGGCGTCCGGGAGCAGGTGTGTTCCCGTGCCGCCACAGGTTGGACAGGCACCTAAGGGACTGTTGAATGAAAAATGGCGGGCCTCCAGAACCGGAAAATGGTAACCGGTTTCAGGATCGAAGTTCTGATTGCTCAGCGGCCACTCGGAAGAAAGGGCATCGCCTTCACCCATCCAGACGATGCGGATCAGACCGTCTCCCAACTTCAATCCCAGCTCGATCGATTCCGCCGTGCGGGTCCGGCCCTCGGGTGAAATCTTCAGGCGATCCACCACGACCTCAATAGTGTGGATTTTTTTGGGATCCAGTCTGGGCGGTTGATCCAGGGAATGGATGGTTCCGTCCACCCGCACCCGCAGGTAGCCGTCTTTCTTTAATTTTTCCAGAACGTCACGGAACTCGCCCTTCTGCTTCTGCACAACAGGAGCAAGAATCATGAAACGGTCCGAAGCGGGATGATCCATGACCTGGTCGGTGATCTCCTGAAGGCTTCGCTTTTTCAGGGATCGACCTGTCAGGGGATGATGTGGCTGGCCACAACTGGCATATAGAACGCGGAGATAATCGTAGATTTCCGTGACGGTGGCGATGGTGGAACGGGGATTGGTGCTGGAGCTTTGCTGTTCAATGGCAACTGTCGGGGAAAGGCCTTCGATGAAATCCACATCCGGTTTTTCCATTTGGTCCAGAAATTGTCTCACGTAGGAAGACAGGCTCTGCATGTAGCGCCGCTGGCCTTCGGCAAAAAGGGTGTCGAAGGCGAGGGAGGATTTGCCCGAACCGGATGGTCCCGTGATAACGACAAGCTGATTACGAGGCAGGGAGACTGAAATATTTTTCAGGTTGTGCTGCCGTGCCCCGCTGATGCGGATGAACTGTGGTTCGTGGGGGATCAAGGGGGAAAGCTTACCGGGAGTACAGGTTTTGTAAAACCGGATCAAAGAGAGTGTTTTATCGGGAAAAGGAAAGTTTGTTCCGGAGCGGCGGATACATCACAGCCCATGGTCTTCCCAAAAAGCTTCTTCTTCCGTGGTCATATTCGGGATCCAGAAGCCGATATGGCTTTTTTCACCGGATTTCAAACGTTGCTTCTGGTAGGTCTCCGCATCCTCCACCGGAACGATAAATCCGTAGGGGCCCGGGTTGATGATCCAATGATGACAGCCGTAGTCTTTGAACGCGCGGGTGTATTCCAATAACGCGGGGGGTTGCAGGGAAATCAGGCCGAGGGGATCCCGGTCCTGTCGCTGGCCACGTTCCGAAGTGTAGGTATCTGCCTGGTCGGCTGAACTGAAAACCGGCATCAGGATCAGGTTGTCCAGTTCGACAAAAGATGGCATGGGAGTGGCTTCGTTTCCGGTATTGAGGAGGTGGGCTTCTTTGAGGGCAAAAAAAGCCGCCATCAGGAAATCAATCTGCCTTTCCGGAGACCCGGCTTCCTTCCGGACCTGGCGGACGAGCAGATCGAAACGGTCGGGGAGGCGTGACATGGTTCTTGTTTAACCTCCTTCCACCAGTCTGCAAGCGCTGTGTGCGCAGACTGCAGGTGTGGCCTCTTTCTTGGAGAAGGAAGGACATTGGCAGAAAGAGACTTTTGCGTATGATTCAGGAACTGACAGAGCTTATGGCATCAAAACCGAAACTGATCGAGGGGCGCTATGAGCAGCATGAGCTTCTGGCCAGCGGAGGATTGGCCTATATTTATGTAGGCTGGGATCATGAACTCCTGCGCCCGGTTGCGATCAAGAGACTCCGGGACGATCTCAAAGAGGCGATTGAAGAGGAGGGGTTGAATGAACATGAGGCCGAGTGTCTGCGGCTGGTTCAGCATGAGAATGTCATGGGTCTGTATGCCACCGGCAATGATGAGGCCGGTTATTATCAGGTGATGGAACTGGTGACCGGGCCTAATCTGCAGCAGATCATTGATTCCGTTGTTCCGGCCTTGACTGATTTTGTGGAAATTGCCCGCCAGTCCCTGATGGGACTCCAAGCCCTGCACACACAATCTGTCATCCACTGCGACATCAAGCCTGACAACATTATGTTGACGCTTCTCGGGAACGGGAAACAGCGTGTGAAGCTCATTGACTTCGGGCTGGCCCGCTTTGCGGGTAAAGACGCCGGTCTGGGTAAAGTTGCCCAGGAGGAAATTCTGGGTACACCGGAATTTGTTTCACCGGAACTTCTCCAGGGTGAAGAACCTACGATGCGTTCGGATCTCTACGCCCTTGGACATGTTCTTTATTATGCATTGGCCGGGAAACCCGCCTTTGAAAAGGCGACCATTGAGGCAACGCTTGAAGCCCATTTGATTGAGCAACCGGAGGATCTGTGCAAAATCCGACCAGACATCAGCCAGGAGTTGGGCAACTGGGTGCATCAATTTATTGAGCGTTACCCGGAAGCGAGGCATGTCAGTGCAGAGAGTGCTTTGACAGAACTGTTGACTCTGCAAGTATGGGCGGATGTTGAATCTTGAGATTTTCCGCATACCGGTGCGTGTCCAGTTGTTTTTCTGGCTGACGGCTTTTTTGCTGAGTGGCGGTTTGAGAGTTGACCAGGCGGAAGAGTGGGTTCCTTTGTTAGCGAGGGTCGGGGTTGTTTTTCTTTCCATTCTTGCCCACGAACTGGGTCACGCCCTGGCTACACGTTATTGGGGCGGACGCCCGGTGATTGAGTTGCATGGGCTGGGGGGTGTCACCTTCCTCGGTGGAGGCCCATTTTCGCGCTGGCAGCACCTGATGATCACAACGGCCGGACCTCTGGCCAGCCTGCTGGCAGCGGGCTTCTGTTACATCCTGTTAAAATTCTCCCTGCTTCCCATCGCTCCCGCTCTGGAGTTTGGACTGAAGGTCAATCTTGTATGGACAGCATTCAATTTGCTTCCGATTTTGCCCATGGACGGAGGTCAGATCCTGCGCGATTTGATCGGATACCGCTTTGAAAGAGCCGCCCGTATCATTGGTCTGCTTACAGCCATCGCCCTGGGATACTGGTTTTATACCACCGGGGAGTATTTCATGGCTATCATTCTTGGCATCTTTGCCTGGTTGAATTTGAAAGGCAGTATCCGGGCGGGCGGGGTTCAGTAGAAAACGGAAAAAGATCTTTCAAAAAGGCGGTGGAGGCCGGTTTCCGGGGGGTCTGGCGAGCCCTCCACCCCAATGGACCGGATGAAGGAAACTGTCGTCAGGTTTTCCTTTGAAGAGCCTCGGCACGTTGGGAAAATCGCGGGTCAGAACATAGTAATAGATGCCATCGGGAAACTCCGGAGTTACGCCCGTTCTCTCATTGCAAGTATCAAGGTCCCCCGGTCCTTTCACAAATTCAAAATCAGCCGTGTAGGTTCCGTCATGGCGCCCACCGGGCCCTTCTTTTCCTGCCGGTCCCGGGCTTTTTTTCAGTCGGTAACGCGACTTTATTTCGATGGTGCTGTTTGGGCGTCATCGGCTTTCTGGTGGGCCCATGGTTCGCAGACAGGAAAGCCGTCCGCCGCCCAGCCCATCCGGATCATGTGGTTGTCTCCATCAAGTTGTTTGACAAGACCGAAGGGGATGCCGTGGTAATGATAGCTGCCATCGGGTTGTGTGGGGCGATGCTGGAACCCAGTCCCACCCTTCCTATGCCGTTTACGATGGCTTCTTTATTCCAACCGGAACCCCGATTGTGGTTCCAGAATTCTGCCGTTCCCGGATCAAATTTGACCCCGTTCAGCGCCACTCCGAGGAGGCAGCACCGAACCTGTTCCGGGCGGGTGGAGGGGCTGGGGCTGAGAGGCACTGCGAATTTCAGATTCCGGGCCCGGATGCTGTTGGTTTTCCCCGTCATAAGAAATTTACCGGTGTCATGATTGGGAAGAGCGTTTGACCGGATGAGTCCTTTTCCGTTCTACTTCGCCATGGTGACTTTGCTTCCAGCTAGTCCAGAGGCGATGAGTGTCGGTGCCACCTTCGTTTTGTCAGGAGAGTGGTTTTCGTGTCCGTTGAAGGGAAGGTAAAGGCAGGGAAAAGCCAGACATAGAGTAATCGATAAACGTATGGGTAAGAATACGCCGAAAATCGGAACACCTAAAGGTGGAAAATGGAACCGCCTTGTTCCGTTATCAGTCTTTTTTCTTCTTGTCCCAAACAGGCTTGCGGAGGAAGTCAATCAACGGTTCGATGAAACGTGGGAAAGCCTCCAGCTGGGGCACATGGCCGACATCCTCGAGTTCGACCAATTTGGACTTTGGAATGACCCTGGCAGCTGCACGACCCAGTTCCGGATAACGGCCAAGAGATTCCTTGACTTCATCCGGAGCAAGATCCCGGCCGGGAGCGGTTCGGTCACGCTGCCCGATAATTAGGAGGGTGGGCTGGCTGAGTTGTGGAAATTCGTAACAAACAGGCTGGGTCATGATCATGTCATAAGTGAGAGCCTGATTCCATGCCATACGGGAATATTCCGGGCTTTTTCGGAAGGCATCAAACATCTGGAGGGATGGCAGGTAACTATCGCGCCACTGACCATTATAGTAATTTTCCGTCTGATAGGCCTGGAGACTTTCTCTCGTCTGCCTCAGTTCCAGTTGATACCAGCCATCCACTGGCCTGTAAGGAACACCTTTGGCCTTCCAGTCTTCCAAGCCGATGGGGTTGACCAGGGTCACGCTGAGAACCTCTGTGGGAAACATCAGGGCCTGGCGAACTGCAATCATTCCGCCCATGGAGTGGCCCACGAGATGAACTTTCCTGTGACCCAGACGTTGAAGCATGGCGTTTGTGTTGTCGGCCAGTTGTTGAAAACTGTATTGGTAGCTTCCGGGTTTGGAGGACTTACCAAACCCGATCTGATCGGGAATGATGACCCGGAAACCGGCATCGCTGAGTGCTTCCGCTGTTTGTTTCCAGTAATATCCTCCGAAGTTTTTTCCATGAAGCAGAACCACCGTGCCCAATTCTTTTTTTCCCTTGGGTTGGACTTCCGCATAGGCCATCTTCAGTTCCTGCTGCTGTGTGAACAGCCGCAAGGTGTGCATCTCATAGGGGTAGGTGAAATCGTCGATCAACAAATCATCCGCCTTTCCTG
Organism: Methylacidiphilales bacterium; assembly: GCA_038250235.1. Lineage (GTDB taxonomy): Bacteria > Verrucomicrobiota > Verrucomicrobiia > Methylacidiphilales > JAAUTS01 > JAAUTS01. The sequence continues at coordinate 32,479 of JBBSCO010000003.1, read as the reverse complement.
TTGCCAGGGAAAGCAGACTAAAGACGGCGGTCTGAAAATACTTCAACATGGTTGGATAGTGCAGAAAAAATTTCCAAGCTCAAATCCGAAGAAAAAAATGTTCCTGCGGGCCCCAACGAATTAGGGTAGGTTTTTACAGAGTTGCGCTGCCTTGCTTTTCTATACAGGCTCCAACGGCCGAACCCAGTCCCAAGGCAGCCAGACCCGTAGTCAAACCAGACAAAGAGCATGCCGACTGGGATTTAAAATAATGCAAGTCCCACAGAAAGAGTGATTTGCATTGTATTCCACGTGCGTGGATTTTTTCCCTAGAACTGCATTCTGCAAAATAGACACCTTACCCGGTCGGCAGACTGCAAGGATTCTAGTGGGGATTCTTTTCGGGGTCAGGAGGCTAGGACTTGAAATCCCTCTGGCAGAAAGCGACGGCCCCGATGATAACAAAGGTTATGTTGAAAGCCCCAAGATAGACCAAGGATTCCAGAATTTTCAGCCAGGGTATATGGAATTGGAAGACCCCGGTCCAAGTCGACATATGATAGGTCAAAAGGTAACCCTCGATACTTTTGAAGTAAGGGATTAATCTCAGCACGAAATCAATGAAGAAGAGCGAGAGCGTCAAAATGGTGGCGGTGGCCGGTTTCATATTGAAACAGGAAAACATGAAAGCTAGTGTTGAAATGGTTGAGGTGGCAAAGGGCAGGAGCAGTGCTGCATAGGTGAAACGGAGAAGGCCTGGGCCCGTGTCATAAATGCCGAAAACGCCCTCGAGCGGAGCATAAACAAATAGTCCTCCCAAACCCCGGTAGGAAACTCCTGCAATGAGACTAGTGACCACGATAAAAAACATTAGCGAGGCCGTATAAACAAGGCAGGCGAGATACTTGATTGTCAATACACGCAGGCGCGATACGGGCCGGGAGAGCACCATGCGAAGGGTTCCATCCTCCGCTTCTTTGGCGATCATGTCGCCTGCCACCAGGGAGAGATACAATGAACCCAGAAAAAAAACCGTGTTGGCCATTATCAGGAAGGCCAGGGTCAGTCCGGAAAAGTAATAGTCAAATCCGAAGCCGTTCTGTTCCAGAAGTTTTGCAAAGGCTTCCTCCGCCGGTTTGAGGCGGAGCAGGAGCAGGATGAATATTTCAGCCACCAGAAAGGCTCCGAAGCCGATGTAACTCCTCTTGCGCGCGAAGAGCTTAAGTAATTCTAAAGAAAATTGGTGGCGGAAAAGTTTCATCGTTTCTCCCGGTCTGCTCTTACAGTCTGAAGGTAAAAGGATTCGAGTGAAGGCGCGCCCGAAGCAGCTTTCCAATCGCCATGAAAGAGTAGTTTCCCCTGCCGCATTACCGCCACCTCCCGGCAGATCTGCTCGACTTCAGCCAACAAATGGGAACAGATCAGGATGGTGAGTTGATAGCGCTGATGGAGATTCCGGATCAGTTCGCGCATTTCATAGATACCTTCGGGATCCAGACCTTCGCTGGGTTCGTCCAGAATCAGAATTTTCGGACGGGGCAATAGTGCCTGCGCCAGGGCCAGACGTTGCCGCATTCCGTGGGAATAAACGCGAACCGGATCGTCGATACGTTTCCCGAGGCCGACAAGGTCGATGGCCTCGGTCATTTCACGGGCGGAAACCTCGCGGCTGTAACTGCAGAAGATCTCGAGGTTTCGGCGGCCGCTGAGATAGCTATAAAAGGAGGGGGTTTCAAAAATGGCTCCCACATTGGCGAGGGCGTCCGCCCGGTTTTTCTGGACATCATGACCAGCCAGCAGAACACGCCCTGAATCCGGCATCACTTGCCCCAACATCATGCCGATAGTGGTGCTTTTTCCCGCTCCGTTGTGTCCTAGGAGCCCATAAAGCGTTCCGGCTTTGATCTCCAATGAAAGGTTTTCCACTGCCATGCGGTTTCCGAAACGTTTGTTTAGATTATCCAGTTGAATCATGGGGATTCTATTTTGGCATGACCGGAATCAGAGGGCCTACATGGCCATCCGCATAGAGTGCGTTTATTTTGTTGGGAGCGGGATGGAAGGATTCTTTATCCAGGATCAGGGGAATTTTCGTCTGATCGCCTGTGCCCAAAAAAAAGGATTCCAAGGTAAGGTTTTTGTAATGGTGTTCGCCGTTTTCTTTCAGCGTAAGGGTTTCATACCACCAATAGCTGGATCCGCTTTTCGCCCAGACGGTCTTGTCAGCAGGGCAGGAGAATAGTTTGGGATCGTTCCCCACATAAGGAAGAAGGACGGTGTCCATTACCGGAACATCCTCGTTTTTATCGAGGCGCATGGCCTTCATCGCAGGAAGATCGCCATCATTGTCTTGGAGGTAGGATTGAAGGCCGATCCCGATCTGCCTTAGGTTGCTTAGGCAGGCCGTTTGACGGGATTTGGCGAGGGTTTTTCCCAGGGCTGGTCCGGCCAGTGCCGCAAGTAACCCGACTACACCAAGAACCACCAGCAACTCCAGAAGTGTAAAGCCTTGTTGTTGTAGGTCCCGTTGGAATGGATTTTTCATGGAACAAATCATGGACCTTTCAGTCCCTGAAGGTTCAATTGAATCTGCTCCATGAGCGGGGCCAGATCCATTTTGGTTTCGGATGAGGCATTCTCCAGATAACTTTGGAAACCCTGCTGGGTGACGCGCTGGGCTACTTCTTCACTCACAGGTCCGCCTGGAGGTTCTCCTCCGGCCGCCACCCGGTCACTGACCTCCTGAAGTTCCTGCTGCCCACGTTGCACCCACCGTTTACGCTGTTCAGGGGTCATCTTGTTCAGGGCTTCCATCAATTCGTCCATGCCTTGGGGCAGGGTGGCTTCAAAAAGTTTCAGTCTTTCCTCCTCCGTCATGCTCTTGACCAGATTTTCCAGGGAACGGTTCATGCGAAGCTTCTGGCGTTCTTCAAATTCCATCCGGTTCATTTTTTCAGCCAGCCCCAGAAGGAAGCTTTCACGTTCCGTGAGCGGCATCGAGTCCAAGGCCCGTGTTTCGATTAAAGTCACCACCTTGTCCGCCGTCACGCGGGCGGAGCGGATCATCTTGATGATTCCTAAAGCGGCGATCCAAAGAACTGTCCCGGCCACGAGGGCAAACAACCATGGTTTCCATTTCAGCACGAGAAAAGCCTACAACCTGCTTTTGTTTTCGCAACAGCGCACGGGACGGCTGGGAAGGATTCCACCAAATGCGGCCTTTTCCTTCGACCCAGGTGATGGGCGGAATCCGGCGGTCTGCATGATCTCCGATTCCAATCCTGCTGGAGATGAAGCCTGTCTTTTCGAACTCGTTGTATGCCTGGAATATTTTAACAAAAAGAGTTTCAGGTTTCGGATGGGGGAGCGGTCAGCTCGCGGATGGCTTGAGCGAGTTCTTCCGGGTCGTAGCTGGATTCGGCCTGGATGTGCAGGACGGGGATGCCGGCGCTGGCAGTTACTTCATCAACCAGCTGTTCGCGTTTCTGTTGTTCGCCACGATCAAGAGTGCCATCGTCCAGTTCGACCAAAGCCACGATTTGGTAGGTTCCCGGGATGCAAAGTGTAAAATCGACAGATCTTTGGGCGATCCGGTTGAAGGCGGATTGCCAAGCAGAGCGGCCAACGGCTTTTTCTGCCCGCAAGATGTTGGCGAGGCGTATTTTGGGAAAAACCCATAACTCCCCCTTGGCGGCTTCGACGAGGGCCTCATACAAACGGCTTTCTGCAGGGCTGAGCAGTTCGCTGTAGGGGAGATAGTTTGCAGGTGAAGATGTGGACAGGTCGGGATCTTCCTCCGTCCGTGCTTTTTTTGTGAAAAGGGCGACCAGACCCAGAATGAGGATGACAACAATGACGATACCTCCGACTATCAAGAGGACAGGCATCAAGGCGGCGAGTAGATCTGGGGCTGGTAATTCTTCTTCCATCGGACGGTAAAAATTAAGTGCTTTGTATTATACGCAAGGGACGGGTTACGTCCATCTTTTGAAGGTGAAAATACAGTTTTTCAGGCTGGCTGTTTGGCAAAGGTGAGTCCGGAGATCTGTCGTGCGAGGGACTCGTGGTCGTAGGCGCCTTCCATATGAACTCGGAGAATGGGAATTCCCGCGCCTAAAGCAACCTTGTCCACGAAGAGATCCCGCTCCTGCCTATCCCGGCGGGTGTGGCTTTTGTCGTCCAGTTCGATCAGCGCGACGATGCGGTAATCACCGGGGAGGCAGAGAACAAAATGAACATGTTTTCCGTGGATCCTGTTGAAAGCAGTCATGGTGGCGGCGCGATCCAGACCTGCATGAACTTCGACGATGTCGGCCAGGCGCACTTTTGGAAAAATCCAGTAGTGTCCATTCGCGGCGCAGAGCAGAGCTTCATAAAAGAGGTTTTCAGCCGGACTTAGAAGCCGTTCCCGTGAAAGATAAGGAGTTACTCCCATGGGGATTCCCCTTTTTTCCAGGAGATGATTGATCACATAGTAAATGGCTGCAGCCAGGATCAGAAGGCCGAAGACAGCACCAGCCAGCAGAGCGGGGGAGCCGGGATTCATGGAGAATCCCTTTTCCAGGTCATACAGCCATTTATCCGGTGGGTGAATCCACGGTCTGACAAGAGTGTCTTCTTTAATCCCATACTTCACAAGGGAATACCGCTTATTGATATTCAAGGAAAGCTTTATCTATTGTCAGGAAAGTCCCCCCTACCAGGCAAAGAAAAGACCCGCCTGCAGCCATCAGGCTTTGGGCGGGTCTGGTTGGGATTATTTTTCTGGATGCTGATCTCAGTTGGTAGCGTCTTTGACGGTGTCTTTGGTTTCTTCCACAGCGTTGTCAATACTCTCACCCGCTTTTTCCAGAGGGCCCTTCTTTTTACAGGCACTCACGGTGAAGAGCCCGATTGCAGTGATGATTATGAGGGACAGTTTCAGGATATGTTTCAGATTGGATTTCATGTCTCTTTGTTTTCTCGGGTTGTTGGGATTGTGTTTAAACGCAGGATGCCGGATGATTCTCTAACCATGTTGTTCAGAGCATCCTACAGGCGTGTTTGATGTTCATGGCTGCATAACCGGCTTTTCTGGACCTGGTGGAGTTATCCGTTTTTACTTCTTCCACCGCGACTGGAACAACGGTCTGGCTGAGCTCCTTAATAAAGATCGTATAGTCTCTTAGATGCTTGATAGCAGCATCCGCCGTCATCGTGCAGCCCGCCGCCAGTCCAGTTGTGTGGAGGGTCTTATAATCGACGGCGATCATGTTCAGCGAGATGTAATCTTCACGGAGGATTTCGGATGGGGAATGCGGGTGGAGTTTGTTGGCCACGGTCATGGCTGTGCCAGCCAGTGCCAACATGGCGTCCCTCAGGAGTGAATTGCCGTTGTCCCCATGATGTTCAAGCACGCGGTGTAGTTCTTCCAGATGCTCCTCGGAGAAAGCCCTGATCCCGCTCAGGAGATAAAGTAGATCGGGGGAATTAACCAGCACCGGGTCTTCCTCCTGGATTTTGACACAAGAACAGAGGTGTTCTTCAGATGCCACCATTTCTGAAAGACCTTTGAATAAGGTGGGTTTCATGATTGAGGTGCTCATGCCTTTCTTTAATGCAGGGTAAGTGCCAGTTCTTTCGACTTTAACCCAAGTCATTCTTGGATAGTGACTTCCTTTATTCCTGACATCCGTCGTCCACTTGTCCGCTTCCCAGAGTCAGGATACTTGCACGACAGCGGACGTCTGGTTCGTGCGATATGCGCGGAATCGCGGGAGATATCTATGAAAGGATTTTAGGCAAAGGCTAGGAAAAAATGGACAAAAAAAACGTCCACAAGCTTTAAGGCCCGTAGACGTTTTTTAGTTGAAGGTCAGTAATTAGCGACGATCGCGATATCCACCACCGCCACCACCACCACCACCGCTGGAACGGCCACCACCGCCGCCCCCGCCGAAGTCACGACGGGGTCCGCGTGAACCGCCGCCATCGCGGGATTCCATGGGTTTGGCTTCGTTGACGGTGAGGTCACGGCCATCGACAGATTTGCCATTGAGGCCTTCGATTGCGGCATTGCCTTCGGCAGCGCTGCTCATGGTGACAAAAGCAAAGCCGCGGGGGCGTTGGGTTTCACGGTCCATGATCATGTTAGTGTCGGTGATTTTACCGAATGGTTCGAAGAGGTCGCTGAGATCTGCTTCGGTTGTTTTAAAGGACAGGTTTCCTACGTATAATTTCATATGTTTCTATTTTTCTTGATTGAGGTTATTGACCCCGCGCTGACTGTTGAAGAACGCACATGACTGCACGAGTGGATTACCTTTGGGAGCGAACAGGAGACCTGAGACACTACACTAGGCTTCAGAAGGAAGCGATTGATCAGGCTCAAAAATTCGCAGGATTCGCTGGAATGTAAAGGAGTATTTTTTAAGCAACGGACGGCGCATAAAAAGGGCGAAAAACCTAAAATCAATTACATTTAGGGATATGATATGAATAAGTGGCACTTTGCCCTACCCGTTAATCTAGATCGACCTCAACGGGACGTATCCGGGATGGAACGAAAAGTAGGCCGACTCTGCGAAAAGCGCGGAAGCCAGAGTATAAGATAGGCTCTTACTCCTCCGCTACCACCATTTTTCGGATCATGACAATATGATGGCGGAGGGTATAGAGCTCCGAGGCATAAGCAAAAGGAACCTGAACTTCTGACACGCTTTTTTCAAGGTCCTGAATCCGTCTCATGAGGTCTTCCTGTTTGGATTGTCCCCCGTGGTATTCGGATTCGATCGCACCGACGCTTTTGTACCACTTCCAGATTTTCCGGCGGATGGACCAACGGTAGGTAGGGTAGGCGATTTTGATCAGAGGCAGCAGAAGGGTCAGAAGAGGAAGTATCAATATTTTGGTGCGGTCGATGAAGGCTGCGATATGGTAAGGCAGGAAACGTTGCAGGAGAGGCGGGCCGCTTTTGAAATAACGGGCTGCTTCATGGTGTAAGGGAAATTCGAGATTTCCGGCTGAGGGAAAGGCACCCGCGTTGGAAAGGATACTGTGCCCTCCGTGAAGTTTTTTGGCTGTATCCAGGAAAAGATATGCCAGGGCATCGTGAAGGTTTTTGCGCGTGGCCAAGGTGGCGGCAGGAGCCAGGAGGATGACATCGGAAGGCGGGATGTTCAGTCCCAGATCCAGAACACTGCGGGGAAGCCTGACGGCACTGAGGTAAGGAAATCGGCGAAGGTAGGCATCAGCATCGTCAAAGGAGTGCAGTTGCAGGGCCGGATTGGAAGCGCATCGCCTTAGGAAGGGTGAGCCTGTTCCTCCGACAAAAAAGGCAACATCGGCCTTGCCGTCGATCAGGGCTTTCAAGGCATCGTCCTGGCTGAGTTCGATAAAGAGGGCATTTTCAGCTGTGACACCGCTCCATTTCAGCAGGTCAACACCCAGGGCGTTGGCCCCGCTGCCTTTGGGTCCGACGGCGATGCGTTTGCCTTTCAAGTCACGCAGGGCGGCAAAACCCGCCTTGTTAAGGGTAAAAATCCAGAGCGGCTCCTCGTAAATCTTGGCGATGGAACGGATGGAGGATTCTTCAGGAGAATAAGTGTAGGCACCGGACATCCAGCCCACGCCTCCCTGAGTGAAGGCCACATCGACACCGGACTCCGGATCCTGCAGGAGTTGCAGATTTTCCAGAGAACCTTTGGTTTCGAGGATCTTAACCCTGACGCCTTCCTTGGCCATGGCTTCTGCGTATTGTGCTGCAAAATAATCGTAGCCACCTCCCTTGGGTCCCGATGCCAGGGTGATTTCTTTGGGTGGAGCTTCTTCTACGAATTGGAATGTTATATAGAAAGCGAGCAGAACCAAGAAACCGGCGAGGAGCAAGGGCCATTGGATGCGGATGAAAAACAGAAAGCGTGCAAGACGGGACTTCATTGGGCCAACCATAGGCTGGAAACAGAAAAGGTGAAACCGGAAATTCCGGGGTTTAACAGAGCCTAATCAAGGAGCATCGTCACCTGCTTAAGGTTATACGTAATATCCAGGCGATTATTCCCACTGACACCCGAAAGAGGTTCGCCCAATGGGGGGAAAACAGGGTGATACTCAAGTTTCCGGACAGAGGCCAGTTTCCAGTAACAACCGTTGAGATAACGGCGGTTGAAAAGTTCGATAACCTTTGTACCGGGTCGGCAGAAGACAAGATTGGCCAGGGCGGCACCGTGGGCGGTGACAATGACCTTGGCGTGTCGGAAGAGGTTGATCTGCTCTTTCCAGTTCATGGTTTCGGGATGAACGATCCCGAATCCTTTTTTTTCGAGCGCTTCAATCAAAGCCGATTCTAAGGTGATCCGGCGCCGCCTGGCTTTGGAGCGGCTGATATAAATTTTTTCAGCAGAAGGGGGATTTTTTTCATGTAGCGGTGCAGTAAAGTCGTGGATGGCCTGGACTGAGACAAATGAGGGGTTCCCGACTTCTCCGCTCAGGCCGGGCACCAGCAGGGTTTCGCAAACGTGGTGGGAGAACCGCAGAGGCTCCAACACTTCTCCAGCATATCCGCCCAACTTGAGGGCTGTTTGATTATACTCATTCCGACTGTGGGCAATCAGGCGGTCAAAGCTGATGTCCTTCAGTGCAAGGAGCCGGGGTAATTCTTCCAGCAGCCAATGACTGTATCCCGAGCCCAGCGTGGTGGCGATGACAGCGGTGATCCCTGACAAAACTTTCGCGGGTCGCATTTTGGGATAACCGAGCAGCCAATGTTCATGGAAAGTTTTTCCGAAGTCGATCGACACATCCCGTGCGATACTTTTTCCGTCCGGGGAAAGAATGCAACCTGATCCAAAGACACGTCCGCCTGGAAGCCGGACGATAAAATTGTTGTGAGGACTTGTTTGGCAGGAATCCTGGAAGAAACGGCGAAACTCACTAGGGGCCCGGGAAGGCAAGAAATAGGTCTGACCCGCTATATCCGGAAGATTTCTCAAGGTGCCGCCGAAACGGGCGACTATGTTTTCCAGTTTTTCGCAGATCTGCGGGGGCGGTAGGCAGTTGTCGGGCGGAGTCGTCAAGGATGAATGGTGCCGGAAGAAGGGAAACGGGCCAATGCAAAATCCGGACGGTCCCGTGCCAACGACAAAGCTTGGAACTTTGGGCAAACCCGTTACGTTTTTGGCAATGTCCGACATTGACTACCTTTTAACCCACCCCGGCAGTTCCCATAAGGACGAGTTCCTGGCCTGCTGTGTTCTTTTGGCCCAGCACTCGGTTAGGATTGAACGGAGGGAGCCTACTCTGGAGGATTTGGCGAATCCGGACATCTGTGTTCTGGACGTCGGACATCAGCATGATTCCTCCCTGAAAAACTTTGATCACCACCAGTTTCCGAAAGAACATCCCCCGACCTGCTCGCTTTCGCTGGTTCTGCAGCATCTCGGGCTTTACGAAGATGCGAGGGAATTTTGTGAATGGCTGGAACCGGCGGAGTGGTTTGATTGCCGGGGACCCAACAGTACGGCGAAATGGTTGGGGGTGGAGCGGGATCTGTTAAACAAGCTGAACTCCCCGATAGATGTGACCTTGTTGCGGCGCTTTTCCCTGGTACAGGTGTTGTCACCGGGCGAACCGCTTTGGGAGATCATGCACATGATAGGCGCGGACCTGCTCGAATACGTGAAATCTTTAAGGGCACGTCTGAATTTTATCGGGCAACATGCGGAATTCTGGACTCTGGAAAGAGGCGGGAGCCCAGCGTTGTTTTTGTTTCTTCCCCGCACGGAGCCCATGCCGGAGGAACCTTCCAGCGGATTGGACCAGTTTATTGAAAGCAGGGGTTTGACGGAGGCGGTGGTGGGTTTGATCTACCCGGACCGTCGGGGCGCGGGTTATGGATTGTCCCGCTTCCGCGACAATGCCCGTCTGGACTTCACCAAGATTGCCGGAAATGAAACAGTTCACTTCGCCCATGCACGTGGTTTTGTGGCCAAGACTTCGGCCACTGATGCGGGACTGCTCAAGGATCTTTTGGTAAAAAGTTTGGTGCTTTGATCCTTCGCCGCTTGACTGCCCCGGCTCCAGCCCATTTTATCCGCTAACAGGCCCTGGTGCGACCACGTTTCAACGGAAAAACGTATCGTCGTCAGGCGGGAATTGAAAAATGGATTCTTCTGCATTTGAGGCAGATACCATGGCTGACGATGTCATTATCTGCTGGAATAACCCTGGGCTGAAGCGATTTTCCACACCAAGCACAGGTTAATCTGACGTTGATGGGACGGGGTCCGGGGGGCACAGGCCTTCCTTTTTTTTGGGAAGAAGAGATCACGTTCCTCTTCAACGCATAGGATGTGCCAGTTTCGTGATGCCGCAGCTTTACAGAGGAAAATTTTTTCCATTGGTCAAAGGGATTATGGAGCTTTGCTGCAAGTTGCAAAAGAATCTATCAGGCTTTGGCAAGTTGCATGACGATTTTGAATAAAGTGTCTCAATCCTTCTGAGGTTTTTTTCGCTCTTCTCGTTCGGAGTTGCGTTGCTCTTGCTCGGCCTGTCTTTGAGCCTGCTGTTCTGCTTGGCGTTGTTGCTGTTGTTCGGCCTGTCTTTGGGCTTGTTGTTCAGCTTGGCGTTGCTGTTGTTCGGCCTGTCTTTGGGCTTGTTGTTCAGCTTGGCGTTGCTCTTGCTCGGCCTGTCTTTGAGCCTGCTGTTCTGCTTGGCGTTGCTGTTGTTCGGCCTGCTTTTGAGCCTGCTGTTCTGCTTGGCGCTGTTGTTGTTGTTCGGCCTGTCTTTGGGCTTGTTGTTCAGCTTGGCGTTGTTCTTGTTGTGCTTGCTTTTGAGCCTGTTGCTCAGTTTGGCGTTCTTGCTGTTGTTCAGCCTGCTTTTGAGCCTGTTTTTCAGCTTGGCGTTGTTCTTGCTCGATCTGCTTTTGGGCCTGTTGCTCAGCTTGGCGCTGTTGTTGTTGTTCGGCCTGCTTTTGGGCTTGTTGCTCAGCCTGGCGTTGTTCTTGTTGTGCTTGCTTTTGAGCCTGTTGCTCAGCTTGGCGTTCTTGCTGTTGTTCGGCTTGCTTTTGAGCCTGTTTTTCAGCCTGGCGTTGTTCTTGTTGTGCTTGTTTTTGAGCCTGCTGCTCAGCTTGGCGTTCTTGCTGTTGTTCGGTTTGTTCTTGAGCCTGGTTTTCAGCTTGAGGTTGCTCTTGTTTGGCTTGCTTCTCTGCCTGTTGCTCACTTTGACTTTGTTGTGGTTGTTCAGCTTGCTTTTGAGTCTGTTTTGAAGTTTCTGGTTGTTGCTCTTGCTGATCCTGCTTTTGAGCCTGCTGTTCAGTTTGGATTGGTTGTGGTTGTTCGGCCTGCTCTTGAGCCTGTTGTTCAGTCCGGCGTTGTTGTTGCTTTTGAGCTTGTCTTTGAAGTCTTTCTTCAGAACGGCGCGCTTCATTTCCGTTGTTGGTTTCAGATGTTTGGCGGACGGTAGGATTTTCCTCCTTTTCGCTTGGAACGGTTGGCTGTTCTGCTTGGTTTTTTGCCACCTGTGAAGGATCAGGTTTGGGATCCACATTTTCGGAACGGCGCTCTTTTTCGGGATTTTTAGAAATACTGTCATCCTGTGCCCCCGGCCTGTTTTCTTCAGTAAAAGCTTTCCGGGTTTCGGTATTTTTTACTTTTGGCGTTTTGCGCTGTCTCTCATTGTCTTCCACCAGGGGGATCTGATCCTGCCCAAGGAGCGTCTGTTGATCGGAGCCGGTTCGCTCCGCGTTTTCGCCGACTGAGCGTTCGGAAGTATTTGTGTTTTTTTCCCGTGAGGGGGCAAGCGGTAGATCTTCCTGCTGTTTCTCCGCCAATGACTTTTCCGGACGTATTTTGGATTCCTTTTTTTGGCGATCCACTGAATCGAGGCGGGCCTGCCGCACTTCCTGCATCTGTTTTTCGTTTTCGGATGCCGAAACTTTGCGGAACTCCTTTTGTCCGGGATTGTTGTGTGAGGCTTCTACGAGCGGTGTGGCAATGTCAGGCGAAGCTGTCTGGGACTCGTTGCGTTGCGTCTTCCTGGTTTGTTGCTCGGCGAAGCTGCGGGGCGGACGTGCGGATTGGTCGCCGCGTCTAGTTTCGTAAGTTCTGCGGGCGCTGATTTCCCAATTCCGGTCATGACGGTTCTCCCAGCGCTGATGCCTGTGAATGGGGTCGTATCCCCGGCGGTTGGAACCAAAAGAGATTGATGTGTAGAATCCGCTTTGGCGGTAGGCGGGACCATAATAATCGCCGAAATAGTAGTGGCGGTAACGGGGTCGGACAAAAAGACAGTCTGAAAAAATGGAAAGATTGATAACAATCGATGGGCGATAATAGTAGCTCCTGCGGGCGTAAACAGGTTTGTGCCAATAGACGGGGGCGAAGAGAACACCCCGGCGGACCACAGGGTAATCCCAGTAGCCGTCCACGTAGATGTATCCATGGGGGGTATAAACATAAGTGTCCGGAGTCCAGGAAAGATCGGGACGCCCCCGAACCCAGTAGCCAGGTCTCCAAACATAGCGACCCTGCCAGATCCAGACGCCCGGAACCCAGACATACTCAACTGAGGGGATCGCGATATTCGGTCCGTTTTCAAGGCTTGACGGAGGCTGGGACAAATACCTTGGTTGGGTGCTGCTCAAAGTTGCCCAATAGCCTGAAATCCACTGGAATCCGGAGTCGGTACTATTCCAGTAACCGGGAATCCATTGACGACCCGGAGGAATATCGCGCCATACTCCGCTGATCCAGAGGTAGGTATTGCGTTCGTCATCCCAAGCCCAGTAGCCGGAAAGCCAGATGATGTTTGTTCCTTCGGGCTTTAGTTCTGGAGGCTGCTCTTCGATCGGGGCAGGTGGCTCTTTGTTGATGAGAGGACCTGCCTCCGGGTTGTAGCTGATGGTAGAGGCAAAGGCTTCATGCACGGGACCGCGGGTGAGGGCTTCTGCCTCTTCTTCCGGCCAAGGAGGAGTATTTTGTCCCTTAAGGGAAGATAGGCCGCAGAAGCTGGAAACTATTAAAATGATGGTTCCCAAGAAAAAGACGGGATATTTGGGATAGGAGATGGGGGGAGATAAATGTGTAGCGTTCACCTATGTAAGACGCCGACTCCACGACATTCATTCAGCGTTTTGGTGCTGAGCTTTTTTTGGGTGGTGGAACAAAAGAGGTGGTCCTCTTTAAGCACACCGAGAATTGCCGGGACTACATCGACCTTAATCCACGGTTTGTAAGCGTGGCTTGTCAACGCACCCTACTGTCGGTGTCACTAAGTGCTCATGACGATATTGATCAGAAGCCCAAATCCCAGAATCACCACGCAGGTTATAATATTGTCGAGTTGTTTTGTCATAACCTTTCTAATGCAATAGGCGTGCCAAATCGTGATTTTATACATATAAATCACTGGCCTTCAGATAATTACAAATTTTTACACGTATAAAGAAGAAGTGAAGATTGGGCTTAAAGCCTGCAAATTGTCTGTTTTAATTTTGGAAAATCGTGCAAGCCATCCTTGCCATTCGGCACCCTTTTTTTAAAACAACCGGGAAATGCTCCCGCAATGTTCAGTTTGCGGCAATCCAAAGTTATGTATGTTTAAGAAATGTCCAACCGATCTGCCGCTTCCGCTTCCGTGATTCCGGTAATCCTGAACAGGGCCTCCGGGACGGTCAAAGATCTCAGTGCAGAGGCTCTAAAGGAATTGTTGTTGGTGGAAGGTGCAGCGGCGGGGCTTTGTCTGGACATTTATCTGGTGCAGCCGGGTGAAGTGGAAGGCGTCTTCTGGAAGTTGGTGGAAAATAAGGTGCCGGAGATCTGGGTGGGTGGTGGAGACGGGAGTGTGTTGACCGCCGCCGCTTTGCTGAGAAAAAGTGGGATTGTACTGGGCGTTCTGCCCTTTGGAACATTCAATCTTCTGGCTCGTGACCTTGGAATTTCCATGGATCCGGCGGAAGCGGTGAGAAGTCTGGCCAAAGCTTCAGTGGAGGCTATTGATGTGGCGGAGGTGAATGGGCATCCGTTTCTCTGTGCCGCCCAACTGGGATTCTTTCCTGCACTGGCGTCCAGGCAGGAGGAGTTTCACGGACGCCAGTGGTGGCGAAAACTCCTTATCGGCGCGACCGCCCTTGTGAAATCGTACTTCCGCTTTCCAGAGCTTGCACTGCAACTTGAGCACAAGGACGGCAAGCCGCAAAAATGGAAGACCAGGTCGCTCACCGTAAGCAACAATGTTTATGCGGAGTCCATTGGACTCGTTCCCGCTCGTGACAGTTTGGAAGACGGCAAGATGGGGATCTACGTTTCACGCCATCATAGTTGGTTCAGCCTGTTGAAGGGGGCGCTTTGGACATTGATGGGGCGCCAGCGCGAAGACGAAGGCATGCTTTTCTTCGAACTGGCAGAATTCACACTTAAATCCCGCAGGCCCCGTCATGTTCCGGCCACCCTCGACGGAGAGAAGTTGGAGCTGCGGACTCCGTTGCACTTTAAAATACATTCCCACTCTCTGAAGGTGAGAAAACCCAATCCAAGAGCGAAGTCGACTCAGGAACGGGTAGAAAGTTTCTCTTGAAAAAAGCGCAGGAGCAGATCCAGGCTGGCCCGGGCCAACGCCGGATTGTAGCGGGGGCCTTCGTCGCGCAGGAAGGCGTGCGCGGCATTGAATTCATGCCACTCGAAATCAGCTCCGACTTCGTTGAGGCGGCGGGCGATTTTCTCACGCCCTTCCAAGGGGACATGCGGATCCTGGCGCCCCCAGACGAATAAAAAGGGAGTGGCCATGCCTTCCAAGCGTTGGAGAGTGTCGTCTTTTTTTCCGGCACCGAGTGTTCCGCTGTGGATGTCAGTAGGGTAAAAGGCGGCAACGGCTTTGATCAGCGGGTGAAATCCGGCACGGACAGCCAGGTGTCCTCCCAGGCAAACGCCAAAGGTGCCGATGGCTCCGGTACAGCGTTCGTGTGCGGATAGAAATGTGGCTGCAACGGCCGCATCCTCGTCCGTAGAGGGGAGTTCCTTGGTATATTTTAGTTCGTTGCCGCGATCGGAGCCGACCTGGTCATAGGCCAGCGCGGTGCCGGCCGGTTCAAATTCATGATAAACCTCCGGGACAGCAACGAGATAGCCCTGTCCACAGAGCCAGGCAGCCATCCGGCGGATTGGGCCGGTTACCTGGAAAATTTCGGAATAAAAAAGGATGGCAGGATGACGGCCAGAACCTTGTGGAATGAAAAGATGGACCCGCATGAGGCCCCGGGTGGTGGAAAGGTCGACAAAGGATTCAGTTAGGTTCATGGGGGATATTTATGGTTGAAGGTTTGGGGTCCGGGTTTGGTGCTCAGGCGATTTCCAGGTATAATCCGGGTTTTTGAGCGGTTGATAGAAGATCATAGGGAATGGGGCAAGCGTCCGTTTCCCGGGTAAGAAAGAGAGTTCCTCCGGCCTCCTGGAGAAGGTGGAGATACTGTGTGCTTTCTTGAACCAATTCCGGGTGCGATGTGTTGAGTTCAAAGAGGGAGAGGGCTTTATCGTGAAGTTGAAGGTTGATGGTGAGGTCGGAAAGCTGGGCCAGTCCGGCCGCCACCCGCAAGGTTTCGAGGGTATTGCCTGCCGGGTGGCCGGAAGTATCCTGGGCGGCCAGAGTGACCAGGGCATGGGGGCCGGGAAATTCAATTTTGTCTGAAACAGAGGGAAAGAAGATGAAGCTACCGGTGTTCCGGATGATGGAAGCGAGTGTTCCCAGTCCGCAGAAGACAGCCTTTTCCGAGAAGGGTATTCCCTGCTTTTCTGCCGCCAAGCTGCAGATATGCAGATGAAGTCCCCGCAAAACCAAATCTGAGATGGCCGGATTGGAAAACTGTTTTACTCCTGTATGAAGCAGGTAGGCGTAAAGGTTGTGGTTGTTGTCGAGAAGTTGGTGGGCGGCGCGGACGAAATTTTCTGCGCTGGAGGAAGTATCGCTGCTCAGGAGAAGACCGATTTTTTGAAACTCTGCCATGGTAGTAATTTCAAAGATCTGCGCAGGAAATAGCTTCGTCCGGAAGAAGGATGGGGATGTTGTTCCGCACAGGGTAAAGATTCCGGCCATCTTCACGGATCAATGCTTCCTCTAAGAGGTCGGATACCTGGGAGCCGGAATGGTTTTTGCAGGAGCCCTCCTGGATAAGGGCGTTGACCCGCCTGATTGTATCATCGGGGGCCATGGACAGGGTTTGGTGTGTTTCCGGGCAGCGAAGGATTTGTAGGAGGTCGGCGTTCATACGGGATTATTTAACGCAAAGGCGCGAAGGGTGGAAGGCCCAAGTTTGATTGGATCTTGATCAGGGTGCGGGATCGTGGATACTTGTTATTAAGGTTATGAGCCGCACGAAAATATTGTTTGCCTGTGTTTTGGTTCTGTCCGCGCTGCTTATTGCCTACGATGGTCTTGTTCGTTTTACCCGTACAACAAGTGCAGCCGGTATTTTCTTGCCTGTTCTGGTGATTGTCGGGGCCTGGATTTTGGTGGGGGGATGGATCGGTTGGCGCATTGTGCAGATGTTGGGCGAGCGGATGGGAAGACTTTATTGGCCGAAGGAAACTGTGGTCCCTCCGCCCCTTTATTTTCTGACGGAATCCTATGAGCGGCAGGGCAGGAACAGAGACGCCCTGCATGAGTATGAAAAAATCCTCAGATATCACCCGCAGGAGCTTCAGGCCCACATTAAGCGATTACGCTGTTGTGCAATCATTGGCATGGATCCCCTGAGACTCTGGAAAATATACGGGAAGTCTTTTAAGCAGCTTGAATCCGATTCTGAAAAGCAACTACTTACCCAGGAATATGAAAAAATAAACCCAGTTCCTGCCAAATCCCCCCAAGCTTAGGCTGGCTGAGGAGAGAATCATCCTCGACGAGCGGATTCTTTATTCTATTATTGCAGGATGTCCGAAATAAAGACCGAAGCTGAAGTCAAAGCCGCGCCAAACCCCAAACGGGTCAATCTCCGCACGCCGGAAGTCATGAAAATAGTCCAGGCGGAGGTGGAAAACCATTACCGCAGCCGCGTGGTGGATTATATTCGGAGTTCGGGACTGTCGCTTTCGGCCAACGGATTGACCCTCAAACTGGCGAAAGCCTTCGGTTTTTGCTACGGGGTGGAGCGGGCCATTGATCTGGCCTATGCGGCGGCGAAGCACTTTCATGACCGTAAAATTTATCTTCTGGGCGAAATCATTCACAATCCCGAGGTCAACGACCAGTTGAGCGAGATGGGGATCAAGTCTCTCAAGGAAACCACCGCAGGTTATGATCTTTCCAATCTGACGGAAGAAGACGTGGTGATCGTGCCGGCGTTCGGGGCCCCAGTTGCCACGATGAATGATCTCAAGAAATTGAACTGCTTCACGGTTGATACGACCTGCGGGGACGTGATGAGTGTCTGGAAGCGGGTTCGGCAGTACAACAAGGAACAGGTGACTTCCATCATCCACGGCAAGGCTTGGCATGAAGAAACCAAAGCCACCAGCTCGCGTGCTTTGGGTGAGAGCGGGCAGAAGGGGCATTACCTCGTGGTTTTCACCCTGGGAGAAACGGACTATGTTTGTGACTATATCCGCAAGGGTGGGAACCGCGAAGAATTTTTGGAGAAATTCAAGGGAGCTTACTCGCCTGACTTTGATCCTGATCTGCATCTTCAGCGGGTGGGTGTGGCCAACCAGACCACCATGATGCGCGGGGAGACGGAAGAGGTGCAGCGGCGCATCCGTCAGTCTATTGTAGACCGCTTTGGTGAGGAAAAAGTGGGCGAACATTTCCGCTTTTTTGACACGATCTGCGGGGCAACGCAGGAGAGACAGGATGCTCTCAAGGTGATGTTGGAGCAGCCGATGGATCTTTTGATCGTAGTGGGTGGCTACAACAGCAGCAACACAGCACATTTGGCGGAGATGGGTGAAGCCAAACTTCCGACCTATTTCATTAAAAACGCGTCCAAGATGGAGTCTCCGAAATTGATCCGCCACTTTGACCAGCATAAAAATGAGGAGCGGGAAACGCTGGACTGGCTGCCGGAAGGTGATGTGGTGGTGGGTGTGACGGCCGGAGCCTCCTGCCCCAATAACGTGATTGAAGAGACCATTGCCAGGATCTATGAATTTCGCGGGGTGAATGTGATCAATCTTTTGCCCGATTGGGCGAAGTAACTTCCTAAGGTGTTGCAGGCCGGCTGTGTCAGACGGCTTCCGTGTCCGGCGTCCGGGACAGACGCCTTACAACTTGGCCAGGAGTTTGTCGATCAGGCCGTCGAAGCCGCCGTTGCTGAATACCGCCACGACGTCGTCTTTCTTCAGCAGCGGGACAAGTTTTTCCACGATGGAGGCAGCATCTTTCTCATGCCAGGCCTGGGATCCCTTTTTCAGGATGTCGGCAACGATTTGATCCACGTTGAGCCGGTCGGCGGGATCGAGTTGTTCGGCCCTTGCGATCGAACTGATAAAAACACCGTCGGCCTTGCCAAGTGCGACAGGCAATTCTTTTTGGAAAATGGCGCGGCGGGTGGTGTTGGAACGGGGTTCAAAGACGGCCCAGAGCCTGCGTCCGGGATAGCGTTGGCGGAAGGCATCGATGGTTTCGGACAAAGCCGTGGGATGATGGCCGAAGTCGTCCACCACGGTGATTCCGTTTTTCTCTCCGCGCACTTCCATGCGGCGCTTGATGCCATTGAAGCGGAGCAGGGAAGAGGCGATGCGTTCCAGGGGGATCTGGTAGCTGTGCGCGGCCACAATGGTCATGGCCACGTTGTGCACGTTGTGTTTGCCATAGAGCGGGACGATGAAGTGGTGGCCGAGTAGGCTGAAGGAAGTTCCCTCCGATCCTGCGGTCATATTCGTGATCCGGATGGCCGCGTTTTCGCTGAAACCGACTTCCAGAAGCTGGGCCTGGCTTTTTCGGGTAACCTCAATGGCGGAAGCGTCATCGGCATTGAGCACAATCATGCCGTTGCGGGGAATGATGTCGACGAGGTGCCGGAAACTTTTTTTGATTTCCTCCAAGTTGGCGTAGATGTCCGCATGGTCGAATTCGATGTTGTTGATGATGACGAGTTCGGGGAGATAATGGACAAACTTGCTCCGTTTGTCGAAGAAGGCTGTGTCGTATTCATCCCCCTCGAGAATCCAGTATTTGCCAGGTTGTTTTTTACAACCCTCCATGAAATTAAGGGGAATACCGCCGATCATGAAACTGGGTTCAAGTCCCGCATCCTCAAAGAGCCAGGAGAGAAGCGAGGTGGTCGTGGTTTTGCCGTGTGTCCCGGTGACGACAAGATTGTGGGTCGAGCGTAGAAAAAACGTTTTCAAGGTTTCCGGCAGGGACATGTAGTAAAGGCGCTGATCGAGGGCGTGTTCCAGTTCGTCGTTGCCTCGGGAAATGGCGTTGCCCACCACAATGAGATCCGGCTTGTGGTCGAGATTGGAAGCTTTGTAGCCGTCCATAATGGTGATTCCCTTGGACGTGAGAAAGGTCGACATGGGGGGATAGACCCGTTCGTCCGAGCCGCTGACTTCGTATCCTTGGTCGCGGAGCATGCCAGCCACAGAGCCCATGGCGGTCCCACAAATACCGATGAGATGAATTTTTTTGATGGAAGACGTGTGGGAGGCTGTCATGGAGGAAGGAATCCTGAAAACAAGGCGGCAGGAAAAGAATATCCGGATGAACCTGGGGTTGTGCCTTGGGAATCTGTTCAATCCATGGAACAGTGCATGGCTTTCTTTTTTACTTTTCGGTTGTTCAACTGTTCTGGTTGACCATCCCAAGCGGACGTGTTTTTCGTGGCTTGGCGGGAACCTGGGGGGCTTCCGGGCCGGAAGGGGAAACCTCGGGTGTCAGAGCGTTTTGTCCCGGGGTCAGCAGTTGGGATCGGCTCTTGGCCTGATTGAGGATACCTTTCGGAATCAGCGAGGTTTTCATCACGTTCTCATAGTTCAATTTAAGATCGGGGCGGCTGTTATGGGCCTTGAAGCTGCAGAGGGCATTCCCGAAGCGGATGCTCTGTCCTTCTTCAACTTGAGCGAAGATGATGGGATTGCCGTCGACCGTAGTTCCGTTGGAGGAGTTGAGGTCATGGACGAAGAGCTTTTTGCCTTTACGGGTGATGAAGGCGTGTTGGCGGGAGAGAGAAAGATCGTCGATGACCAATTCGTTGTGGTCATCGCGGCCGACCTGGATGTGATCCTGATCAAAATCTTTGGAAAAGGTGCCGGCTGTTTCGCTGTCGACGTGGAAGGTGAAGGCAAAATTGCCCTCGTTGTTGGCTTCGTCCGAAAGAGGACGGTCGTGGTAAGGTGTTCCATTGAGATCCTTCTTGTCAGAATGGGCGTAACGCGCAAGAAGGACGGTAGTCGAGGCGGCATCGAGCCAGAGGGTCTGATATTCGGGCATACGATTGACTTCCCAAGCGATGATCTTGGGCTCTTCCCAGTCGTGCAGGACTTTCAGGAAAGGTTCCAATCCGATTTCCAACCCTGCCTGGGTGTGGATGATACAGCCGTCGAGAAGGTACATATCGGCAGCTTCCTCAGAAGTCTGGAGATAAAAACGCCCAGTGCGTTTGGCCCCTTGGAACCACAGCAAAAAGTCCAGAAATGGGTAGTTCATAGATTAAGGAAGGGATAACTTGTTGAGATTATCCCTTCTTATCAATGAAAGCAAGTGCGGAGGAACGGGTGTTGGGAACAACCCATTCCAAGAATACCTTCATTTTAGGGAATAATGGCTTTTTCCCGTATGGAAAGACGAATTTCATCGCCGTTACCACGGATCTCCGGAACATACATGGCGTGGGCAAGGGTGGGCAGTGCATGGAAACGTCCAGGCGTTTCCGCTCTCAATTTGTAGCGGATCTCATGAACCCCTTGTTCGAGTTTCGTGATGAAGAAGGCGCAATGCTGGTCGCGTAGTTCCTGATAAACGAAAGTTTGGGATCCTTCAAACTTCCCGCTGTCCAGGCGTTTTCTCGCGTAGACGGGTTCGCCGCTACGCACTTCGGTGGCCTCGCAACCTGCGGGACGTTTGTCTTCGATGAGAAGGTATTCAAAATGATTCTTGGCCTCGATCAGGAGCCGGACTTCCACATTGTCGCCGGATTCCAGGGTGTCTCCGTCTTTAAGCAAGGTGCGCTCGATGTTGATGCCCTGTAGGAGGCGCGGAATGGAACGTTCACGATAATATTCGCGTTGGACATAGAGCTCGTTCCCGGTCGCAGGGATGGGCAGTTCCTTGCTGAAATAGGAAAGGTTGGCTGTGGCGTAGAGGCGGCCTTTTCCCTCGAGGGAAATATCCACCTGGTTGTCTCCCACGCGTAAAGCGGAGGCAGGCACTTCTATTTTCATCAGACCGAGGGCGTCTTTCCCGGTGAACTTCTGTGCTTTGATTTTTTTACCGTTGACCATGACATCAGCCTGAAAATCGGGTGAGGTTTCTTTGCGGATTTTTATGTAATCGGTCAGGGCCAGAAGGACGATGGCGGTGTCGCGTGTGTTTTTCCATTGGGCACCACGGCGGTTCAGGACGAGCCATCGTGCGGCCTGATCAATACGTTTGTTGGTTGGATCAATGGCCAGCATGGCTTTCAGGGCAAAGGCCGTGGCTTCCACGCCTCCGTCGCTCCACCGGTAATGGATGCCGGCGTTGCCCCAGTGGCAGGTGTCCGGCCCTGTGGCGGAGGCTGCGGCGCCGATGAGGGAGGATTCCTGTTTCACCGTTTTGATGCCGTTTTCCAGATTTTCCACCAACAGGAGTGCCTGGCCCTGATAATCAGGATTGGTTCCACTGCGGGCATGGAGGGCCAGGGCGAGAAGGCTGCGGGTGTAGGGATTCAACTTGTCTTTTTGTTCCAGAAGCAGGTCAGCTGCTTTTTTACATTGGGTGTTCCAATCGACGGATTTTTGGACGGCAATAGCATGCAGAAGCCATGCCGCCATGTCGGGCTCTGCCTCGTATTTGACCAGCATCAGGCGAAGATAGTTCGCTCCGGAGGAGGCCTGGCTGTCGGCCTCGCTGTAGCCTGCTTCGGAAGCCACGGACAAACCCCATACCACATAGGCGGTCATGAAATCATCGGTTTTATCCTGTTTCCACCAACCCCAGCCGCCATCCCCGTGATGCATGTCTTTCAGGCGTGTCATCCCGGCCTTGACCATATCGCCGAGTTTCTTCAGATCACCTTTCTTTCCCCCGCTTGTCCCGCCGGGAATTTTGGCGGGAGTGGTTTGTTCAATTCCTCCAAAAAGGCGCTTCTCTACTTCTTCCGCATCCAGACCGAGATCATCAAGGGTGCGGGCGGCGATGGCCGAAGGCAGAAAACGGCTCATGGTCTGTTCCACGCAGCCGTAGGGATATTGGGCCAGGTAGGGAAGGGCATCCAGGCAGGTGCTGGCCATGCTGGGGGTGAGCCAGAGTTCCAGCGTGGCGGAGCCCTCGCGGTGGGCTGGAAGCGGGAGGTTGAGACGGGCCTGTTGTTTGTTGCCGGAGGCTTCGATCACGGTGGAGCGGACACTGAGTTTCTCGATACCGTGCTCGATCACCGGGATGGAAAAACTCATGGCATCGCTTTCCTTGCCTGCTTTGACCGAAGTTTCCAGTTTCAATTCGCCGGTTTTGTTGGCGGAATAGCGGGAGGATACACGTCGTTGCTTGCCGCTGTTGAGGGATATCCGATTGCTATTTTGGAGTTTGGCCCGGCTGCCATTGATGGAGATGGAAGCTTCGGCGTTCAGGGTGGAAGGTCCGGTGTTGTTCAGGATGGCACTGATTTCGGCTTCATCACCCTCCACCAAAAAGCGGGGGGCTTGTAGGCGGGTGCTGAGGGGCAGGGTGGTTTGGGTCAGGCTGTCGCCCATGCCGAACTGGATTCCGGTGGTGACGGCACGGGCGGTGGCTTTCCACTCGGTCAGTGACTGGGGATAGTCGATTTCCACGGAGGCCCGGCCTTCGCTGTCGGTCAGGATGGCTGATTTCCAGAATGCGGTGGAACGAAAATCGGAACGGACGATGATGTTAGTGTCCGGACTCCCGTTTTTCGCGAGTTGTTTCTTCTTGGAATCCATTTCTTTGGAAGAAGGTTTCATTGGTGCTGATGCGGGCATGGGTACTGCCTGATCACGGCTCAGCATTGCATTGAACCTGGCATCACCTGTTGAGGCTGCCTCTGAAAAACCATAGGCGTTTCTTCGACTCATGGGGCCTCCGAATCCAGATACAGAGGAACTAATTGTACCTTCCATGATTTCGGATGCGCTCTCCCCCATCATCACATCGGTCTCGAATCCTTTCCGTCCAAACTCGTCCCTAAGTCCTTTGGCAGGACTCCACTGTGCTTTTTCAATTTCGATGATTTCTTCACTTTCGGTTTCGAGCAATTCCCTGACCTGAATCTCGTTCAACATGGAGGAAGGTTGTCCCGGGTAGTTATTTTTCTCGCCGAAGTAAAATTCCCGGATATCCCCGGCCAATTCGGGTTGGATGTAATAGATGGAGGAGTCGGCCACGCCCAAAGCGAGTTCGGCCTTGACCGGGTTACCTTTGGCATCTCTTACCAGGAGATCCAGGCGGCTTTTTTCTCCAGGTCTGAGGATCGAAAGGGCGGGTTTGACGTCAACTGTAAGAAAATGTTCTTCCGGTGGAACGACGAGTTCTTCCGTATCCATCATGACACGTCCTTTGTTCACGGCGAGGGCATTGACAAACACATTGGGCTGGCCTGCCGCAGTGATGGGGAACTCCACCACCTGCACCGTTCCTCTTATACGCAGGACGCGATGCTGAAGCAGTTTCTGCCCTTCCAGAGTGAGCAAGGCTGTTCCGCCGTCCTCGGGCATGATGACGACAACTCTGGCGGTTTCCCCCACACGGTAGGTGGATTTTTGCGGGAAAAGCTGCAAGGCACCCAGGCGATAGCCCAGATCCTTTGTTTCTTTGGTGCAAACGAAAAGCGCGGCTTCGCCTATGATGCGGTCCGGTGGCGTTTTGGCCGGCGCTTTTTGTTGCGCGGTCACGCTTTGTTTGGGGAGGGGCGGAGCCAAAAGTTTGACGCGATAATAACCCTCCTTTTGAGGCTTGAAGCTAAATTTGACCGGGTCGACAACAGCTATCTCAACCACGCGTTCCTCAATGGTTTCGGATTCATATCCCTGGAAAACGATCCTCTCTTTGCCTGTTTTTTTGGAAACGGCCTTGCGTTCGACATAACGTTCCCGTGTGACAAATAGAGTGGCGGAGGTGGCCAGGCGGTTACCGTTTGGATCGAGGGCTTTGACCTGAATTTCCACCGTATCGCCGGGTTGATAAAGCTGGGCATCCGGTTTCAGATGGAGGGCGAAGGCCTGGCGGGTCACTTTAATGGAACCGGAGCCCGTGACCTGGCGGCGGCTGGCATCTGTCACGCGGGCCTCGATGCGGAACTCCCTGTCATAGGCACCCGGAGGGGTCTGAAATTCAATGCGGGCTTTTCCTGTGGCATCGGTCCGGGTTTTATCCTGTTTGACGACCTGTTCACCACTGGTAGGGTTGTTCCAGTAGCGCATCCAGCCGATACTGCTTTGAAGGTTGCGGTAAAGCCATGGATAGGGTTGCGGCCATGGGTTGTCCGGAGTGAGTTGTTTCTGGTAAATGGTGTAATCCACTTCGGCATCCGGGATGGCACCACCCGAATAGTAATCCACGCCGACTTCCGCCTGGATTTTTTCGCCGCTGCGGAAACTAAGCGGTTTACCATCCTTGTCGGGGGTTTTCACAGTAACACGAAATTCGGGAAGTTTGTACTCCTCCAGTCGGAAGAGGGTTTGTTGCCCGATGTAGTCGCCGCTCTTTTGGTTGGTGCGCAATTCGATCCTATATTCACCCAGGGGAGCGTCTTTGGGCATGAGGAATTCGCCGGAGGCGGTGCCGAATTCATTTAGGGGGCATTCTTGTTCGAAGAGCTTTTCTCCCCGAGGATCGATGACCCTGACGTAAATCAGTCCCTGTTGTGGAACTTCATAACCTGTGGAGTTACGGATGCGATCGATGAGTTTGAAGGAGACTTTTTCTTCCGGGCGATAGGCCGGGCGGTCGGTGAAAACATAGACCTTATGGCTGCGTCCTCCAGAGGGGTCACCCGGATCGCGGTTGATGTTCAGGTTCTGGACGAGGGCCGGCTCCCCGTCGGCCAGGGCGATGGCCACCTGGCCGTAGTGATTTTCACCGGCTTGGGTTCTATTCCATTCTATCCAGGCCACGCCGTCCGCATCGGTTGTTGCTTCGAGGCTGCGGCTTGAAATCATTTCGTTTTTTTCGTTGTAAACCAGAAGCTGGACTTGTCCTGCTTTGGGGGCACCAGTCATGGCGTCACACACGAAAGCGAGTATTTTCCCTCCGGCATCCTGTAGGGTCAGGGCCGTTTGTGTGACCAGGAGCAAGGTTCCGGATTTGGTGGTTCCTGATTGTGCCTCGACCCAGTAGGCACCGGCGGGAAGAGGCTGGGTTTTCTCTGTCTTGGAGAAGGGCATGTGCACGAAATCGGATCTGGTTTCGACCTTCCACTCGCGGACGACTTCACCGGCTCCTGAGGTTGAGGTCTTTTCGTTCCTCATTTTATAAAAGTCATCCCTTTTGAGATTCCGGGCCTCGAAGTGCTTGGCCAGGTTCAGTTTGCGGATGCGGAATTGAACCGCCTCCATGTTGCGGGTGTTGAGGTTCAGCTCGATCAGGGAGGATGGGAGAAAGGCGCTTGCCGCATAGAGCCGGATGGATGGTTTTTGGATGTTGTTCACTCGTTCCGAGGCGTTGTCGTAATAGCCCGTTTCACCTTTTTTAAATTCCGACAGGAGACGTTGGAGAAGGTTCAGGGTTTCGGGGTAGTCCGGCACGGCACGGTATTGTCCGGGACTGGACTCGATCAGACGGCCGTAATTTTCGGCAAACCCGGATGCAGACCAAAGGGTGTCATCATACCACCGGGCGGATTTTCCTGCGGAAAGTGCCTGGACGTAGGCTTTCCGGATGCGTTCATGTCCGGCGGGATATTGCCAGGCTCCTGTCTGTTGCAGTCCCAGGGCCAGAAGCAGGGATGCACCTGACTGTTCATCCCGGCTACGGGCAAGTTCCATGGCATTTTCGGAAACGGGCAGGGGCCAAAACTGGCGAGGTTGGAAATAGGGTTCGTTCTGGCGATTGCGTTCGAGAGCTTTCATAACAACCTGCAGATAACGTTTCCGCAGGTCCTCAGACTTGTTCTGTTTTTCCAGGTGTTGGAGGGCTTTCAAATAATAAGGCTGGACCTGATTCCAGTCATGGGAGTTTGGGTTGGACGAGCGCTCGTAATCGCCCAGGGAGATCCAGATCTCATGCAACCAGGCCGGAGCCTTGGGGGAAGTTGCCAGGTCACCCGCCATCCGCTGCAACTGTTGCTGAGCCAGGAGGGAAACGGTGTTATCCCCGTTGCGGTCGCCGGAGGCTTTTTCGCGCCACTGCGAGTCGGCCAGCCGGAATCGGGCCCAATCCTTCCGACTTTCAGAAAGGCCCGACTGGGTGGCCTGGGTGTAGAGTTCGAAGGCCCGGGCGTAGGATCCTTTGCCGAAGGCAGCATCGGCTTCGTCGAGAGTTTTGACTGGATCCGCCTGGATTTGGGTCAAAGCGGAAAAAGTTAGAAAAGAGACAAAAAGGGCGAGGAAACGGAATGATCGTTGGTTCATGGGGGTAAGAATAACGGTTTAGCATCCGGATTTGTTAGAAGCGAAGGAAAAACGTGTAAAAATATTGTGAAATGGGGGATTTAACGAGACGGGTAGGTGGGGAAGTCCATTATAAAATATTTTTCAGCCTTACTGATTATAGTCTTGAAGTAAAAACACCGCAAACATAGGGTGAATACATGAAGACAACGAAGCCAGTTGCGTTTGTGTTGGTGCTTTTGCTTTTATCTTTGACAGTTTCGTGGGCCCAGACTGTCCAAGGTCAGGCCAAAGGAATTACCGGGACTGTTCTTTTTGCCTTGCCCGGGGAAACTACTTTCAAGCCACTGACTCCGAATACGGCCTTGCCTGTCGGTTCGAAAGTCCGCACGGGTGCGAACGGTATTGCCACGTTGTTGACTGTTCCTGATGCGGCCATTCGCCTCCAAGAAAATACGGAAATTACCATTCGCTCTTTGGAGTATGCCCAATCAGCCGGCCAAGTGACCAAGCGGAACGCATTGATTGAACTGAGCAACGGCACCATGGCGGCCCTGATCAAGAAAAATGATCCCAAGACAACTGACTTTCGTATTCAGACTCCCCAAGGGGTTGCCGCGGCCCGTGGAACCTTCTATGCGGTGACGGTGGATAAGGGGAAATCGGTGGTGGCGGTGAAGGAGGGCAAAGTTTCCGTTAAAAGCAATGCCCCGAAAAAAGCCGTTGCCCAAACGAATTAAGGTTCAAATTTAAGTCTCGAGTTTTAAGAACCTGATTGTGAAAACAGGAATCAAACGGGGTAGTCTTGGTGCGAGGATTCTTCTGGCCGGGCTGATGTTTTTTGGTGAGGGGAATTTAACGCAAAGACGCAAAGGGGCTAAGACGCAAGTTTTTTTAATCTGTTTTTTAAAGGAAAAGATTTTTTCTCGCCCTGCTTTTCGGGCCTTTGCCGCGCTGTTTTTTCTGGGAGCACAACTGGCCCCCACAATCGTTTTGGCAAATCCCACCGATGGCCAGGTGGTGGCCGGTGGCGCAACTATTGATCAGGCCGGCTCAAGCCTCACGGTGAATCAATCGACCGACAAGGTCATCATCAACTGGCAGGATTTTTCCATCGGCGCCGGGGAGTTGACCAAATTCATCCAACCCTCGGCAACGTCGGCTGCGCTTAACCGTGTGGTGGGAGATAATCTTTCCTCGATTTATGGAACCCTGCAAGCCAACGGCCAGGTTTATTTGATCAATCCCAACGGGATTGTGGTGGGCGCAAGCGGTGTGATCAATACGGGAGGTTTTGTGGCCTCCACCCATGACGTTGCCAATGAAGAATTTTTAAATGGATCTTCCCTGAATTTTTCCGGTTCTTCCACCGCAGCGATCACCAATCTGGGTTCCATCAGCGCCAACGGGGGGAATATTTTTCTTATTGCCAATACGTTGAAGAACGAAGGAAGTCTTCAGGCTTCCGGAATCGCTGGAATCGGGGCGGGACAGGATGTTTTGTTGACTGAAGGAATTGAGAAAATACTGGTCAGGCCCAATCTTGGTGCTTCCGGTCAGGTCGAGAACAAAGGCTTGATCGAAGCCGCCCAGGTGGAACTGAAAGCTGCAGCGGGAAATGTCTATGCCTTGGCCATTAAAAATCAAGGCACTGTGCGGGCAACGGGCAGTACGGAAGTCAACGGCCGGATTTTCCTGACGGCAGAAAATTCTTCCATCATCAACGAAGGGACTGTACAGGTATCCGGGGGAACGGTGTCGGTGATAACTGAGTCGCTAGTCAACACTGGAAGCGTTTCCGTGGTAGCCCCGGAAGATGCCGGAACGATTGACATCAAGGCCGGCCAAGTCGCTCAACTTGGGAAACTGGATGCCGGATCAACAGCAGGAAAAGGCGGAACGGTTTCCATCGAAGTGGAAAAATCTTATTTTGATACGATTTCCAGCGAGATTAAAACAGACGGAGCAACAGAAGGTGGTAAAATCGAAGTGCTTTCGGATGAAATAAACAGCCAACTTTATGTTTCCGGAAAATGGTCTGCCACTGCAAGCGAAGGACAGGGAGGGGAGATCAAAGCCAGTGCGGAGAACACCTACATGATGGGGGCACGCCTGGATGTTTCCGGGCAGATAGGTGGAGGTCGCCTACTTGTTGGAGGTGATTGGCAGGGCGGCGGGGATTTTGCTGAATCCCAAAACACGGTCATCAACCCGACGGCTGTGCTGAAAGCGGACGCCCTTGAAAATGGTGATGGAGGAACAGTGGTGGTCTGGTCCGAGGGTGGCACAAACTTTTTTGGTGGTATTTCGGCCAAGGGGGGGACTGCGGGAGGGGATGGGGGCCAAGTGGAAGTTTCCGGCCTTGGGGGGGTAAACTACCATGGGCAGGTTGATGCTTCCGCACCCAAGGGAAGCAATGGAAGGGTTCTTCTGGACCCCAAAGATATCATTATAGATGACAGCGTCGCATCAGGAGGACTTTTTGCTTTTGATCTTCTTGAGCCTACAGGGTTTGGTGTAGATGGGCTTTTTGGTGAGACAACCATCTCTTTGGCGGGTAATGTGTTGATCACCAATCCCTTGAACGATACGGCTGCCCCAGATGCGGGGGCGGTCTTTCTATTTGATGGTAGTAATGGAACACTTGTTTCGACGCTTCTGGGTTCTTCTAGCAATGACCAGATCGGTAACGGTGGAGTCGGATTCATAGGGGGCGGCGATGAAAATACCCGCTATTTGATCCATAGCCCCGATTGGGATGGAGGTGTTGGTGCCTTGACTTGGATGAATTTCGACGGCCAGCTTTCCAATAGCTCGCAGGGTGGAACCGTAAATTCCGGAAACAGCCTGATTGGAGCATTTACGGGAGATCTTTCCTCTTACGAAGTGTTCAATGCCAGCCCAGGCCGTTCATTCATCCGTTCCGGAAACTGGGGAGGGGGGAAAGGTGCTGTAACATTCATCGTGGGAAATTCAGGGCTTCTTTCGGGTGGGCAGGCCGGAGCCGTCATTTCTTCCGGCAACAGTCTGGTGGGAACCTTAAGTAGTGATGGGATCGGAAGTAATGGTATCCAGTACATAGGAAATAACGGCTTTGAAGATATTTTTGGGGTTCTGAGTCCATCATGGAATGGTGACAGGGGTGCACTGACCTGGATTAGTGGAGATACGGGGATGTTATATAATCTGGCCACCCTCGACTTTGATTTTGGCGGAGCGGTAATTGACAATGCTGTCAACAGCTTTGTAGGGGCCAATCCCGGAGATCAGGTCGGCTATTCCAACAATGCTGGTGGAGTCATTATTTTTCCAGACTGGCTCAGCAATACGGCTCTTCTGACCAGCAGTGAATTCAATAATGTGCGCGGAGCGGTGACCAATCTGGACGTGAATGCGTCGGCCCTGCTGACGGGCATCATCAGTTCTGCGAGCAGTCTGGTGGGTTCTTCCGACGGTGACTGGATCGGATCGAGCGGTGTCTATCGGATTGGAGATACCCTGTTTGTTCTGAGTCCTTTCTGGGATGATACCATCAATTCTTTGACGGATACCGGGGCGATTACCATCCTTGATACAAGCGCAACGGGCTTTTTGACCGGGACAGTTGGAACGGTCAATAGTCTCGTAGGTTCCAGCAACAATGATAAGGTGGGCCTGAATAGTTCCATAGCAAACTCCGGCGATTACCTGGGGGTGTTGAGTTCCTCCTGGGATAATACAAATCTTTTACGGACTGATACAGGTGCCGTAACTATTTTTTCCAACACCTACTCGGCCAACAGCGTTTTGATTGGCAACACGGTGAGTGGTTCCAACAGTTGGATAGGTCAGAGTAGTGGCGACAAAATCGGTTCCGGCGGCAATTTTTCCCTGAACGCCGGGCTTTTGCTGGTCAGTCCAGATTGGGACGCCAGTCTATCTATCACAGATGTCGGAGCTGTTACCCTAGTTGATTGGGCCACGCCAACCGGGGTGGTTACTGGGAGCAGCAGTCTGACCGGACTCAACGCTGGTGACCGTATTGGATCCTCAGGATATGACCAGGACAACAACAGCGGGAATATTTTGATCCTCAGTTCCGATTGGGATCTTGGCAAGGGCGCGGTGACCTGGATCAACGGAGCTTCAGGCAACATGAGCAACGGATCAGCCCTGGCGGGTCAAACCGTTTCTGTTCTCAACAGCCTGGTAGGAACCACGATCGGAGACATGTCGCTTGTGGATAGCTATAAATACAGTGGAATTTTCGGGGATTATTTCCTGATTGCCAACAGACGTTGGGACGACGGTCCGACTACAAATGTGGGTGCGGTTACATGGATGGAGGCCTCTACAGGAAGGCTTTATGATGGAGCGGTATTCTTAATCAACGGTGGTGAGATCAGTGCCGTCAATAGCCTGGTAGGCAGCCAGGCGGGTGATCAGGTTGGCAGAGGGGGAGTGAATACGGATAATTTCAACAGTTTGGCCATTCTGAGTCCGAACTGGGACAATGGTCCTTTAGTCGATGCCGGAGCGGTCAGCCTGGCGATCGGAAGCGTTTTGACTGGTGTAGTCGGTGGCATAAACAGCCTAGTGGGGGAACAAGCAGGTGATTTGGTGGGTTCAGGAGGGGTGGTAAGTAGTGGAGGTTTTGTTTTTGTGTTCAGTCCCGGATGGGCTGGAGGCAGAGGGTTGGTGACAATGGTGGATACTGTAATCAGTGGTGCATCCATGGGTGGAGTTTCGTCCGTGGTTACTGGCCGTAGTTTCATCAGTGGAAGCATTGCTACGGATCGTGTGGGAAGCGGCGGTATTGTGCTCGGAAACTTTGGCGGTGGAATTATTTTAAGTCCTGATTGGGATGATACGATCAATTCTTTGGCTGATGTTGGAGCTATCACCTATTTTTCAGCCATTATGCCCTTGCCCAATGCTGATGTGGACAGCTCCAACAGTGTGGTGGGAGGATTTAGTGGGGACATGCTAGGCTTTGGCGATGAGAGTGCCGGAGCCCAGTATGTTGACTCCGGAGATTATTTCCTAATCAGTAGCCCGTTCTGGAACGGCAAACGTGGTGCTGTAACCTGGATGTCTCCCGGTGACCCTTTGTCGTTGTCCGGTGTGGTGGATGGTCTTTCCGATTCATACAACATTTTTGGGGGTGCACCCAACAGCGGGTTGAGCACTTTCATAGAGGTGGACTACCAAAACAATGGGAACCATTTTTATGCCAGTTTCGGCGCGGAAATATCAGGAGGAAGATCCGGGCATGTGCGGGCGGGACGGGGTGCAGGGCCCAGTGGAGGAAGTCCTGGAAACGTGGGGGATGCCTTTTTCGCTTTTGATCCAAGTGGGATCATGTATCTGACGTCGGCGCAGATCACCGCTCTTACCAATGCAGGAACCGATGTGGTCTTGCAGGCCAACAATGATATTACCTTGGAATTGGGCACTGATATTATCACCAATGCCTCAGGAATTGGCGGTAATATCACATTCATAGCCGGGCGCAGCATTCTCTTGAATGGTCGTATCGTTACGGATAACGGTGATCTGTTTCTAATCGCTAATGAGCTGGCGGGCAATGGTGTTGACGATTTCAACCGTGTTGCTGGTCAGGCAGTGATCACCATGGGGCTTGGGTCGGAGCTCAACACAGGAGATGGCCAGCTTTCCATTACCATGCTCTTGGGTGATGATAAAACAAATTATGAGACCGGAGCCATCACGCTCGGATTGATCCGCTCCGGGGATCTGACCGTCCTGCATCAGGGACTTCAGGGCGCTACTACCACATCCGCCGCAAGCGAGAATTTGATTGTTCTGGATGGTGACACCGATGCGGCTGCCAT
>JBBSCO010000002.1:0-100743 GCA_038250235.1 Methylacidiphilales bacterium | reverse complement strand
GTAGGCGTGCGCGTAGGCGTCCGAGTCGGAGTTGGGGTAATGGTCGGGGTGCGGGTAGGCGTCCGAGTGATCGTAGGTGTTGGTGTAATCGTCGGCGTCGGGGTGATTGTCGGCGTGCGGGTAGGCGTGCGCGTAGGCGTCCGAGTCGGAGTTGGGGTAATGGTCGGGGTGCGGGTAGGCGTCCGAGTGATCGTCGGAGTGCGCGTCGGAGTGCGCGTCGGAGTGCGCGTCGGGGTAGGAGTAATTGTTGGCGTCGGCGTGATCGTGGGCGTGCGCGTTGGGGTGCGGGTCGGAGTACGCGTCGGAGTAGGCGTGGGAGTAAATGTCGGGGTGGGAGTTGGTGTAACTGTCGGAGTTGGAGTCGGCGTGAAGGTGGGGGTCGGGGTCGGGGTCGGAGTCCGGGTCGGTGTTGGAGTCCGGGTCACCGTAGGTGTAGGTGTCGGAAGACCTCCACCGTCTGCCGCCAAGATCATGGATCTGGGTAAGAGACCCGGGAACGAAAATCCTGACAAGGTTTGCCGATCCGAAGAAAGCTTATCCTGTGGTATAGCCTGGTGCCCGCGGGACAGACCTTGGGCAGTCTTCTCCACATTTGTAATCTCAGCAGCAATCTTCTTGGTTTTCGGGGTAGGAAGCGGGGTCGGGGTAATTTTGGGTTTGGACGTGGTTCTGGGAGTCGGGGTTGGAGTTGGCAAGCCCCCTCCATCATTCAAAGAAACGGAGGCGGGGCGTATGAAGTTGGTGAAGGAAAAGCCTGACAACGCATAACGGTTGCCGCCAAAGGATGGAAATTCAACGGCATCGGCATAGTAATCCACACTGACAGCATTGTCCATTTCTACTAAAGTGGGAAAATCCGTCA
This sequence comes from Methylacidiphilales bacterium, assembly GCA_038250235.1. Taxonomy (GTDB): domain Bacteria; phylum Verrucomicrobiota; class Verrucomicrobiia; order Methylacidiphilales; family JAAUTS01; genus JAAUTS01. The sequence continues at coordinate 99,881 of JBBSCO010000002.1, read as the reverse complement.
GCATAGCCGCAGTTGCACCGACAGGATCCTCTTCAGATGTTCCACCGATGGTCACCCAGTTTTTGGGCTGATAACGGACAGGTGGATAGGTTGTGGAATCGCCACCAATGGAGAAGTTGGGGTAAAAGGACTGGATATCAAATGTTCCGACACTTCTGGCCTGGTAATTGATATCCGATTTTTTGGGGCCGTCATCGTCGTCAAAAAAACCTAGGACACCAAAGTATTTGCTATCACCGGAAAAAGAGTTGTAGTGATTGCTGAACACACGTCCGCCTGGACGGTAATTAAGGGTGGCGACATTTGCCTCAGAAGACCCACCATTGTTGACCATCATGTTGGTGGCCGAAGTCGGAATATTCGGCTCCACATAAAACAGCTGGGGTATGACCATCCTGTTCGGCCGGGAATTCAAGGCATAGCCATAGAGACCGATCTCACCCACCGCCATACCATCTGTCTTCCAGATTTCAAAATTTCTGGGGTCATAACAAAAGCGCATGACGTGGTCAAATTGTGCGGCAATGATAGGAACAGCACTATCAATATAATACAAATCCGTAACTCCATCAGGAAGCCTGCGGATTGAGCCCGTAGTTGTACTAATGGGCGATCCGTTTAAAATGCCAGTTTCCTGTATGGTGACATCCCTTGTTGAGGGAATGGCTCCAGTTGGCAGCCCGGACTTCACATAGCCAAAGGCGACACCCAACGCTGTAGCCCAATAGTGTGGTATCCCTATTGTCGCCTTCCCTGCGTTACGCACTGCGAAAGCCTGGCCAGGGTAATCCTCGTCATTGCTGACAAAATCACCCAGATACGGTGCTTCCACAGAGTCATTCTGATCCCCTACCGCTGCATTGACACAACCCGTAGCCAGAGGATCAAAACCGTTGAAAACGGTATTGAGGTTAAAGGGGATTGAGTCGGAGTCATCCGTGTCATTCCCTTCAAAATATTTAAACGAGAAATTTGCCGTGCCCTCTTTGTTTTTGTAGCGGTTGGAAACGGTGCCATAGGCATCGGCACCAGCTGTGCTGTCCCCCCCGTAGACGGGTCTACGCATGTGCCACCAAGGGTAGTCTGTGCCCTCGATCGGGATTCCCGGTGCCACGTCTTCTCCCCTTTTAGTGGATTGAACCGGGCCTCCATAGATGGCAGGCGGATTCCAGCTCATGCCAAACCCCCGTCCACGCACATAGGCCGGCAGGCTGTTGAAACTGCCGTCCGTCATAAAGACATAGTTGACGCGGAGCTTTGCCGCCAGTGCAGCATTATTCAATCTTAACTGGCTGTAGAAATGATCCATCTGCTCGAAAGCTTCTCTCATGCCGATGGCACCGTTCGTTCCTCCGGCATAGGGCATTTTTTCCACGGCCTCAAAGATCCTAGACTTTGAAGGATTGAAGGCGGAGGCTTGATTGTAACCCAGACCGGGCTGAACATAGTAGCGTCCACCACTTGCCGTGGCGGTTGTAATGGAAGGCCAAATGATATCGTAGGTTGAGGAAAAAGAAACAACGAGGAGGTAATCGCGTGTATCGGAAAAGGCCTTGGCAAACTCATCCACAGCACCGGCCATGACGGCATGGCCCCCGTTGTTAAGCATGGAACCGGATTGGTCAAGAATGACGACGTTGACTGTCGGGTAACGTACGGAAGTGGCCGTGTCAGACATCTTGATAATAGTAAAAGAATCGTCGGTAACGCCCACTAACGCACCCAAGGCCGGGGCAAAAAAAGCACGGTAACCTGAATCCGCCGTCACCGTGACTTCAAGCACGCCCAGTGCCGCCTGTTTGGTATTGATGGTAAATTTCTCTTCCAACCCTTCCTTGGGGTGGCCCGCCGGATAGCTGTTATAAATGGCAACGTCCGTTCTACCCGCCGCACCCGTGGCCGTGCCTGGAGCCGGAGATGTCTGCCAGAGAGGATCTGTTCCATTGAAAAATTCCGGATAATTGGCCTGAAAAACACGAAATACCATGTTACGACGCAATTCTTCCTCTGCTGCAATTTGTGTAGCATCCGTAAGATCCAAGGCACCGAAATTGTTGACCATGCGGAGAGCCGCAGCGTCGGTGGCACGGCTCAGTTTGGCTTTGACCGTGTAAGCTCCACCCGCATCTATACCCAATGCCACGAAACCCAGAATCACCACCATAAGCAGTGCCAAAAGGACAATGATCTGCCCCCTCTTCCCCTGCATTTCCAGCGGAGTCTTTTGATTCATTTTCATACGATTAATCCTTCCGGTCACAAACCGCTAAAACACGGTTCTATCATAAAGCACATTCAACTGGAACCCTGGTATCACCTTGTCAATCGGGGTCATAAATTCATAGACATAAAACATCTCAACAATGATGAGTTCCTCACCTAATCTGATGGTATCCACCGGCAGAAATCCACCCTGTTCCTCATTTTCCGGAGTGGAAGGATCGTCAACAGTGGTTATCGGTGGGCCGGCAATAATAATGGCGTTGTTGGCATCCAGAGCCGTCGGGCTGATCCGGCTGGGGTGTATCCCAGCAGAATTGCTTTCCCCCTGGCCTGCATCAGGAAAAGTGAACCGGTGGGTGACTTTCAACTGATCGGTGCTGCTGCTTGAGGCCGATCCTCCGAGTGGAATAACCCGGCGCGCGATGGTGACGATCACAACGCCATTTTCCCCCAGATCGTCCGGCAACATCGCCTGGGTGAGCGAGGCGTATACTTTGGTTTTAACCTCTGCTCTTATGGCAGACTGAGTCAAATTGGCGGTATCAAAAGAACTTTTCAGAAAAATACGTCCCGCCTCACGTCCTACGGAATTCATACGTTGATAGGTGGAAACAGCCCTGGAAAGATCCACGGCGCCGAACCCGAAAAGCGTTAAAACAACAACTGAAATGGCAAACTCAACAAAGGCCTGACCCTTTCTATTATGCTTTCTGTTAGGTATGCGCAGCATGTTCATAGGGATTCATTCTGAAAGCTCTGGCTGACAGACAGTGGTATGGAGCCCGTGGGTTGTGATTCAAAAAGTACGCCAATAAAGGGGGTCAGGAATGTGAAACTCTGGTAGGACAGGGTCAAGGTAACAAGGGTATCGGCGATTCCGGCTTCCGAAGGATTCAGGCTGCCCACCACTTGCGCTGTGGACGTGTCGATCGCTGGATCCGTTTGAAAAACAATATCGAATTTATAGAGGTTGCTTTCGTTCACAGCATCAATGATGACTTGGCGGCGGGTCGTGGTGTTGGTCGCCTGGGGATCATAAACCGCACCGGCCCGAAGCCCCTCCCTGACCTGAAAAGAAAGCGTTTGTTGAATAAAATAGAACCTCAGGATATCGATGACAAAGAGTACCAGGGCAATGAACAGAGGGAAAACCAAGGCAAACTCAAGCAGGGATTGAGCTTTTTTATTTCTTTTACTCGAACAGTAATGAGATTTTTGCATAAAGCCTGATCATTTTCTATTCACTCATCTAAAATTTTAGCATCTTGGGTGCCACAATTCCCGCTTAACTACCCACAACCTTACCTAATCGAGTAGATCAGAGCAAACATTAAGGTTACTTTTATTCACAATGTCCATACGTGGAGACCTTATTATGCAATTTTTTCCTAGTTCGGGAAATTTTTGATCACTCAAGCTCGAAAACGTCCCCGATTCTCCACTTAATTCAGGCTGACAAAGTGAAGATTTAGCTTCATATCTTGGCATTCTGAGCGTAGCCGAAGGATCGATCCTGCTACACCCACCATCCCATGATGCCGTCCTCTGCTGGTGCAAATCTTAGGACGGGCCAAACTGGGAGTGGAGCCGACTCGAAAGTAGATGCCTGACCGGAGCGTTGGAGCTATTTGGGTCCACCGGTGACGAAGAGCAGTGCTGCCGGTCCCAAGATCACAATGAATAGACAGGGAAGAATGAATAAAACAAGGGGGATCATGATTTTAACCGGAGCCTGGGCAGCTTTTTTCTCGGCCCTTTGGCGCCTTTTCACCCTCATGGAATCTGTTTGGATCTTGATAACATCTGTCAAACTGCCACCAAGTTTGGTGATGTAATTAACTGCCGTAATAAACGTCCTCAAATCTTCCACACCTGTTCTGCGGGAGAGGTTGTTCAAGGCATCGTAGCGGGAAATACCGAGATTGATTTCTCTGAGTGTACGTTTCATTTCATCGGAAAGAGCCCCTTTGGTTCGCTCGGATACTACAGACATGGCACCGTCAAAGGCCATACCGGCCTGAACGCTGATGCTGATAAGGTCAAAGGTGAAAGGTAATGCCAACAGGATTTCGTGTTGTCTTTTCTTAGCCTTACCCGCGAGAATGCCGATGGGGAGGCGGTAGCCCAGAAAGGCTCCAAAAGCACACAAGCCAAGCAGAAGTGGCAGTGACACTTTTCCTCCGATGACGTGGGGAAGAAAAAGGAAAAAACCCAGCAGGGGAAGAAGTGCCATCAGGATCCAGCACATGGTGGTAAGCTGAACACCGGTCAACACACCGATCATCCCTGCCTGTGCAATCAACTGATCGGCCTTGGTAATCATCGTGGCAGGGGTCAAGGAACCGAACGTTTTGGCGAACTTGTTCGAGATAGGCAGAAAAACACGGGTAAAAATACTTTTATCCATGACCTCAGCATCACGAATACCAACCCCGGTAGTGGGCTGCCCGGCCGCCTGGGCGGCGCGCACACGGGCCGCCAGGCCATCGACCTGGGGTTTACTCAGGGTGAACGCAACGGCAATCAGAACAAAAGCCCCTGTAAGGGACAGACCTATGAGAATAAGAAACATACGTAAGTATCCGTTTAAACCTCAATATCAACGACTTTCCAGATTATAAAAGCTCCAGTTGCCTGCATGGCAAGGGCAAGTCCGATCACAAAATAGCCGGGAATAGTGCTGGTTAAAGGTTTCATGTAGGCCGGGTTAATGAATCCGACGGCAAAACCGATGAAGAAGGGCAAGGATCCAACCAAAGCTCCGGAAATCTTTCCCTGCGTGGTCAGAGTATCAATCATACCTTTAATTTTAATGCGTTCGCGTACAGTCGCTGCGGTTGTCTCAAGAATTTCCGCCAGATTTCCCCCCACCTTCCTTTGGATGATGTAGGCACTCACCACAATTTTCAAATCCTCCGAAGGAACGCGCGAGAGCATGTTTTCCATCGATTCATGCTCGGGAAGACCCAGATTGACTTCTTTAATGACCTGCTTGAATTCGGACGCAATAGGGTTCTCGGATTCACCCACTGCCACTTGGCATCCCTGGAGGAAAGTCTGACCTGCGCGCAGAGAATTAACCACGAGAAGCAGGAAGTCAGCCATCTGATTGGAAAACTTGCCGACGCGGGACTTTTTCTTGATGGAAAGATACGGCACATGCAGAACCGCAAAGGGGAGGCTGAACATAATGGCCCAGCCCACATTCTTAAAGAAGACAAAACCCAAGCCGAGACCGATAACATAAATGACGGCACGGAAAATGAGAAATTCTGACACCCTTAAAGGAACATCCGCCCTGGCCAGTTCCTCTTCCATGGACGTAAAGTAGCCCTCTCCGGTGAATTTGCCGAGGATTGGTTTGAGATCAATACCGGAAAGAAGACTCTTTTTGGACTCCACTTCGCCGGCCACTCTAAACTCAGAGCGCAACTCCTCAGGGACCTGTGAAAGACGCTGCACACGGGATTTTACAACAGATGTCTCCTCCTTATAGAAAAACATCTGGCCGAAGGCCATAGCCAACACAAAGAGAAAAAGAAAAATACAAACAGCAACAGCTACGAATAACATACGTTAGACCTCAAGAGTTGTTTGAAAAACTTCAACCGGCAAATTTTCCCCGTGCGCCCTGAGATGATCCATGCATTTGGGAACAATACCGCAACCACGGAAGACACCCGTCACTTTTCCTTCCTGGCTGATCCCGCTCTGCTCGAACTTAAACAAGTCCTGCAGGGTGATCGTCTGGCCTTCCATCCCCTGAACTTCCGTAATGTAGGTAATTTTGCGTGATCCATCCTGCAGTCGGTTACACTGCACGAAACAATGAACCGCACCTGCAATCTGTTCCTTGATGGCTTTTTCAGGGAGATCAACACCAGCCATCATGACCAGCGTGGAGATACGGGCCAAGGCTTCACGGGGAGAGTTTGCATGCGTGGTGGTCAGGGATCCGTCATGGCCTGTGTTCATGGCCTGGAGCATGTCCAATGCTTCGCCGCCGCGGCACTCACCGATCACTATACGGTCAGGCCGCATACGAAGACAGCTTTTAACCAGATCACGTATCGTGATGGCCCCTTTTCCTTCGATATTGGCCGGCTTGGACTCGAGACGCACCACATGCTCCTGCATCAACACCAACTCGGCCGCATCTTCCACGGTGATGATGCGGTTGCCCTCCGGAATGAAGGAGGAAAGAGCATTCAGGCAGGTTGTTTTACCCGATCCTGTGCCTCCGGATATGACGATATTAAGCGCTCCCCTGACAGCAGATTGAAGAAACATGAACATACCCTTGGAAAGGGCTTTGAACTCGATGAGCTTTTCCATCGTCAGCTTGTTTTTGCTGAATTTACGGATCGTGACAGTGGCTCCGTCCAGAGCGCAGGGGGGTATGACCACGTTGACACGCGATCCATCGGGCAGACGGGCATCGCAAATTGGACTGGATTCATCGACACGGCGGCCCAGGGGAGAAAGAATTTTATCAATAACACGCCGGAGGCTTGCCTCATCGACAAATTTAACAGGTGACAATGTCACACGGCCTTTTTGTTCAATGTAAATTTTATGGGCACCATTGATCATGATTTCCGAAATTGACTCTTCTTTGAGGAGTTCCTCCAAAGGTCCGAAGCCTACCATCTCATTAACAACATCGTTGATCAGCTTGTCCCGCAATTGCTTCCCGATCGGAATTTTATCCGCATTCAGTTTTTCATCGATAAGTCCCTCAATGGTTGTAACCAGTGCTTCTTTATTTCCACTGTTCAACAACTGCGGATTGATCCGTTGAATGAGATAGGGAAGAAGCGTCCGTTTGAACTGCAAAAGAAACTCGGAAGCTGCATTCGCAGGACTCGCCGGGTGCGCTGCAGTCAACGGTGCCGCCGGAGCATGTCCGGCTGCAGGGGCGGCAGCCGGGCCTGCCGGGGCCATGCTGGGGGGACGATTGAGTCCGGGCGGCCGGGAGATGGGCGGCCTTTGTCCTGGTGCTCCTCCGTATCCTGGTGGAATTGGCCTCATATTTATATTCTATTTGAAATCAGGAATGCATCAATCTTTATTCGGAACAACCATCAGTCCGCCCAACGCTGGATGGTGTACTCAGCGAGCTTCTCGATGACGGAGGTGAATGGATGTTCCTTGCGCGTCTCGATAAAGGGTTTGCCACTGTTGATACTGTAGGTTGTTTCGGCCGGGCAGCTTGGCAGATAAGCCGTCACCGGATGAGCCAGAACTTCCTCAATTTCCGTCTCAGAAATCTCCGTCCCAACTTCCGCGTTGTTGATGATGACTTTAAAATTTTCTGTACTGATCCCCCTGGAGGAAAGGCTCTTGATCCACCTTTGCAGGGACATCAGGCGGGCCAGATCGCGGGTGGTGATGAGGTAGACGACGTTGGCTTCCTCAATGGCAGAGTAAGTCGGGGGCAGATCGTAAGCACCGGTGTCCACGATGATGTAATCACTGAGCTGGCGGGCTTCCGCAAGCAGGTGCTTGGACTGCTCGGCGTCAAATCCATAAAAGTCAAAATCATCATTCGGGCAGGCCAAGAAACTGAATCCCAGCTTGTGCTCGCCATACAAATTTTTCAGCAGGGAGGCATCAAGAGCAAGTCCTTGGGCAATCGCATCGGCCAGGGTATTCCGTGGAACCTGATCCAACATGGTGAAGAAATCCCCGGAATTCATACTGTAGTCGATCAAGGTCGTAGCCGCCCCCTGCTTCGCCATGGACAAGGCCAGATTGCTGGCGAAGATGGATTTACCCACACCGGAACGGGCACCGGCTACTGCTATCAGATAGGAGGATGAACTGGAGGCCTCGGCAGGAATACTGATTTGGGCATTACCCGCAGCCTGACTGAGGACTGAGGCGATACTCTGGGCACTGAAGGGAGGCACTAAAACATCCCGGAGGTTTAATTGAAGAATTTTCTGCCAGATATCTCCGGCTTCATTACCTTGCAAAACCGGCACAAAATAGGCTGAGGGGTTCTTTTGCCGAAGTTGGCTGATCAGGGCAAAACCATCTGCATCCGGCAGGCGGATCTGGGTGATGATGATGTTGACCCCCGAGGGAATTTTAGAAACGGCCTCACCGGCGCTGGCGGCATGACCGAGCAGGCTCAAGTCAGGTTTTGTCTGCAACGCAGCCTTGATGGTCTGGCTGACTGTCGGATCGGAATGAATTAAGTAAACGGAAGCCATAACCCTCTGAAGTCCTCTCAGGAAAGACTATTCAGGCTTTGGTGCTGCGGGTGCAAGCTCAATATTGAGCCGCGGTTCCGAAGGCTCTTCCGGGCGAACCGAAAGGGTTGTGGACGGAGGAGTCTCGGCCGATGGCAACCTGTCCGCCGATATCGGGGGGAAATCCGCAGGCGCCTTCTCCATGATCGTAACAGATCTTGGGGTGACAGTAGCCGCACTGATCCGCACGGGCTTGGCTTTGTTTTGCCTCACATTTCCGTCAACCAGCATTTTTTCAGTTTCACTCAAATTTATCTGCTGATTTTGCAGGTCCTCCTCATAGGAGGCTGCGTCTTCACCCGCTTTGGGCGTGCCCCAGGTCTTCAGTCCCAAAACCGTTGGCTGCAAAACGAAAATTAGTTCTGATTTAATTTTCGTATTGGTGCGATTTTTAAACAATTCACCAATGATGGGTATTTTTTCAACGAAAGGCACTGACTCCATGTCCTTACGGAAGCTATCGGAAAAAAGACCTCCAATAACCAAGGATTGACCGGATCGTATGGCGACACGGGTCTCAACCCTGTTCGTATCAAACGTGCGGACATTGTCAATAAGTGCACCCAGGTTCGTGATACTTGGCGAAACAATCATTTTAAGCACCCCATTCTCATCGATGGAACGGATCAAATCGTTACTCCCTCCACCGGTGGAAGTACCACCGCCGGAACTGGCGGCAGTCGCCACGCCTGTTCTCACGGACGTGATTCCGCTGAATGGAATCGTGCCTTCCGAGCTGGGCCTGAAGCCGCGCTCTTCTGAGATAAGTGGCATAATCCTCAGGGTCACACCGATTTGGCGAAAGGTCACAGATTCCGTGATCAGGCCAGAGGCATCGCGGCTTGTTGTCGTAAAAGGAATCAGTGATCCGACGTTAAACTCAGCCGGTTGGCCGTTTAATACGGTTAGCGTAGGCTCCTGCAACAAGGTTGCTTTACCGTTGATTTTAGCGAGATTCACATTGGTTCGAAGACCTGCGGCACCGCCAATAACATCGCCAAAAAACGGCAGGCCATTGACCGTCTCAAAGAAGGGTGCGGCAGAGGTGAAACCAAGTCCGAAGCCCTGTTTGGCCAATCCATCCGCCCCGAATACTTGAGTGCCTCTGTGCTGAATGCCGATGGTGCTGTTTTCCGTCTGGTCAACCTTGATCACCTTGACCTTGATTTTAACCTGAAGATAATTGCGGACACTCATCAGGTTGACAATATTCGTCGAATAAGAGCCAGCCATGCTCAAAGCCTTGTCAGCTACGAGTTCGTTTTCCACCTCTCCCATCAGAACAATCGTCGGGCGGAAATCTGCCGACGTCAGGAGCTGACCGGTGGCACTGCTGTTTGTTTCACCACGGGGAGCCAAAATTTCGGATGATGTTTCATCTCCGAAAGATCTGTTCAGGTTGGCCCCGACCAATGCAGATTGGGGAGGAAGGATTTTGATCTTCAGTCCCGGGTCGCCCACAAATTCCAGAATAGCTGATTCAAGCTCTTTCTCGATGCTGTTTTCCCTGAATCTGGAAAAAACTTCAAAGCGATAAATTTTTTTGACCCCATTTTCCGTAATTTCTACAAAGGCCTCCCCAGGGGCACGCAGAGCAAAGACCCATTGGTTAGTCAAGTCCGCCGGTTGAGAAACAATGATGGGCTGACCCAGCACTGTTCCGCTAGGGTCTTTAAACTCCCAGTAACCATCTATCACGATGGCTTTGTTGTCGATTTTGACCGCGGAATTGTTCACATCACCGACCGGGATGGTGATGTTCTCCTGCACAAAACCCTTCACTTCCTGATCATACTTCTTCCGCTGAGTCCGGGGGTCATTACCCTCTGGCTGAATGTTTGTCTGCTCGGCAGCGGAAAGTGTTACCGTTGTCCAGCCCAGAATTAGGATTATCAGCAGGATGTTAAAGCTTGGTTTCATAGACATTTCCATTTATTACGTGCACACATTAAAGAACCGGCCTGCGGACTGGAGCTGGAGCAACCGAAGGCGGAGCTTCCTGGACAACCGTTTTACCAATCACCTGATTCAGTCCGGAAAGGATTTTCTGATGCATAGGATTCAGAATGGGACGCTCCTCCTTATCATCGTAACCCCTGAGAACCAGGTTGATGCCCTGGGAGGCTCTTAATGCACCCATGATCAATTCTGCCTCAAGTGGAGTCACATCAAAGGTGGCAATTGTTCCCTCTCCAAGGCGTTTGCCCTGGTTGCCCATGCTTCCCTTTTTACCATCCGCCTCCGTTTCACCGGTTATCTGCACCTCGCCTTTGAAAATGTCCACCACCTTCACCCGCTGCATGAAAGTAACAGCAATGATTTCACCAAAAAGCTCTTGTTGAGGTGCCAGAAAATCCCTTGGCACCTGAAAATTCCCTACCAAGTCAACATAATCCCCATTCCTGATCACAAAGCCACTCGTGACAATTTCATTGATCGGGATCGAAATGATCCGTCTGCCGGGGGCGATCATAAAAGAAGCTCTGGGAAGCTCATTCGGCAGAACTGCCTTGGCCCTCAGAATCATGTCGCCTTTGGGAATGAAAAAAGCGGAAAGTTTCCCATCCAGTTCCGAGGGCTGGGTCAGCGCTGTTTCCGGAAGCAGTTCTTTGGGGATATCAACTACTTTGAAGCTCAGCGGGTCAAAAGGTTTGGCAGGAGGAATATCATTGGTGGCGACAAGCACTTTGGCCATTTCCACTTTCGCTTCAACCGCTTGCACTATTGTCTGCACTTTACCTTTTTCCACTTCAACAAATTTTTTGATCAGAAAAATGGATACGGCACCCAAAAAAAGAGCTAACACGATCAAGACATTAAAGGCCTTATTTTTCATGAGTATTTACATAAGAACTAGTAAAATACTTCATAGAGGTCAAGTGCTTAATACAAACTTATTCAAAGCTTCCGTTTTAGAGCTTATAAGTTAAGGATAGAAATCACTCTTTTTTCATGCTCGATAGAACCTTATCCACTTGGCCGAGTTTTCAGCACCTGCTGCAGGCGGCAATGTGTATTTTTTGCCTGTCCTCTGTCAAGGCTCAAAGCCCGGAGAACGGCCTTAACTCCTTGTTGGGCTTTAATCTTTGGATCGATTCCACCCTTTGGGACGACAAAGCGGATTTCGCATCACGACGGCTGCGTTTGAACGGATCGGTCAACGGGGCCACCTCGTTTTATCGCGGTGTGCCTTTTGGGGTTGATTCCTGTCTGGGTGCAAAACTTTACGCCGTGGATATCTATGGTACTAACGGCTACGTCCAGAGAGTGGTTCTTGGTTTCATCAACCGCGCTGACATGAGCAAGAGCATGACTGACCCCAAATCCCGTATTTATGATGATACGGTCAACAGGGAATTTGCCGCGATCCGCAGCCGCCTGATTCAACGGCTCGGACAACCCAATCAACGGGGAGAACGCGACATTTGGCCATGGGTGGGCCATGAACTGGTTTTGCACAATGGCCCGGAAGCTCTGACCCTGACCATTCAGAAAGGCAACACACCTCCCAATCAGTCACCGGGTGCCCTCCCCCGAGAACTCACCTTGGCCCGCAATCCTCCCTCCTATTTTGTCAAACGGACAACGACAGGAGATGTTTTCATCCAGGGACTACCACCCATTTCACAGGGAGACCGCAACTACTGTGTGCCCGCCTCCTGGGAAAAAATACTCCGCCATTTGGGACTAGGCCTCAATGTTTACGATCTGGCACAAAAAGGAGGCTCCAGGGTGGAAGGCACCTTATACATGCCTTTTGCCAAAGAAATGGAAAAACTCCTGGGTCCTTCCAGGTATCGCGTCACATATATCACTCAGAGCGAAAATGATTTTACCTCCATCAAGCCTTACATTGACCAGGGACTACCCGTGATCTGGCCCATGAATGCCAATCACCTTCCCTTGTGGCTCAGCAGGAGCAACCAACGAAAAACAGGAACTCCCCTGGCCTCGTTGGACTCAAGCACCGGTAATATGCCTCCCGCCCCTCATGCTCTGCTCATTGTGGGATACAATGTAATTTACAGGGAAATCGCGCTGTCCGACTCAACTGAACTGGGCAGTTCAACCCCCCAAATATGGATCAAAGCGGCCGATATGACTGACGCAGAATTAGGCACCGATCCGAAAATTGTGGTTGTCCCGCCCCCGGAAACAAATCCCCCAGGCGGGGGTGTCATCAGACCCCGATGGTATTGACCGTTTCCCTCTATTCCTGTGCGGCAGTCTGCGACAGATTCCTGGCGATTGCTTCCGCCAGATTTTCGGAACAAAACCAGGCATATTGATCTTCCAGGCCCCTCGCCACATTACGTGATTCCGTGATTGTTGGCGGATTAAAACTGGACAAATCCAGACTCCAACCATCATTCAGGTTGAGGCTTACCACCGAAGCGACAGGATTTTTATTTTTGATCCGCGCAATCAAAACCTGCTCGACAAAAGGTTCCACCATCTGCATATCCCAGTTTTTCTTCGGGCCATCCGTCCAGAAAACCCTGGCCCATAAAGCCCCGAACCGTCTTTGATCCGCGTATATTTTCAAAACATTGGCAGCAGAAGTCGGGTGCTCATTCTCGGCCACCAGAAAAAAACCGGGTACTTTTCTTAGAGCAGCAGAGGGTGGCGTATTGAAATAGTAGGGGTTGATGGAAACAAAGCCCGCCACCCTGTCACTGTCCCTGTTGGCGAACTCATAGGCAAACTGGGCTCCGGCCAGACGGCCCACCAGCACCACTTTAAGTCTGCCCAGATCACGCAAACGTTCCGACTTTTTTGACAAGTCAGTCAGAGCCGCAATGACCGCCGCCCTCCCTCCCTGCTCGACACGACTGAAATCGGCTCCCTCCTTGTCTCCAAACAGGCAGCCGAGAACCGCACATTCCTGCTGTTTCGCAATACGGTTCCAAGGGCTTGATCTGACTTCTTCGCGCATGTCCACACCCTGGGGTCCCACCAGGATGATAACCCCTTTGGGGCTTTTGATCTGCGGATCGAGACTGAGCAGAAATTCTGCCGAAGAAAACGCATCCCTTGATGTTACAGGATGGCTGTAACTCCATTCCTCGGATCGGGAATTCGAAATCAAAAGAAATCCCGACAGCAGCACTGCCGACAATAGACGTTTGGACATCAGCTACCTTTCTAGGCCGCGCAGGCAATCAAGGCAATCTCCAAGAGGTCGTGGCGTCAGAGAATAAATTTTCTCGACTCAAACCATAATTGGACAAAGATAAAAAAGATATTTCAATTGCCCGTGCACTTGAAAGGATTCAACCCATCAATGGCCCAATCAACGGATATTCTTTCAAGGCTGGTTGGCGCAAGAATCAATCGTGCCTCCCTTATCGTCGCCTTGGAACTGGCAACGTTTATCTATCTGACCATTCCCGCCCTGCTTTGGATTTTTGGTTGGCTCCAACTGTTTATCGCAATCCCCCTTGCCCTGGGCCTGATTGCCGCCGCAGTCCACGCATGGAAAGAAACCCGCCGTCATTGCCTCTCCCCCGATTTCGTTTCCACGGAACAAAACCCACCGCTTTGGTCATTCGTCGTTGCGCTCTTGCCTGTCCTCGTTTGGGCTTTTTACTCCGGAGCCGGTGGATTTACCCCCACCAGCCCGGACTGGCCCAAACACTTCGCCATGATGAGGGACCTGACGGAAGCCAGCTGGCCGGTGGCGTATACCATTGAGGGGAAGTCTTACAGTCTGGTCTTCTATCTGGCGTACTATCTCCCAGCCGCAGCCGTCGCCAAAATATTCGGATGGTGGTTTGGCTGCCTCGCCCTCAGCCTCTGGACCTGCCTCGGAACCGTTCTGGCCGTGGCCTGGTTCACCCTGCTGGTCGGCCGATATCCTGTGCTCGCCGCCCTGCTCTTCATTTTCGCCAACGGCCTCGATTTCCTGGGCCAACGGCTTGTTCAGGGTGGCCCCCTTCTTGCGGGCACCGAGCACCTTGACTGGTGGGCCGGCCTGCTTAACCTGCCAGGTCATTATTCCCAACTGGTGTGGGCCCCCCAACACTCGCTTGCCGCCTGGATGATCACCGGACTTCTGGCGGTTGAATTGGGCAGCGGACGAAAACCAAGCCATGCGCTGCTTCTCGTCGCCCTGGCCACGTTCTGGTCTCCCTTCACCATCATCGGCCTGATACCGCTGGCCCTCTTTGCCTGGATCCGCTCCGGCAACCGCGGTATTTTTAGTTTCCCCAATCTCTTCTCACTGCCGCTTTTTGCCATCTCCGGTATGTATTTTCTTTCTCGCATCTACCCGTCGCCACATGGCTTTATCTGGAATATCGCCGACATACGCACCGAGTGGCCCCGTCTCTTTCTCGCACACCTGCTTGAATGGATTGTTTTTTTCCTTTTTGCAAAAGAGCTGCGAAAATCCGTCGATCCCTGGCTTCGGGGATGTTTCTGGACCGCAGGCCTGATCCTGCTCGTTTACCCTTTCTACAGCTATGGCTATGCGAACGACTGGGCCATGCGCACCACCATTCCCGCCATGTTCCTGCTTTGGGCAGGAGTCATCCGCTCTTTGCTGGCTGCCAAAACCGGGACAGAAACCCGCATTCTGGCACTGCTTTTTTTAATCGGAGCTTCCGGCGCCCTCCACGAAAGTTCCAGAACCTGGCGTCTTCCTGATTCCAATCTGATTTCACAGGACATGCATGTCCACGTTCCAGGACTTGATGAGCCCTACAGAAGCCAATATCTCGGTAAGATGGACTCCTTTTTTTTCCGCCACCTTGCCCGGACGCCCGATCCCCTTCTCTACGCGCCGCCCAACCCGTCCGGATTTCCTGCCCCATAAACATCCGACACTTCCTCTTTACTTCCTGCGGGACCAAAGCCCCAGCCGCGGATTGTTTTCATCCATGCGGATGAAAACATAGTGTCTACTGATTTGCCCGCTGATTTTCTCAAAAAGTTCAGGCTCCACGTCCTCGGATCCCGGCCAGACAATAAATTGCACATCATAGCTCTCTAGAAAATCCAGCGGATCCGCCAGTTCGCCACGGAAAAACTCATTCATCCTGTTCCAGCGCTGTTCAATATCCCGCTGATATCCACGCCAGAGCTGCTCGTGGGAAGCCCAACCACAAACTGATGGATGACCCGTAAACAGCGGTAGAACTCCCATTTCTGTAAAAGCCCGTTCCTCTGGCTTGGATCTTTCCAGAACCACACCTTGCGGATGTGCCTTCAAATAATTCATCATCGAATGCCAGACTGTGATGTTCTGTGGATTGCGGCTGTCGAGCCCTCTCAATCTCAGATAAGCCGAGCCATCCAATTGCCCGAATGATTTTCCTTGGTCATATTTCCAGGTATTCCACCAGGTGCTCCCCAATTCGGTCACGTAAATCAAAGTTACCAGAAGAACAGACGCCGTTCCAATTCTCACTATCTTGCCAGCCACAGCAGTGGAGAGGGCGACCGGTGCCAGCAGCAGTGTTATCATCGCAGCGACCCATGGCCACCACTTGACCGTGGTGTTGAACCTTTCAAAGCGCCCGACATAAAGGTCGTCGATGTTGACCATTTCGATGAGGATCAAAAAAAACAACATCAGAACAACAAACCAACGGTACTCTCTGTGCCTACCAGAAGCCGCCAACCAGGCAAAAACAAGCAACAGGTGCAGCGGCCAAAATTGCATAAGGTAGGGCAGCAAAGGCACATGAAACCCCTCGGGTACGAGCGTCACCGACACTTTGGCCCCGTCTGTCAGAGTCAGGAAATACGAGAAAAACGGATACAAAAGTATGGAGCAGACAAGTATTCCGCCCACTACCGGACGCCAGTCGGGCCTTTCCCGGTATTTCCAAAGATAGAGCAGCGAAAAAAGAACGAAAATCGACTGTAAAGGAAACGACCATGTATTCACAGCCACGCACAAGGGCATGGTGCTAGCCAAAACTGCCAGAGCCCAGGGCTGCCGCGGATTACGCAGTAACAGTCCAAAGGCACCTACAGCGGTAGCCAGAATGACATAACCTCCCAAGGGTGCGTGAAAATCACCGAGTTGCACCACGTAGGAAAAAGTCTCCATGGCCATTTCAATCTTTTTTTCCTCATCCACCTGGCCGGGGCCGTAAGTGAATTCACGCAGGGCAATCCCTGCATCCGTCAGACGGACATCGTCATAAGCCAGGGCACCACCAGTGAATCTCATGGAATCAAAAAGAGTGTAATCTTTGACCAAAAAGGGGACGAAAATACAAAGTCCCGACCCACCCACCAGCAGGGCAGACAACACCAAAGCACGTTTAACGCGGCTCTCTAGAAAAATTTTCACGTACTCATAGGCAGGTGCAATTACCAGTGCGGCCACAAGGCAATGAGCAATATTGTAGGCAGCCCCTGAGGAGATATTCAT
The DNA here is from genome assembly GCA_038250235.1 of Methylacidiphilales bacterium. Taxonomy (GTDB): domain Bacteria; phylum Verrucomicrobiota; class Verrucomicrobiia; order Methylacidiphilales; family JAAUTS01; genus JAAUTS01. The sequence continues at coordinate 83,015 of JBBSCO010000002.1, read as the reverse complement.
GATACGTCCCATCAAAGCCGCCGAGTAATGTTGGAAAGAGTAGTATTGGGTCAGTTTATAGGGATGGAGCCAGAGATCTGGGACAGGGAGAGTGCCTCCCTGCATATAACTGGCTATAAATGCAAAGTCCGCGATTTTTTCCGAAGAAGCATCAATATTCGGAAACGAATACCGCCACAACAGGGCATATCCAAAAGCCAGCAGAAAGGCCAGTTCGGCTCCGGCAAACTCCTTCAGGCGTTCCCTCTGTTTCCAGAGCAACCACACTGAAAAAACAGTTGCCGGCGGCATGAGCCAGGCCAGAGAGCTGAATCCGTAAAAATGCTCGATGAAAAAGAAAGCCAGGCATCCAGTCAGCACGGTAAAGACTTTAGCCAGGCCATAAGGAAGCCCCGTCAGCTTTACCGCACCCGCAGCTAACCCCGCCAGATTGATCACAAGAATCGTGATGGCTAGCGCATTGAAGAGATGATTCATCATACTGAGTTATTGAAGGGAAAAGAACGGGCTTCGACAAGATCTTCGATCATTGATTCCTCTTTCGGACACCCGCCACCTTGCCGCAATCCGGCCGGCGCGAAAGCCATCCCAATCATCTGGTTGCTTGCCCTGCTGAAACATTGATTATCCTGACCTGTTCCGGAAAAGTCCATCCATTCAGTTGCAGAGTCTCGCCGTCGACAGGATAATCCACAAGAAGAACGGCACCTGTCCGGGAAATGCCTTGCTCCACCAATTTGCGGAAATCATCCATACTGAAGCAAACGAAAAGCCTGCCTGTGTTCCGCCCCGCACGTGTTTTCCACATTACAATATCACACCCAAGACCAGGTTGTACAAAAACCGTTCCACCAAGCTCTAAATATTCAAGTGCCGTTTTTGCCAACAGCTCAGCGGTGGCATTTTGCACATGATCGTCATCTTCCCGAAAGCGGACCGAAAGTTCTCGGATTTCCCCGCTGGCCATCCCGACCAAGAAAAAGGTTGCGACAACGGGGCGGATCTTTCTGACCAAGGGAACTTTTTTGAGCCACTCATAACCCGTCCGTAGACCCACGAGGGAAAGGACTATCGTGAAAGGAAAAAAAACAAACAAGTATTTGGCACTCGGACCGGCCAAAGCACAGAGAGCCATTCCCGCAGTATAGGTGACGACTACGACAGACATCAATCGCCCGCCCCTCCTCCACGATACCAGCCAGCCCAAAACAAAGAAAGGGGCCAGCCAGAGGGAAAGCACCGGGCGTTGCACCAGAATATGAATGTCCTCTACCAGGAAGAAGGGATTCTGGCCTGTAGCATGGTATAAGGGTGATAAAAGACTGACCATCAGGAGGTTGAAATAATGATTCACCTCCCCCATGGCATAACCGCCCCGTTGTAAAAAAAGCATGGGTGAAACACCTCCGAGCACAACCAACAATCCAAGGATACAGACAAAAGTGGTGCCACTTACTCCGAGCAACGTAAAAGTCTTCAGAGTCCTGTCGAAACGAAACCAATCGAGCAGTAAGGCCAGATAGAAAGCCAAGGTCAAAAGGCGAAAACTGGTGTACGTCCAGCACCCAAGCACAAGCACACACGCCATGAGAATCGAGATGACAACCTTTCTTTTGAAGAAAGATTCCTTGTTTCCTTCCATTCGAAAAACAAGCAACAGAACAAGGGCGGTGGACCAGAGGATGGAAATGCCGTTACGTGTCAGGAACTGATTCAGGATCAAGGTAAAAGCCGACAAACCCAGACAAACACCTCCGGCTACCGCCCACCAACCACCCCACAGACGCCCTACCGCCAGCGTGAAAAGCAGAACTCCCGCAACGTAGGCCAAACCAAAATAAGACCGGATCGCTAGTGTCAGGCTCTCCTGGGATTCGAAACCAGAAAAATGGCCCGAAAGAGCCCGGTTGATGTAAGGAACAAAAGTTTCGATGATATCGGCAAAGCCTTCGGGATACACATAATCCGGCGTAAAAAAATGGAATCCATTCACCGGCATGTCCACGCCCTGCAGCAGTTCAACCGCTTCATCATTGATCATCGGACGGGTCACTGCCAGGTGGTTGAATAATCCCGCCGCGACCGAAACGGCCAGAACCAATAACAGGGCAGTCCCTAATGGTAAATCATGTGCCTTTTTCAGCCACATCATCCAGTGAAACCCGCTGTTTTTAAGGACGTCCATACGTTGTTTCAGGGAACCCTCACACTCTTTTCTAATTTTCCGCTGGAATCATTGACCGGAACTTCGTAGATCCTGACACCTTCCTCATCATACAATTTGGAGAGGCCCATAGCCTCAAATTTCGCGATACCCTCCGGACTACCCAGAACCCTTTCAAGTTCACCCACCACAACCAGACGGACTCCGTACTTGTTCATCAGCTGCATCGCCAATCCTGTATCTAAGGTGTTATATATTTTCACCACATCAGCAATACGTGCATCGACGCGGTTGTTCCGGATACCTGCCTGCTGCTGTCGCTGATGCCAGTTCCATCCAACCACGGAGGGCAATCCGGTATGAATCGAAAATCTGGAACCCCAGGTGTACAGAAAATTACCTGTGTTCATCTCGAGGATGACCGGTGAGCCCTGGATATTGTCCTGCAACCACCGGATGGCGTGCAGATCGGGCCCCAGCGCGAGTGAATTCCCCTTCCATGTGTAATGACCGTTCTGGGCAAATGCCAGCCCGTCCAAAGTCAGGGGTGTCCTGACAAAGCGGTCTTTTATTTTCGCGGGTGTGGCCAACAAAGGATACAGCATGACGGCAAACAACAGCAGGACAAATCCCGACATCCAGACCGTTTTCCAACGTGTAGGCCATCCGCGCCACGCCGCCAAAACATGCGGCAATGCCAATGCTGAAGCCAATGCGAAGAATACCCAGACCTGATAATAAAATTTAAAAACCGTGTTCATCCGTCCGATATCGCCCACCAGCACAACGTATTCAACTGTCAACGAAAGCACAAAGGCCAGCAGGCTGAATAGAGCCGGGATTGCACCCAGGGGATCACGCCGCCGGTGCCAGATCAATACCAGGGAAAAGACAATACCTGACAGAAGCAGTGCCGTCAGGGACGTGCGGATCAGGCAGAGGAACGCCAGTGCCACCAAAACCAATGTCATGAGAGCGCCCAACAGGCTAGCATGACGCAAAAAGGCAAGGCGGATCAGACGGCTGCGGGACAATCTCCGTTTCTGCTTCAAAGCGGACTGGAATAAAACAACATACAGCCTGAATCCACGGAAGATTTCCATCCGCATACAGCAAGAGATCACATAACTTCCAAGTATGAAAAGAAAGAATCCGTAAATAAAAAGATAATCCAAAAGCTTAGTCTTTGCGCCCTTCCAGTTTTCAAAAGCTCCGTAGCCCGGCACATACGTCCGGTGAAACGGGAGAAAGGCCAGGTAGCCCAGGATCATCATGATCGCAAAGATTCCCAGGGATTTCGCCATCGCCTTCGCAAAACCCATCAACCCCCCGGTGGATTCTTCCTTCCAGCAGGCAAGAAACAGCACCAGACCGCTAAGTGCCCCGTAAGTGGGCCAATCCCATGTGTTGGTCGGCCAGAAAAATCCGAGGGTAAAGCCGGTTAGAACAATCAATCCGGCCCTGATCCGGAATCCCGACGATTTTACCCAGGCAACCAATAAAATAATCACACACAACGTAAAAGGAAGCGCCATCAGATGGGGGTGAAGATCCCCGTACAGAAAACTCCAATATGGAAACTCCGTTACTGGAGCCACTTCTTCACCTGTGATGGCCCGGGCCGCGACCCAATAAAGATCCGCATCGTAGGGGGCCAATCTTTTCCCTTCCAGCCAATGGATTACGCCGTGTGCCACACGGATCAAATCTGAAACAATCGGAAACTTCAGTTCATGATCAGCAGATCCCAACCGGATCAACTGTCGCCAGATGAACCGGATTTGAAACAAATTTCCCACTAACATAACAAACGCCGTAGCAGACCAGGCCAGCATCCATCCGGCCTTGGGGCGCAGGGCGCGGGCGGCGGAAGCTGTTGCCGCACAGGCCAGAGCAAAAAAAGTCGCCAGACAAAGATTGAACCCCACCTCGGGCAAAATCCCCAGCCCCTTGATCAAGGTTCCACACAGAACAAATCCGAAGTAGTAATAGTTGATGAATCCCCCGGCAAACCACGGGTTCATGGGAGGAAATGCCTCGGAACGCAGGACGCCATAAAGAAATGACATCTCCATGGGTTTTTCCCCTCCCCATGAAGCATGCCAAAGATCGGGATTTCCGGCCCTAACGAGTATGAAACCAAAAAAAGCCAGCCAGAAAACAATCTCCACACGGAAAGCCTCCCCCTTCCCCTTTTGACTCCATATTTTCCAATCCCGCCTCCCATGCCAGCTGGCCCACAAGCCTGACAACGCAAACAACCCCAGAATCATCCAGTAGGTCGTCCGATCATTGGGGGCTAAACCTGTGCTGGCCAATAGCCAGAGAAACCAGGCGGGAATGAGAATGGCAAAGGGCCGGGCCAGTGCCGCTCCCCGATCCGGCAAAACTTTCAACAAAGGTCCCAGCAGCGCCCAGCCTGCCACCTGCAAAACAAGCAGATGTGCCACCCAGACCAAAAGAGGGAAACGCACCGGAATCGAATGACGGTCAAATATTTCGCTCCAGGTGCCCTGTTTTTGGGCCGCCGCCCAACGCTCAGGCGAAAGCAGAACATCGGATTCCGGCCTGCCAGGTTCCTTCTGCTTTTTTTTCACTCCCTCCCGTGTCATTGAGGGCTGTGGTTTTACCGGCTCCCTGGTATCACTGACCCCTTCCAATGGAATGGCATTGAAACGGGAAACAAGCAGCTCAGGATCATACCGGGACGCTTTTTTATAGATACTGACCGGCGGATGATCATACACACTGAAGGCTTCTTCCGCAGTTCGGGTAGAGACCGGGAAACCAAAAAAATTCAGATCCCGCCTGAACTCCGCCACACGATCAAAGCCGAGAGATCCATCCTCCAGACCTTCATAATAACTGATTGTGAAGGGATAGCGGTGTGGCATCCTCGGAATGGAATCCCTCAGCTTTTGACTCGCGATGATGATGTAGTCGGCGCGGTTCAGCTTGGACAGCAGTTCCCCGCGTTTTTCCATGTTGTCTGCCACATAAAGAGGAAGTTCAATCTGATTATAACGCCCCGGGTCACGCGCTGCGCCAAAAGGCAGCGGAAGAAAATCGTCCCAGTGCTCACAAGCCAGAGTTTTCCCCGGCTCGATATGTTCGTAAATCCAACGGGAAGCTTCAACACGGGTGTGCGGCTTGGAATAAATGGTAAGAAAGCCTAAGGCCCAGGCTGAGGTGAACAAAACCACCAGAATGACAGCAGCTCTTCCGAGCCAGGCCTTCACGGGAAAACTTTTTCCCGAGCTTGCCGTCACCAGCAGCCAGGCAGCCAAAACACAAAGGGCACCGTAAATCGGGAGAAAATAACGGAGGGTTGCCTGGTAGGTAAAACCCTGGTGGAAAAAGACCGTGGCAATCCAGATCACAGGAACCGCATGGATCCAAATGCGTTGGCGGATTAGTTGCCAGGAAGCAACGCCCCACGCGATCCAGGCTGTAATGCCCAATCCCAGGCCCAGACCCCACATGACCATGTTCCACCAAGGCCAGAGCAGCGGCGTTCTTCCAAAAAACTGACGCGTAAAAGGTATATCAATCACGCCGGTACTGATGTTGATCACTTCGCGCATGTTGGCCAGCCAGCGGGGTGCAAGTTCCCATGGCCAAAAACCGCTGAATGCATCGGGAAGAGCCAGACGCACCGTCACTATTGTGGCAAGAGAGAAGACCAATGTGCGCAATACCGCTGTCCGAAGCCCTGTTTTCCAATCCCGGATTTCGCCGGAAAGCGGAAGGAGTGCAACCAGTGCCACCGGCAATCCAAATGTGGCCACGGAAATCTTACAACTGAGAGCCAACCCCAAGGCAACTCCAGTTCCTGCATACTCAAGCCAATTTCCACTTTTCCCCGCTCTGGCCAGAAACAACAACGCCAATGCCACAAAAAAGTTGGCGAACGGATCCACAACAAAAAAATGGGCCTGTTGGATAGGTAACACGGCCAACGCGTAAAACAGTGCTGCCAACAGGGCCAATGTGCCACGCCGATAAAGTGTCCAAGCCAATGCAAAGACAAGCGCGATGACGGCGGTATCAGCCAATGCGGAAAGCACCCGCCCCGTAATGGCCATCTGTCCCGGAGACTTGATCCCTCCCAACTCCATGACTCCCCTGAGTAATGTGCTGGGCAGTGTGCCGTAAGCGAAGAAATGTGCCTCTCGGTTGCGGGGGTTCAGCGGGGATGCCGCCTCATTGAAATAGTCCGACCAGGATTTCGGCCAATCCAGGCGTCCTGCACACATCATGACATGGCGCTCGTCCGGATGCTGCCCCGCCGATTGATCCCAATTCAGGCCATAAAACCTCGCCGCCGCACCAAAACAGAGGATCAGGGAAAGCAGAAGCAATACACCTGCACCCAGGTTTTTTCGATCCGCTGTCATGCGGTTTCCTGCTTTCCTTTCACGACCTGAGGCTGCCATAGAGCAGGGCGGGTTCAAGCACGCAGTCGTTTGACAATTCTTGCCGGGAGGAGGCGGATCAAACCCATAACCCATCTCCAATAGAAAGGCGTGTAAAGCACACCAGAGTCCCGCCCGAGTGCCGCCATGATATCCCTGGCAACTTTCTCCGGTGTGGTGAAAAGAACTCCTTTGGCCAGATGTGCCGTCATTGGTGTATCCACTGGGCCCGGTTTAACCAAAAGCACCCGGCAGGCAGGCTCCAGCCGTTGCCTCAGACCGTCGCAGAAAGTTTCAAGCGACGCCTTGGCCGCGCCATAAACGTAATTTCCACGCCGACCACGGTCACCCGCTACTGAACCGATGATAACACAGTCCCCATGCCCCTGCCGTTCAAATTCGGCAGCCGCCAGCAGGGTGGCCTGCATGACCTCCACGGCATTCACCTGGAAAACTTCTCCTAACAAAAAGGGATCCTTTTCACATTCTTCCTGCAAAGGTAACAAACCCTGCGCCGCCAGGAAAAGATCCGGTATTCCGCCTGAAGAAAGGCCCTCCGTCATTGCTGCCCGCAACGAAAAGAAGTCTCCAGGAACCACCACTCTGGTTTCCACAGAAAGGGCTCCCCTGACCAAGAGATCTTCAGCCACTACGCGAAGCCGTTCCTGGTTTCTGCCCAGAAGAAAGAAGGAAGCTCCCGATGATGCCAGCTTTCTGCAGAAGGATACGGCAATGGCGGAGGTCGCCCCCAAAACAAGGATGGATTTCATGTGGTAAGTCCCGTTCTTTGGGCGAAATTCGAGGAAAAGGCCGGGTCGATCCATTGCTTGAATTCCTGATGACGGGGAAAGGATCTTTCAAACGATTCCCGGCTCATTCTGAAATCCTTGGCCGGATACAAGGCCCCCCCGCAGGAAAAGACCGTGCGATCCAGATCATCCAGCAACTTCAAGGTTCTCTCACCAAGAAAAGGAAAATCAAAACAAACCGTTACACCGGGTCTGGGAAACGAAAGCAGTCCGGGCGATGGGACGGATCCAAACAACTTGACCACCGTTAAAAAAGAGGTCTGCCTGGAGGCTTGGACTTTCCCGAGTGTTTCACTCAGTGCTTCGGGTCCGTATTCCATCGGAACCACAAACTGGTATTGCGCCAGCCCTTTCTTCCCATAGGCCCGGTTCCAGTGGCCCACTGCATCGAGCGGATAAAAAAAGGGATCTATGTGGACAGTCCGATCAGCCGACCTGTGTGCATTCGCCTGATAAAAGGTTGTGTTCATCAAATTGATCGACCAGGTTCCCATTGCAAAATCAGGCAACACCACAGGGAGAGAAAGACGTGTGTCGGCTGAATAAGGTGACGGTTTCATCTCTTCACTGCAATGATTGCCCGCGATAAAAAGACCTCTTGGATCTCCTGCGTGGCCTGCATCAAGCCATGCCACCGAATATTCAACGTTATTGTCCTCACGCCTCGCCACCTCAAAAAAAGAGTCCAACCCCTTTAGCTTCTGCATCCTTTGACGAATGAACGGTCCGAAGATCCTTTTCAATTTCAATTCAACCCAAAGAATCAGACCTGTCAGTCCCAGCCCACCGATGGTCGCATGGAACAAACCGGAATTCTCCCCCGGGCTGCATTCCATCTCCAACCCGTCAGATCGGCGAAGGCCGAAACGTGTGACAAAACACCCGAAAGTTCCGGCAGTGTGGTGGTTTTTACCGTGCACATCATTGGCCAGACAACCGCCCAAAGTAACAAATTTTGTTCCCGGTGAGACCGGAACAAACCACCCTCTGGGAACCGCAAACTCCAGCAACGAGGCAATGGTGCATCCGGCCTCGCAGCGGATCACTCCTGATGCGGCATCGAAAGCGATCAAATGATCCAGGCCAACTGTTTCTATCTGGCATCCATCGTCCAACAGACAGGAATCGCCGTAGCTACGCCCCATTCCGTAAGGCAACAGTTTTCCAGCGCAGGATGGGAGTAAGTCACCCCGCCAGGACAATGGAAAGACTTTGGAACCGGATGTCTTTCTTCTCCCCCAGGAATATAAGGTTTTGGTGTGGAGAGTCATCAGATAGGCCCCGCCAGGATGATCATCACCAGACAGACAAGACCCAAAACCAGGGTGACGGGATCTCTGGCGGCGAACCAAACCGGATCATCGTTCATTTGTCTTCTTCCAGCCAAAAACCACACGCGGATAATCCAAAAAAGAAGGGCCAGCCCAATCCCCCACAACCACTGCGGAGCCAGATAAAGGGCGCTGCTGGCAGAGCTGTCGAGATAAAGAGCCAGAACCACCACCGAAAGAAAACCGGAGGCAATACCCGAAACCCGGACAAACTCCAGATCCCCCTTGATATAACCCCTGCCCGGAACCACTGCCGCATCCGGAAGATTCTCCAATTCAACATAACGTTTCAATAAAGCCAACCCGAGGAAAAAAGTGATGGAAAAAGCCAGCAGCCACGAGGAAACCATGACCGCGGAGGCGATACCGCCCAGCACTATACGATAGGTGTACAGCCCGGAGAGGAATACCACATCAAAAACAGGCAGTGACTTCACCCGCAGGGAATAAAGCACCGAAAACAAAAAGTAGGCCAGTGTTGCAACAAGTGCGGCCGGTCCGGAAACGGCCGCCAACAACATTCCACAGGCAAATAAAACCAGCATTGCCGTCAAGCCTGCCAAAATACTCAGATCACCCGAGGCAAAAGCCCGATACTTTTTGCGTATATGGCAACGGTCTGCATTGAGGTCGGCCAGATCGTTCAGAAGATAGGAGGCAGATGCCACACAACACAAAGCAAAAAACACAGGAATGGCCTGTTCCCAAATCCCCTTATCCATCCATTGATGCGCGGCCAGCAAAGGAACAAATATGAGCAGATTTTTCAGCCATTGATGGGGACGCATCGCTTTGAAAAAATGTTGAAAGGAGTAACGATTTTCCTCCCCAATCTGCTCAAGGGACTTTCCAAGTTTTTGGCCAAGACTGCGACGACGGACTTCAGATCCCACAAACCAGGCTTTCTTTGCCATTGTCCAGACAGGAAGATCCGCAGCACTGTCGCCGATATATTCAAATTGGCCCAACCCCAGTCTTTGAACCAGAAGCTCCGCCTTGGCCTCCCCTTTCAGATTACGGGAAACATCACTGCCCATGACTTCCGAGACAAAAGGAAAATGGGCTGTTACTTTCCGGGCCATGCTCTCATTTGATGCCGTTGCTAAAACAATTTTCCAACCTTCCCCGGCACGACCTTCACAAAAGGCGACTACAGCCGGATTCCAGGGAAGCAGGGTTCCATCGGGGATCACGTTCTCCGCCAGTCCGGCTTTGAGCAGAGTCCTTCCGCCTTTCAGTACCCAACTGATAACAACAAATATACGCCATGGTGCAGGCAGAAGATAAAGAAGCAGGCTTTCCCACAAAAGATCCCCTTTGAACAGGGTTCCATCCAGATCAACCACCAGAATGGACGACTCCCCGCCGGTCTGTGGATTCATGACATTGCTCATGGTTTACCTGAGTTAACAGGCAGATGCCTCCGCCATCAAGCACTAGTGATCCGGGCGCCAAGGTAAGACGGGTTGCTCGCTTGATCCGGGTCAGTTCAGATAAGGGCCTCCGCTCGCGCCTTGCCAACGGCCCAACCTCCTGTCGGCCAACCCATCATACCTTGGCGCTCGGACCGCAAAACTTTTCTGTTGAAGCAGCAGGCCGACCATTACTCTAAATCCATAACAACCACTTTGACCTGAAACGGCGGCACCCATCCATTGAGATCCCTGGGGATGTGCTCGACAGGATAATCAATCAACAGGAGAGCACCTGCACTGGGAGGGTATTGGCTAAAGAGTTCCGGAAAACCATAAACGACCGGAGAACACCTGACCTTGCCACCGGTTTCCTTGGGCCAAAGATACCAGTTCAGAATATCATACCCCGAACCAAAATGCAGGTACGTCTGGGCCCCGGATTCTGCAATCGTTACGGCACGGAGCGCCCTCTTTTTTGTATGTAAATTGAGCGCATCCATGTCCTTGGAGTTTTCCCAGGCCCACACATACCAAAAATCCATGGCTACTGCGGACAAAAGAAGTAGCCCCACCAACACGTAAGACTTGATCGGCCCCAACAACTTCCCAAGAAAAACCCACAAAACAAAGACACCAAACAGTGCGATTAACAGAATCAGGGGAAAAAAGTGTAGAGGTATTTCGGATTGGGCCCGCCCAGAGCACAAAGGAACACGGCAAAAATCCATGTCACAGCAGCCAGAAATAGTGCCGGGCGGCGGCTCAATAAGGCAGCGCAGAGGCCAATAAAATAACACAGCCCCAAAGGAAGCGCCAGAGTCTGGTGCCCAACCAGATGATACACATCCTCCGTGAAGAAAGTACCTGATGTCGCGTAATACACAGGAGCCAAAAAAGTCAGAAGAACATGATGGGCATAGTTCGATCCACTCTCAACGACATACGTTCCGCGAAAAAGAATGTCATGCACGGAGAAAGTGTCAGTATGGTAAAATGTCAGCAGGGTCAGTGCGAATGCCCCTCCTGAGAATACCATCCAACCCAGATTGCTCGGTTTGCGGTTGAAGCGCAACCAAGTCAGGCCCAGGCCGGCCCAGATTGCTGTTGTCGCCAGTAAATAGGTTGTGAACGTCCAGGCACCAGCCAGGGCCAGAAAGGAACACATAAGAGCCGTCCGCAAGTTCTGTCCCATGTTTTTTTGGGATGTATGCAAAAGCCTGGGGATATAAATCATCAGAAGACATCCCCACAGAATCGTCATCACATTGCGGCTGACAAACTGGTTGAAAAGCAGCGTCATATACGAGGATGCCAGCATCAGAGATCCAATGGCGGCCCACTCTCTGGAGACACTGCTTCTGAGCGCGTAAAAATAGGCCGCACAGGACAAGGCCAGGGTCATTGCGTAAAAAATGTGTATCGGGATAAGGAAATCATCTCTTTCCGTGAAAAAATCCCCGAACAACCAGAACAAAAAGCGGTTGATGTACAAAGGCCCCATTTCAATCGGTGCAACCGCCCCTTTCGGGTAAGCCGAAGCCGGACCCATAAAGTAAAAACGATCAAGCGGCACACCCTCCGCAATCATCAATTCGTAGGCCTCATCATTAAATAACACATGAGTCGAGTAAAGATGATTGAAGAGAGATACAAGACAGCTGAAAGAACGATGAGCAATACCGTCTTTCTGTCACCCAGACGTGAAAGCCAGTCGGAATCTGCTGCTGGAACCTGACCCGGAGTATTCAGGAAATCCATAAGCAGCCTTTCATGACGGATCCGGGAGCGACCAAAGCTGCCGGATCAATTCGGTGGCTTTCCCGCCAAACTTGCCCAAAGCAACACTGGGCTCGCCGCCGTAGCGTTCGCGAAAATGGATTCTGACTTTACCCTCGGAGATATCCGGATCCTTCCTCAACAGGACGGAAAGCGCTACATTGGCCAGGGAGAAGTCCGGAGGGATGCGTTTGACATGCTTTTCCAATGATTTGGACCGCATAAGGCGGTAAGGCACATTGGCGTCCACGCAATAAACCCCGCAGGTCAGAAGCAGGGTCATACGCAGAACATGGCTGGCCACCACACGTCTCCAACCGTCATCCCTCGAAGCCCTGCGCCCGTAGATGATGTCGCACCCGTTCCGCATCCGCCACATCCGGAAAAAAAACTGCGGGTCACATTGACCATCCGAATCGATCTGCATAATCCATGGGATCGTGCGGGAAAGGGCTTCCCGGTATCCCTGCAGACAGCTTTGGCCATGGCCACGGTTTTCCCTGGAAAGAATTTCTATTCTGGGCCCCAGTTGCGTCTGCAGCCTCTTCAGCACGTTCAAGGAATCGTCCGTGGAACCATCATCGATCGCCAGAAAAACAAAATTTTCCGTCCAGTTTTCTATTTCCTGAAACCATTCCATCACCACCTTGCGGACTGAAGCCTGCTCATTGTAGACAGGCATGACGATGATCAGTTCAGGAAGGATCGATGACATTTTGTGTATATAGACTTAAAGTAGAAGGTGGACACTAAAAATAACAAGAAGGCTTAAGGAAAGCAGAAACGGGAAATCTAACTTCCGAAAGCCGAGGAGAACGCTTCATGCCTGCGGATCAACCCCAGCCCCTGCCGGAGCAATGTTTTACCCGGCTCCATACGGTGCCAGGTGGATGCCCCCGAAGGATGGGGCAACGCTATCATGTCAAAACGATGCCCGAAGCGTTCCAAAGGAACGAGTTTGCCGACAACCCCCTCCAGCTTTCCGCAGACCATGAACTGATTGATGGCCAGCTTTCCCACAGCCAGAATCAACCGGGGTTTAAGCAGACGGAACTCCGCCTCCATCCAAGTAGAACATTGCTGGATTTCATCCTCATCCGGAACACGGTCTCCGCCCTTGGGATTTTTCCCGGGATAACAACGGCAAACTGCCGCCATGTAAACCTTCCGCCGGAACGTGGCTTCATCCACCTGCCAGCTTTCTTGGAACCAGCGGAACATGGTTTTGCCGGCTGTCCAGGCGAAAGGTCTTCCCATCAGGGGTTCTTTGATTCCGGGTGCCTGACCAACAAGAAATATCGGACTGAGCACAGGGGGACCCGAAACCACCGGCTTATGCATTCTGGGGCACCGATTACAGGCATGAAGCTCTTTGACGTGCCTGGCAACTTCTTGAAGGGATGACATGGATCAACGACGGAACACCCGTTCCTTCCTACTCTTTGAAATCCCTGGCAATCTGTTCCGCATCTAGATCCTTGGTCTGCACGATGATGGACTCCTCTTCATCGACCGGATACAACGGTGCCGGAACAGTCCCGTCCAGACCCTGCAGTTTCATCAGTTGCTCATCCGCCGCACGCAGACGACGCACCAGCATCTGGATCAAAAGCTGGGACCATAGCGGCAGGGTGTGGAGATTGGCCTGGAACTCGCACGCATCCACCTGAACGATTTCCGTGGCCTGAAGGGCCATGGCAGACGCACTCCGCGTTTGAAGATCAATCACTGCCATCTCACCAAACATGCTTCCTTTTCCAAGGACGGCCAACTCCAACCTCTTCCCCTGGTGTTCGGTCGAAATGGAAACCAGTCCGTTGGCGATGATGTAAACCCCGTCACAGGAGGACATTTGGTTGAAAATAATTTCGCCTTGCCTGTATTTTTTGATCTTACTCATAAGGATTCAGGAACGGACACGATCCTTGTTTAGAGTGTACAAATCGCATCGACAAGCTCAATGCCTTATCGCACCATTTAATTTTATGTCCGCATGGAATTTAGCCAACAAGAACCTACGCCAACTGGTTCCCTACGAACCGGGAAAACCCATCGACGATGTCGCACGTGAAATGGGCCTGAACCCATCCGATATCATCAAACTCGCCTCGAACGAGAATCCTCTTGGTCCCTCCCCCAAAGCCCTGCAGGCCATGGTCGAGGCTGCCGCAAAAACCCATATCTACCCCGATGGCGGCTCCTTCCATCTCCGTGAAGCCGTTTCCCAAAAATTCGGAATAAGCAAACAACAGGTCATTCTGGGCAACGGCTCCAACGAACTGATTGAACTGCTTTACCATGCCTTCACCCGACCCGGTGAAACCAGTGTGGTCTCAAGCCGCTACTCTTTCGCGGTCTATAAACTCATGGCCGAACTCTTCGACGTCCGCTTCATTGAAGTGCCTGACACTGATTTTCAAGTCAACCTGGAAGCCTTGCTCTCCGCCATCCGCCCGGACACCCGCCTGGTCTTCATCGCCAATCCCAACAATCCCACCGGCACACGCATTTCCAACCAGGAACTGGAAAACTTCATCGACCGGGTGCCCTCCACCGCCCTGGTTGTTTTTGACGAGGCTTATTACGAGTTTCTTGAAAATCCACCACCCACCGTGGACTGGATCAAGTCCGGAAAAAATATTGTGGCCCTGCGAACCTTTTCAAAAATTCAGGGTTTGGCCGGCCTGCGTATCGGTTACGGCTTTGCCTCGGAGGAAATCATCGAAATCCTCCAACGCTGCCGCCAGCCTTTCAACATCAATGCCCTGGCCCAGGCCGGAGCCCTCGCCGGTCTGGCTGATAAGGAACACATGGACAGTACCCGCCAACTTTCAATCGAGGGCCGGGACAAATTGCAGAATTTTTTTAAAGCCCACGGACTCCGCCACCTACCCTCCGAAGCCAATTTTGTCATGGTGGAAGTCGGCGATGCCGATGCTGTTTTCAAAAAACTTTTGAAAAAGGGTGTCATTATCCGCTCCATGACCAGTTATGGATTACCTTCATGGGTCCGCATCTCGATCGGCACCCCGGCAGAAATGATCAAATTTGAACGGGAATTTCTGAATGTCCTCGATCCAGCCAAAGTCCTTTGATTTCAAACACCTCGCCATCCTTGGACCCGGACTTTTGGGGGGATCCATTGGCATGGCAGTGAAAGAAATTGCACCGTCAACAACGATCTCTGTCTGGGGTCGTCGTGAAGAAGCCCTTCGGGCAGTCAAGGAAAGCGGCTTTGCCGACAAAATCAGTCTGTCCCTCACAGAAACAGTTGAAGGCTGCGATCTTGTCATCCTGACGACACCTATCGAAGTCATGGCTGGCCTCGCCAGATCCTTTGCTCCGGCACTCGATTCCCAGGCCATCGTCACGGATGTAGGCAGTGTCAAAAAATGTGTCCATGAAGCCCTCCAGCCCATTTTGGGCTCACAGCGCTGGATCGGCAGCCATCCCATGGCCGGGAGTGAACAAGCCGGACTAGCCGCCGCCCGCGCCGATTTGTTCCAGCGCTCCGTCACCATCCTCACCCCGGACGAAAACACCCCCGCATCCCTGCTGGAAAAGCTTACTCCTTTCTGGCAGGCAATGGGCAGCCGCACGGTCACCCTCGCCCCCGCCCTCCACGACCACCTGATTTCTGACATCAGCCATTTACCCCATCTCGTGGCAGCTCTCTTGGTTGCCTCGGTCGATGACCAAAGCATGCCCTTGGCCGGGCCGGGCTTCCGCGACAGTACACGTATCGCCAGTGGCTCACCCCTTCTCTGGCGTGAAATCCTTCTCAGCAACCGCCACGCCGTGGCAGACAGCCTGGATAAATTCCTCGATACAGCCGAAATCGCGCGGGATATTCTCCGTTCCGGGGATTCCGTCGCCTTGGAATCCCTTTTGGCAAAAGCTTGCCAGAAGAGGAAAATTCTCACTTAATTTCAGATCTCACCTTTTATGGCATCCCTCAAAGTCCGTCCCATCCGCCGTCTGCGGGCCTCCATCCGTGTTCCCGGAGACAAGAGCATTTCCCACCGCTCCGCCATGATTGGCGGATTGACCGAAGGGGAACTCCGCGTGAACGGCTTTCTGCCAAGTGAGGATTGCCTGGCCAGCCTCACCGCCATGCAGGCTCTGGGTGTGGAAATCGACCGCATCAGCCAAACCTCTTTCATCCTGAAAGGCCGTGGAGGAAAACTTTCTCCCGCTCTGGAACCCATAGACTGTGGTAACTCCGGCACAACCATCCGACTGCTCTCCGGCATCCTCGCCGGACAACCCGGCTTCGCCACACGACTCTTCGGTGACGAATCGCTGGCCCGTCGGCCGATGAAACGTATTGTCGATCCGCTCCAGCTCATGGGTGCCACGATTGACTGCGAGGGCAAAGACCAGCGCCCCCCCATCGTTGTTCACGGAGCCAAACTCAAACCTCTCAACTACAAGATGCCCGTGGCAAGTGCCCAGTTGAAATCCTGCATTCTCCTGGCAGGCCTTCAGAGCGAAGGGAAAACCTGCGTTGAACAACCCATCGTCTGCCGTGACCACACCGAACGGATGCTTGAATATTTCCGAGCCAGCATCAGCACCTCAAAAAATAAAATCGAGCTTTACGGGGGCAACCGCCTCCAGGCCCGCGATCTGGAAGTGCCCGGGGATTTTTCCTCCGCCGCCTTCTGGCTGGTGGCCGCCGCCGCAATGCCCGGTGCCCGGGTTACCTTGCCGAATGTCGGTCTCAACCCAACCCGCACCGGACTTCTCAACGTCCTCATGCGTATGGGTGCCCAGATCAAAGAACACGTCGAGGATGCCGGCGTCGAACCCAGAGGCACCCTCATCATCGAAGAAGGCAGTCGCCTAAGGGGCACCACCATCGCCGGTGATGAAATTCCCAACGTCATCGATGAATTGCCTATCATCGCCGTGGCAGGTGCCCTGGCCGAAGGCACCACCATCATCAAGGACGCCCAGGAACTTCGCGTCAAGGAATCCGACCGCCTCGCTGCCCTGGCCCTCAACCTGCGGGCCTTCGGCGTGCCGGTGGAAGAAACCGAAGACGGTCTCATCATTCAGGGACGTGCCCGCCTGCACGGTGCCAAAGTCAACAGCCTGGGCGATCACCGTATCGCCATGGCCTTCTCCATCCTTGCCCTCTTTGCCGAAGGCTCCTCCCTCATTGAAAACACGGCCTGCATCGCAACCTCCTATCCGACCTTCGAAAAAGACCTGCAGGAAGTACTCGATGCGGATTTGTCCGGACGTTTCAGTTTCAAATGGCCCTTTGGTTCCAGGAATAAAAACAAGGAAAGGGCGTCTCAACCCGGTTGAACCCCGTCCTGCACTCATTTCCCCTTATGCTCCATCCCGTAATCGCCATTGATGGTCCCGCTGCTTCCGGAAAAAGCACCGTCGCCAGACTTATTGCCCAGAAACTGAACTTTGTCTATGTCGATACAGGTGCGATGTATCGCACTTACGCCTGGCTTGCCCTTGATAAAAAAATTGATCCTACCTCCCGGGAAGACGTAAAAAATCTGATCCAACAGGTCAAATTCGAATGCCCCGTTTCCTGGAAGCAACTCAGCCTCCGCGTGGATGGAATCGACCCCACTCCCCATATCCGCAGCGATGAGGTCAACCATACCGTATCGAAAATCGCCTCCATTCCAGAACTTCGCGAATTCCTGGTCATCGAACAACGTAAATTACGCAACGACCACCCTCTGGTTATGGAAGGACGTGACATCGGAACGGTTGTCTTCACGGACACCCCTCACAAATTTTTTCTCGATGCCGATCCTGATATCCGCAGCCAGCGCCGCCAATTGCAGGGCCAGGCAGATACGGTCTCCAAGCGGGATCACTTGGACCGTAACCGAACCGTGGCCCCCCTGATCAAAGCGGCCGACGCCATGCTGGTCGATGCAACCCATGACGATGCGGAAAGCATTGCCTCCCGGCTCCACAGCCTCCTCTTGGAACGGGGCATCCACCCGGCTTCCCTCCCCTGATTTTCACTCCTGCATTCTGTCTTCTAACTTCATCCTTTCCCGTGAGCCTTTGGTATCAATTCGTCCGGAATACAACAAAGAGCTACTTTGATCTCTTCTATGACGTCAGGGTTTCCGGACTGGAACATCTGCCACCGGAAGGAACCGGATTCATCATCGCCTCCAACCATGTCAGCTTTTACGATCCACCGATCATCGGAGCCCAGATTTCCCTCGATACTTATTTTCTGGCCCGCAAAACCCTTTTCGGTTCCAAGATCATGTCCATCCTGCTGCCCAGTATCCAGGCCATCCCCGTGGATCAGGAAAAGCCGGATATGGTCGGACTGAAAAAAATCATCCAGATCATCCGCGCAGGGAACCCGGTGGTTCTCTTTCCAGAAGGCTCCCGTTCCTACACACAGGAACTGCTGCCGGCCATGCCGGGCGTGGGACTGGTGGTAAATAAAACACAGGCGCCCGTTGTTCCCGTGCACCTGTTTGGAGTTCGGGAAACATGGCCTCGTGACGGCAAAATCAAATGGTTCAAACCCGTCGAAATCGTTTTCGGGCGCCCGATGTATTTCTCTCCGTCAAAAGATTATCAGGTCATTGGCGATAAAATCATGGAAGCTATCGCCGGACTCAGGCCTGCCCCCTGATTTTTGAAATAACCAGGGTTACCCCCGCTGCGGCGAGTATCCGCAACGCAGGATGCTTCCCTGAAAAGAAGATTACTTCTTCTTTTTACGCGACTCGACCCGGTGGCGGGCCTTCAAGCGCAGCGCATTCAGGTTGATGAAACCGGTGGCATCTCCCTGATTATAGGCGCCTGCATCGGCTTCCATGGTGGCTACCTTCGGATCGTAGAGCGACAATAGGCTCTTGCGGCCGGCCGTAATGATGTTTCCTTTGTAGAGCTTCAACCTCACGGTTCCGCTGACGTTTTGCTGACTGTGGTCAATGGCAGCCTGGAGGAACTCGCGTTCCGGGGCGAACCAGAATCCGTTGTAAACCAGTTCGGAATATTTCGGGATCAGACCGTCACGCAGGTGCATGACTTCCCGATCCAAGGTCAGGGTTTCAATCTGGCGATGGGCATAGTGCAGGATGGCACCACCTGGAGTTTCATAGACACCGCGTGATTTCATACCAACAAATCGGTTTTCAACCAGATCGACACGTCCGATGCCGTGTTTGCCGCCCAATTTATTCAAAGCCCGCATGACACCAGCCGGGGTAAGTCGTTTGCCGTTGACGGCGAAACAGTCACCTTTTTCAAATTCGAGTTCGACATACTCCGCCTTGTCCGGAGCTTTTTCCGGGGAGACAGACAGCTTGAACATGTCCGCCGGAGGCTCAGCCCAGGGATCTTCCAGAATTCCGCTTTCGAAACTGATGTGGAGAAGGTTGCGATCCATGGAGTAGGGTTTCTTGGCCGTTACAGGAACAGCGATGCCTTTTTCCTTGGCATAGTTGATCAGGTCTTCGCGTCCTTTGAAATCCCAGGTTCTCCAGGGTGCAATCACCTTGATCTGGGGGGCCAGGGCGGCAAACGTCAGTTCAAAACGAACCTGGTCATTGCCCTTCCCGGTCGCTCCGTGGGCCACGGCATCCGCGCCTTCTTTCAGGGCAATCTCCAACTGCCTTTTGGCAATCAGGGGCCGGGCGATGCTGGTTCCAAGAAAATACTGGTTTTCGTAGAGGGCATTGGCACGAATCATCGGATAGATGTAGTCGCGGGCAAATTCTTCCGTCAGATCGTCAATGTAACATTTGGAAGCACCGGTGCGGACCGCTTTTTTGTCCAAACCCTTCAACTCCTCTTCCTGGCCGATGTCGGCACAGAACGCGATGATTTCCGCGTTGTATTTTTCTTTGAGCCAGATGAGCAGGATGGAGGTATCAAGACCTCCAGAGTAAGCGACGACGATTTTCTTCATGCGGTACAAATTTTGATGATGAATGTGAAGGGCTTACAACGAAGGCCTGTATTTAAATAAATCAGGCGGCTCCGGCGGCTTGCACAGGTTTGATCTTTTTTAAATAGGGTTCGGCTTTGGTCATCGCGTTTTTCACGCTGAGACCATAGGTTTCACGCAGGATGTCCTCCTTGCCGTGTTCGACAAACTGATCGGGCCAGCCCACCCGGACAACCGGCGTGCTCAAGCCCAAATCACTGAGTTCTTCAATGACGCCTGCTCCAAAACCACCTTTGATGACATGATCCTCAAGAGTGATGATCAACTCGGAAGAACGTGCAAAGAATTCCAGAGTCCCGGCGTCAATCGGCTTGGCAAAGCGTGCGTTGATGATGGCGGCGGAGTATCCTTTGGCTTCGAGTTCCTTGGCAATTTCGGCAGCCATTTGACCCATGCGCCCGTAGAACCAGATGGCAATCTGTTTGCCGTGCTTGATGACTTCGGCTTTTCCGATCGGAAGGAGGGCCAGCTGTTCCTTGGGCTTGGCACCGGTGCCGGTGCCACGGGGATAACGGATTGCAATCGGCCCCGCGTAATGGGATGCCGTGAAAAGCATGTCCGCAAGTTCTTCTTCGTCCTTGGGGGACATGTGTACGATGTTTGGAATACAACGGAAATAAGCAATATCGAACAGCCCATGGTGGGTCGGACCGTCATCGCCGGAAACACCACCGCGGTCCATACAGAACACCACGGGCAGGTTCTGGAGGGCCACGTCATGGATGATCATGTCGTAGGCACGCTGGAGGAAGGTGGAATAAATGGCACAGAAGGGCTTGAATCCCTTGGTGGCCATACCGCAGGCGAAAAGCACCGCATGTTCCTCCGCGATCCCCACGTCGAAATAACGATCAGGATGATGGGGTTGAAAACGATCCAGGCCGGTGCCGTTGGGCATACCGCCATGGATGGCCACGATTTTCTGATTCGTATCCGCCAATTTGACCAGGGTATCAGCAAAGACATGCGAAAAAGTCGGTTTACCGCCAACAGGGGGTTCCCCGGTCGTGATGTCGAAGACGGGGGTGCCATGGAAAGCCTTCTTTTTTTGCACCGCAGGCTCGTAACCTTTGCCCTTTTTGGTGAGGACGTGAAGGAGCACGGGATGATCCTGCTGTTTCAGGAACTCGAAGGTTTTGATGAGGGAATCGACATCATGTCCATCGACCGGCCCGTAGTAGGTCAGACCCAGTTCTTCAAAGATAATGCTGGGGAAAACCAGACCTTTGACGGCTTCTTCGGCCTTGCGGGCGATGCTGAGGGCACCTTTACCCCCGATTTTTTCCAGGAACTTCGCGGCCTTTTCGTGGAGGTGGGAATAGCTGTCGCTGGTGGTGATTTTATTGAAATAATGGGCGATGGCCCCGACGTTCTTATCAATGGACCATTCATTGTCGTTCAGGATGACAATGAGCTTCTTGGTGGAATGGGCGACGTTGTTGAGACCTTCGAAGGTGACGCCGCAGGTGAAGGCGGCATCCCCGGCCAAAACAACAACATGTTCGTCGCTCTTACGTTTGTCACGACCCACCGCCATGCCCAGGCCGGCGGAAAGTGCGGTGCCGGCATGACCTGCCCCGTAACAATCATGCGGACTTTCTGTGCGGAGCATGAACCCGTTGAGGCCGTTGGCCGTGCGGATGGTGTTGAACTGCTTCCGTCGTCCGGTCAATAGTTTGTGGACATAGGCCTGGTGGCTGACATCGAAAATAAAGTTGTCCTTGGGTGTTTCAAACACCTTGTGCATGGCGATCGTGAGCTCCACAACTCCGAGGTTCGGTCCCAGGTGCCCTCCGTTCTGGCTGGTGACGCGGATCAGTTCCTCGCGGATATCCTGGGCCAATTCCTCAAGTTCCGCCCCAGTCAGCTTCTTCACATCTGCCGGTCCATCAATACGATCTAAAATACTTGCCATAATTTTTCTGTGACTTCAGAAGAGGCTTACCTCATCTTGGCCACTGTTTTTCTCCTCTTTGACGGCCTCCACCGAGGCCGCTTTGTCTAATTCCGAACGGGAAACATTCCCCGACTTATCCCGAGTTAACAACTCTATTTTTGCTTCAGCCGCCTTGAGCTTGTCTTCACAGACCGCCAGCAGCTTCATCCCCTCTTCATACCGTTCAATGATCTGATCCAAAGGCAGGTCGGACGATTCCATCTGTTCGACGATTTCTTCCAGACGCTGCACGGAGCTTTCAAAGCTTTGTTGTTCTTTAGCCCCTTTGGCCATAGGGTTTTATGGAAGTCGTTTCCAACCTATCCGTCGAGAATTATTTTAAGCCCGACCGCATCAGAATCTTCCGATCCGTGACAATCACCATCACGATTATATCAATATTTGTCGCTTTGGGGCTGGAATCACCATACTTTGGCCGGAAGGAACTGAGCTTTGCTTGAGGGATGGACTTGGAGCGGAATTGGCCCAAACTGAGCGTTGTTATGACCCCTGAAGATCTCTTGCCTGCCGTCTTGGAAAAAGCCGGTGTTCCCCATGCACGCAAACACCTTTTTCTCTGCCTTGGACCGGATTGCTGCGGACCTGAAATCGGTCAAGCCAGTTGGGAGCACCTGAAGGCAAGGGTCAAAGAGCTCAACCTTCAGGTGATGCGAACCAAAGCCGGGTGCTTCCGCGTCTGTAGCCAGGGGCCCATCCTGGTTGTTTATCCTGATGGAATCTGGTATTCAAGAGTCAGCCCTGAACGCTTGGAACGCATCCTTCAAGAGCATATCGTAGAAGGGAAACCAATCCAGGAATGGGTGATCGCCCATAATTCTTTAGATAAGAATTTCTCATAAGTCCCTTATTACTATATATTTAAGTATTTTATTAATGACATTAACAATTTTTTGACATTGCTTGTATTCAAACGTATGTTTGGAACATTCGTTTATGACAACCCAAGCAGCTTCAGAGCTTCAAGTCGGCCATGACACTAAAAAGAAAATTCTGGATGCTGCAGAAACTTTATTCGCGGCAAATGGTTTCGAAGCCACCTCCATGCGCTCCATCACTTCCTTGGCTGGCGTCAATCTGGCCTCGGTCAATTATTATTTCGGTTCCAAAGACAACCTCATCATCGAAGTGCTTTCCCAGGCCCTTCGCCCTCTCAACGAGCAGCGCATCTCGTTGCTGGAAAAGGAACTTCACTTTTTTGGAAACAATCCCATCCCCCTTCCCAACGTCCTGAACGCCCTCCTCCGCCCCTGTCTTGAAGTAAGTTTCGATAAAAGCCGCGAAAAAACCTTTAAGCTTCTGGGCCGCTCTCTTTCGGAAGAAGGCAATTTCATCGAAAAAATTATCGAAAAAGAATGGGTGCCGATTGTGGGCCGTTTCATGGTGATTTTGAAACGAAGTCTTCCGGAAGTGCCGGAGGAGGAAATTTATTGGCGGATGCATTTCACGGTCGGCGCCCTGATTCACAGCTCCTGCCATCATAAGGATCTCTCCGACCTTTCTTCCGGTCTCTGCAAAATGGATTTGGAATCCACGTTGGCAAGGCTCATTGCCTACGCCTCAGCGGGTCTGACGGCGGCCACCCAGCCCTCCACCTGATTTATGCACTTCTTTTCCTACAAAACTCTGCTCCTCATGCTGCCTGTAATCCTCAGCGCATGTGCCATGGGGCCCAACTACCAACGTCCTGTCATCGATACCCCCCCGGATTGGCGATGGAAAAAAGCCGAGCCGCGTGATTCAGCTGAAAAAGGCCCTTGGTGGGAACTTTTCAATGACCCGGAATTGAACAAACTTCAGGTCGATGCCCTGCAAAACAATCAAAGCCTGAAGGCAGCCGTCGCCCGGGTGGATCAGTCACGTGCCCGCGCCAGGATTTCCCGGGCGGATCTTCTACCCACCCTGGATGCCTCCCCCTCCTGGCAACGTTATCGCAGCTCGGGAAACACAGCCACAGGTGGACTACCCGTTCCAAGTGTAACCGCCAATAATTTCAAGGCACCACTGGATTTAAGTTATGAAATCGATCTATGGGGCAAAGTACGCCGCGGCTTTGAAGCTTCCCAAAACGAGTTCCTGGCCTCGGCCTCGGCCTATCAGAACGTGTTATTCACCTTGCAGTCGGATATCGCGGTCAACTACTACCAACTCCGGGCCGTTGATCATGAAATCTCGATTCTCGAACAGGCAGTCACCCTTCGCGAGGAAGGAATGGCCATTTTCCAGAAGCGCTTTGAAACAGGCACCACCAGCGAACTCGATCTGAGCACCTCCAAAGTTCAACTTGCAGGAGCCAAAGCCGATCTTGCCGATGCCAGCCGGAGAAGAGCTGAATTCCAAAATGCCCTGGCCGTTCTTTGCGGAAAACCCACCTCCTATTTTGAACTGCCCCAGCTCCTCGTGAACCTGGCTCCACCGGAAATTGCGCCGGGACTTCCCTCCGAGCTGTTGGAGCGTCGTCCCGATGTAGCCGAAGCCGAACGAAAACTTGCCGCAAGAAATGCCGAGATTGGGGTGGCCTACACCGCTTTCTTCCCCTCCATCAGTCTCACTGCGGGCGGAGGCTTTCAAAGCGTGGCACTCCAGGATTTGTTTGATTGGAGCAGCCGGCTCTGGTCTTTCGGGCCCACGATCAATATTCCCATTTTCGCCGGGGGCCGCAACGCGGCAGCCCTGAAAGAAGCCCGCGCAGCCTACGAGGAAGCACTGGCGGACTACCGCCAATCCGTTCTGGTGTCCTTCCAGGACGTCGACAATGCCCTGGCAGGGCTGCGTTTCCTCAAAGAGCAGTCCGTCTTTCAGGGAGAAGCTGTGACAGCCTCCCGCAAAGCCGCCGACATCTCCTCTTCACGCTATCAAAACGGCGTGGTCGATTACCTGGATGTCATCGATGCCGAGCGTACCCGGCTCAACAGCGAGCTTCAAGAGGTGCGTATCAAGAGACAGCAAATGACGACAACCGTTTTACTGATAAAAGCCATCGGAGGCGGATGGGATGTCAGGCCAGTTTCAACCGAAAAACAACCCCAGAACAAATAACTTTATGTGGAAATGGATGATTCTCATGCTTGTGACGGTCGGCCTTCTGGTCGGCTCCCTCGGCTATTACAAATATAGCGAAATCCAAAAGGGCATTGCCAAGAATGCCTCTTTTGTTCCTCCCCCGGTTACAGTGACGTCATCAACAGCCACGCTGGAACCCTGGCAGAAGGCGGTTCACAGCGTCGGCCAGCTCTCATCCTACCGGGGTGTCACCGTGAGCGCAGAAGAAGAAGGGAAAATCGTCAATCTCCCCGTTGAATCCGGAACACTGATCAAGCAGGGCGAACTCATTTCACAACAGGATGTGAGCGTTGAAGAGGCACAAATCAAATCTGCCGTGGCCAGGGCGGAACTGGCCGTGGCCAGCCTGAACCGCCTTCAAAAAATGAGCGGCACGGGTGCGGTCGCCCAAAAAGAGCTCGATGATGCCGACGCCGAGTTGAAACGGGCCGCCGCCGACGCCGAGGCCCTGAAAGCCACCATCGAACGCAAAACCATCCGGGCACCTTTCACAGGAAAGGCAGGTATCCGACAGGCCCAACTCGGCCAGTATCTTTCCAAGGGCAATCCTATCATCCTGCTGCAAACACTCGATCCCATCTATGTCGATTTTACCGTGCCTCAGCAGAACATAGAACTTATCCAGATGAACCAGACCGTAGTTGTCCAGGTTGATGCCTTCAAAGGCAGGCAATTCCAGGCAAAAATAACCGCCATCAGCCCGGAGATCAACCAAACCACCCGCACCGTGCAGATTCAGGCGACCCTGGAAAACAAAGATGAGAGTCTTCGTCCCGGAATGTTTGCCACCGTTTCGGCTGTTATGAATACGTCTGAAAAGTATATCACCCTCCCAGCCACGGCCATCAACCACGCGCCCTACGGCAACTCGGTCTTCATCATTGAAAACCTGAAAACACCCGATGGGAAAGAATACCTCGGCGTGCGGCAGGAATTTGTCCAGACCGGCCCGACCCGTGGAGACCAGATCGCCATCCTCAAAGGGGTAAAGGAAGGCGAACAGGTCGTGACCTCCGGACTTTTTAAACTTCAGCCCGGCGCAGGTGTGACCGTCAACAACACGATTACTCCTTCCAATCAGGCCAACCCCTCTCCGGCTGATACCTGAATAACCCATTGTTGATTCCATGAAATGGACTGACATCTTCATCAAGCGCCCGGTTCTGGCGATCTGCGTCAATCTGCTGATCCTACTCATAGGCATCCAGTCGGTCCGCATGATCAACATCCGGCAATACCCGCGCAGCGACAACGCCGCCATCGTTATCACCACAGCCTATGTGGGAGCCAACGCCGATCTGGTCCGGGGTTTTGTCACCACACCTTTGGAGCGTGTCATAGCCAGTGCCGACGGCATCGACTACATGGAATCCAGCAGTGAACAGGGCAGGAGCACCATCACCGCTCGTTTACGCCTGAATTTCAGCATCAGTGAAGCTCTCACCCAGATCCAGGCCAAAGTCGCCCAGGTCCGCAATGATCTCCCTCCAGAGGCCGAAGCTCCCGTCATCGACGTGCAGAATATCGACAGCCGTTTCGCCGCGATGTACCTCGGCTTTTATTCCGACGAAATGGAAGAAAACCAGATCACGGATTATTTGACCCGTGTTGTCCAACCCAAGCTCAGTGCCCTCAAAGGCGTTCAACGTGCCGAAATCCTGGGCAACAGAACCTTTGCCATGCGCGTCTGGCTCAAACCCGACCGCATGGGCGCGCTGAACATAAGTCCTGCCGATGTCCGTACGGCACTCTCCGCCAACAACTCGCTCTCCGCTCTGGGTAGCACCAAAGGAAGCATGATCAAGGTCAACCTGACCGCCAACACCGATCTTCAAACCGTGGAGGAATTTGAACAACTGGTTGTTAAAAACGACAAAGAAACCCTCGTCAGACTCAAAGATATTGCCGACGTCGTGCTCGGGGCGGAAAACTACGAGGACAACGTCCGCTTCACCGGGCAGACCGCCACCTTCATGGGCATCTATGCCCTGCCCAATGCAAACTCCCTGGATGTCACCGCCCAGATCCGCGAAATTTTCCCTGACATCGAAAAGCAACTACCTCCTACCATGAAAGCGGCCATCTGCTACGATTCCACCGCTTATATCCAGGAATCAATCGATGAAGTCATCAAGACCCTGCTGGAAACGATTGTCATCGTCATCATTGTGATCTACCTCTTCATCGGCTCCTTCCGCTCGGTGCTGGTGCCCCTGGTCGCGATACCTCTCTCTCTCGTCGGAGCCTTTGGCTTCATGCTGATGATGGGATTCACCATCAACCTGTTGACTCTGCTCGCCATCGTTCTGGCTGTCGGACTGGTGGTCGATGATGCCATCGTCATGCTTGAGAATGTGGAGCGGCATATCAGCGAAGGGATGGCGCCCATCCCTGCCGCGATCAAAGCCGGGCGGGAATTGGCGGGTCCCATTATCTCCATGACCATCACGCTGGTGGCCGTTTACGCCCCCATCGGTTTTCAGGGCGGCTTGACGGGTGCTCTCTTCAAGGAGTTCGCCTTCACCCTGGCCGGTGCTGTCTTGATCTCAGGCTTCGTGGCGTTGACGCTCTCGCCTATGATGTCCTCCCGCCTGCTTCAATCCGCCGGACACGAAAAAGGTTTCCAGGCTTTCCTCAACCGCTTCTTCGACCGCCTGCGTTGCCGCTATAAAACAGTTCTGACCGCTGTATTGCACTTTGTCCCTGTCACGATTGTCCTCTGGCTGCTCATCTTCCTGCTCGCCATCCCCTTCTGGATGTTTTCCAAAAAAGAACTGGCCCCGATGGAGGATCAGGGTGTTGTTTTCAGCATCATTGAAACAGATCCCAACACTACACTCGACCAAACCATGCTTTTTGCAACCGAGGTGGAAAAAATATTCCGGGAGTATCCCGAACGCTACATCACCTTCCAGATCACCAATCCCGGCGGCGGTTTTGCCGGGCTGGTCACCAAGCCCAAGTCAGAGCGCGAACGAACAACTGTACAAATCAAGGACGATGCCAACGACAAGCTGGGAGCCCTTCCGGGCGTCCGGGCCTTCGCCTTCACTCCGGAACCCCTCCCGGGTGGCAGCGATTTCCCGGTCGAATTCATCATCTCTTCGACCGACGAACCCGAACGCATTTTTGATTACTCCAATCAACTCGTGGCCAAGGCCTTCCAGAGCGGACTTTTTATCCTGGCCCTCAGCGACTTGAAATACGATCTGCCCGAGGCTGAAATAGTTCTGGATCGTGACAAGATCGCCTCGATGGGACTGGATATGGGACAAATCAGCGCGGATCTGAATGCCTTTGTTGGTGGCAATTACGTCAACCGCTTCAGCATCCAGGGCCGCAGCTACAAAGTCATTCCCCAGGCCAAACGCCAAAGCCGTCTCAATCCTGACCAGTTGACCGATATCTATGTCACCGGGCCTGACAACCAAATCGTGCCTTTGTCCGGTTTCGCCACGATCAAAGAATCGGTCCAGCCCCGTAAGCTGAACCGTTTCCAACAGTTGAATTCGGCCAAGATCCAGGGCCTCCCACGCCCCGGAGTGACGGTGGACGAAGCCCTGAAATTTTTGGAAACCGAATCGGCCAAACTCTTGCCCAAAAATTTCTCCTATGATTATACCGGTGGCTCACGCCAGTTGCGCGTTGAAGGCAGCTCCTTCATGGTCACCCTTGTGCTGGCCTGCATTCTTATTTATCTCGTGCTGGCCGCCCAATTCGAGAGTTTCCGCGACCCCTTCATTATTCTGTTGGGTTCGGTTCCTTTGGCACTGTCCGGTGCCTTGCTCTTCGTCTTTCTCGGCATCAAGGATATCTCCATCAACATCTACACCCAGGTGGGTCTCATCACCCTCATTGGTCTGGTCTCCAAAAACGGGATCCTGATTGTTGAATTTGCCAATTCCCAGATGGAAGAAAAAAACCTCTCCAAGTTTGACGCCGTTCTCGAGGCCGCCTCCACCCGCCTTCGCCCCATTCTCATGACCTCGGTGGCCACCGTGGTTGGCCATGCCCCTCTCATGTTTGTTTCCGGTGCCGGCGCCGCCGCCCGCAATAACATCGGGATTGTCGTGGTGAGCGGCATGGCCATCGGAACAGTCTTCACCCTCTTCGTCGTTCCGGCCATTTATCTCCTTGTCGCGGCAGACAAACGGAAAAAAGCAGACGGCCACACGGATGAGGATGAAGAAGCTGAAAACCTAATCAACCACGCCAACCGTAAGGCTCATGGAAATTCCGGAACTGCTGACGAAAACTCCGAACCGTTTTTGGTCAGATAAGAATAACCGAAAAGGACGCGGTTCTTCACGCCGCGGTCTTGGTGTCGTTGTGGATCACTACTAACAGCTAACCTACAAACCGGGATCGCAAACCCGCTTCCCCGCCAACTCATACTGCCTTTGATCTGCGGTGATAAACTGATCTGTCGCCGCAACCTGCGCAAAAGCCACGTGGAGAATATCCAGGGTCCGAAATCCCTGTTTACGTGTATGCTCAAGGCTCAGCCGCATAAATCCTACAAAAAGTTCCTGCCTGTCCAACTCTGAAGAATAATAGAGCCCGCGTTTTTTGCGTCCGTTAAAAAAGTTTCAACTGATCCTCGGCATTTTTTAGGGTGATTTCCTTCCTAAAAACTTTAAGGCGCAGCGCATTGCTCAAATCCATTTCCAACAACTCCCAGACAGGAACAGGCCCATCCTGACCAGTGACCAGTCGGCTTACTTCTTCCGACCCCTCCTCAAAAAGATGGAGTTTGATCAGGGCACTGGTATCCAGGTAAATCATCCACGGCCTTCCCTGTCCAATCGAACCGCTTCGGCTCCCTTAATTCCCTCGGCCCGAAGTGCTGTTGCCAGATGATCATCCCATTTAAGGACGCTGCGGGGTCCGTTCGGAATGATCCGCACAGAAGGTTTTCCATGGTACAGCACCTCAAAGGTTTCTCCGCGCTTCACCTGCTTTTCAATTTCAGCCCATTGGGCATTCATCTCCCGAACAGATACGGTTTTCATACTCACACATGAGACCTATTGTTTTACATTTTGTAGGACAATAGTGGCTTCATCTTCATCCAGCCAGCGTCTTTACAGCCTGGGTATCTTGCCCAGGCTACATCGGGTTGCTGCCTCACTTTGATTTGGCCCGACTTAAAACTTCCAACTTCATACTTCCTTCTTCAGGATCTCCCCATGCCCATTCAACCCCTGGAAATACCTGTCATCCGCGAAGCGGCCTGCCGTGCCTTGGGCGAGGACATGGGCCCCGTGGACATCACCAGTTCTGCCTTGATCCCGCCCGAATCCCGTTCCAAGGCCCGCATCTTTGTCAAGGAAGCGGGAATTCTTTCCGGCGCTCCCATTGCCCAGCGCGTTTTCAACGAGCTCGATCCCTCCCTCGTCTGTAAACTGAACAAACAGGATGGCGACTCTTTCCAGGCCCAGGACACTATCATGGAACTCTCAGGCTTAACCCGCGCCATCCTGACCGGCGAACGCTCCGCCCTGAATCTCCTCCAGCATCTCTCCGGTATCGCCACGGAAACGGGACGTTACGTCAAGGAGGTGTCGCACACGAACTGCCGCATCCTCGATACCCGCAAAACGACTCCCGGCCTTCGCCAGCTCCAGAAATATGCCGTCCGTTGCGGAGGTGGAGTGAATCATCGCATGGGCCTTTACGACGCTTTTATGGCCAAAGACAACCACGTCGCCATCCGACCCGGCGAAGAAGGACTACGCGAGGCTGTGGCCAGGATGCGTAGCTTCGATCCCGATGCCCCTCTCATTTTCGAAGCCGACAATATAGATCAGGTCGTTGTTCTCGCTGAGTGCAAAGTAGACCAGATCCTTTTGGACAACATGAGCTGCGAAATGATGGAAGATGCCGTGCAGGTCGTTCAAGGCCGGTGCAAACTGGAAGCCTCCGGCAATATGACGCTGTCGCGGGTAAAGGAAGTCGCTGAAACCGGTGTCGATTTCATCTCCGTCGGAGCCCTCACCCATTCCGTCCGCGCTCTCGACTTCAGCCTGGAAATTCTCACCTGAATTTAAATCAAAGGTTCCACTGGCTTTTCGCATGGAGCACTTTGTTGACGATCAAGGGTGAACGGTCTCAGGTTTGATATCCTTCCCAACTGCACGGCTTGGCTTGGAGAATCGTTTTCAGCCTGGATTTTTTTCTTATCATCCACCACCTGGCTCGGTGAGCTGCAAAACGGTGGATAAAGCAGATATTGAAACAGCAGTGCAACCAACCTGGAAAAGGCCAATCAAAGCGGCTTGCGGGTCTTAAAAACTCTGTCTAAATATGACAGCCATGCTTGTCCGCTGGATCTGGGGCTATAACCTTGAGCAAAAGTCCTGCCTTTTCGGCGGATTTGCCGCCTCCATCGGCTTTTATCTCATTTTGTCGATCGCCCCTTTTCTGGCCATGGTCATCGGACTGGCCTACCAAGTCTTTCATATTGACCTGACACTCCCCACCGCAAAAATAATGCACGACGTGCTGCCGCCGGAGGCCCACATCAATGCACAGGGCATGGTCGAAAATGTATCAAAAGCGGTCAGCGGGGGACTCATTACAGCCACTTTTATTTTCGCCTTTCTGACCACGCAGAGTTTCATGCATGCGTTAGTGCGTGCCCTACGCTACATTTTTTCGACGGAGCAGATCCTGCCCAAAAGTTCTTTCGCCAGCGCCCTGACCTCCCTGGCACTGGTGCTTTTCTGGGGGCTTGTGTTCATCCTTTTTTCGGTTTTCCTGCTCATTTCACCTTCCATTGAAACCTTTCTGAGATCACTCAGCATGCTTTCCGGAACGGCACTTCTGGTTTGGGGCGTTGTGCGCTATCTGTTGACGTTTGTATTTATTTGGATGGCCATCCACCTGACCTACCAATTAACAGATGGGAACCGTCATCCGTTCCGGCTGCGCCTGCAGTCCTCTCTTCTGGCGGCACTGGCCTGGCTCATCTTGAGTTACGGGTTCACCCACATCCTGCCACTCCTCTGGTCTGCCAGTATTCTGCATGGAGCTTTGGGTGGGCTCGTTGCCATGCTGATCTGGGCCTACGCCACCGCCTGGGTTCTGTTGCTGGGTGCCTGCCTTGTTGTGCGCCGCTTCGACGGATAGCAGTCCGTGCGCAGCATCCGGCTTCTCGGTATTTGACAAAGTTCCCATAAAAAAGGAACCTAGATCATGCTGAATTTTCTCGATCCCGCTGTGATGACAGAGAAAACCTGGAACATTCTTCTGTTTCTGTCCATGAGCCCTGAATCAGCCAAGGAAATGTTCGTAGGCATCCTTCTGGCCTATCTGGCGATTTCGGTGACACTGGCCAAGGCACACGCACTGGGGGGAACTGGGTCAGGCTCCATCGTAGTCGGCCTGCTGGTCACATTGATCGGACTTTTCGGAATGATCCAGTCTGCCGTCTTGTGTGATATGCTTCTTCTTCCGCTGATGGCCAAAGAGTATCGGGTAACCGGATATTACATCAGTATTGCGGTGGCGGTATTCCTCATGCTGATCCCGTTCACACGCACCTTTTTTCGGACAGGCTACAGCACAAGCGTCGGAGCCTGGGTTGTGGCCGTGATTGTGGGTGGCGGTGTGCTTTTCGGGAATGATTATTATTTCAGCGGCAACGAAAAAAATGCCCCCACAATTAAGGCCGTTCAGGAATACACCAGGGAAGTGAAAGAGCAGATCGTAGGAACTGTTTCCAATAAAACAAAGCCGGAAGCAGATGGGGAAAAAGCGGAGGCTCCCCAAGAGGAAACGCAGTCTCCGAAACCCTAGTTGTCGGCCTGCGTCAACGGAGCTCCTGGAGATCAGGTCTTGGACTGCATCACCAACACCTTGTCGATTTTATGCTGGTCCATATCCATGATCTCGAACTGATACTTGCCCCATTTGAACTTTTCCCCATCCCGCGGAATGTGCCCCAGATAATTGAGAATAAAACCGCTCAAGGTGGAGTATTCCCCTGCCTCTTCATGAGGCAACTCAGCAATAGTCAGTTTTTCTTTAAAATCCTCAATGCTGATCAAGGCTTC
The DNA here is from genome assembly GCA_038250235.1 of Methylacidiphilales bacterium. Taxonomy (GTDB): domain Bacteria; phylum Verrucomicrobiota; class Verrucomicrobiia; order Methylacidiphilales; family JAAUTS01; genus JAAUTS01. The sequence continues at coordinate 50,071 of JBBSCO010000002.1, read as the reverse complement.
AAAAATCCAGGAGCCATCAGCACGCTTGCGGGCTTCCTGGCGGCGGGGCTGGTCTTTGGATGGAATTTCGCCAACGATCGACTCCAACACATCGATCAATGTCACAAGCCCTTCCACCGCACCAAACTCATCCGTGACCAAAGCCACATGTTTGCCGTTCTTTTTGAAGGTCTCCAGCAATTTGGGTGCAGGCATGAACATCGGGACATAAACCACCTCCGTCAGCACATCCTCTATTTTGGCTGTCCCGGCCAAAGATTGGTTGGCCCAGAGCGCTTTGACCGAAATCATGCCGACCACACTTTCCTTGGTGCCTTTGCAGACCGGAAAATGGGAGTGCGCACTGGCTACGACTCGACGCCAGTTTTCCTCATCGGTAAGTTCCAGATCCAACCACACAATTTTGGCTCCCGGAGTCATCAGGTCGCCGACTTTGAGTCGATCCAGTGAAAGCACACCATCAATCATGTTTTTTTCGCTCTTTACGAAAACACCCGAATGCAATCCCTGATCAATAAGGAGTCTTACTTCTTCATCCGAAACCATGTTCTCTTCCTTGGCCTTCACTCCAAAGATGCCCAGCACCAAGTCCGTGGAACTGCTCAACAAGGTGACCAAGGGGGAGGTCCACACGGAAATCCATTTCATGGGTTTGGCCACCAGACAGGAAATTTCCTCGGGATGATTCAGTGCCAGCCTTTTCGGCACAAGTTCACCGATGATAATATTCAGAAAAGTAAGAACAATCACCACCATGGCGAAACTGATACCATAGGCGTATTGGCCGACGTAGGGGATGTTTACGAACATCCACTCATACTGCGGAGCGATCTGAGATCCGCCGAAAGCCCCCAGAACAATTCCCACCAATGTGATGCCAACCTGGACCGTTGAAAGAAAACGGCTGGGCGATTCTATCAACTCAAGGGCGACGGCAGCCCGGCTGTCCCCTTCCTCCGCTTTTTTGCTGAGCTTCCCTTTTCTGGCCGAGACAATGGCAATCTCTGCCATGGCGAAAACACCATTGACCAAAAGAAACGTGATAATGAGAAAAGGAATCATGGGAAAGTAGGCAGGGAAAGGACCATTCCACTTCAAGCAGCCCAAGTCATGGGGTGCTGTTTGTTGGATAGGTAGTGTGCTGGCTGCATGAGGCTTGATTCTTTCAAAGTGGCTTCCGTGTGTAAAGGAATCAGAGCAACAATAATGCCATTTCCTCGGAACCCAGTTGCCTTTAAAATTCCAAACTATTGTCAGAGAGTAACTTATGATTGTAGCTACCTTTTTATCGCCATGGGACATATCCCTACGCCACAAGGTATTCCTGACCGCTAATGCAGTCCGGATATTGACTTGCCTCCTTTTGAGCCATATCACAGAAGGCGCATGTCCTTGTTTCAGAAAAAAAAGGATCCTTTTTCCGATGAACTCAAAAAACTGGAAAAAGAATCCCGCCGGGTCGAAGAAGAGTCCTCTCGGATCGAAGAAAAAATGCGGCTATTGGGTGAACCTCTTCCGGAATCTTACATCAAAAAGAAGGATCCTGACCATTTCAAGGGCGCCATGTTTACGGATGGCGAACAACCCGACAGGGGGTTACCAGCCAGACGAAGTGCCTTGAAAATCCAGAAACGCAAAATCCGGAACCAGGTCATTATACTCGTCGGTGTTCTCGGACTGTTGCTTCTTCTACTTTACAGGATATTGGCCTGACTGTGGGCGGGCGCTTCCAGAGAGACCTTTCCTTTAAAAAATCAGGCCTCCGCTGACAGCGGAGGCCTGACCTGCCCTTGAGCGGAAAATAAATTCAGAGTTCCGGTGAAGAATCCTGCTCGTCCTCGCCCGAAACAACAGGAGCAATGGCTTTCAGCAGATCTCCTTTGTCCAGACCCACCAGTTTGACACCCTGGGTATTGCGTCCGGACTCACGGATGTCCTTGACCGAGATTCTGACCATCTGCCCCTGGGCTGTAATGATCATGATCTCGTCACTATCCTTCACACTCAGAGCTCCGACCACAGATCCGGTTTTTTCACCGGTCTTCATGGTGATGATCCCCTTGCCACCTCGGCTTTGCTGGCGGTATTCATCAAAGGCTGTGCGTTTTCCAATACCGTTTTCTCCGGCCACCAGCAAGGTCGCACTGGAATCAACAATGGCCAGTGCCACCACTTCATCCCCTTTTTCCAGGGAAATGCCACGCACTCCGGTGGCCGGGCGGCCCATGCTGCGGACATCTTCCTCGTTGAAGCGGATACTCATGCCTTCTTTGGTGATCAAAACAGCTTCACTCGTGCCAGCGGTCAATTTTACCTCAATCAAGGTATCACCCGTTTCAATGCCAATGGCGATGATGCCTCCCTTGCGGGTATTGGCAAAATCCGATAGGGGAGTCTTCTTGACTGTCCCGTTGCGGGTCGAGAAGAACACATATTGACTACCCTCAGTCCATGTCGAGTCTTCAGCGTTAGGGTTACGGCGGGATTCCACACGCATGAGAGCCACGACTTTTTCCGTGCTCTGGAGGGAAAGGACATTGGCGATGCTGCGTCCCTTGGAGGCACGGGAACCCTCGGGAATTTCATGCACACGCTCCACATACACACGACCGGTGTTGGTAAAGAACATGAGGTAATCATGGGTGCTGGCAGAGAACATGCGTTCCACGAAGTCAATCTCTTCCGGACTTTCGCTTTCTTTCAATGCCTGGCCCCGGACACCCAAACCTCCACGGCGCTGGTTCCGGTAATCGGAAGCGCGGGTGCGTTTGATCAGGCCTCGATGGGTCAGGGTGATGACAACGCCTTCATTGGCAATCAGATCCTCGATCGCCATCTCCCCTTCGTCCGGCACGATCTGGGTGCGGCGTGGAGTGGCATGTTTATCCCTGATGGCCTTGAGTTCCCCCTTGATGATGCCCAACACGCGCTTTTCACTCTCCAGAATATCCACGAGATCCTGGATTTTGACCAGAATCTCGGCGTATTCAGTTTTGATTTTTTCATGCTCCAGACCCACCAGTTGATAAAGTCGGAGTTCCAGGATCGCCTCGATCTGCTGCTCGCTGAAAAGATAGCGGCCTTTGTCCAATCGGGCCTCGCTGCGGATCATCACGCCGAACTTCTCCACATTGTTGCGGGTGAACTCGTAGCCTGCCAGTTTGAGACGGGCTTCATCACGGGTTTTCGATTCGCGGATGACACGGATGAATTCATCCATGTTGGCCAGGGCAATGAGGAAACCTTCGAGTGTTTCCGCGCGTTTCTCGGCATTGGCCAGTTCGAATTTGGTCCGGCGGATGATGACTTCGCGGCGGTGCTCGATGTAGCAGACCATGAGGTCTTTGAGATTCAGCACTTTGGGACGACGCTGATCGATAGCCAGCATGTTGCTGCTGAAGCTGGTTTCAAGTGAAGTCAGTTTGTAGAGGTTGTTGATAACCACTTTGACGGCGGCATCGCGCTTGAGTTCGATCACCACCCGGGTGTTTTCATCGGACTCGTCACGGATGGCCGTAATATCGGTCAGGGTCTTTTCATTCACTAAATCGGCGATACGCTCCACCAGGGTGGCACGGTTGACGTTGAAAGGAATTTCATCGACGACGATGACATCCTTGCCACCCTTCATTTCTTCCGTGTGCAGCTTGCCACGGATTTTGACTGAGCCACGACCGGTCTTGAAATAACTCTTGATGCCTTCGATGCCCAGGATCGAGCAACCCGTGGGGAAATCCGGCCCCTTGACGTATTTCATCAGGGCCTCGACCTGGATATCGGGGTCGTCGACCACAGCGCAGATGCCGTCCACCACTTCACCCAGATTATGCGGCGCGATGTTGGTGGCCATACCGACGGCGATACCCGTTCCGCCGTTGACCAGGAGGTTCGGGAAAGCAGCCGGGAAAACCACGGGCTCGGTCCTGGTCTCGTCATAGTTAGGGACAAAATCCACGGTATCGCGCTCCATGTCTTCCATCAGGGCGGCGCCCAGATGAGTCAATCGCGCTTCCGTATAACGCATGGCAGCCGGAGGATCACCTTCCACCGAACCGAAATTTCCCTGCCCGTCCACCAGGCGTTCACGCATCACCCAGGGCTGCGCCATGTGAACCAGGGTTGGATAGATGACCGCTTCACCGTGCGGATGATAGTTGCCGGAAGTGTCACCGCAAATTTTGGCGCATTTTCTGTGCTGACGTCCGGGATAAAGATTCAGGTCATGCATCGCAAAAAGGATGCGGCGCTGGGAAGGTTTCAGACCGTCACGCACATCAGGTAATGCGCGGGAAATGATGACGGACATGGAGTAATCCAGGAAGGACCCCTTGATTTCGTCTGCCACATTGATTTTTTCAATCTTCTCGTTCTGCGCGAAAAGTGAGCCGGGCGTCGGTTTTGGATCGTTGGGGGGTGTTTTGTCATCTGCCATAAGTTACTTCTATCAGTTGGTTATTAAAAAATCAGTCACAGAACAGGAATGCCCAGACGCTGGGCTGCTGCCATCATCCTGGTATCGTTGGAGACCAGGGGGAAATCCTGGGAGAGATCGCAGGCCGCCAGATGAAGTGCGTCCAGCGAGCGTAAAGGCACCAGCGGATGGCAGAGTTCCATGATCAACGCTGCCTTGCGGAAGGTTTCCGCACGACTAGGAAGCAGACGGATATCGTGCCCTTCCACCTGGCCCTGAAACGCATTCCAAGCCCGCTGCCGCTGGCTGGAGTCCAGCCTGCCCCCGCGCTCCTTGGCGAGCAGAGCACTGGCGACTTCGGTCAAAAGGAGTTCAGAAGAGGCCAGATGCCGGCCTTCGACTTTGTCGGCGTAAAACGCCGAATCTGGCTCGAAGGTCAGGAGTTTGACCATGATGCTGGTGTCGATGTACATGGGAATTTACCAACCTCTTCCGTCCCGGTCCGCCCGAACCAGGTCTTCCGCAAATGGGCCTTCCGTCTGCTTGGGCATGGATTGCAGGAGTTCCCAGTCTACTTTGTAGGGCTTCTTGCTGGCCCTGAACGGCACCATCCGCAGGACAGGCTTGCCATCACGTGTTAGAACAACTTCCTCACCCTCCTCCACCATATCCACCAAGGCAGACAACTGGGCTTTGGCTGCCCGCAGGTTGATCGTCATGCCCAGTTCGGGCACGACTGTAACCTCCCGGAGGCGGGGAACAGACCCCGACTCTTTCTTGTCAGTTACTTTGGGCTTCATTTCTTTCATGCACTCAATGTAGTCACTTGAGACTACTATTTCAAGTATTATTGTCTATAGAGTGACTACACATCCAAGTTTCTTACATTCAAGGCGTTATCTTCAATGAACTGGCGGCGAGGCTCCACTTCGTCGCCCATCAGCGTCGTAAACATTTCTTCAGCCTCCACAGCGTCCGTAAGATCGATCCGAAGTAGTTTGCGCTTTTCAGGGTTCATCGTGGTCTCGTAAAGCTCTTTGGCGTTCATTTCGCCCAGCCCTTTGAACCGTTTGATCTGAACCCCGCGACGCCCGATTTCCATGATGGTGGCGAGAATGTCAGGCAGCGAGAACAAGGGTTTCACCTTGGCATCGTCACCATTGCCTTCGATGACCTGATACAACGGCTCGTCCTGCGAAGCATAATGATCCACGTGCAGTCCTTTGCCATCCAGCTTGCCCAGGAGGGTTGCGATGATTTTACTCTCGGTCAGACTGATGTGGCGGGCGCGGCGAGTGGGGGAATCTTTCTTTTTCTCCACCGATTTGGCTTCCCCTTCTTCCTCTTCACGGGACTCATCCCCGTAGAGTTTGAGGTCGGCATTACTTTTTGCAAACTGCGCCATTTCTTCATCGCTCAGTAAATAATGAACGGTCTCGACATTCCCTTCGCGGATACGCACGAGATGCTGGGGCAGGCTGCCGGTTTTTTTATCGCGGGCATTGAGATAAGCTTCAAAATCACCGCCATGGCGTTTGATACTGGTGGCATACTTGTTCAACTGCTGCAACAGCTCGAGCAGTTCAGCCAACTGCTTCTGGTTGAATTCTTTTCCGTCTGCCAAACTTTTCAATTTGACGTCTTCTGTACCGAGTTGGATAAGGATCTTGGCCATCTGGATGTCGTCTTCCACATACTCCTCGCGCTTCTTACGTTTGACCTGATAGAGAGGAGGCTGTGCGATGTAGACAAAGCCCTGTTTCACCAACTGGGGCATCTGCCGGTAGAAGAAGGTCAATAGGAGGGTGCGGATGTGGGATCCGTCCACATCGGCATCGGTCATGATGATGATCTTGTGGTAACGCAGGCGCTCCAGGTTGAACGCGCCTTCGCCCTCGCCATCCCCGATGCCCGTTCCAATGGCGGTGATCATGGTGCGAATTTCATTATTCTGGAGCACCTTGTCCAGACGGGCTTTTTCGACGTTGATGAGTTTGCCACGCAGAGGCAGGATGGCCTGGAATTTACGGTCACGGCCCTGCTTGGCCGAACCGCCAGCCGAGTCACCCTCAACGATGAACAACTCGGTATTGGCCGGATCACGATCCGAACAATCCGCCAGCTTACCTGGCAAACCACCGGCACCAAGCGCGGTTTTACGCACGGCTTCGCGGGCTTTGCGGGCTGCTTCACGTGCACGGGCGGCGGTCAGGGCCTTGTCGATGATCTTTTTGGCCAAAGGAGGGTTGGCATCAAAGAATGCCATGAGACCTTCATAGGTTGCGGAGGCCACCATACCGTCCACTTCTGGCGAAATCAGCTTCACTTTGGTCTGCGACTCAAACTTGGGGTCGCTGTGCTTGATGGATATAACCGCTGTCAGTCCCTCACGCACATCGTCACCTGTGATCGCCGGATCTTTTTCCTTCAGGACGTTGTTGGCCTTGGCATACTGGTTGATCGAGCGGGTGACGGCCGTGCGAAACCCTGACAAATGGGTTCCACCGTCCGGATTATGGACGGTATTGGTGTAACAAAGCACCATGTCGCTGAAGCTGTCATTATATTGCATGACGGCTTCCATGTGGATTTCGACCGGCTTGTCGGCGGTTTCCACCAGGGTCTGCTTGCGAATGATGACCGGCTTGGCATGAACCAAGCCCTTGTTTTTATTGAGTTGCCTGATGAAATCTTCGATACCGTCTTTATAAAAGAAAACTTCCGGCTCGATCTTTTGCGAACGCTCATCCAGAAAATAAATTTTCAATCCCGAATTAAGAAACGCCAACTCACGCAAACGTGTCTCGATCCTCTCGGGCTTGAACTCAAGGGTTTCTTTGAAAATTTCATGGTCCGGCATGAAGGTGATCAAGGTGCCTGTGCTTTTGCTTTTACCGATGACTTCAAGTTTCTTGGTCGTTTTGCCGCGCTCAAAGGCCATGTGATGCACTTTGTTATCGCGGGAAACTTCTACTTCGAACCATTCCGAAACCGCATTGACGCACTTGGCACCGACCCCGTGGGTTCCGCCGGAGAACTTATAGCCACCCTGGCCGTATTTACCACCGGAGTGAAGGGTGGTTAGAACCATTTCCACGCCGGGAATCTTGTATTGGGGATGGATATCGACCGGAATACCGCGCCCGTTGTCCCGGATCGAAATGGATCCGTCGACGTGGATGGTCACATCGATCTTGTCACAATGCCCCGCCAAGTGCTCATCAACCGAGTTATCCAGGACTTCCGAAACGCAATGATGCAAGGCCCGCTCGTCGGTTCCTCCGATATACATTCCGGGCTTTTTCCGGACAGCTTCCAGCCCTTCCAACTTACCCAGCTTCGACGAATCATAGGAATCTGACATAAGAATCAATCGTCACAAAAAAAACCAAGGGTAGCAACCGATTTTTTAAATATTCCACCCGATTTAAGTCATTTAAAATAAATGACTTGCAAAGGACTAAATACGGATTTTACTGTAATTATTCCCACGGATCACACTGAAAACAGTGACTTAATTCAAGCCCAAGTCACTTACCAGTCAACACTCCAAGCGGCTTGAACGGCCTCAGGTAGGTTTTTTGAAGGAATGATGAACGGGGATGCAGGGGCTTTCAAAAAAATGCGACCCGCAAGCCTTCACGGGCATTTTCGGAGGGCCATTTCACCTTTTCCGACCATGATCCTGACGATGTGGCCCGCGCTTGGGCCTTTGGCTGGCCTTATCCTGCTCACGCTTGGCCTGGATGGGAGCATCTTTTTTATCCTTTAAAATCCAGCGCAACGGACAGCCTTCCCACGGAAATTGTTTCCGGATGTTCTGCTCCAGATAGCGCCGGTAACTGTCAGTCCAAATCGCCCGGTCATTGATGAACGCCACCAAGGTCGGTGTTCCGTCCTCTTCACGCTGCTGCGAAATATAATAAATCTTGAGCGTCTTACCCCGCATCACCGGTGACGGATGACGCTTCATGATCGCAGCCACAGCCCGGTTGAGTTCGCCGGTAGGCACGATGAGGGTTCTGTTTTTGGCCACAAGTTCCATTTTCTTGAGGAGAATCTTCATGTTGCTCCCGTCTTTGGCACTGGCAAAAACCATCGGCGCGTGTTCGAGGAAAAAGAATTCCTCACGAACCGCGATTTCATAGATTTCCCGGAAACTACGATCCGTCTGGCCCGGCTTTTTCTCCGCCTCTTTGGTCAGGTCCCATTTGTTGATCAGGATGATGCAAGGCTTCTGGGCCTCCTGAATAAGGGCGGCGATTTTCTTTTCCTGCACAGCGATACCCTCCGCCGCGTCCAGCACCAGGATACAGATGTGGGAACGGTTGATCGAATGGGCCGTGCGGGAGGCCATGGCCTGTTCGAGTTGATCATGCACACGGCCTTTTTTCCGCATCCCCGCAGTATCAACAAACTGATAGGTATGACCGTTCATGACGAAGTCCACGTCAATGGCATCGCGTGTTGTTCCGGGGACAGGGCTGACAATAAGCCGGTCTTCCTCGATCAGCGCATTGAGCAGCGAGGATTTGCCCACGTTGGGACGGCCAACGACGGCCACACGCGTTTTTTGAATTCGGGCCTTGGATTCGACTTCGCTCTTTTCATCCCAGAGGGCTGAAACGGTTCCCATTAAATCGTCCACACCCCGCCCATGGGCGGCGGAGACCCCGAAGGTATCGGAAAAACCTAGCCGGGCAAAATCCTGTTCCGCATGGGCCTGCTTGTCGGTGTCGAGCTTGTTCACCACCAACACAATTCTCTTGCTCGTTTTACGCAGGCGACGGGCTATGGATTCATCGAGAGGGGTCAACCCTTCACGCCCATCCACCACAAAAAGAATTTCACTGGCCGTATCCAGTGCGATGCTCACCTCGCGCTGGATGGCCTCTTCAAAACCCGAGTGATCATCCAAACCCACCCCTCCCGTATCAATCATCGTGTAAGGTTTGTTTTCCCAGACGCACTCCATACTGAGGCGGTCGCGTGTTACCCCCGGACGGTCATAAACAAGGGAGATCTGTTTGCCGCAGATGCGGTTGAACAGGGCCGATTTCCCCACATTGGGACGGCCGACGATGGCGAGCACAGGTTTCATGAATAAGAGAAGAAGATTACAGAGGATCCGGAATTAAGAAAGGAATTCAAAATAAATATGAAACTTCCTGTCAACGGCCTGAAGAATCCCCCTATTCCGGATGCGCATAACCGCTATCCACCATTGATCTGATGCCGCGAACGAGATAAATAACCAGAGAAATAGCTGTAAAGAGACCGGCGGCGATAACTACCAATTGAAGTGGGAAAGCAGACAATTTAAGCAGAAGGATCGAAACCGCGGCCATTTGCAGGAAAGTCGAAAGCTTGCCGGACCAATGCGGGCGGACTTTGATGTGACGGGTGAATAAATGCAGGCAGACAAAGCCCGCCACCAGAATCGCATCCCGGCTCAGAACCAGCACCAAAAACCAAAGCGGCAGTTTTCCCAACCCTTCCACCTGCACAAAACTCAGAGTGATGATCGCTGAAAGTAACAAGGCCTTGTCCGCCAGAGGGTCCAGAATAGCCCCCAACTGGCTTCTCTGATTGAAATGACGGGCGATGTATCCGTCCACCGCATCGGATATGGATGCCACCAGAAAAACAACCACCGCAGCAATGCGGTAAAGATCCTGCACCGCCCCCTGCTTGCTGCTTTCATAGTAATAGAGCAGGCACCCGATAAACACCGGGATCAACAAAATCCGGAACAAGGTAATCTGAGTGGCCAGCGTCATACTGACTTCAGGTTAGTCAATATCATTGGTGACACCAACCCAAAACGAGCAGGATCTTAACGCCAAGACACAACGAGTTTAAGGCGCAAAAAAAACAGTCCTGAAAGAGAAAAAGTAGCGTCTTTGCGACTTGAACCCTTTGCGTCGAAATCTTTTTCAGGGTTTCTGTCCAACCAGAAAGGCCACAATGGCCTGCTGGGCAGGCAGCCGGTTCCCGGCCTGCTCAAAAATAACATTCGCATGTTGCTCAAGAACCTCCTCCGTGATTTCCATCCCCCTGTAAGCAGGCAGGCAATGAAGCACCAAGGCATCCGGTTTCGCCAGCTTCAACAGTTCCGCATTGATCTGATATCCCTGGAATTCTTTTTTACGAAGCTCGGTTTCAGCTTCTTTCCCCATGGAGATCCAGACATCCGTGTAAAGAAGATCGGCGTCCCTGGCCGCAGCCTTGGGATCCGAGGTCAACGTGACATTCGTATTCGTGACTTTGGTCTGATAAGCATCCGGGGCCGCACAGACCAGTTGAAAATCCATCACCTCCGCCGCATGCACCCAGGAGCGCCCCATGTTGCAGTCGGCATCCCCGACAAAGACCACTTTCTTTCCCTGAATCGGGCCCCGCCGCTCTTCATAGGTCAGAATATCCGTCAGAATCTGGCAGGGATGTTCGTCATCAGTCAGGGCATTGATCGTTGGCATGTCGGAATACGCGGCAAAATCCTCCACATCCTTTTGGGCAAAGGTTCGAATCACAGCACCATGAACCATCCTGCCCAACACCCGCGCGGTATCAATGATCGGCTCCCCTCGCCCCAGTTGGATATCCTGTGAACTTAAAAATAGCGTCTCCGCCCCCATCTCCCGCAATCCGACCTCAAAGGATACCCGGGTCCGGGTGGAGCTTTTCGAAAACAACAGGGCCCAGGTCTGGCCTTTCAAAAAATTCCACGTCTTCCTGCCCCGCTGGGCTTTGAACTCGGCAGCCATCCGCAGAACTTCCTGAACTTCGGTGCGGCTGAAATCGTTGAATTTGAGGTAACTTCTCATAAGGTTTTCCGGATGATGGCCAGGGCTTCGTCAAGCTCGGCCCGGGTCACATTGTAAGGTGGCAGGAAACGCAGCACATTTCCCGCCGCAGGTATCAGCAGCAAACCCTGTTCCCGAAGTTTCTTCCCCGCTTCCACCGCATCCCCCTCCATTAACAGGCCTAGCATCCCACCCAGCCCTCTGACCCCGGCGATCCCATGACTCCCCTTCATCTTCTCCAATTCGGCTTTAAGATAGTCTCCCTGTTCGCGGATGTTTTGATCCAAATGCTTGCTCCTGATTTCCTCCAGAACGGCCAGGCTGACCGCACAGGCCAGAGGCGTCCCTCCGTAGGTCGTGCCATGGGTTCCGGGCTGGAAAACATCGGCATAAGGAGCCGCGATCCAGATCGCGCCAATGGGAAAACCACCTCCCAACGACTTCGCCATGGAAATACCGTCCGGCAGGAACGCTTCCCCGCCTTCCACCCCTTCCAGAATTCTCTGATAACTTTGAAAACGTCCCGTCCGGAAAAAGCCACACTGCACCGCATCCATAAGAAGCAGTATCCCCTTTTCTTTGGTCAACTTTCTCAGCTCCAACAAATACTCCACCGAGGCCGGCGTGATTCCGCCTTCACCCTGAATTCCTTCAATCAGGATGGCAGCCGTTTTGTCCGTGATTGAGGAATTCACGGCCTCCAGGTCATTGAAAGGAACGTGAAGAAAACCCGGGACAAGCGGATCAAACCCTTTCTTCACCTTATCCTGGCCGGTGGCGGAAATACCCCCGAGCGTCCGGCCATGGAAGGAATTCAGCGCGGTAATGATTTCATACCTGCCCTGCTCATGAAGCGTCTTTCTAGCCAGCTTGTAGAGACCTTCATTCGCCTCGGCTCCACTGTTGCAGAAAAACACTTTACCCGGCCCGGTCAGTTCCACCAACTCCCGGGCCAGCCGACCCTGCAGTTCATTATAATAAAGATTCGAGCTATGAATCAGCCGTTGCGACTGCTCCACCAGCGCCTTCGTGATGGCAGGATGAGCATGACCCAGGCAGTTGACGGCGATACCGCCTCCCAGATCGAGATACTCTTTGCCTTCGCTGTCCCAGACTTTGCAACCTTCGCCTTTGGTCAGCACCAGGGTGCGGGCGTAGGAAGGCACCACGAACTGGTCATAGGTCGTTTTGATCTGCTCCGCTGTGTCCACCACGGTCGCCGTTGTTTCTTTCAGAAGTGTTTTCAAGTCTGTCGTTTGTTCCGTAAAAGGCGTGTCATCAAGATAACTCAATCTTTGACAATTTCCGTCCCGATTCCGCGATCGGTGAATAATTCCAACAAAAGCCCGTGGGGGATACGTCCGTCGATCAGGTGGATTTTATTCACACCCTGCTTCAACGCTTTCACGCAGGAATTCATTTTGGGCAGCATCCCGCCATCGATGATGCCCTCTTTCTTCAAGGCTTCGATATCCTTGGGAGTGATGGTCGGAATAAGGGTCTCAGGATCCTTCGGATCACGGAGCACCCCGTTCACATCGGAAAGATAAATCAGCTTGGCAGCTTCCAGGCTGATGGCGATTTCCGCCGCCGCAATGTCAGCATTCACATTATATGCCTGTCCCTGCTCGTCCTCACCCACCGGTGAAATCACCGGCACCACTTCCTCACGCACGGCTTCCAGCACCCGCAGGAACTGGCAGCCCACGACATCGCCGACAAAACCCAGATCCACGGTTTCGCCTTTGAATTCGAAAGTTGGCGACTTCACGACCTTGAAAACATCGCGTCCTGAAAAAGCCCGGGCCTTACCGCCCTTGCTGATGATTTCCTTCGTAATGCCCGGTGTTATTTCCTTGGAAAGAACCTCGTCGACAATTTCCACGGATTCTTTGTCCGTTACCCGCAACCCGGCAATAAACTTGGCCTGTAAACCTTTTTCCTGCATCCGTTTGGTGATGGCTTTGCCACCTCCATGCACGATGACAGGATTGATGCCGACGGCTTCGAGGAAAACAATGTCCCGCACCACCGAAGCAACCAACCGGGGATCTTCCATGGCGGAACCGCCATACTTGATCACAACAGTCTGGCCGCGGAAACTCTGCAGGTAAGGCAATGCCTCGACCAACACCTGGGCACGTTCGATATATTTTTCAAATCCACTCATAGGAAACAAGAATTTTAACGCCACGAGGCAAAAGTCGCAAAGACGCTGTTTTTAAATAAAAAATGTCTTACTTGCGCCTTAAAACCTTTGCGTCTTTGCGTAAGTTACTCTCCTTTGTTCAAGGTGACGTACTCCTCGGTTAGGTCATTGACCAGCAGGCCATAACAACCCTTGCCCTGATGCAGGTCGATGGTTATGCAGAAATTCCGGTTCCGGACTTCCTTGCGCAGCCGACTCATGGGAGTGGCGCTGGCCAACCCTCCTTTAACTCCGATCAGCCCGTTATAATAGATATCAATCATCTCCTCTTTCACCTGGGCCTGACTGTAACCCAACGCATCCATCAACCGGCCCCAATTGGGATCATTGCCCGCCCATGAGCTTTTGACCAAAGGCGAACGCGCGATCGTTTCCGCCGCCCGTTTGGCATCCAGATCATTCCGGGCACCCTGGATGGTCAGTTCAACCACCTTGCTGATACCTTCGCCATCCTCAATAATCAGCCTAGCCAGCTTGCGCATGACTTCCGTGAGAACTGCCTCGAATTTAAAAAGCTCGGGATGGTTTTTGTTCAGCACACCGTTGGCCGCCATGCCGTTGGCCAGGACAAAAACCGTGTCATTCGTGCTTGTGTCACCATCGACGGAAATCCGGTTGAAGGTTTTTTCCACACATTCGCCGGCCAGTTTGATCAGGGTTTTCCGGTCAATCGCAACATCCGTGGTGATGCAGGACAACATGGTGGCCATGTTGGGATGGATCATCCCGGCACCTTTGGCCATGCCGCCGATGGTGACGTTCTTTCCGTCGATCTGCAGGGTGGCTGCACATTCTTTGACGTAAGTGTCCGAGGTCATGATGGCTTTGGCTGCAGCCTTGCCTCCGTTCCTGGCCAGTTCTTTGACCAGCTTGCGGACACCACGCAAGATTTTCGGCATGGGCATGGGAATACCTATTCTCCCTGTGGAGCAAACGAGCACTTCATGTTTTTTGCAGCCCAGCCTGGTGGCTGTTTCCTGGACCATGGCCTTAGCATCATTGATCCCACGGACACCGGTGCAGGCGTTGGCATTGCCCGCGTTCAGGATCACGGCCCGCACTTCGCCTTTCTTGGCGTGCTCCATGCTCAACTTGACCGGAGCCGCTTTGACCTGATTGGTCGTGAAGGTCGCCCCGAGCTGTGCTTTCACCGCCGAGACCAGCAAAGCCATGTCTTTCTTTCCAGAGGCTTTGATTCCGGCTGAAACCCCGGCTGCCGCATACCCCTGAGCCGCTGTAACTCCTCCATCCTTCAACCACTTATAATCCGTCATAACATTCGATTCGTATTAACTTAAAGTCCGACATTTTCCTTCAATCCAAACCGCACGTTGAAAGCCTGCACCGCCTGAGTGGCCGCTCCCTTGCCCAGATTGTCCTGGGCACTAAAGAAAAAGATCCGTCCAGTCCGCGCATCACAGCGCACGGCCACTTCAATGAAGTTGGTCCGCATGACCCGTTTGGTTTCAGGCAACTGATCCTGCCCCAGCACTGTGACAAAGGGTTCGTTCCGGTAAAAATCCTCGTAAATTTTTTGCACTTCCTCCGTCGTGACCGGCCTGGCCATGGAAGCCACCGTCGTGGTCAGCATGCCCCGGATGAGGGGAACCAGATGAGGGGTGAAGGAAATGATTACAGCATGCCCTGCCAGTCTGGAAAGTTCCTGTTCAATTTCGGGAATGTGCCGGTGCGAAGGCACACTGTATGGCATCAGGTTTTCGTCCCGCTCACAAAAGGAGTAAAGCGTATCGGCTTTTTTACCAGCACCGGAAACACCCGAGAGCGAATTAACGACGATGGTTTCTGTCTTGATCAAACCGTTCCTGAGCGCGGGAGCCAGTCCCAGAATCGTGCTGGTGGGATAACAACCTGGACAGGCGATCAACTGCGCTTTTTTCAGGGAATCCCGGTAAAGCTCGGGCAATCCGTAAACCGATTGGGCAAGCAAATCAGGAGCTGGATGCGCGTCCTTGTAATAGGTCTGATACTTGGCTTGGTCCTTCAACCGGAAATCCGCACTCAGGTCAAAAACGGTTTTGCCCGCCCTTAACAAGGGAACCGCAAATTCCGAGGCCACGCCGTGGGGAAGCGCCAAAAAGAATACTTCCGCTTTTTCCGCAACCTGTTCCGGACTGAGATTTTCAAATATCAGGGAAGATGCTTTGGCAGTGGAACCCAGAACCTTGGCCACACTCTGCCCTGCCATCTGCCGTGATGTGATCGCCTTCAGCGATACGTTGGGGTGCAGGAGCAGGACGCGCAGAAGTTCTTCGCCGGTGTAACCGGACGCGCCTATGACTGCAACTGCCTTCAGATCAGACATGAGTTTGCCAGCATGTAGGATTGCGGCTTGCTTAGCAAGTTTCTCCTAGCACTCAAATTGGATTGTCAACAGAACGTAACCTTCACTAAAAAATCTATTTTGAACATTCCGGTAAGACGCCCCGGCGGCACACCGTGCCGCCCTCCGTTCCTCCCGTAAACAAAAAAGCGTCCAGACAAATGTCCGGACGCTTTTTCTTAGGAAATAACGATGAAAAAATTAACGTTTGGAGAACTGGAAGCGTTTGCGGGCGCCGGGTTGACCGGATTTTTTACGTTCTTTCATACGGGAATCACGGGTCAGCAGGCCCTGTTTCTTCAGGACGGCACGGAAAGCGGCATCTACCTGGATCAAGGCACGGGCCAAAGCCATGCTGGAAGCACCGGCCTGACCTTCCAAACCGCCGCCTTTGGCGCGGATCTGGATGTCAAAACGTTTCTGGGTCTCGGTCGTCACCAAGGGCTGCATCGCAATCATGCGCTGGGCACTGGTGCAGAAATACTCTTCAAAGGGATTGCCGTTGACCGTGATCGCGCCTTTGCCGGCACGGACGTTGACTTGGGCCATGGCTTCTTTGCGGCGGCCGATGGCGGAGAAAATGGATTTTTCGGGCATAATGATTATCGGTTGACTTATTTCTTCAGCTTGAAGGCGACAGGGTTCTGGGCTTCATGGGGATGTTCGGCTCCGGCATAAATGTGGAGTTTCTTCACCACGGCACGTCCAAGACGGTTGTGGGGAATCATTCCCTTGATGGCACGTTCCATGATCAGAGTAGGACGGCGACGCCGGACCTGCTTGGGAGATTCGATCTTTTCACCGCCGACATAGCCGGAATAGGTGTGGTAAATCTTCTGTTCTTCTTTTTTACCCGTAAAAACCGCTTTTTCAGCATTGATAATGATCACGTTGTCGCCGGTGTCATTGTGAGTTGTGTAAACAACCTTGTTTTTGCCACGGAGAATGTCCGCGACCTGTTGGGCGACACGGCCCACAACCTGGTTGTTTGCGTCGATCACATACCATTTGCGATCAATCGTTTCTGCTTTTGCCGAGAAGGTTTTCATAAAAAGGAACGAGGAAGGTAAAATTTGAGGGGCAAACTGTCAACGCTTTTTGTTGTCAGAATGCTTTTTTTTCGTAAGCTATCCCACCTTACCAGGTAGCTCTTTCCAAGGAGAGAGCCCGATAAGAACCAATTACATTACAGGTAAAACAAGACGACTACCATGAAAAAGACGAGTAAATCCAAGGCTCCCAAAGCCTCCACGACCAAATCCAACGCCAGCGGACGTTCCAACAATGTCATGACCGGAGCGGAAATCCTTGTCGCCGCCCTGGAACGCGAAGGGGTCGACACCATTTTCGCCTATCCCGGCGGGGCCAGCATGACCATCCATCAGGCCCTGACCTACTCCAAAAAAATCCGCACCATCCTTCCCCGCCATGAGCAGGGCGGCATCTTCATGGCCGAAGGCTATGCCCGCGTGAGCGGTAAAGTGGGTGTTTGTATGGCCACCTCCGGCCCTGGAGCCACCAACCTGGTGACCGGTATTGCCGACGCCTACATGGATTCCACCCCCATCGTCGCTATCACCGGCCAAGTGGCCCGTGCCATGATCGGCAAGAGCGCTTTCCAAGAAACCGACGTGTTCGGCATGACACTCCCCATCGTGAAGCACAACTACCTCGTGATGGATGTGAACGACATCCCCCGCATCGTAAAGGAAGCCTTCCTCATCGCCTCCAGCGGCCGCCCCGGTCCCGTGCTCATCGACATGCCCAAGGACATCCAAGGCGCCACCACCCAGCCTGTCTTCCCCAAGGAAGTCAAACTGCGTGGCTTCAAAGCTCCCCCCAAGGCGGATGACCTCCCCCTTCACGAAATCCTCGGCCTGATCGAAAAAGCCGAACGCCCCATGCTTTATGTCGGTGGCGGTGTGATTTCGGCCGAAGCTTCTGCCGAACTCAAGAAATTCGCTGAATCAACCAACATCCCCGTGACCACCACGCTCATGGGCATCGGGGCTTTCCCGGAGACCCACGAATTTTCCACCAAATGGCTGGGCATGCACGGAACCGTTTACGCCAACATGGCCGTGGACGAGTGCGATTTGCTTCTGGGTCTCGGCGTGCGTTTTGACGACCGCGTGACCGGCAAGGTAAGCGAGTTCGCCAAAGGTGCCACCATTGTTCACATTGAAGTGGACGACGCTGAAATCAACAAGAACAAGGCCGTGCATCTTCCGATCCTCAGCGATGTGGGTTATGCCCTGAAGCGTTTGAACCAGATCATTGCCAAAGAAAACCGCACCCGCAAAACTTTCCCCGCCTGGCACACACAGATCAAGGAATGGAAAAAGAAATTCCCCCTGCATTACCATACGGAACCCGGGGCGATCATGCCCCAGCAGGTTGTGGAAGAGGTCTTCAAGCTGACCAAGGGTGAAGCCATCATCACGGTGGGTGTGGGCCAGCACCAGATGTGGGCCGCCCAATTCTATGATTTTGCCCAGCCCCGCTCCTTCATCAGCTCCTGCGGTCTCGGCTCCATGGGCTACGGCTATCCCGCCGCGCTGGGTGCCAAAGTGGCCCTGCCCAATCGTCAGGTCATCGACATCGATGGAGACGGCAGCTTTGTCATGAACATCCAGGAACTGGCCACGGCCGCAGCAGAAGACATCGCGGCCAAGGTCATCATCATCAACAACCAATACCTTGGCATGGTGATGCAATGGGAAGACCGTTTCTTCAAGAGCAACCGCGGCCACACCTTCCTCGGCCTGCCCAACCAACGCGAGAAATTGTATCCTGATTTCGTCAAGATTTGTGAGGGATTCGGCGTGCCGGCAGAACAGGTCATCCGTCCGGAAGACCTCATCCCTGCCCTTAAACGCATGCTGGAATCCAAGACCGCCTATGTGCTCGATATCGTGGTTCCCTACACCGAGCATGTGCTGCCCATGATCCCCGCCGGTAAAACCGTCAAGGATATCATCACCGAGCCGATGAAAAAGGGTGATACCATCCATGGCGCGGAAGTTCCGGGCTGATCCGTTCGGATCTTGTCTGGACAAGCAAAAAGGGCGACTTAACAGTCGCCCTTTTTTTGCACTGAATCAGAACGTTTGAACCAATCAGTGCAGATAACTGTTGAGCAGATTTTCCAGGTATTCCTGACGTCCGCTCTTCGGCTTAGGCTCACCCAGCTTGGTCAACGCCAGCTTTTCCAGTTCCTTGAAGCCAATGTTACGGCGCTCAATTTCTTTACCATAGCCGGAATCGTAGGAGGAATAGCGGTCCTTCACAAAAGCCTCGAATTTTCCTGCAGCCAAAATCCTGCGGGCAATCGTGAAGGCCAATGCGTAGGCGTCCATCCCACCGATGTGGGCGTGGAACAAATCGGCAATATCTGTAGAAGACCTGCGCAGTTTCGCATCAAAGTTAAATCCTCCGCTGCCCAGTCCGCCTGCCTTCAAAATGGAGGTCATGGCCAGGGTCAACTCTTTGACATCGGTGTTGAATTGATCCGTGTCCCAACCCAGGAGCATGTCCCCGGAATTGGCATCAATGGAGCCTAGCATCTTGGCCGAAGCCGCCACTTCGATTTCATGCTGGAAGGTGTGCCCCGCCAGCGTTGCGTGGTTGGTTTCAATGTTGAATTTGAAATGTTTGTCCAGGCCGTAAGTCCGCAGGAAAGCTATCCCGCTCGCCACATCAAAGTCATACTGGTGCTTGGTCGGTTCCTTCGGTTTTGGTTCAATGAGGAACTGGCCCTTGAACCCGATCTGTTTGGCATAATCCACCGCCATATGAAGGAACGTCGCCAGGTGATCCTGTTCACGCTTCATGTTGGTGTTTAGCAGCGTGTCATAACCTTCCCGCCCACCCCAGAAGACATAGTTTTCACCGCCCAGAGCCTTCGTGGCATCCAGGGCTTTTTTGACCTGGGCCGCAGCATAGGCAAAGACGTGGGCGTCGGGATTCGTCGAGGCTCCGCACATGTAACGTGGGTTGGAGAAAAGATTCGCTGTTCCCCAAAGTAATTTTACTCCAGTCGCCTTCTGCAACTGTCGGGCGTGGGCCACGATCTTGTCCAAATTACGGTTGGATTCACGCAGGCTGCGGCCCTCGGGCGCGATGTCACGATCATGCCAACAGTAGAATGGTGCGCGGATTTTGACAAAAAACTCAAAGGCCGCATCCATACGACGCTTGGCAACGGTGACAGGATCTTTGCCCTTCTCCCAGGGCCGGCTGATGGTGCCGGGCCCGAAGGGATCCGAACCGACTCCGCGGAAGGAATGCCAATAGGCGATGGAGAAGCGCATGTGCTCGCTCATTGTCTTCCCGTCAACAACCTCATCGGGATTGTAATGACGGAAAGCCAGCGGACGTTGGGACTTGGGCCCCTCGAAAGGGATCGAACGAATGGAAGGTATGTAAGCCATAAATCATGACAATGACGGCTTCTTTAAAAAGGGAAACCGCTTATTACGGCATATACTTGTTAAAATACGAATCTGAAATACCATTCTTTTCATGCGCAAACGGATTGCCGTAGTTATTTCTGACATCTTCCTAAGAAGACTGACTCCGGCTCTTTACCCCTTCGTGCGGGACGGACAGGATTACTGGATTATTGATATCGCCCGGCCTGTCACTGAGCTTCGGCGTTTGGTGCGCGAAGTAAAACCTGCCGGTATTCTTACCGAGGAAGTCCCTGGTAAAACCGGAGCCCTCATTGATCTGGGCCTTCCAGTGGTGGTAGCGGATACGGATGAAGCCCACCCGGGAGCCATTGGTATTGATGTTGATGACTGGGAAGTCGGACGAACGGCCGCCGCCTTTCTTCACGGATATGGCTTTGAGAGCTTTGCCTTTTTGGGAAATGAGAGCAACTACTCGGCCCAGAGGGGAGAAGGTTATGTTTCCTGGCTGAAAAAGAAAGGATACCAGGCCCAACAGCACATTGATCGCGAGAAAAAAGGAAGCTCTTACATGGAGTATTACCGTGGCCAGGCACCTCTCCTGAAAAAATGGCTGCGTGGTCTCCCCCGTCCTGTCGCGATCTTCGCGGCCCACGATCCCCTGGGCCGACTGGCCTGCGAAGTTTGTCAGGAGTGCGGTCTGTCCGTGCCGGAAGACATTGCCATTGTCGGAGCCAACAACGACGAGCTTTTATGCAACCTTTCCTATCCGCCTCTCTCAAGCGTGACCATCCCCTGGCTGCGGATCGGGAGAATGGCGGCAGAACTTCTCGACGGTCTGATCCAGCACGGGGATAAAGCAGGCAAGGTCTTCCGGGTTGCTCCCGGGGATGTGGTGGCGCGCGAGTCATCAGATTTCAGCGCCATCGAAGATCCCCTCATGCGGCGCGCTCTGCAGTTATTCCGGCAAAGATACCGTGATCCGATCACTATCCAGACACTATGCCGCGAACTCAATGTGAATCGTCGGACGCTGGAACTGCGTTTCCGCGCAACCCTCCAACGGACTCCCCGCCAGGAACTCGAACGCCAGCGCGTGGCCAAAGCCAGAACCTTGTTGGTGCAGACCGACCACAAAATGGAATGGATTGCAGGCCAGTGCGGCTTCCACGATGCCGAACGGCTTTCCGTGGCTTTCAGCAAGATCGCGGGAGAGCCACCATCCGCCTACAGAAAACGTCTGTCTCTGTAATTCTTGTTAGAAAATAAAAGGGGTTTTATTGGGTTCCGCTTTCTTTCAAACGGATTTCAAACAAGAGCGGCCAAAATTTTCCGGTCACCAGCAGGGTGTTGGTATCGTCTTTCCAGGCAATACCGTTGAGCACATCGATTGCGGATTCTCCCGCCCCGGCCTGGGCTTTTTTTTCCAGCAGGGAAAGATCCAGGACTCCGGTCACGTCACCTGTTTCTGGATGGATTCGGACAATAAAAGGTGTTTTCCAGACATTGGCAAAGACGGAGCCATCAATAAACTCGAGTTCATTGAGTTGTTTAAGTGGCTCTCCCTTCCAGCGGACGGATAGTTGGCGGACCACTTCAAAAGTTTCGGAATTCCGGAAAGTCAACAGATCCGATCCATTGCTCATGATCAGGTGCGTTCCATCATGGGTCAGTCCCCAACCCTGTCCGATGTAGGAAAACTCGCGCACGGTTTTAAAGTCACCCGCAGTGTAAACAAATCCTTTTTCGTCCAGCCAAGTAAGTTGATAGAGCAAGCCTTTGAACAGCGTCACCCCTTCCCCGAAATAGCGTCGATCCAGGCGATGGATCCGCCTGACCAGACCGGTTTTCCAATCCACTTCACGCAGCGAAGATTGCCCTTTCAGTCCTGTCCCCTCGTAAACGACCCCGTCACCGTAAGCCAGCCCCTGGGTGAATGCTAGAGGATCGTGGGGATGTTCCGCCACCACTTCATAAACCAGATTTTCAACCGTCGTAACTGTCGGTTCCCGACAGGAAATGGGCAAAAACAGAATCAGGGAAAGGGAAAGACGACGAAGCAGCAGCCTCATGACGGATCAGGTATGACGGGCAGTTTTTCTGGAACAGGCTCCACTTGTATTTCGATCACGGGAGCAGGAGAGGGAACTTCAGGCTCCTTTTGTTGCTCTGTTTTCTTCGGAGCCAGTAGAACCCGTATACCCTTGCAGATTCCACAGATCCCCTTGGCGGAACCCAGACATTGGGGACAGGCCACCATGGTTGTGCCTGCACAGGCGGAACACTTGCCAGTGTTCACCAGTTCCCCGTTAACCTCCTGGATCAACTCGCCCACGTGCTCCTGGCTCCATGCCCTCCAGGTATTGCCCTTCCGGACGACCTGCCAGACCAATTCGGGGTCATGATCTTTTACTTTCAATTTTTCCCAGTCACCCACTGTGAGCTTGAGACAAGGTTGAGGGCACTGGACAAGACCTTTCAGGCACTTGGAGGCCTGGCAGGGCCCCTGCCCTGTGCCTTGGCAATCAGGGCAGGAAATCAACGGACGGCCGTCTTTGTCATGGGTCGGCAGCGGGGTTTCTTTGATCGTCAGGAGGCCATGATCCCAATCAGGAATCCCTGCAAAAAAACGTCCGCCAAACCAGAGAACGGCTCCCGCCATGATGACGGAAAGTATAATACTAAATGCTTTCATCGCTTTGACCTTAATCAGCTTGGGGCAGGCAGACAATGCCTTTTACCAGGCTTGCCCCCGTCAATTCATAAGATCCGACTAATCCCGATTGAAAAAACAGGCAGTTTCCAGAGCCGTCCAACGGAAGAAGTTTTTTAAACCCTGTTGAAAATTCCCCGCTTCCACCAGCGTCGGCGATATGCTTTACTTTTTTATTCATGAGCAAAGAGCCAAGCTCCGGTTACGGAGAACAGGTCGTGCTGGCCGACCGATGGAAAGAGTACCAACTCATTGATACCGGCGACGGTATGAAGCTCGAGCGCTGGGGCGATGTCGTTCTGGTTCGTCCCGATCCCCAGGTCATATGGCCGCGACAGGCCAACTCCGACTGGGATAAGTGGGATGGCTATTACCACCGAAGTGAAAGCGGCGGCGGTCGTTGGGAATTCCGCCGTCAACTCCCCGAATCCTGGACCATCGGGTATCATGCCCTGAAATTTAAAATCAGGCCAACCGACTTCAAACACACCGGCCTTTTTCCCGAGCAGGCCGCCAACTGGGACTGGTGCTCCCAAAAAATTCTGGCCGCCAAAGCGCAGGACAGAAACCGCGAAATCAACGTGCTGAACCTTTTCGGCTACACCGGAGCTGCAACCATTTCCTCTGCATCGGCCGGTGCCCATGTCTGCCATGTGGATGCCTCCAAGGGAATGGTGCAATGGTGCCGGGACAACGCCGCCCTCTCCGGACTGGCCAGCGCCCCCATCCGATATATTGCCGATGACTGCCTCAAATTCGTCAACCGTGAAGCCAAGCGGGGAAAGAAATACGATGCCATCATCATGGATCCTCCTACCTACGGACGCGGATCCTCGGGCGAAATCTGGAAACTGGAAGTACATCTCTGGAAGCTGTTGCTGGAATGCCGACTCATCATGGGAGACCAGCCCCTCTTTTTCCTGATAAACTGCTACACCAACAAACTTTCGCCACTGTCCCTGGGCAATCTGCTGGGCGAACTGTTCCAGAAAAAAGGCGGCTCCATCCATGTTTCCGAATTGGGACTTCCCAGCCAACGGAACAGCAAAATTCTCCCCTGCGGGGTTCTCGGGCGCTGGGAGGCCTAGCCTTTGAGATGCCTCGGCAAAGTCACGACAAAGGTCGTTCCCACAGCCGGTTTTGTCTCGTAAAGAATTTCACCATTCAACGCGGTAACAAGCGCTTTCACAATCGAAAGACCAAGGCCTGTGGATGTTTCCCCGGCTGTTGGTCTGGCCGATAGGTGGCTGAATTTCTTGAACAACTTCTTCTTGTCTTCATCGGTAAATCCGGGCCCCTGATCCTTGACCCGCAGGATCAACCAGTCCACCCTCACTTCCAGTTCAAGCTCCACCACGGAGGGGAAGGGTGAAAACTTGACGGCGTTGGAAACAAGATTTTCGACAATCCGCTCAAGAGCCAAAGGATCCCCAGTGGCCATACACTCGCCTGGGGGATACGAGGCTTTCAATTCAATACCTTTACCCGAAGCCACCGTTCTGAAGGATTCCACAGTGCGGCGGGCAATCATTTTGGCGTCGTACTTTTCTTGTTTCAGCGTAAGTTCTCCGGATTCCAGGGTCGTGACCGTAACCAGTTGATCCACCAGGTTTTGAATGCGGCCGGAGAGCCCCATGATTTCATTCAGACTCTCCAACACCGGAGGATCCGCCTTCTCCCCCAACTCGAATTTCACAAATTCCACCCCGGAAACGATGCCGGTCAGCGGATTGCGAAGATCATGTGCCACCATCTGCATGATGGAGTTTTTATCATCGTTCAATCTTTCCAGACGGTCATGTGCCGCCTTCAAAGCAACTTCCGTCCGGCGGCGGTGCGCGATTTCGCGGCGCTGGAGCGTGTTCCAGCAAATTAACAAAATGCCTCCAGCAGCAATTAGAAGCGCGAACGCCAAAAAATAAGGCTTCACGGTATTCCACGTGATCCAGGGTTCACGCTCCACGTGAATCCAACGGCTGAGGATCTCCGCCACTTCGTGCTTGGGAAGAGACATCACGGTCTTGTCCATGAAAATCTGAAATTCCCGCCAGTCGGGACGGATTGCATAACGTAGATCGAATTGATAGTCCGTGATGCCAGAAACCTTTAAATTCGTCAGTCCCAGATCACGGATAAGATAACTGGCGTGGGCCAATTGTACCACCGTGGCATCCGCCTTTCCGTTTGAAACCATCCGCAATGACTCCGAGGTATTCGAAGTCAGCACCAGCATCAATTCCGGATAATCTGAGGCCAGGGCTTCGGTGGTCACATGCTCACGGGGACTGGCCACCCGCCGTCCTCTCAACTGCGCCAGGCTGATGAGAAAAGGCTCCTTCTGCCGTGTGACAAGGGCGACGGGGAAATTAAAATAAGGATCTGAAAATAGAAATTCCTTTTGGCGTTGGGGGCTGAGGGCTGTTGAGGCAAGGAGGTCAAACTCGCCTGCCCTGGCAGCCTGGATGACCTTGTCCCAGTTGGCTTTGGTGGACACTTCAAAACGCAGTCCGGTATGCTTGGAGATAAGATCCAAAAGCTCAAGATCCACGCCCTGCAGTCTGCCCTGGCTGTCACGGAAAGAAAACGGTGCCCAGTCCGGATCCACTCCCACCCTAACCACGGGGTGTTTTGCGATCCAGCCCCTGTCTTCCGCACTCGGAAACGTCTCCTGAGCTGAAGACGCCGAAAGCCTTGCGTTGGAAGCCTGGAAAAACAAGACTATGCCCAGTAGCCGGATAAACAGGCGACCGTTCTTCAAGGGGACATTCATTGCCCGGAGGATGATTTGCGGAGCCATATCAATAGGATGTTCCTGCCTGTGATGAAGGCCACAGCTTATTAAACAGGCAGATGGAAAACAAGCCCGTTATAAAGCCCTGCGCAAGTCAGAACTGCAAGGCTTTTCAACAGTCCCAGACCTGCTTCAGCGGCTCTGTTCGATCAACTTTTCCAGTTTGACCGCATCTGCGGCGAAAAGTCGTATCCCCTCGGAAAGTTTCTCGGTGCCCATGGCATCCTCGTTCAACATCAGGCGGAAGGTCTTCTCATCCAAAGAGATTTTTTTCGCATCAGAAGCTTGGGCTTCTTCCAAGGAAAGTCTGCGGGGCAGAGGCTGCGTGTTCTCCTTGAGTTCCTGCAGAAGGTTCGGGCTGATGGTCAACAGGTCACAACCCGCCAGTTCCTGGATCTGGCCGATATTGCGGAAGCTGGCTCCCATGACTTCGGTTTTATACCCGAATTTTTTGTAGTAATTGTAGATGGCTTTGACCGATTTGACCCCCGGATCTTCCGCCCCGCTGAATTCCTTGCCCTCGCTTTTTTTGTACCAGTCGTAAATACGGCCCACAAAAGGTGAAATTAACTGGATGCCGCCTTCCGCACAGGCCACAGCCTGGGGCATGGCAAACAGCAACGTGAGGTTACAGCGGATGTCTTCCTTTTCCAGAACTTCCGCCGCTTTAATACCTTCCCAGGTGGAGGCGATCTTGATCAGAATCCGTTCTTTGGCGATGCCGTGTTTGGCATATAACCCAATCAAGGTATGGGCCTTATCGATCGTCCCTTTGGTATCAAAGGAAAGACGGGCATCCGTTTCAGTGGAAACACGACCGGGAACAATTTTCAGGATTTCCAGTCCGAAAAGGATCAGGAGATAATCAATGATTTCGTCGGTGGGGGCTCCGGCGCGATCTTTGATGGCCTTCAACAACAATGGTTTGTATTCGTCCTTCTGGACGGCTTTCAGGATCAAAGAGGGGTTGGTCGTCGCATCATGCGGCGCATAGGCCTTCATTGACTCAAAATCACCAGTGTCGGCAACGACTTTGGTGACATTTTTCAGCTGTTCCAATTGGTTGGGGGTACTCATAAGTTTTGGGCGATAGTTTTTAAAATCCGACTTAATCGTTCATGAATCACCGTTGAAGCGCAAGTTTGAAAAAACCCTATTTTAAAGAGGTTTCCAAACTCAAGAATCTTGCAAATTTTGTGGCATGGGTGTTCCATGGTCTCTCCCTATGAAGATGCATTGGCAAACAATCGCAGATCTGATTTGCTTCGTCATCATTCTGCGTTTTCTTCTGGCCTGGCTCCTGGCCAGCCGCCGCCTCCTGCGCATGGCTCTGACCCTGATCGGTATTGCCCTTTTCATCTTCGCCGTCAGCGTTTTCGATTTCCCCCTCACCCGCATTCTCACTACAGCCCTGGCCGGCCCACTCATTCTCCTTCTCCTCCTCAGCTACCTGCCGGAAATACGCCGGGCCTATGAAGACGCCCGTCTGTTCAGCTTCCTGGGCAACCATCGCAAAAATTCCAACGAGTTAATCTCGCATCTCGCACCCGCATTCATGGAAATGTCCCGGAAACACATCGGCGGACTATTCGTTTTCCCCGGAAAAATTGATCTCAAAACTCTTATCATCGGGGGGGAAAACTATGATGCACGACTAACCCACTCCCTCATCCTCTCCCTCTTCAACACCCGCTCACCCCGCCATGACGGGGCCGTGATCATCGAAGGCAACCGCATCACCCATGTCGGGGCTGTACTTCCCCTCAGCACCGCTGAAAATTACAGAGAGGAATGGGGAACACGCCACATTGCGGCCCTGGGACTTTCGGAAAAATGCGATGCCGACATCCTCATCCTCTCGGAGGAAAGGGGCACCATCAGTCATGCCTCTGAAGGAACCATCGAGGAAATTACAGTCACCACCCAGGAGGAACTCGAGGAAAAACTCGGAGTGCTGCTCCATCAGGAAGCCAACAGCCATGCATCCATAAACAAGGGAAGAATTTCCCTCGCCCTCTGGTTCCTCTCCGCCCTTATTGCCGTTATCGCGCTGCCGGTCAACCGCTACATCCAGGAAAACCAGACCCAATCGGAGAAGCAAAGCAAAACGATCATGGTTCTCGATGTTCCGGTCAGTTTCTCCAATGTTCCGGATAATCTCTATGTCGAAAGAATCGGTGCCTCCTCGGTGCGCGTCTATCTCCGTGTTCCTTTTGACCAGGCTAATATAAGCACCAGCGGACTGGGAGTCGTGATTGATTTGAAGGCCTACACGGCATCCAACAACAATATCATTCTGGGTAATGACATGCTCAAGGGTGCCCCCAAGGAATGGGAAGTGACACGCTACGAACCTGAAGGTCTGGAAATCCAACTCCATGAAGCCCGGACACTTGATCTCAAAACCGAACCTGTTTTCAACGGCCTGGCCTCCGACCTTCAGGTTGCCAGTGTCGTTCTGAATCCTAAATTCCTTCATGTCCTGGTCAAAGACAGCCGCATCGAAGCCAACAAACGCATACAAACAACCCCGATCAATCTGGGCGCCATCGACCAACCCGGAACCTACACATTCAGCACCAGGGTCGAACTGCCCGCCTCCATCCGCTTTGTGAATAAAAACGATATGCCCCTTGTTCAGGCCACTGTTGAAATCACTGCCAAAAAGACTCTGAGACCCAAACGTTAGCCTTTGCTTCCCCGGGCAAACAAGGTAATGCCCTCACGGCGCCGCTTCGACCCGGATACTTTCAGAATCACTCAATCCACTGGCGCTTACAACCGTCAGGGTGTAATTACCCGGAGCAGGATTCCAGAACAGGTCTTCGCCCGCCTTGGTTGTTCCCAAAAGCCTGGCATTGGCAAACCAGTGCAGGATCCCTGATCCGTTGGCCTTCATGGCCAACTGGCTCTGACGCCCGTTGGCAGCCGCAGGCAGCGAATAGGCCACTCCACTAATGGGAGACAGAATCACGGGGGCATCCTGCCCCCCAGGTTCTTCCTCCCCGGCAGTCTGCAGGTCTTCGTAGGGAGGGATGACGCGGCGGGGAAGACCGGCTTTCCTGAAAAGCTCCCGGATATCCGAAGGCCAGACTTCATAGACTTCCTCCAAAATTTTTCGCCCTGGATCTTTTTCTCTGACACGATTACCTGTCCGGGCATCGACAAGAATCTTCCGATGCACGGTGCACTGGTCGATGGGAGAAATCCCCGGAATGAAATAGGACTGCATTTTCCTGGAGCACTGGGCACAGGGAAGCCCGCCCGAAAGCGCACACACTTCAATCACCTCCACATTCAATCCTTCCCGGGATTCCCACCTGGCCTTTTCTTTTGCGGGAACTCGGGCACGAACTGCATCAATGATCGAAAACAGCAACGGTGCTGCCGCCTGACGCCCCACCAGTGCGGGGTTGCTTTCGCCGTTGAAATTTCCCAACCAGATCACCAAGACATAACGGTCAAAAACCGCCACGGACCAGGCATCGCGAAAAGACCATGAAGTGCCGGTTTTCCAGCTTACGGAGCCCTGCCGCCCGCTGAGTCCCTCACTCCGCACCAGGTCAGGCCGGGAAGATTGCTTGAGCATATCAAGAACGAGATAACTGGCCTCAGGACTGATCAACTGCTGGGAGGGCGAAACCTCTTCCCCGTTCCGCAGTCCGGTTTTCACTTTCTGAAAATTTCCCCTGTTGGCCAACATGCCGTAAAGCTCCGCCAACTCGACCATGCTCATTTCGGACGAACCCAGGGACAGCGTCAGACCATAAAAGGATTCCTCCTTGAGTCCGAGGATCCCGCATTTCTTCAGAAGAGAATGAAGTGACTTTTCCTTTAACCGTGAACCAAGCCATACTGCGGGAACATTGCGACTTTGCTGCAAGGCAGCGGAGGCCGAGACAGGTCCGACGAAATCACGGTCATAGTTTTCCGGATTATACCCCGCCAGGCTCATTGGCGCATCTTTCAACAGGCTTTGGGGATGGATCAGACCCTCATCCATGGCCAGCGCGTATAACAAGGGTTTCAATGTCGATCCCGGCGAGCGCCGCATCGTCAAGCCATTGACCTGGCCCTCGATCTCCGTCGAGAAAAAATCAGCAGACCCAACCGCAGCCCGGACTTCCATGGTTTGGGTATCCACCAACAAAGCTGCAGCATTCCTGATTCCCTGGCCACACCGCATCCGGATATAGCTCTTGATCCGGTCCTCACAAAGCCGCTGAAGATTAAGATCCAGCCCCGTCCTGCCGTCCGAATTCCCTTTGATTGCCCAATCGATGAAATGAGGA
This sequence comes from Methylacidiphilales bacterium, assembly GCA_038250235.1. GTDB lineage: Bacteria > Verrucomicrobiota > Verrucomicrobiia > Methylacidiphilales > JAAUTS01 > JAAUTS01. Next base: position 20,096 of record JBBSCO010000002.1, on the reverse strand, counting down.
GCCAGAAAAGGCAGATCACGAGGAGTCCTGACCTGCAACGCCATCTGCAGGGCCGCCTCCTGTTTCTTATCGGCAGGATGCAGGCCGATCCAACGGTCAAACAGTTTTTTTCTTGCCTCAATAAGTGCCGTATTTCCCTTGGAGCTTTCATCCGCGTAACGTGGCGCACGGCGGGCCGGGCTTTGGGGAATCACACTAAGTGTCAGGGCTTCAGCCAGATTCAGGTCACGGGCCTGTTTGCCGTAATAAATAAAGCCAGCCGCAGCAACCCCTTCAATATTGCGGCCATAGGAGACCTGGTTCAAATAGGCCTCAAGAATCTCCGCCTTGGAGTAATGCCATTCCAATTGCAGTGCGCGCAACGATTGGAGCAGCTTCCCGCTGATATTTCGTGTGTTAAGCCCGAACCGGATACGGGCCAACTGCATGGTGATCGTTGAGGCTCCGAATCGGTTCGGATTGCCTGAACATTCGTTCAATAGAGCTTTACCCAGAGCCACCGGATTCACCCCCGGATGTTGATAAAAATAACGGTCTTCATGCAGAAGTGTGGTTTCCACCAGAACCGGGGAAATTTCTTCGAGAGGAACTCTGATCCGGTAGGCGCCGTCCTCCGCCAAAGTCAGACGCAGTAATTTTCCGTCAAGATCCGTATAGGCCCTGGACTCCACCAGGCCCTGCCAGAGATCAGGCCTGGGCAGGAGCGCCAATCCTAACAATATGGAAAGTCCTCCCGCTGCACTCACCGCCAGCATTGTCCGGTAGATTTTTTTTGATCCGTATTTCATTCCTCAACCTTGATCATGCCGGAGGAGCCGCGTGATTGGATTTCCCGACGATACATGGATTCAGCCTGTAATGGCGGGACCTGGTAGTCTCCACGGTTGGTGGCCCTCATTTTATAAACGAACTCCAAAACCTCCGGTTCCACCCTGGCGTAAACCACCACCCTGTCTTCCCGGACATCAACATAATCAGGAATCAGTTTTTGGGTGACAGTTCCCGCCTGTGTTTCCGTTTCTTCATTTCCAGCGGGAAAAGCCGACTGGCGAATGGATTCACCCACCACTTCAAATCCGCCCGGCAGTAAATCCAGGATGGCCACATTCTCGATGTAATCATGTCCGATCGAGCGCACACGCAGACGCACTTCCACTTCCTCGCCCAGACCGACCGTCTCCACGGTTTTACCCTGCTTGTTCCGGTAATCGCGCTGCACTTCCAAGCCGTGATGGAAGGGTTTGGGGGCTGCTCCAGGCTGGTCAAAACCTGCTTCGACAACCTGATAAAACACACGTTTGGCTGCTCCTCTTTCCATAAACAGGGAACGGGCCTTTTCCGAAAAGTCACCGTATCGGATAAATCCCTTGCTCAGGGCAAGATCCACATCGGCTCCTCCGTTTCGCTTTTCCGTGATTTTCAAGGGGAAATCCGCGCCATCCATCTGGCTTTCGGCATAAGCACGAAGACCCAGCACGGCATAGGCTGCGGAGTGTGTCGTAAAATCACCCCGGAGCAGCGGCTCCACGATCAAGAGGAGATCATCCGCAGAAACAGATTTGAGTTTTTCCGGAAAATGCCGGGACAGGATATCGAGGTATTGGGCATTCCGGCTCAGATCCGAATAAAAGTCATCGTAGTCCAGGCGCGGTTTATCTGTCAGACGGAAAGATCCAACCACTTTCGCTGCTTCCCTCCTGTTCTGCAGCAACTGATAACTCCCTGCGCAATACAAGGCTGTAAGATCCTTGGGCCATAACGCCGCATAATCCCGGTCCAGAGTGTTCCTTAAACGGTTCAGGTAATTCGTGGTGATCTTCTGGTTTCTTGTCAGGAGATAGATGGAATAGGCCTGGACACGGGCTTCATGGATTGAGGCGGGCGATTCCTGAGCTATCTGCTCAAGATGGCCGAGGCCCCTTTCGAAGAAGGAGTCTGGCACCTCGTATCCCCGTTCCTTCATCTCCGTCAAGAGATGCATCACGTAAGCCGAAGGGAAATCAAATGAGAGATCGGAACGGGCCGACCAAAGTCCGATGGCTCCCTGATCATTCTGCCGTGTTCTCAATACCTCAATGATTTTGCCCAGGGCTTTCGCCCGCTCCTCACGCGATAACCCACTCCCGCTTTCATCGTCCAACAAGAGCGTGGGGAAAGCGCGGCTGGCCAACTGCTCTGAACACAGGTGGGGATAATCATCCAGAAATCTTTTTAAGCCACGTGCAAAGCCCGTCGGCAAAAGGGACACTTGGGCCTCCAGCTTTCTGTAATCGGGATACATCTGCCGTTCCACCGGAACCTCCAACGATGACTTTTCAAACCATCCGCTCCGGATTTTCGTCAGATAGGGTGATGAGGGCCTGACACTCAGACTTGAAACGTGACGAACCGTCTCCTTTTCCGAGGCCACGCTGAAGATCAGGTCCGCATTGCCCAATTGATTTTTGGCCTTGAGCCTGTACGTCACCGCAAGATCCCCACCCTCAGCCACAACCAGCGGCATGGCAGGCTCCTTCAGAAGCTCCAGATTGTCACTAAGAGCCAGCTTCAATTGCAGAGAGGCGCTTGGACCGGACCCTGCTTCATTGTTGGCAACCGATATGGAGACTTCGAAACTGTCACCCGGCGCGACAAAAGCCGGAACATTGGGCTGCAGGATAAACGGACCTTTGACCACGACCCCTTGTTCCGCCGCACCGGCAGCCTCCTCGCTGACCGCAACGGCCATCAGACGCAGACTGCCGTTGAAATAATCCGGTATCCGGTAAAAGACCGTTTGCTCCTGGGTGCCCGCATCGACAATACCGGACCAAAAAACAACTGGTTTTTCCCGATGTCTTTTGAAGGGATTGAGATTCGCCGCCAGGAGATCCTCGCCCCCATCACCACCAGCCGCCGCCACGGAGCGCGCCAGCGAGTATTCGGGCAGGATCAGATCCATGATCTGGCTGGTGGCAACCTGCAGGGCCCGTTTCTGAAGAAAATGATCCAGGGGATCTGGCAGTTGGTAACGCGCCACCTGCAGGATGCCTTCATCCACGGCATAAATCACAATCTTCGAAGGCCGATCCGTTTTGTAGGTGATCGGAAAAGAATCACCCGGTCGCGCTTTTTCCGGGGCCTCCAGCTTGACCTGCACCGTCCGTTTTTCCCGGTCGATACGGAAAGGCACCACAGCCGTGCTCAGCGGGCTGGCAAAAATTTCTTTCGAGTCCAGTGAACGCAACAGGGTCACATTGACGTAAGCGTTTCCCTCCAACCCTGGGGGAAGGGTGATGCTCTGCGTGCTTGCGGTGCTGTCAGTCTTGAACCACTTGCTGGCATAAACTTTGTCCCTTTCGATCGTAATCAAACCCGCACCCTTGTAGGGGGCAGTAATTGACAGGGAAATCTCCTCGCCACTACGGTATTCCTGCCTGGATAAAGCGACTTTCAGTTCCGCGTTTTTCTCCAGGGAGCGCGAAAGGTTCGCATCACCCACCACAACAAAGCGGACCTGGGACAAACAGGTCTCTTCCGCATCAAAAAGCCGGAGGATATAATCGCCGGGTTCCTTGGTCGGCAAAGCCAGGGAAGACCCCTGCACTTCAAGATCGAAAGGCCGGCTCAGCGTTTCGACTTCTTTCAGAACGGATTGATAGGCGTAGCTGCCGTTGGGCAGTTTGGTCAGTGCCGAGATGTAGCGTTGTTCGAAAATTTTCAAAGCCAGTCCCATTTTGGCCAGAGGAAGCAGATCCGGTTGCACGGCAAGAAACCCAACTTGGCGGTTACTGCCGACCCGCAGGTAGTTGAGGTCACCATCCGGCTTGGCCCCGATGAGAAAAGAACGGGCAGAAACGAGGGCTTTCGCGCCGCCTGCCACGGAACGCCCGCCTTCGGCTTCGAATCCCCGGGCCAGATAACTTAGGCTATAAACTCCCAGGCCGAAACGTTCCAGGCGGAGGTCCAGAAAGGCATGACCTTTTTCATCCGTCCGGACTTCTTCAAGACTTTCCTGCACCAGACGCAGGGCCTGGCTGGCTTTCAGGTCGGGATCATAAAATTGATAGTCTGGATAGCGGGAAAAGGAATAGCTGGAAGGCGTTAGGGTGAGTTCCCCCTGCACACGCCGGTTGACAGCAGCCGCACCATAAAGATTGTTCAGCTCAACGGCGATCTTTAGATCCTGGGGGGATACCCACCCTTCTTTCATCTCTTTGCTCAGGACTGCCTTGATTTTCATGCGGTCCGGAAGAAACTCTTCCACTCTCACCGTGGTGCTTCCCAACATCTGGTCGCGTTCACCGTTCCTCACCGGATAAACACATACGGCATAGGTTCCGGTCGGAGCACTTTCAGAAGGCGTATACTCCAGTGAAAGAAATCCTTCCTTGTTAAGGCGGAATTTTTGGCTGTGGGCAACCAGACCTCTGGGATTGGTGATTTGGACCTCCAAGGGAAGACCTTCCAGCTTGCCCATCCAATCATACGAGCGGACAATCAGACCGAGGCGCATCTCATCTCCGGGCCGATAAATTCCCCGGTCTGAAAAAACAAAGGCCGTTAGTGCTTTGTCATCCGCCAGTTCCACGCCACCTACATCAAAACGTGAAACATTCAGCCGCCGGTCAGCTCGGTTATAGGGCAGGAACGATAGATCTGCACCCTTGCTGACTACAAAAGCCACCGGAGCTTTTTCACGCTTGAAATCCAGAACGCGCGGCAGGGAGCCCTGGCCCTTTCCATCCGTGGATACCGCCGCCACGGAGTCGCCGTTTTTTCCAAGAACGCGGACTTCTGCACCCGCTACCGGCATCCCGGTCTTGATCGATTGCACAAATACCTCGTGCGTTCCATCGCTGTTGTCTTTCACCAGGATTCCAAGATCCGTGATGAGCACAAAACGCCGATCCTGCACCGCTTGACCGTTACGTTTTTGGTCTTCCCAACGGCTCTGCTGCTGTTGGTAATCCGGTCCTTTTTGGGCAAGTCTCTGCGGGGTCGTCTGATCCTCTTTCTGCTCCGATATTTCAAGAAAAAACAGACCCTTCGAATCATCCTGGTCCTGGATTAACTTCCTGAAATCCAGTGCGGTATAGTTGGCCTTGGACGAATCCTGCCCATCAATCAGAATCGTCTGGTAATAGACTTTCCCGAGATTGTCCTCACCGAAACTGTAGTTGCGGAAATAGGGGTTCTGAAAATTCCCCTCCGATTGGCTGACCAGATGATTGATCTGCTCGGCTGGAACTTTTCCCAGACGGCATTCCACCCGGTTAATGCCACGACTTTGAAACGAAAGTGTCCGCTCCCCGCTTTGTGCCAGCACCGCGCCTTCATGCATGATCCTCAGTTCCCGCGGATAGTCCGGGATGCCGAGCACATTTTGATAGGGTTTTGGCATGAGAAATCCTCCGAGTCCTGTCAGTTTTCCCTCGATTTTGATGAAGACCCACCGTTTGGCCGGAAGATTAAGCGTCACGGCGTGCAATTCGGAATAGTCCTGTTCCGATGCCTTGATCTGAAACTGAAGTTTTTCAGATTCCTTTAAAAGGGGCTCATCCACTTTTTCCAAACTTACCCAGGCATGGTTATGGGAAATCCCGACTCCCTCCCGTCCGGGCCTGTCTTTGGGTAAAAGATAGACGGAGAGTTTTTTTTGCAGTTCTTCCCTCGTGACTCCCAGAGAGGTTTCAATCAGCAGGGTTTGCTCAGGATCACCATCGGTATTCCGGACAATCTCCAGTGCCGATGATTTGATGCTCAGGAAACTGGCCAGATCCGGAAGCCGGACATTGCTCGAAAGAGATTTCTCCAACCTGCTTCCTTCGATAGGTGCCAGGTTTTTATCAAGCTTAAGATAAGCAAAAACGGCTTCGTCCGGAATCTTCACCGGAAGAGAACGAATAAAAGCTTTCCGCCCGAAATCCGCCATCTCGATCTTGTAGTTCTGTTCATCCTTGGGATTGATCAGCAAAGCCTTGAGTCCTTTGCCTTCCAAAACCAAAGCTTTCTTCAGTTCTCCGGCATCGACCGCATGGCTGAAAGAAAGCGCGGCCGTGATCTGGCGGATTCCGGGATCTTTCGGATTCACGTAAAAATCCATTGTTTCGATGGCGGCCACAAAGGGCTTCGATTCAAATTTAAGGGCGTAACGCTGCAAGCGGATCCCTGGAGCAAACAAGGACTTATCCAGGGTGATGTGGTAGGTTTTACCGGCCGCCCACTCCTTCTCTGGATAAAAGGCCAACGAGCGGTCTCCCTCCCACTGCCAAACGCCTTTGATCCCGGGCTCCAGACCCAGGCCCTTGATCACAGGTTTGTCGATGTTTTCCAGTCTGGCCACAGAACCGCTGAAATCAATTCTGAGCGGTTGGGGAAGGATGCCGTTTTCTCCGATTTCTGCCAAGGCGGGAGCCAAAACATCCACGGCAATGTCATCGGGCGATGCAGATTTTTGAAACAAACGCCAGCCCTGCGTGGCAAAGAGACAAACAAAGAAGATCAGCAACGCAGCAATAAGAGAGCGGCGGCGCTGGCTTGAGGGAATTTCGTGTATCGGATGCAACCAGGTCGGCGGTTGCCAACTGATGCGGCCCAGGATGTAAGTGGATGTGCGGGTAAGAAAAGCCAGGAATGTATTCATGATCTACCAAGGAGATCGCAGAACCCGCTGAACTTCTTACATCCGGACAGGAATCTTTTTACCGGCTCAAAATAAAGGGCCCCGCCAGACGAACCGCCTGACTGAGTCCTTGTTTTTTGCGCAACTCCAGCAGTCTCTCGCGCTGAACCTCCGACAGGGCCAGGGCCGGATCCTGCGTGGCAAAGGCTTTCTCGTAGAACGACCCCATCAACGGCACTGTCTCCCGGTCCGCCACCGGCCAGAGAGTCATCATCAGATTCTGGGCTCCGGCCATGACAAATCCCCTTCTCAGACCCAACACACCCTCCCCCGCCAAAGCCTCACCCTGTCCCGTTTCGCAGGCGGATAAGACCACCAACCAGGTTCCCTCAAGGTTCAACGCCCCCACCTCCGCAGCAGTCACCACCCCGTCGCGGCTTGTATCGGGGATCACCCCGTTCTGCCAGGCCTCCAGGGTCCGCTGGGCTCCGGCCAACATCAACATGCTGCGCTGCATCGGATCCTTCAGATTAACGCCCGTCGCTCTTTTTGGGTGGGAACCCTCCCGGATTGGCTCCCCAGGATTTCCCTGCTCTTCCCCCAGAAACAATCCGTGGGTGGCCAGGTGCAGGATCATGGGCGAGCGCAGGGCATTCAAAGCCGTCTCCGTTGCCTCAACCCCCGTATAACGCTTCACCTGGAGTTTCAATCCTAAGGCATGTTTCCCTAACCAGTCGGCTTCCTCCTGCGAACCCAGCAATGGCTTGAGTCGGATAAAGTCGAAATCGCGCAATGCCGACAGGGTCGCGTCTGTTTCCGCTGGTGAACTCCCCTCCGCCTTGCTGGAAAAAGGTGTGTATCCATAATCCGGATTGGCAAAAACCATGACCGTTTTTTCCAGAGGAACTGCGCCTGTGCTCCGCAGAAGATCACGTCCACTGGACACGTAGCTAAAGTTCCAGGTTTCGCACAAAAAGCGCAACTGCGAATCCAGGAGCGTGGAAAAGGATACGAAATTCAAGGGACCATCCGGACACAGAATCAAGTTGCGTGTATCGGATGTTAGTTTTTCCCCGACCGGTTTCCATATCCTGTCCGATAGATCGCGGAGAATGGAGGCCATTGCATCGTCACTGACCCGGCGGCGCATCACTTTCTGATAGCGTCTTACAAGGAGATCGACCGATTCTGCCCGGCCCAGCGGAATCCAGTCCGGTTCTTGATCCGGAAATACCATGAGGACTCCGTAACTTGGATGACTGACCAGATTTTTTTCATAAGCATTGTAACGAACCCATTCGAGCAGGACGCTGTTTTTTTTCAGGACTTTCTTCACCTCGGAAAGTTCGGTCTGCAAAGCCCTGCGGGCTTTGTTCTGTGCGGAAACCCTGCGCACAAAGGCGGACTGTAGTTCCGCCTGTTGCCGCTGCAATTCATCCCGCCGGATCTCCTGGTCATAGGGCTCATCCAGATTGGCCGGACTTTTTTTCATATCGCCCAACAACAATTCCCGTGAAACAACCTGAAGGCGTTGCAGCAGGACTGTCAGGGCCGGGTCTGCCAGTTTCTGCGCCTTGTTCCGGTCTTCCACCACGGAGTCCAGCACAAGACCTTTGGTTCGGAACACGACTTTGGCGATATCATCAGCGGAACCCAGGCTGGCGGGAAGATCATAGAGACTGAGCGTTTTTTGGAAATCCATCCGTTGCTGCTCCGACGTGAAGGTAAACAATTCCTGCAACATGCGCTCGCGGACGCCCATGGCTTCGCGAACGTGAATTAACGCCGCATCCCTCCTGCCTAGATCTATTTCCAGGCAGGCCAATGCTTCCAGAGTTTTCAGAGTATCCGGATGATCACGACCCAGGATGCGTGTCTGCAACTCCAGTGCCTTGCGATAAACGGGTTCGGCCCGGTCATGCTTGCCCTGCAGATGATAGTGGCGGGCCAAAAAAGCCTCGCTGCCCGCAGTTTCGGGATGTTCTTCCCCCAGAATCCTTCGGCGGATGTCAAGGGCCTGCATGTGCAGGGGTTCCGCTTTACCAAAACGCCCGGACCTGTCATAAAACCAGGCCAAATGAAAAAAACTGCGTGCCGTATCCGGATGATCAAGGCCTGCCGTTTTTTTTCTGCCTTCCGCCGCCCGCAATAGCAAAGGCTCCGCCTTGGAATACATTCGCCGATCGGCATAAAGAAGACCCAGTTGATGCAGCGTTGTCAGGGTGAAGGCATGCAGGGAACCTAGATTTTGTTCCCTCAGGCGAAGCACGGAGAGGAACAACCTCTCGGCACGCTCGTGATCCCCCATGCTGCGATAAAGCAGTGCCAGGTTGTTCATGCTGGTCACCGTGGCCAGGGCTCCCGGACCCTGGGTTCGTCGCCTGATTTTCAGAACTTCGACAAAATACGGTTCCGCCCGGGCATAATCTCCCCGGCTCCAATAGAGTGTTGCCAGATTGTTTTCTGTTGTCAGGGTCGCGTTATGCTCTTTCCCCAGAAGTTCCTGCCGGAGCGGCAATGCTTCCAGATAGGCCTTTTCCGACAGATCAAACTTTCCCTGATTTTCCAGAACTACTCCGATGCCGTTCAGGCACTCGGCCACACTTTCATGACGGCGTCCAAAGTGTTTTTCCCTCAGGGCCAACGCTTTCTCCAGAGATACCTGGGCCCTGGCATACTCGGCCCGGCTTTGCTGAAACCACCCCAGCTCATACCACGCCGTGGCAGCGGCAATGGAATTTTCACCTTCCTTTTTCCGACAGATCTCCAGAACCCGTTCCAAACATTTTTTTCCTTCCTCAAAATCGGACCTGCGAATGTGGAACTGGCTGGCCTTTTGTAGAAGAGGAACCATCTTTATCGAATCAATCCCCTGGGAGTTTTCCACATTCCTCAGCGTTTGTTGAACAAGTAACAGGGATTCCCCGGTTTTCCCTTCTTTTTCCAGCGTATGGATCCGCGACCAGACATCGGGTTCCGCCGGAAGAAGGCCCATTCCGGCCAGAAGCAGTATCCCCGTCCACACAACACGCATGACGGAATCATACAGGAAGACGCTTCTTTGCAAATTCGAAGCTTGAACTGAGATGAAGCTGTCGGGTTAGATGCCTGTTGTGTCCCGGGAATCGGATTTACTGAGGAAATTGCAGCAAGGAAATGAAAGCGCTTGGGAAGAAGCCTTCAGCCTGCTCTATCCCTGTGTGTTTCATGCCGCTCGCCATCCCCTGGCCGGCCTGACCCCTACCGAAGCCGAAGATGTTGCCATTGAAACCCTGACCGGGTTGGTTGCCAAAATTCATACGGCCCAAACCTGGGAAAATCTGCGGGGCCTCGCTGTCACTATGGCAGCGCGCCGGGCCATTTCCGAAAAAAGAAAAAGTACTGCCCAAAAACGGGGCTCGGGTCAGGTGCAAAGCCTTGAATCCCTCCAAGAGGAAAGCGAAAACACCTTTGAGGCACCCGAACAACTTCTTCAACGGATTTCCCCTCTTGAGTTACAGGAACTTTCCTTGATCTTGAAAGAAGGCATCTCTTCCCTGGATCCTGAGCAGGCCCGGCTCATCCAGGATTTTGTGGTCAACGGTCTCACTTACCACGAGTTGTCGGAAAAATATGACACTCCATCCGGAACCATCGGGGTACAATTGAGCCGTGGCCTTAAAAAAATCCGCCAACGCCTCGAACAAAATCCTTTTTTATTGAAAGAAATTCTCAGCTACCTGCGATAAACTCTTATGACAGACGATCTGTTCACAATCCTGGCATTGAAAGTTCTGGCCAGAGAAGCTTCCGCCGAAGAACAAAAGCGGCTGGAAGATTACCTCTCCACAGATTCGGACCGGGCCGGGGAATTCAAGGAACTGGAAGACACGTTATCTATCCTTCAGGCGACCGCTCCCCTGGATGCTGCGCTGGCTGCGGCGGAACCGGCACTCCCGCAGTACCGTATGCAGGAATTACGCACGGCCCTTCGCCGGGAATTCCCCTCCCGCGAGTCCAAGCGGAAAGAGCCCTGGTGGAAGCCGACCTGGTTGCAGTCCGGACACTATGCTGCCGCTGCCTTGGCAATGCTGGTCTTTGCCCTGACGCTACTTAACCACCGCGCAGGCATCGAATTCGGAACCTATCAGGATTCGCTCATGCGCGATGGAACACCGGATCTGGAACTGCGGGATCTTTCCGTCCACGCCTTCAGAACCGACGATGTTTTCCAACGCTGGAAAGACAGTCGTTTCGGTCCGCAATACCGCATCTGGTTTGATGAGGCGCGGGATCTGGTTGTTGTTGTGGAAGCGGGAGGCCTGTTATCTCCGAATTCAACAAGAACCTATCCCCTTGCGGAACAAGCGGCCCAACGCGAACAATTCCTGAGGGAATTGATCAAGAAGCTCGAAGCCGGGAAATAATTCAGACGGTAAAACGATCCAAAAAATCGAACAACACTGCCTGGGCCAGAGGGGCATGTTCACCGGCCCCTTTCCAGACCTGCTCCTCGTTCTGCACAAAAGATCCTGGCAACTTAAAATCGGAGCCACAGCCCACAAATTGCTTAAGGTCTTCAACGGCCACTTCCAGGTGGAATTGAAATCCTATCGCCTGGTTTTGATAGATAAAAGCCTGGTGGGAGCAGGCCCCGCTCGAGGCCAGCCATTGGGTTCCGGCTGGAAGATCAAAACTGTCCCCGTGCCAGTGCAGCACAAACAGCTCTTCAGGAAACGAAGCCAGGGCAGCGACTGTTCCCATGGCCGGTCGCCTGATCACTGGAAACCAGCCGACCTCATACTGGCTGTGCTGGTAGACCCGGGCCCCCAGGGCATCGACCAGAAGCTGGGCACCCAGGCAGAATCCAATGATTTTTTTACCTGCTTGCAGGGCGGCCTGGATGAACTCCCGTTCCCCTCTGAGCCAGGGATACTCCCGATACTGGTAAATATTCATCGGGCCACCCATCACCACCAGCACATCCAAAGAATCCATGGCGGGCAACGAATGGTTCAAGTCAAAACGTGTGGTGGCCATCGGAATACCCCGTGCTTTTGCCCAACGGGCAACTCCCCCGGGTCCTTCGGTGGCGGTATGTTGGAAACAATGGATACGTGACATCGTGGTGGAGAGGTTAAGCGTTATTGAAATTGCCAGCTGCTTCCGTGCCACTACCTCAGTTCGACCAGGGTCAAACCCGGGTGCAAGGCCTTGGGATCAATGGCTTTTCGCGACCAGAGAATTTTACCCTCCCCAAGGATTTCACGGTAAAAAAGTCTCCGTTTTGAAAAAAGCTCGGCCCCCGCCCCCCCCCCTAACGACATTGGCGTCGACAAAGCGGTGATAGACATCATAGGAAACCACGACGTGAGTGACTCCTTGGGCTTTCAACTCGGAGGGCGATCCGAGATCGGCCACAAAATAAGCCCTCCACATCCGGTCATAAAGCAGCGGATCAGAGATTTTAGCCAATTCGTCTTCGGCCAGGATGACCTTGCCGGCATCCAGGTGGGTTTTGATCCATCCGATGAGTTCCTGACGGCTGTCAGTTTTGAATCCGGAGGAAACTGACTGAAAGTTTCCATATTGCAGGATAAACAAAACCGCAGCGGCCACTCCTCCCGCCAAAAAAGGCAGGGCTGACTTCCAAGTTCCGGAAACCCTGTTTTCCACGAAGGACCTCACCAGCATGACCGGGCCACAGACAAGAATGACCATACCCATCAACAGCACTGGAAGCAGGTAACGATCCGAATACTTCGAGGTCCAGGCCAGACAAAGCATTGTGACCATACAGGACACAGGCATGATCCAAAAACCGGTTGCCCTCTTGCGTATCACGGCGACAACATAGCAAGTAGCTCCCACCAGAACAAGGGCTTGGGAATAGGCTCCGGAAAGTTTTCGCCAGTAAGTGCCATGGGGAACCGCCAAACCCGTGCCATAGTCTCCGGCAAAAAGGAGGGAGACCTCATCGGCAAGAAAAAGTTTAAAGATGTTCATACGGACAAAAGCCGGCCAGTAAATGACCAAGACCACCGCCAGAAACACCATCAGAAGAGTTCCAACGGCCGAGCGGAAGTTCCTCCCCACCAGCAGGGCCTGTAATAAAATCAGCGCGATCAGGACCCAGCCAACATATTTTCCCCCAGCCAGAACAGCCAGCGAAACACCAAGACACACGGCCGCGGGGTTTCCCGGCTTTTGCACCCAAAAGGCCAATGATCGAAGAGAAAGGGCGATGCCAAGGATAAACAACGCATCCTCTTTGAAATAATGTCCGACTTCAAAAAGTTCCGGTTGAAAAGGAAAGACCACAGCCAGAAGCAGCGCCGCCCCCGGCCCCACCATGACAAAAGCCCAATCCACCATCAGAGCCAGGGCCAGGGCCATGCTGACTGTCGAAAGCATTCTCCCAAGTTTGACAACCGCCTGGGCATCTTCCCCTGCACCGCTGATCTTTGCCAACAGATCCGTAACACTGAGCATCAGAGGCGGGTGGCGCAGGTTTCTTTCACCCGACTGGATCTGCTGCACTTTGGAGGGTTCATCATTGTGATACCACCAGGCGAAATCCAATTGCCCATAATTCATCCCCACAACGACCGCCACGACCGTCAGAAACAGAACAATTCTGGGAAGAACGGACAGGGCGGTCATTTTCCTCTTCAAGAAAGGATCGGATTCAGGCAGACTCATATGCAATGTCGCATCGTTCCATATTCCGAAGTTTTTGTCATGGCGTTCTTATCGTTGCGCTTGGCTCTCTGCCCTGCCTGGCCGGAGGACCTGAACCGGCCAAGTCTCCCTTTCCCACCTTTCTCGAAAGTGTTTTCGAATCCCGCAAGGGAACCTTGGATGTCAAATGGAAAATGGAAAGGAATTCCGACAAGCTCCGGCCAAATCCCAACCACTATAAAATCACGATTTTATCCCCGACACCACGCAGCAACGTGACGCTGCTTGTCGATGGCAAACCTGAAGCCTACATTTCCTCCCATCTCCAGACGTTCGCGTTCGATTTCACCAGCCATGGAAAAGGGGAACATGAAGTCACCCTGGTTGTTTTTGACTCGGTCAGCGCAGGTGCTTCCACCAAGACGGTCGACGTTATCGCTCGACCAGTACCCAAGGTAGCGCCCGCCATGAAACCCTTTAACAACAAGGGGCTTTCCGGTTTTGATTGATCTGACATGGAATTGCCTGTTACTTTGAAGCATTAACATTCCCGAATCCCTATGCCTTCCATGACCGACGAGCAGCACAAGCTCAAATTTTTCAAGAAAGCCTTCAAAGGCAAAGCCGTGCTTCTGGTGGACGACGATCCCAGTTGGATCAAGGCCCTGCGCATGCTTCTGGACACGTTGGGAGCTTCCGTCAATACCGCCTCCGACGGCACCCAGGCGGTTCAGTACATGCGGGCCGCACGTTACGACATCATCCTTCTCGACATCCAAATGCCCGGCATCGACGGCTGGGATCTCTATGCCATCATGAAACAGGTCTGCCCCGGACAGGAACTTCCCGTTTTCTTCCTCACAGGATTGCCAGCACCCCTTCAGACCAAATTTATTGCCAAAATTCCCGTCTCCCCCCAGCGCGTGCTACAGAAAAGCCTGACTCCCTGGGAAATCCTATCTCATCTGGAGGATTACCTGCTGCACCTTGAAAGACGCTAGACCAGGGGCGGAACACCTTATTTTCTTTTCTTGCCCTTGCCCGCTTTCATGCGCCAGCTTTCTACTGATGTCACGCCTCATTCACACTTTGTCTTTTCTGGCCCTTTGCCTCTGCCCTTTCCAACCAACCTTCGCGCTGGAACCGGATACCCAGTCCTTCGAACATCCTGTCATCATCGAGATTCAGAGCCTGCACACCAAATCCGAAAAAGGAGACAAGGCCGTCACCCTGCAGCTCATCACCAGATTGGAATCCTTGACCGCCGCCCATCCGGAAAACCAGCTCTACAAAGTCTACCTCGGCAGCAGCTACACCCTCCGCAGCCGTGATATCGGATTCGGCCCCTCCGCTCTGACTTTTCTGAAGAAAGGTCTCAAAACCATGGACGAAGCCGTGGAAGCAGCCCCCAATAAAACAACCGTCCGATTCATACGCGCCGTCAACAATTTCAGCCTTCCGGTCTTCGTGAACCGCCGGGACAATGCCCGCAGTGACTTCGAAATGCTCGTCAAAAAAATCGACGGCAATCCCGAAAAGCTATCGCCCGTCACGCGTCAGGCCATTTACTACTTTGCCGGCGTTGCCTTCCTTCAACTACGCCGCAAGGAGGAAGCCAAAAAAAGTTTCAGCCAGGCTGCCGCACTGAAGGCCGATCCGGTCCTGACTGCGAAAATTCGACGGGAAATGAAGAAACTCTAACTTTTCACCCCATGCCAACTCCCGGTAAGACCCTGATTTCCACACCGCAAATACGGAAACGGGTCAAGATTCTGGCCAGGGAAATCACCCGGCACTACCGGGGCAAACCTCTGACCGTGGTGGGCCTGATGAACGGCAGCCTGTTTTTCCTGGTGGATCTCCTGCGGGAACTGCCGGTGGAAACCCGGATCGAATGTTGGCGACTGAAAAGTTATCAAGGAACACGCTCCACCGGAAAAATCCAGGGGCTCGACAGCTGTGGCGACGACTATTCGGGAAGGCATGTCCTGATTGTTGACGATATTCTGGACACCGGGCTCACCCTCCACGAGGTCACCAAAAAAATCCGCGGCCTCAACGCCGCCGATGTCCGCATCTGCGTTCTTCTGGACAAACAGGTTCCCCGCAAACGTGATGTAACCGCCCATTGGACGGGCTTCCAGATTCCCAATCTCTTTGTCATCGGCTATGGCCTGGACCTGGATCACCAATATCGCACCCTGCCCATGATCCGGGTTCTTCCTTCCTGAGCCCGTCCCGATAAAAATAGCTGACGTGGAACAGTTCCAACCCTACCTTTAACGGCTTATGTCTGAGTCTAAAAAACGAATTGGTATTCTAACAAGCGGCGGAGATTGTCCGGGCCTGAACGCCGTCATCCGGGGCGCGGTTCGCGCCGCCTCCACAATGAACTGGGAAGTCATCGGCTTTCTTGACGGCTATGAAGGTCTCCTGTCACCCGTGCGCTATCAAGTGCTGGACCGCCAATCCACCGCCGGGATCATGCACCTCGGCGGAACCATTCTGGGAACCACCAATAAAGGCCATTTTATTACCAAAGTCGGCCACGGAGATAAAACCGGCCTGGATCCTGCAGTCATTGCACAAACCAAAGAAACCATGGCAGGACTCGGTATCGAGTGCCTCATTTGCATCGGTGGAGATGGTTCCCTCAGCACCGCACAGCAACTTTTCGAAGCCGGCGTCAAAACCATCGGTGTTCCCAAAACCATCGACAACGACATCGATGCCACCGCCATGACCTTCGGATTTGATTCTGCCGTCGCCTGCGTTGTTGATGCCCTGGACCGACTCCATACCACCGCCCGCAGTCACAAACGCGTCATGGTGCTGGAAGTCATGGGACGCTACGCAGGCTGGATCGCCCTCCATGGAGGTCTGGCCGGTGGAGCCGACGTTATTCTCATCCCTGAAATCCCCTTCGACTACGAAGTAATCAACCAGGTCCTCCTTGCACGTGAAGCCGAGGGGACTTTTTCCAGCATGGTCGTGGTGGCGGAAGGCGCCAAACCCAAAGACGGCGATTATTTCACCAGGCACATCGCAGGCACAGACGGGGAGACCGCCCTGGGAGGAGCCGGGGAACAGGTGGCCCGGAGCATCGCCGAAGGCACCGGAAAAGAGACCCGCTCTGTCGTTCTCGGCCACTTACAACGCGGTGGCAACCCTACCGCCCTGGATCGCATCCTGGGAACCCGCTTCGGGGTTGCAGCCGTGGATCTGGCCGTGGCCGGTCAATTCGGATCCATGGTCAGCTACCAGAATTATCTCGTCGGCAGCGTGGCCATGATCGATGCCATCAGCAAAATCAAACGGGTCAAACCCGAATCCCAGATGGTTCAGACCTGCCGGGAAGTAGGCATCAGTTTCGGCGAAGCCTGACCGCGGGCTTCCCGCCCCCACCCCCCCCACCTACCCACCCTCTAACCCTTTCACTTACAGATTCCTCAACAACCGATTGGGACGATTTTTCCTGAAATACGCTTGAGCCCCGGCCCCCAAAGCCTAATTTGGACTTGAACGAACACTTATGGATCCCTTTGCCACGCAACTTCAGAGCCGGAAACGTCTGGAGCTTGCTACCGTCCTGGGCTGGCTTGTTCTCTCCCTGGTTTCCATACTTCTCGCCATCACCATCCTGCACTGGGGCGGCATGTATCACCACGTGGCCCTGTGGCTCTATGCTACAGGTGGCCTCCTCTGGCTCTGCATCGGAATCAAAGCCTGCAAAGCCCAGTTGAATAGGGAAGGCTTCGGCGGTTGGATCGAGATTTCCGTTCTCCTTTTTCTTCTCTACGCAACCTGGTCCTATTCCGTAAGTCCGGCCCAATATTCCGCACGTTTTGAATTTCTCTGGATTCTTACCTATGCCGGTGCTTTTCTCGGACTCAGACTAACCCTCCACAACAGACGCTGGGGAATCCCCCTTCTCACGCTTCTGGTCATTCTCGCCGCCATCAGTTGCGTTTTCGCCCTGATGAACAAAGGTGTGGATCAACACCTCATCTGGGGACTGCCCCGGCCCAATTACGGCGACCGCATTTCAGGAACCTTCGGCTGCCCCAACCATTTCGCCAACCTCATGGCCATGACCTGCTGCATCTGCGTGGCTTTTTTCATCTATCCCCGCTCACCCTGGGTCCTGCGCATTGTCGCACTCTACCTTCTGGCCATGCTCAGTGTCGGCCTCTTTTTTTCCGTCTCGCGCGGAGGTTACCTGGCCTGGCTCGCCGGCCTTTTTGTCATCAGCTGCTTTTTCATCCTCCAACGCAGCTTCTCAGTCAAAGTAAGACTCGCCCTCGTGGCCACCTGCCTGCTCATTGCCGTCGGCGTCACTTACACCGCTTTCCAGAATCCCTTCGTCAAATCCAGGATCGATGCCACTTGGGGGGGGGATATCCGCCTGCAACTGGCCAGCGATGCGATCAAGATATGGAAAGATCAGCCTGTCTTCGGAAGCGGTATGGCCACCTTTGATTTCGAACATCAACGGGCCCACGCCAGTTACCTGACCTCCCGGGCCGTGTACACCCATAACGACTATCTGAACCTTCTTGCAGACTACGGCACGATCGGATTCTGCCTCGTTCTGTTCTTTTTTGCCCTCATCATTCACGAGTTGCTCAAACGCCATCGCGAATCGGAACGGGAATTCGATTTGCTCGTGACACGCTCCGCACTCTGGGTTCTGGTCGTGATGGGGGTTCACTCACTCTTTGATTTCAACTTCCACATCCCCGCCTGCGCCCTGGCTTTTTTCACCATTCTGGGGCTGGCGACATCCTGCTCCACCCGCCAGAGCAGCACCAGAAAACCCGGTTTTATGCCGGGAACAATCATGGGACTGACCGCCCTGGTTGCCTCTTCCTATCTGATTCATACCCCCTACGCCATCCACGAATCCGTTGCCGTGGAACGAATGAAGGAAAAAGACATCCTGCCACTGACAACGCAGGCCCTGACCGCACTGGGAGAAAAAATCTGGCAACAGGATGCCTCGGCCGCTCCTGCCCTGGAAAAAATCGGAGATGGCCTCAGAGTGAAAACTGCAGAAGTGAACCAATCCTTGCGGAACGCCCTCCAATCCGGGGACTCAGGTCGGGCATCTGAACTCCTGAAGGAACGGGAGCTACTGGGTCAAAGCTCCCTGAAATTTTACCAACGTGCGGCGGAAGCCAACCCGCTGTACGACGGCATTCTGGTCAAGCAAGGACTGCTTTTCGACATCCTGGATCGGGATCAGGAAGCCTATCTCTTCTATTCCAAAGCCGTCGAGAACCAGCCCATCAACATGTTTTTCCAATACCATCTGGGTTTTCATTTTTTGAAAGTGGGTGAGTACGAGATGGCCAAGGAAAAATTCGCCTCCGCCCGGAGGCTTCCGGCCCACATGAATCTGGATCGGGAGCAAAAAGAAGCGGCCCAAAAAGCCATACAGATCCTTCAGGAGCTGGAAAAAACGGGAAGATAGCCCTTCTTTTCCATAAAACCTTATTGCAAGAGCATTTATTTTTATTATGATCTTAGCTCCACGCACCCATAGCTCAATTGGATAGAGCATCTGACTACGAATCAGAAGGTTTCAGGTTCAACTCCTGATGGGTGCAGATTTTCGCGGCGGTCGTTTAATGGTAGGACTTTAGCCTTCCAAGCTAATAGCGAGGGTTCGATTCCCTCTCGCCGCAATTTTTTCGAACCCGGCCCTACTTGCGCTCTTTTTTAAGAGCCATTAATTTCGACCTGCCCCGACCCGGTCGGGGTTCCCTCCCTGTCCGCCGCAGTTTTAACGAAGGAGGATCGCCGCAATTTTTCTCGAACCCGGCCCAACCCCGTCGAGATTCCCTCCTTGTCCTCCCTGACCTCCCTAATCTTGAAGAAGGGATCGCCGCATTCCTCTTGTTAATCAACAACTTAGGTTGGTTATGTCCTCTAAATACGACTTACTCTTAATATTTCTCTCAACAGTTAGTCATTTCAATTAAGTCGCTCTTGTCTCCCGACTGACTCATGAGCATGCGTTGCGGTAGATTCAGAACTGGCCTGCCGGAAAGTCTTGTCACACCACAGCCCATGGTTGATTTTCAGGCAAAAAAAATTTGAAATCAGGACTTTTAATGCCACGGAACACGCTCTGAAACAAAAAAATCGCAAACCGTTTCATCACTCAGTATGGTTCATAAACGGTCAGCCGGTCGATTGAACTAATGAAAACACTCGAAAATAGTGCCGGAGCAATCCCGTCCACGCCATCCAACAACTCCGGCCTGCGCGACAACCACAGCAGAGGTTCTGCTGCTGATTTCTTGCGGGCGAGAATCCAGTCAGGCTCCAAGCTCTCCATCGTGTCGGCCTACTTCACCATCTACGCCTTCGACGCACTCAAAGAGGAATTAGAGCGTATCGAACACCTCGACTTTCTATTTGGCGAACCGTCCTTCATTAACCGTCTCGACCCGTGCAAGACAGAGAAGAAGGCATTCATCATCGACGCCACCGGACTGGAACTCGCGAACAAGCTCCAGCAGAAGCGTGTCGCCAAGGAATGTGCGGACTGGATTGAGCGCAAGGTTGCCATCAAGACCATCAAGCAATCCAATCTCCTTCACGGGAAAATGTATCACGTCGCCAACGGCGGCGTGGAGGACGCCATTCTCGGCAGCTCCAATTTTACGGTGCGCGGCCTCGGTCTCGGCGCTGCTGGGAACAACATCGAGCTGAACCTCATCGTGTCGGACGACCGCGACCGGCAGGAACTCAAGCAGTGGTTCGATGAGCTTTGGGGCAACGACGCTCTCGTCAAAGACGTGAAGCAGGATGTTCTCAATTACCT
>JBBSCO010000001.1:0-134489 GCA_038250235.1 Methylacidiphilales bacterium | reverse complement strand
GAAAGGCTTTCTCCCCGATTATGGCGGCCCAGCCTGTTTTCAATATCCTGACACGAACCCACATAGCGGCGGCCCGTTTTCTGGCTTCGGAGAGCGTACGTGTAAAACATACGGGAAATTATCGGAGTGA
Organism: Methylacidiphilales bacterium; assembly: GCA_038250235.1. Lineage (GTDB taxonomy): Bacteria > Verrucomicrobiota > Verrucomicrobiia > Methylacidiphilales > JAAUTS01 > JAAUTS01. The sequence goes on along the minus strand of JBBSCO010000001.1, from coordinate 134,359 downwards.
CAGGATTTGAACCTGCGACCTCCTGGTCCCAAACCAGGCGCTCTACCAAGCTAAGCTACACTCCGTCTGCGAAGGGAAATCCTACGCGTGCGGAACCTTCTTGGCAACCTGTTCTTCACAATTTCCCTCAAATTACCCTCAAAAAATCGCAAAACATGGCCCTTGAAAATGCTTGCAAGCCCTGGCGACTTCTCCATGCTCTCAGGTTCTCTATGCCTATCAATCGTAACGAACTCGTCCAAACAGCTCTTAGCAAAGTGGAAGCTCCCGAAATCCTCATTAATATGATTTCCAAGCGCGTCCGCCAACTTGGCATGGGCGAACGGCCTTTGATTGTGGTTGAACCCCGCATGACCTTCATGGATGTCGCCCTCAAAGAAGTGGCAGACGGCAAGCTGGCCTACGAGTTTATTGACGTCAAAGAGTAAGCCCAGGCCTTTGTGCGGATTTTTGATCCGCCAACCATTTCCGTGGTAGGCTGTATCCGGCCATCTGAGAAAAAGACCCTCTGGAAATGAGCAATCACGTCATCGAGATCAATAACCGCAAAGCCGGTCACGATTACACCATCCTGGACTCTTTCGAAGCCGGAGTGGAACTCCAGGGTACCGAAGTTAAATCCATCAGGGACGGCCAGGGAAGTCTCAATGATGCCTTTGCCCGCATCGAAAAAGGGCAGGCCTGGCTCTACAATTTCCACATTGCCCCATATGACAAGGGTAACCGCGAAAACCACGAGGCCAAACGCGTCCGCCGTCTTCTGCTCCACAAGCAGGAAATCCACAAACTTCACGAGGAAACCGCCCTGGCGGGCAAGAGCCTGATACCGCTCAAAGGCTATTTTAAAAACCGGCGTTTCAAAATCCTGATTGGCCTCTGCAAAGCCAAAACCAAAGGTGACAAGAGACAGGACATCAAAAAACGAGATGTGGATCGTGAAATCAAACGGATGAGCTCCACCCAGTTGAAGCGGTCATGAAAAAACGTAAAACGCCCGGCATTGTTCCGGCATGGATTTCTTCCTTGAAGAAAATCCTTCCCGGCATTACCACAACGGAACCGGCCCAGCTCCACGAACACGGCGGTGACGCCTGGATGGCCCACGCCTTACCCCAGGCAGTTGTGACAGCCAGAAATGCCGCTGATGTCCAGAAACTGATGCGATTTTGTTCCAAGCACCGGATACCCGTTACCCCGAGGGGATCCGGGAGGGGCTATGTAGGAGGTTGTGTTCCGGTGCAGGGAGGGGTAAGCCTTTCCTTAAAAAAGATGAACCGTATCATGGAGATTTCCAAGGAAGACAGCCTGGCCGTGGTTCAGCCCGGAGTCATCACTGGAGAAATTCAATCCAGAGTCAGAAGTCAGGGTCTTTATTACCCTCCGGATCCGGCTTCGGCTGAGGAGAGCTCCATCGGCGGCAACATCGCCACCAATGCCGGGGGCCCACGCTGCTTAAAATACGGGGTAACCCGTAATTACGTCATGGGCCTCCAGGTCGTGCTCGCCAACGGGGAGCTTGTTCATGTGGGCGGACGCACTCAAAAGAACAAACTGGGGTTTAACCTGACCGACCTTTTTCTGGGCTCGGAGGGAATGCTGGGCATCGTGACCCAAGCCACCCTGCGCCTCATCCCCCACCCTCCGGCCCGGGCTTTGATCGTGGCCTCCTTTGCCAATCCGACCCAGGCCGCCGCTGCCGTCCAAAAAATCCTGGGCTCGGGCTTTCTTCCTTGTGCCCTGGAAATAGCTGATGCCTTCACCCTGGCAGCAGCACGAAAATATACCAGGAACGTGCCGCCCGGTGAAGCTCTCTTAATGGTGGAAATTGACGGACAAGCCGAATCCATCCGCTCAGAACTGAGAAAAATTATCCAGCTTCTTAAGGAGCTTTCCTCATTGAGCATTCAGTCCTCATGTAAACCGGAAGGAATCGAGAAACTCTGGGCCGTACGCAAAGCCTTTTCCTACAGTCTGCGTGCAACCGGCCTGACCAAACTGAACGAAGATGTCGTCGTCCCACGCGGAAAATTGCTTTCCCTGTTTGCCTTTTCCAAAACACTCCAGAAAAAATACGGCATCCAAGTCGCCTCCTTCGGACATGCAGGCGATGGGAACATCCATGTGAACCTGATGGTTCCGCCGGAAGAAGCCGCATCCCCCAACACCTCGGCTGCTCTCAATGCCCTCTTCCGCCAAGTCCTCGACTGGGGAGGAACCATCACCGGCGAACATGGTGTCGGATTGGCCAAAAAACCCTGGTGGATTGCCGCCACTACTCCCGGACTGCGATCCCTGCACAAAACTGTAAAAAAAGCCCTGGACCCTCTGGGTCTCCTAAATCCAGGTAAATTCCTGGAATAAACCACCCAAGGAGCCGGACATGTTGCAGCCACAATAATACCCCCATAACCCTATCTTCTTAAGAGTTTCTCAGGGTAAACATTGACGCATCCTTTGCTTTGCGGAAATATTAGATACGTATGGCTGAAAATTCACGGGAAGGAGCCCTGGCCGCTTATCTCAACGAGATAGGCAAGCTTCCTCTTGTCACCACGGCTGAAGAAAAAGTACTGGGACGCAAGATCCAGCGCGGAGACAATAAAGCCCGGGAGAAACTGATCCAATCCAATCTCAGGTTAGTCGTCAAAATTGCCCATGATTATGCCAATTATGGCCTACCCCTTCTGGACCTTATTTCAGAGGGAAACATCGGATTGATGAAAGCGGTGGAACGGTTCGACCCTGAACGCAGTAATAAATTCAGCACTTACGCCGCGTGGTGGATCAAACAGGGCATCAAACGGGCTCTGGCCAATCAAAGCAAAACCATCCGTCTGCCCATCCACCTGGTGGATAAAATCGCCAAAATGCGGCGCATTAGCATGCAATTGGCGGAAGAGTTTGGCCGGGAACCAAGCGATGAAGAACTGGCCGAGGAATTGTCGCTCCCCTTGAAAAAAATATGTCAACTGCGGCGTGTTTCATTGCGCACCACATCGCTCAACACGCTGGTAGGGGACGACAACTCGACCGAATTGGCCGATCTTATCGCAGACGAAAACACCCCGGATCCCGCCTCACTTCTTTCAGACCAGTCCCTGCGCGATAACCTCAAAGGTATTCTCCACGTGCTCGATGAGCGCGAACGCACAATCCTTAGTCTCCGTTTTCCGATGATCGACGAGAAACGACAGTTGACTCTTGAGGAGGTCGGTCAAAAGCTCAAAGTGACACGTGAGCGCATTCGCCAGATCCAGAATTCGGCCCTGCAGAAACTCAAGCACGAACTGGACCGCAGAGACGCGCCCCGAAAAAGGAGCGAACGATGATTCCCACCATGCGAAGTGCCACTGAGCGATTGAAGAAATCCGTGCGGGATATTCCTGATTTTCCCAAGCCAGGAATCGTCTTCAAAGATATCACACCGATTCTTCAGGACGGCCAGCTTTTCCGTCTGGCCATTACCCTGTTCTCCGACCGTTATCAGCGCAAAACAATCGACCAGATTGTGGCCATCGACGCGCGGGGCTTTCTGTTTGCCAGCGCTCTGGCCTATGTTCTCGGAACGGGAATTTCACTGGTGCGAAAAAAGGGGAAACTACCCCACAAAACGATAGAAGCCTCCTATGACCTGGAATACGGCAGCAACACCGTCGAGATGCATGTGGATGCCCTCAAAAAAGGACAGCGGGTCCTGATCGTGGATGATGTACTGGCTACGGGCGGAACGATGAAAGCCGCCATTGATCTCGTGGAAAAACTCGAAGCCCAAGTAGTCGAGGTCGCCTTTTTTGCAGAAATCAATTTTTTGGAAGGCAGGAAGAAGCTGGGCAACGTTCCTATATTCTCGGCCATGCAGTTTTGAATCATGTCTATTTCCACACGAACCGGAGACTCGGGCGAGACTAGCCTGATGTATGGAAAGCGGGTACCCAAAGACCATCCCAGAGTGGAAGCCTATGGAACCCTCGACGAATTGAACTCGTCCCTGGGATTGGCACGTGCCACGGCATCGGATCCCTGGATCAAGGAACAATTGCTGGCCACCCAGAAAGATCTTGTCGCCATCATGGGGGAACTGGCCGTGGCGGAAGAAGACCAGGCACGTTATCAGGCGGCATCCTATCCCATGTTGACACCGGACATGCTGGAAAGACTTGACCTCTCGGTCAAACGGATGGAAGACCAATCCATCCGTTTTGAAGGATGGGCCACTCCCGGAGAAACCCTGCATGCTGCAGCTCTCGATGTCGCCCGCACTGTCTGCCGTCGGGGTGAAAGGCATGTCTATCGACTACAAAGAGAAACCCAAAGCGTTCGCGATATCATTATCCAATACCTTAACCGTCTTTCCGATGTGCTTTGGCTTATGGCCCGTCTCGAGGAAAGCCGCCGGGATTAATGACATGATTTATCTTGGAATACGGACTGATCGCATTTAAGATTAACCTCAGGTATCAGCCGCAGAACACGGTTATCCTGTACGGTCCGAATACTTTAGGAAGGACTGGCTGGGATGTATACCGCTTGCATGTATCGAAATGGAAACCAAGTTAATTGCTAGTGGTTTTGGCGCCGGCCTCTTTCCCTTGACGGAAATGCTCCAACACTATGGGCACACAGGACGAACCGGTGCCTTTCTAATTTCATATGGGGAAGATCAGGGGAAAATCCACCTTATGACCGGCATCATCGCCCATGCCGAGACGTCACTACTCAGCGGGGATAATGCCATGTTGGAAATCCTGACCTGGCCCGGACCTAACTATGACTGGGTCGAATCGGAAACCCCGCGCCAGATGACCATGAGTAGTGTTGTGCAGGATTTTCTCTTAAACTTCATCCAGATGCAAAGTTCCGGGGAACTGGATACTCTCCGCAAAGACTCCGCCAATTTCCAGAAGACGCGCAACATCCAGATTGAAGAAAATTTGTATCAGATGAATCTGGACATCTCCAGTAAAGAGCTTAGGCCTTTTACTTACAGCATCAAATCACGCCAAGTCAGGATCGGGCGCCATGCCGAAAACGACCTCGTCCTGTCCGACTCTTCCGTTTCACGGAAACACGCCATTCTCATCGTCAACAGTGACGCCATTCTGGTTCGTGATCTCGGCTCCATGAATGGCATTTCCCTGAATGGCCAGAGCCAGACCCAGGGCCTTCTGCATAACGGAGATCTCCTCCGCATCGGAGAGGTTAATATCAACATCTCCATTTCCACCGTGGCAAACTCCGACGCCGTCTAACCGGCCCGCTAAAGAACCCACCGCGTCCAGTGCTTCCCAACTTACAACAGCGTTTTTTCTCCGCAGAACATCCCGAGTTGATGGATCTGCCAAACCTTGATCCCGGAGCACTCGCCCGCGATCTGCAAAATCTTGAAACCATTAACCGTCATTTCGGAGGTCGCCAAGCCACAAGTTTTATCCTCCGTAAGGCGGCAATCGGGCAGAAAAAAAACAGCACGGTTCTCGATTGTGCCTGCGGAGCGGGAGACTTGACGGCCCAACTCTTCCATTCCCTTCCCAAAAGCCATCTCAGCGCCGTCGATCTCCAACCACAGACCCTCGCCTATGCCCGGGAAAAATACGGCAGTCAGAACATTAACTGGCAACAGGCTGATCTAAAACAACTTCCTTTTCAAGATCAGACCTTCGACCTTGTGACCTGCCAGCTTGCCCTACATCATTTTTCAGACACAGATGCCGTCCAGGTGCTGAGTGAACTGAAACGCGTCAGCCGCGGTCTGGTCTTCGTCACAGATCTGACCCGCTCAGCCCTCGGCTACCTTGGAGTCTGGCTTCTTGTCCACACTTGGCTCAGAGATCCCATGACCCGGCACGATGCCCTGCTTTCGGTTCGCCGTGCGTATACCCGGGCCGAATTGGAGAGTTTGGCCAGACAGGCTTCCTGGGAAAATTTTCAGAGCTGCGGTCTGCCCTGGTTTAGGCAAGCCCTTTGGATGGACTGAAAAACACCTCCGCCGCCATTGCTGGTTTATAAATGCAAGACCTTTTCCCTAATTCCATAAAGGAAGGGACAGGCTTCGGTTCAGGGCTCAGAATCAGGCATCCGTGTGTTACCCGGAACATTCAGGATCGGAAAAATGAAATAAACCGCTATCAACACGCACAAACCAGACCGCAGTTAACCAATTTTGACATGATGGCTCGTGTAGAAAACCGCGAAAGGAACAACTACCAGCAAGGTAAGCCTTCTCTGTAGGATCTTTAATTGTGGCAGCGTCATTATCGAAAAGTCCAGTCGGTTGAACGGCACCTGTAACGCAAACTCAAAAAGTGATACTAAAACTGGACAAAATAAAGATTTATAGCAATTTGAATACCGGTGTTTTCAGGTGTCCGTGCAGGCGGAAGTCGTGAATAGATCGGAATGAGCCAGAATGCCAACCGTGCTGACCGGTTATTCATGCACCAACCGGGTACAAGCCCTTAAGATCAGTAAAGTCCCCATCCGAAAAAAACTCAAATCTTTCCACGTTAGCAGCGTAAAAAGTCTTGCAATCAAACTGTAACTTCATAGGGTCAAATCGTAAATTTTGATCAATGCATCTTCGTTCGAACGGGTTATGAAAGGTAAATTTCTGAAGAAAGTAGCTAAAAATCCCAAACTGCTGATTCTTACAGAAATCAAGCGCAGCCAAGGGCTTTCTGTGTCAGAATTATGTGATCGCGTCGGACTCTCTTACATGGGTGTGAAGCAGCACTGCATCGCCTTGCAGAGCGAAGGTTATCTTGACACCTGGCGTCGGCCTAAAGGCATGGGACGCCCTGAAAAAGCATATCGTCTGACAGAAATCGCCCAGGAATTTTTTCCCACAGAGTCCAGCAATTTTACCGCCGAAATTCTGGAGTCCATCCAGGAAGTGTATGGCCCGGCGGCCGCCGATAAAATTCTGTTCAACATCTACAAAAACGAATCCTTTAAAAGCCGCGAAAAAGTCAAAGGTGGAACTCTTGAACAAAAGCTCCGTCAATTGGCCAGTCTCCGCGACGAACGCGGTTACATGAGCGAGTATTTCTATGATCGTGAGGCGGGACAACACCAGATCATTGAATTCAATTCCCCCATTCTATCCTGCATGAATCGCTTCCCCGTCATTCGTGACCTGGAACGCCAGATGTTCGAACAGGTTCTGGACACCAAAGTGGACCGTTCAGAAGAGCGTGTTTCAGGCCTCTTCAAGTGTACGTTCCGCACGAATTCCCTTATTACAGTCTGATAAGAGCATTGGATTCTGGGCCTCCCCTTTTTACCGGCTGCAAGCATCTTCAGAAATCCTGAAGGCGGACAACGAATCGCGGTGATCAGGCCATCGTGACTAATTGCTCAATGGTAACCGGCTCGATAGCGGACTGACCGGAAACGTAACGGGAAAGCTCCTCGACACATTGTTCCGCCATGGCACGGCACTCAAAGCCGATTGATCCTGCAATATGGGGTGTCAAAAAGCAGTTCGGAAGCGCGTAGAGTTCGCTTCCATCCTGGGGCGGCTCAGGCTCGGTGACATCCAAAATCGCAGTCCAGTCACCTTTCTTCAATTCTCTGATCAGTGCGGCTTCGTCGATTAGATCGCCCCTTGCCGTATTAATCAGGGTTGTGCCTGCCCTAACAAGAGGTAGATTTTTTCCATTGAGCATGTGACGGGTCTGTTCCGTTTTAGGTGCATGGACACTGATGACGTCGGAAATGCGAAGAAGCCCGTCCAATTCGACCTTCTCAACCCCAAGTTCTGCAGCCTGAGGCGCACTGAGGTGCGGATCGAAAACAAGAATGCGGATTTGGAGTTTTTTCAACTCGTTAATCACCAGGCGCCCCACTTTGCTGGCCCCGATGATTCCGACAACGGCATGGCCTCCAACACCCACCGTGTGGTAATTCGGCCTGTTCCAGGCTTTTCTTCCCTCGGTATTTAAAGCGCGGGTCATGGGCAGAACGTTTTTAAGTGAAAGAAGAATCATGGAAACCGTGTAATGGCAAACCGGGACCGCATTGCAGGAAGCAGTGGTCGTCACCAAAATGTTGCGTTCCCAAACGGCGGGCGTGGCCCACCCTTTCACAGAGCCTGCAGCATAAAAAACAGCCTTAAGATCCGGAGCCTGATCTAAAAGTTCCTGATCCAGCACGGGCATTCCCCATGTTGATAAAACAACCTCAACCCCTTTGATTTTCTCCAGAAAGGAAGCACGGGAGAACACCTCGGGAACAATAGGTTCACAGAGAGTGCCTATCCTCTCTATTAGGGATGGCGTAAGAAACTGTCCGGAATGATTGCCGAACCAGATCAAAGCCGACGTTTTTTTCGGGGGCACGCGCAAACCTGTCTCAGACCAATCCGAGTTTTTGCTCAAGGCTGGCTTTGGAGGTCATGCCGACAATCTGTTCCTTGACCTTACCATCTTCAAAAATCAACAAAGTGGGAATGGCCCTGATGTTATACTGGGAAGACAGGTCTGGATTTTTATCAACGTCCACTTTACCAATCTGGACTTTTCCGATATTGCCGTCAGCGATCTGATCCAGTAAAGGAGCTATCATTTTGCAAGGGCCACACCACTCGGCCCAAAAATCGACCAGGACCAGTCCCTTATTGTTCAGAACTTTTTCCGAAAAATTAGCTCCCGTTAATTCAAATACATTTTCGCTAGCCATACCGAAAGCATGACCATGGGAGAGAAAAAAGCAATACCCCACGATATAAAAAATAGAAAAAACGTATTTCGACTATTGCCAAAAAACACGATGCCGATTTTTTTGCCGCAAATCCGGGAAATCTGTTTGAGGGATTCCGGCGTGCAGCTCCTGCTGATCCGAACTTAAGTCAGATAATATCGAGCAGGGCCAGAACTTGGACGCCAACACTGATCAGGGCTGTGACAGCGGCGGCAACCGCCAGGCCGAAACCCCCCTGATCCTGACCACTTCCATAGTTGGAAATTGAAGAAGGCGGCGGTCCGGCCTTTATTGCAGAGGCTGGCGATGGAACTGAAGCAGGTGCTCTGGGACCGCCAAGGGTAGAGGGAGGCGAGGCTTTAGACAAAGGCACGGCAGAAGGTTTGGAACCGAAGGGTACCGCCGGAGCTGGTGCAGTCAAGGAAGAGGGTGCTTTAGGAACACCCGCAGGAGACATGGCAGGTTTCGGAGGAGCCATCTTGGAAAGAATCGGCGATGCTGAAGAGGGGTTCGGAGCTGCGATCAAACTTGTCTTCGATTTAATGTCATCCGGGGTTGATTGAAGTGCCGCAGATGGAGCGGGCAGAGGTGCTCTGAGTCCTGCCGCAGGGGCTACCGGTGCTGCGGGCATTGGAGGTCTGGGAGCCGAAGGCGGAGGTGTGAATGCAGCCGTGGGAGGAGTCGACATGGGGCTCGGAGATACCAGTTTTGGAACGGGAGCTGCAAGAGGAGCCGAGAATGCAGCGGGAGCGGAAGGAGCAGCCGGAAAAGGAGACTTGGGGGCCGAAAGTGGAGACGTGACGGGAAGTACTCCAGCCTTTTGGGCCACATTGACCGTAGGGGAAGAAGAAGCCGGCTTGGCCATAGAGACGGTCGGAGGGGTAATTGGCCTGGGTGCCCCTGGTACACTACTTGGAGGGGCAAATGGAACAGTCGGCATCATCGGACGGGGAATAGCGGGAGCCGCTTGAGCTACAACTGGCTTGGCTGGTGCCGGAACCATGGCCGATGACTGGGGAGGACTCAAAGGTGCCGTGAGAGAGGGAGAAGCTGCCGGTGCAATGGGTGCCTGCGGAGCCGCCATCCTGGGGGCAAAGCTGCCGGAGGGAATGGCCGCTGTAGGGGATTCAAGCGCAGGTCTCGAGGCGGCGGCTGCGCTTGGGGTGATTCCGATCGGTCTTGTGACCGACATCATCATTTTATTGGCCGAAGAGGCAACAGGTGTAGCTCCCGTGGGAGGCCTCAGAGGATTAACAGGAATTGCCGCCATAGGCTGCCCCGCACCCGGCTTGGGGGGGAGGCTGATCCGCATGGTTTCTTTTTTAAGCTTTTTCTGCGTCGTCCTGAGATTCGGCGAGCCTTGGGAATTAATGTTAATCGTTTCCTTGGGAATGACAGCACCTGCGGGCATGATGGGCTTTTGGGCAATACCGGAGGGAGGCGGGGTAGGAAATTTGGCGCCGGTAGGTAAGTTGGGGTTTGGCGGAAAGGGAGGGGTAGCCATATGCTTTAATAATAAATCGCCAAGATACGCTTACGTCAATCACTTTTTAAACAAAAACTGATAAAAACAGAAGCTTAATCAAAATAATGTTTCATTGGGTTAAGATTTTTTTAGAATAGCAGAGCCCACCTTTGGCCCACAAGCCTAATCCGTAAGCTTGCGTGTCAGATTTCAAGGCAGGCCTGGATTTCTACAAGGTGCGCTGCCAAAAGGACTCGAATGCCCGATCCCAGTTTCTTTCCTGCTGCACTTTGGCGGCACTTGCCTGTCGTCCTTCCAAGCTCGAAGGCTGGGAGAGAAAGCTAGTCACTGCATCCAACCAAGGAGCCATCTGATTGGCAGGCAAGACCCGTCCTTGCACAGGATTTTGGATCAATTCCTTGGGCCCACCCACGTCTGAAACAAAAACCGGCAGTGCCGAAGACAATGCTTCAATCACGACATTTCCAAAAGTATCCGTAGTGCTGGGAAACATGAAAAGGTCTGCGGAAGCATAGGCTGCACCCAACTCTTTGCCTCTGAGAACTCCGGTAAAAATCGCATCCGGAACCATCTGTTTCATTTCCGCTTCGAAAGGCCCCTCCCCCACCACGGCAAGGTCGACAAGAGTCCCCTGCTTTCTCAGTTCCAGGAAAAGTTCCGCCAAAAATTTGAGTTCTTTCTCCTTGGAAATCCGCCCGACGTAAAGCATGACCGGATTTCGGGTACCTCTCCTAAACCAGAAATTTTTGTCGCGGTGTCGGTAATGGAATAACTCCGTGTCCAGTCCCCGGGGCAGGATTTCGATCTTTTCCGGAGCAATGCCACGCTCAATCCAGCATCGGCGGTAGTACTCGGAATTGACGTACACCACGTCCATCTGGGAATAGAACCAGTACATGAACTTCCACATCAATGTTTCCATCAGATCGTCTTCGGTCAGGATGCGGACATACTGGGGAAAATCGGTGTGGTAGATCCCACTGGTTTTCAAGCCCAATAGCCTGGCAGCTGCCACCGCCGTCAATCCTACTGGTCCCGGAGTGCTGATGACACATTCGGTAAACTTCTCCCTTTCCATGTAATCAATCATTTCCAAAAGCGGGGGGAAGGTGAGTTTTTGCAGTTCATACTCAGGAAGTTCGAACTCCCCGACCGGCTCAAAGTTTTTGATCGGGATATCTTTGATCTTCAGTTCATTTCTCGAAACCACCACCGTCATGTCGTATCCCAGGTTTTGGGCGGATTTTGTCATGGTGGCAATGGTGCGTGAGACTCCATTGACATCATCAAGGGTGTCGGTGAACCAGGCACGTTTACGATTCTGCAGGCTTGGCGGAAGTCCGCCCAAAAACCTCAGGGCCGCAGGCCTCAGCAGTTGGCGCCTTGACCTCATTCCATAGAAAGAGAAAAAATAGGGCGAAACACTTGCCAGGATGGGCAGCATACCAACTGCAGGCTGAAGGCAATCAAGAAACTCTCCTTTGTTGACCCGGTCCATGATCTGCAGGAAAAGGCGGTAAAAAAGATCGTTGCCGATTTTCGAAGCCATCCGGAAAGTTCTGCGCTCCGGGGTCGGCTCCTCCCTGATGATCGTGTCCAGTTCACGCTTGATGCGGGGATTGAGGAAATACTTAACCACCTCACGGTTGAACGACGGATCGTTCGGTTTGAAAAAATCAATGGCTTTGCCTGAACGAATAGCTTCGCCGACATGCCCGATCCATTCGCCCCAGGAAAGATCAGTTGGATTTTTCCCCTCGAGGAAACGCTGCGCGACTTTTCCCAGGAGATCCATGCCCTTGGGGGCAGTCTTCCCCAGTCTGTCTTTGGCATAGCTGAAAATGACGCGGTAAATGCTGTTTCCCACCCTCTGCACATCCCCCGGGCGCCCGACAGGTTTTCCCTGTCCGGATTGTACGGAACGGAGAAAGTCTTCCAGGGTGTCTGCGTGCTCAACTTCGGTCCAGGCCTGACCATGATAGAGCCCGCCATAATCTTCAGATCCGCCGAAAAAACTTTTTTCCCAAGCTTTCTCATGAGCCGGGGCCAGGTTGTGTGTGTTGGCCAATTCATCCAAAAGAGCGGGAGTCAGCGATTTCAGGCACAGCTCCGTGATTTGTCCGGACAAGGGATCACGTGTCCCATTCAACGTTTCAAAGAGGTTGAATAGCAGGATGAGTTTCTCGACGTGGGCCACAGTCAGGCGGTCGTTGACGTTGTAAAGCATGTGCGCCACTCCGTGCACGATTTGCTGGGAACGCAGCCAGGCCGAGAGTTCAAAAATGTTTTGTCGCAGCTCAGCAATCCGTGCGTGCTGCTCCTCGGTGATGTTCCAGACCAGGAGTTGAATTTTGCAGGGATCATTCGGGAAATAGGTCGTCACCTTCTCGCTGATAAAGGCACCCGGTCTGTCTGCAATAGCCAGGCAACCTTCGATCCGGTTCAAATCCGTGATCGTGACATACTGGAACCCGTTCTCTTTAAGCTTTCCGTAAAGTTCCACAGGCTGGGTATAACTCTCGGGCACCCCCAGTTTCCGCAGAATCCACTCGGACGGTCGGTCCGAAAAACAGGAATGCACCTGAAGATCACATTTGGGCATAGTCTCGGTACGTTATGGGTTCAAAGCCTTCCGCCAAGGCCATTTCCACCATTTGCTCGATTTGTAACCTCAGCTGCGGCCAGACAAAATCGTTCGGATGCAGGCTCAACCTTATCGTTTCTGTCCGGCGCAACCGCCTGAAAAGGACGGGATTCCAGAAGCTTGAGATGCCCCGCCGCCAGGCTGCCCGGGTACTGTAACAAAGACTCTGACTCTTTCTTTCCCTACCTTTTTGCAATTGAGTAAAATGACCAAGCCTCGTGGTGTACTTGAAGCCGAGGTGTTTGAGCAGTTTGTCCTGTTCTTTGGGCATGAGCCAACCCGGCGCAATAAACCCATCCAAGGGCCAGTTTTGTTCCTCCCATAGTTTCCTGCCCATTTCGATACGGTGTTTCATTTCACCGTCGCTCAGATCCAGAAATTCCGCCTCGTTTGCCGTATAAAAGCGTGTCAGGAAATAGGAGCCCTCTTTGTTGCCGCTCCGGTCATGATAGTAACCGTGCAGAACCAGATCATTTCCCGCCAGCCTGCGTTGGCCGAGATAGGCGATGCATTGTTCATCATCCCGCGTCCGCTTGCCATGATGGTAGTGGGGGATGACCAGAATGGAGCATTTGCCCACTCCCCATTTCTCCAGCACGGAAACCTGATCCGCAATCAGTTCCCGGGAGCCTGGATGGAAATCATGCAGGGAAATAATAAGGGATTTCATGACTCCTCCGTCGGCTCCTGCTTGCCTTCCTTCCAGAGATCCGTTCCGTACAGGGAGACATTTCTTCCCAGATCCTTGATCACAGTGAAAAGATAGACCGGATCACCCACCAATGCTTTGTATTTGGTGACCTCGACCGCATCTTTCACTTCAAAACCGTAGCGGGCAAACATGCGCGGACCGCGGCGTTTTTCAAAGACCACCATCTGGCCGTAAACCGCCTTCTCCCCTTTGTCCGCCAGGAGTTTCAGGAAAGTTTCAATCAGGGCCCTCGTGCCTGAGACATTTTTGAAACCCGGCCGCAGATTGATGTGCATGTGGGCCATTTTTTTCGGTGTCTCCGGAACCTCCCTCCAACCTCTCCATGCCAGCCATTCCACATAACGGCGCGAATGTGCCGGATAGGAGAACAAATAACGCCGGATCAAGCGGGGAATCCGTCCGGGAAGTTTTCCCAGTTCATAGGCAGTCTTTTTTTCGGGAAAACGGCATCCCAGAATATAGCCTTCAACCCGCCCTTCAAACTCAAGCACCACGGCCAGATCTTTTTCCCTGTCCAGATAATATTCTGTGAGAAAATCGGCAAATAGCTCCCGGTCGCTGAAGACCTGGTCGATGGCTTTTCCCAAAAACCCCGTTTCACAACAGATGTTGCGCACGGCTTCCCGGTCCTTCTCCTCATAAAGGCGAATCAAAGGGACGGAGCCTTGTATTTCGTCACTCATTTCAATATGCCTGGTAAAGAGCCCCGTGGGTGAGGCTTTCTTTTTTCCGTTCAATCGCTTTCGCGTACAATTGCCAGATGCGTTCGAAAACCATCGGCCAATCATAACGTTGGCGGACTTCTCTGCCGGCCTCGGCTCCCATTGCCTTCAGATCCATTTCGAGATACCGGAGGATGGCTTCCGCCAGAACCACAGGATCATTGCTGCGGGCCCAATGTTGTAATCCGGAAAATATATTGGCATCCATGTAGCTGCCCCGGATACCGATGACCGGACACGCACAGGCCTGGCTCTCCAAAGCCACCAGGCCAAAAGTCTCGCAAACCCCGGGATGCACAAAGAGGTCCGCCGCCCGGTAATAATCAGCCAGTTGCACAGGATCATTGCAGTAGGATATCCAATGCAGCCGCGAATTACGCTCCCTCGCCCTGAGCAAAGCAGGCTGCTGGGCACCGTCCCCAATGATCAGGAACTCAAGGTCCTTCGGTCCATGCTGGTGAAGCCACTCGATCGACTTCAGCAGGGTCACCGTGTTTTTTTCACCTGCCAAACGTCCAACATACAGCAACAGTCTGGAGTCCGCAGAAATGCCCAAGGATTTCCTAACCTCCGGGTTACGGGCCATGGGACGATAAATTTGCGTGTTTACCCCCAGATGAACGGGCTCGGTGTTTCCCACGCCCCATCCTTCCAGCACTTTTGCCAAAAATTCGGACGGCACCAGGGTCAGATCCAGGCTGCCGTAGAGACGGCAGATGTAGTCTTCCGCATAAGCCATCACAACATCCCTCAGCCAGGGGCCGCAATATTTTAAGACAGTGCGAAGATAGGCTTCAGGGAAATGCGAGTGATAGAATCCTGCGATGGGAATATTCAGTTGCTGGGCGGCATCCAACATACTCCAGCCCAGATGATAGGGATCTCCCGACTCAATGATGTCAGGCTTTTCAGCAAAAACCATCTGCTTGGCCGACTGGACATTGAAGAGTATCCTGTAGCGGGAACTGGCATTGATTTTGGGAGATGCCACGGTGCAGGTGGTCAGACGGCCCTCCCGTATCACTTCGGTTCTTTCTCCCGGAACAATCAGGACATGTTCGTCATTGGTGTGATCACGGATATAACTTCGTTTTTCGGTCAGGTAACGACGCACTCCTCCACCAACCTCAGAGTAAAACTGCGTGGCGTCACAAATTTTCATATTTAAATACGTAAAAAGTCACAGAATGGTGGGCTCAACTCCTGAGAGCAAGCGAAAGAGATTGCCATCCTGTGGCCCAAGTCCAATATTTTTCTTTAGAACCCGCCATGCAACGCAAAGACTTTTTAAAACTGATGACCACCGGTGCCTTGGGCTACCAGTTCTCGGCTCTTCCGCTGTTTTCCGAAACCAACCCCACCAAAGGCGAATACGAAATGAATGCCCATTTTGTGATGCGGGGTCCCGGCTTGGGCAGACGCATCGCCCTGACCTTCGATGATGGACCATCACCCGGCATTACCGACGTTGTCCTCAAGGAATTGGCCAAAAGAAATCTCACCGCCACGTTTTTTATGATCGGGAACAAAGTGGAGCGGTATTCAACCCTCGCCAAAGAAGTGTTTGCCGCAGGCCACGAAATCGGCAACCACAGTTACACCCACCCTTCCCTCAGTTCTCTTTCTGCTGAAAAAGTGGGGTACGAACTTCAGAAAACCCAGGACGTCATCGCAGACGTCACAGGCAAAGCACCCGTCTGGTTCCGGCCGCCCTACGGAGCTTTCCGCAAAGACCAGGGGTTCATCCCGCGCTCCAAATCGTTGGGGGTCGCTTACTGGTCGGTGGATCCGCGCGATTGGGCCAGGCCCGGTGTGAGTGCCATTGTTTCCCGGGTGACTGCCGCCACCAACCCCGGCTCGATCGTTCTATTGCACGACCTGCACACCCAGACACGGGACGCTGTCGGATCCATTCTGGACAATCTCATGGAATCCTCATTCACTCTTAGCCGCTTGTCAGGATTCCTGGGTTCCCCCTACGGTCCGGCACATATTGCCTCCCTGGCCAGGAACGTTTAGTCCACCTCTCAGGGAGCTTGGTTGCGGATCAGACTTTCACCACAGCCCCGGACTCGACAGACCCCGTAACCACCACGCCCGGATAAATGTGGGCACCACGCCCGATCAGCGAACCGGGATTCAAAACGCAGTTGCAGCCTACCTGGGCCTGGTCCCCGACAATGGCCCCGAATTTCCTCAGACCCGTATCCAGGCTCTGACCATCCCGGTGCACCTTGATGTTTTTTTGATCCAATCTTAGGTTGGAAAGAACCACCCCTGCTGAAAGATGGGCCTTGTAACCCAGGACGGAATCACCCACGTAGGAAAAATGGGGAACTTCTGCACCGTTGAACATCACGCAGTTTTTGAATTCGCAGCTGTTGCCCAAAATACTGTTGTCTCCCACAATCACATTCTCGCGGATATAGGCACCATGCCGGATTTTGCAGTTTCGCCCGATCCAGGCGGGCCCCGCAATGTAAGCACCGGGCTCGATAATGGTTCCCTCTCCGATAAAAACCCGGTCACCGATAAAGGGCTTACCGATCACTTGCCCCTGAACCTGGGGCTTCAGCCTGAAATTTAGGTAAACTTCAATTTGGGACAAAACCTCCCAAACCTGCCGTGCATTTTCAAAAAGCGTCACATGCTCTGTCTGGGAAAGATCCAGGTAGTCTTCCGGCTTGAAGTTCATTTCCAAACCCTATTGTTTAAAAGCCGAAGGTGAAGCTCCAAGTACGTCTTTTTTGGCGGGCCGCATCAAAACCTCTTCCTGCGCATTGCCGCTGAATCTTCTTTATCGGAAGAGCTGTCTCCCTACCATTGTGTGAATGCGTCTTCTCGGAATTCTGGCTTCGCTCTTGGCACTCGCTTTCTACCTGACCAAGGTCATCCGTTTTCTTTCCCGCAACAAGAGGAAAAATCGCGGGTCCGAAACAGATAGCGTGGACAGCCGTCTCAAACGGGCAAAACAAGCCAACGTCATAGAAGTAAAAACCGTTGCTTCCGAAAAAACCGACGGCAACCATTGACCTGGAGGGATCGCTCCCAGGAAACTTAGTTTTTACCAGCCCCCGCTAGTGCCAGAAATTGTTCACCCAACTCTTTTGCTTTTTTCAGGTCACTTCGATGACAAGTGATCACCAGAAAAGCCCTGTCATCATCCTTGGAGACCTCTTCCACTTCTACCCCTTCAATGATCACACGTCTTTGGATTTTGACTTTTTTCTGATTGTTCCGGCAACGCAGTTTGATCCAGGGCTCCTGTATCGTTGAAACACCTTCAAGTTGGATTTCTACAACCAGAGCCGAAACCGGCACGATCTGGAGCAGTGTGTTTTTCCGCATTTCGTTGAGTTGAAGTTCCTGCCCGAGAGTGAGCAGTCCTTTTTCCTTATCCCACTTCAACACCTGGGTTTCCCCAAGTCTCTTGGCTGAGCTTTCCAGAATTTCTTTCCATTTCGAAAAAACTAGATCGGCCTCATCTGCCCGGAGGCCGACACCCATCCAGGCGAACAACAAGACAAGGCTCAAGAACGATTTCACAACTTCACTATAGATGCCCGGTTTTTGGAAACAAGCGCATATCCGGCATGGTCAGGGTTCCTTGATTAACTTCGGTCTCCACGCACTTTCTCCGCCAGAGTTTTGACGGCCGCTTCAAGGGCAGCCACACGACGGTTCAACTCAAAAACTGAAGGCGTTTCCAGCGTGAAACAACAGTGTGTGTGATATCTGGCCAAATACAGAGCCTCGGGCCATTCAGGTCGATCCACCATGGCCTGACTCCTTTCAATCCTTCCCTGCACGGCCTCAAAACCATCTATAACAGGACTGGTTTCCACAGGTATGTAAAGGGCCATGGCATCCAACACAGGTATTGCCCAGGCCGGTTCCGGATCTTCCCTCAGAAAGTACAGATAGGATCCACCATACTCCCAATCTTCATGGAGGCATACACATGCATCGAATCTTGGAAGGGTTTTTAAAATATCCACATGCCTGCGGATTTCAGGCGACTGCGGTTGGTTATAATCACGGTTAAGATCCAATCCCTGCGGATTCTCACGTATGCCCCGACTGACACCTTCCGCGTTCAACAAGGGGAAAATCCAAACCTCCAACTCCTCCAGCCACGCTGTGTCTCTGACCAGATTCATCACGGCCCAGGGTCCTGCCGGTTCATCCCCGTGAATCCCGGCGGAAATATAAAAACGTTTGGAATCTGCTTTTCCCGGCCTGTATAACCACAACTGGGTTTCCAGGGATCCCTCAACTTGCCAGCCCGACGACAAGGCTGTCTGTTTCAATTCGTTGATGTAGGGTTCCAAGTCCATCGTCTAGATCCTCATAATCAGGCCTCAGCCGTCGGAACCTCTACCAACTTCCCCGACACAGTGCCATAAAGCCAGACCTTGGCGACCTTCCGGCCACTGACAGACTCCAACATCCTGGCATATGCCTGCAACTGGCCCGCATACATTTCCACCAAACGCTTCAAGGACTGCCCATCGTTTTCGTTAGGACGTGGCCGGTTTGTTTTCCAGTCCAGAACGGCCAGTCTCCCGTCTCCCAAAACCACAAGAAGATCCGCTATACCCTCCATCCACTTTGATTCCGTTTGCGGCCAAAGAAAGGGCACTTCCGGTAAAAAGATTTTTCCTTTGCTCATCAGGTTCAGGCGGGCTTCGCTACCCTGCCAACGGTCCAGTTCTTCTTTTCCCCTTTGCAACAACCCAGGATTACCACCCAATTCCACCAGGGCCTTGTCACTATATTGCTGCTGGTCTTTCTCCTCTCCAGCCCATGGATACTGTTGCAAAACCGCGTGCCACCATGTCCCATAATCCGTCCCTCCCACTCCCGTCAACAAGGGAGTGACCTCCTTTTCAGATCGCGGCTCGTCATGGATCGCCAGTTCATGAGGCAGAACCCGTAATGGAACGGCTTGGGCTGCAGCCAGACCCTGCCATATATCCTCCTCCGAAACCACCAGCTCCACACCTTTTTTCCAGGCAATCTGTTCGACCGGCGTATCCAGCCTGGAAAACAAATCCGTTTCGATTCGCTCCACACTTTCCCAACGGCTCAGGCCGCTGAAGGAAGGCGTCTTCATTTTATAAAATCCGTGACTGTCGGGAATTACCAACAACTTCTTCGCCCGGGTGAGCATCACATAAAAAAGGCGCTGTAATTCCTGTTCCTTGGACGACTTCATCTTTTCCTTGGACTCCTCATCCGACGTCATCCCGCTGAAATGCACTTGAAAACGTTCCCCAGATCGTTCGATCAACGGATAGCTGACCTTGGGCGACCCGATCGCGCGTCCCACTCCCATGACCACGACGACGGGCCATTCCAGTCCTTTCGATTTCTGTGAGGTGAGCAGCTGGATTTCGTCCGGATTACCCGACGAGAGCAACGGGGGTCTGGCCAGATTTTTTCTCTGCTTCCCTATCCAGGCTGATAGTGTTTTCCCCTCCGCTTCTGCCAACCGTGCTTCATGCAGAAAATAGTCCAAAGGGCCCGCATCTTCCCCCACCGCCTCAATCCGCTCCTTGAGGTGTAAATCCCCGAAGATCTTCTCCACAAACCCGGAAAGACTGAATTCTTCGTGAACCATTTTTTCTTTCAATCCCTCCTCCAGGCCCGACAAAAGATTCAACGCATCATCCATTCTTGTTCTAAGGGTTCCGCCCTCGGATCTCCCGTTCCCTGTCTGGATACTGATCCCGGATTCCCGATACTTTTTCAGAAGCTCCGCATCCGAAACCCCAAACACCTCCCTTAATACGCCGATCAATTCAAAACGATCCGTAGGAGTCGACAGGACATGAAGCAACGCCACCGGCCAGGAGTATCCCGGCAAATCACTGCGCCGCTCCTTGGAGGAAATCAGTCGCGAGGGCAGCCCGTTCTCTTTTAAAACCCTCGAGGCAGTGGATAACCAATCAATCCGAGGACAGAGCAGGGCGACCTCCGACCAGCGTTGGATACCCAAACCTTCCAGACCCTGTTCCTTGAGCCATGGAATCACTTGGCGGCATTCCTCCTCGAATTGTTCCGACACTTTATCTGTTTCAGGAGGATTCAACGCAAGCCATAACACACTCCCCTCCGCAGCAGAAGGACGGGCCGTCAAACGCCGGAAATCCACCAAAGGCTGATCCAGGCGCTTGGGAAAAATCGCATTTACCTGCTCGATCACTTTGCCCGGACAGCGCATCGTCACATGGAACTCCAATGATTCACCGCCACTGCCTTCGCGGAAAGCTTTCAAATAACGGCGGTAATGCACCAGTTCCGCACGGCTTCCGTAAATCGCCTGTTGGTCGTCCCCGACAAAACAAAAACGTCCGGGCAAAGGAGCGGGCACATCCATGTCTTTGGGCCAGACAAAGGGTTCGGCATCCAGCGGCCTCGTCAATTCGGTCAGAATATCAAACATACTCGAGTCGGTATCCTGCGCCTCATCCAAAACAATGATGTAACCCCTGGCCCTCAACCTCCGTAAAATTTCGGCTTTCTCAAACAACTCTCTCGCACTCCCGATCATATCATCATAGGTGAGGAAACCTTCATCCTGACGGAAACGGGCATAAGCCAGGGCCAGATGCCCTGCCAGGTAGGAAGCACGTTTGTTCAACCACAGCAGGTAAGGCGCAAAGCCCTCTTTCAAACCGGCCTGAAACTCCGCTCCCCCCTTCTCTATTCTCGGGAGAGCCAGAAATGCATTTGAAGCCAGATATTCTTCCTGCCACTCATGTAATATCCTTTTGTTAGTCTCCAGTTCTGCACTTTTCGATCTGGACGTGTAGGCTTCGCGAAAATCCAGGATGGATGCCTCTCCTTTGGGAATGGCTTTGGTCAGACGCCGCGCGTCATCCGGCCTCAACTGACGTGAGAGCTTAAGGAGGTCCTCGAAGGTATAGTGCCTCAACACGGAGCTAAGAAATGTATCCGGAATAAAAATGGGCAGTTCAATGTCCGTCTCGACAAAACGCTGCCAGAGAGCCTCGTCTTTCTCCTCCAGCAACTGCACGGTTCCCGGAAGTCCCGCGTGACGGCCCTCCTCATGAATCAACTTCAAACAAAAACTGTGGATGGTGCCGAAATAAGCCTGGTTGAATTCCGCCAGCAACTGTTGGGGATGTATGCCTCCTCCCGACATCGTTTCAAAAATTTCCTGCCTTGCCCTTACCCGGAGTTCTTCCGCCGCCAAAACCCCATAGGTCACGACGACCAGCCTGGACAGACGGGTCTCCTCGCCTCGCTGCGCACGCTTCATGTCTTCCTGCGCCATCGCCACAATGCGCTTCACTATGGCAGTCGTCTTACCCGCCCCGGCCGATGCCGAGACACAAAAATTCCGGTCCAGTTCTTGAATGAACCGGTCACGGGCGGATTGGTCTGCCAGTTCGGATTTCAACATTTTAGTTTTTCGACCTTTCAGCTTTTTGTTTCAATGTCTCAGCATCCACTGGCAAGGTCGCCATAGGCAGAACCTCCGAGCCTTCATGCTCGCCATGCAGGGAACCGCTCATCCCGAAAGCCAGTGATTGCTGCAGTCTCGCTGCCAAAGCCAGCCCTTCTAAGGCGGACACCGCATCTTCCTGTGTCAACAGACGCTGCGAGATCTGTTTGGGACTGAGGCAACGCAAGGTCACCTCCCTGGCCCCCAGGCTCAGGGCCAAGGTCAGATACGCACCAAACTGCATACCCTCGCCCTGAGCCAGCTTGACCGGACTGGGCACCTGGGCCTTTCCTGTTTTGAAATCGATAATCTCCGCAAGGGAGTTTTCCCATTCATGACGATCCCTCGCCAGCAAATCCATCCGTCCTTTGACTCTCAAAGGACCGTCCAGTGTTTCAATGCTTCCCTGAATCTCGAATTCCGAATGCAAATCCACCGAGGCCAGTTGCGGCTGCACCTGTTTCCAGCAGGATTCCGACGCCCAACGTGCCAGATCAAAGACCGTGCGCCACCAAAGCGAGTTCCTTGCTCTCTCCGGCCAGTATTTTCCCTTCAACTCCGCCTCAATGTCCGTGTTCCGCCCCAGGCGCTCTTCTTCGACCCGCCTCCGCACCCACTCATGCACCAGCGTGCCGACGATCCAGTTTTCGCTGCGCACAAAGTCCTGGCTCTCCGCAGACACCGCTCCGAACAATTGTTCCAGGGCAAACGTCGCCGGATAATTCACCGCTGCCTCTAACCTACTAATCGGCCAAGGTTTCGTTGTCGTATTCGGGTAACAGTAGAAATACTCATCGAAAGATAATTCAGGATTGATGCGTGAACTCCTGATCTGCTCGAGATGCCTGAGTTCCTCGTCAAGTTCTGCCCTACTGTCCGTTAACAGCTGATTCTTGATGCTTTTCTCACCTCCAATACGAAATACACTCTCCTTTCTCACCAATCCCTCCCAACGCTTCAACACTGGTTCCTTCGATTCCTCATCAAGCAGCAGACACTGCAAAAACCACTCGTTTGGATAGTACGGTTTTTCCGGCGATGACGTATTGCGGGATTGGGCCGCCAGCGCGATCTGACCGGCAGTGTTTTCCAATATATCGAGGAAGCGACGCTGCCCGATCCTGACGCTGTCCATGCTTGTTAGTAGAAGGGAATGGTTCTTTTCACGGCGGTGATTGAGGGCTTCACGCAGAGGATCGTCCAGAAATGCATTTTCGATCACGCGCTGAGGCCAGATTCCTTCGTTCGACTCCAAAAAGATGACATGTGCCCAGCTCTGATTGACCGCCTGGTCCAGCGTGGTCAAAACCACGCGGGCAAAAGGTTGGTTGGCCCGTTGATCCCTGGCATGACGCGCCGATTCCGTAATCGCGGACACATACTGCAGAAAAGCCCTGCCATTCACAGGCTCAGTCATGAGACCATCCATGCGCGACCAAAGGGGTTCAAGTTTTTCGGTTCCAATCCCGAAAAGTGCGGCAGCCTGTTGCCAACGCGCCTTCAGAACTTCCCAACATTCTTCCTGCGGCCAGCTACCCAATTGCTGCACCAGTTCCACCATGCTTTGAAACAAAGGTGTGTGATCCTCCTGCACTCCCCGCAACAACAAAGCCGTCTGCTGGGTCTGACTTCGGCCAAAGCGGCGATAAAGCTGGCTGCGCAGTTCAATGGGATCAGGTGCCAGCGGATTTAGACGTTTCCACGATTCCACCAATTCCAGAAAGAGCAGTACATTACCACCGGAAAGATAGTAGCCCGACAACAGACCTTGCAGTTGCATTTCCAGCGGAGGATGTTCCGGGCGCCCCGCCTCATCATGAAAAGGCAGTCCGGCAGCCAGCATTTGTGAACAAAGTTCCAAGGATAAAGGCCCTGGCGCCGGAACAATCAATGCTATGCGTTCATGACAGGAACCTTCCTTCAGCCAGAGCAAAAGCTGCTTCTGAACCATCGCCACCTGATCATCCGTCGATTCACCGGCCAGAAAAAGCGGCAGGGTCAGGGATCCCTGTCCCTCTCCCCTCCTGACCAGACGCTCTACGAGTTCCTCATTGACCGATCGAAATTCCGATGCCGGACAAATCTCGGCTTCCACCCCGAGAAGTTTCTCCAGGTACGAAACCCAGACCATATCCGGGTCCGGACTGGATCCCCGGGGGGAAGGAACAAGCAGAAGTGAAGTTGTGGCGGATTCAACCGCTGCCTCGAGAAGGGTGGACTCAGGGAAAAACGCCGCATCCCAGCCAAAAATCAGCAGATGGATTTCTGAGTTGTGGGCTGAAACATGCGGATCACGTTTTTTTTCTGGCAAGGAGCAAGTTCCATTAACCAAAGAACGACGCCGCAACTCGGCGTCGATCGTGGGCGTCCAGGCACCGCTCCGGCCCAGAATTTTTAACCACTCGTCCACTGGCGAAGGTATTTCTCCAAGATCCGTCTCTTCACCGGTCCAACCGGCACGGCCCAGATCGTCCAAGGCCTGAAGACATCCCGTCGGACTCAGAGCAACGGAACGGGCTTCAGGGGAACTCCTTTTCAGGGCCTGGAGGCGAAGAAGAAATTCTAGGCTTTCCCGTCCCAGTGCCCTGGTTTCCAAGTCCAGCTGCATACTCAGTTCCCGGCGTAAGGAGCCGGGCGTCAAAAATTTCACCCCCAATAGAGCCTGACCACTTTCCAGGCAACGGCGGCGAAGCCAGCCCGCCTGGGCCCGGGTCGGAACCACCACCCAGGCCTCTGCGCCAGAGAGAACTGCGGACGACTGGTGGCGAAGCCAGGGAAACAACTCCGCCTCCCAGGCATCTTCCACCAGCCGATACATCCTCAAACACCGGGTCATTCCAGTGAAGGTAGAAAACCGCAAGATCTTGTCACCCAAAGAATAAAGCCAGAGCAAACCCTCAAGCCACCTGGCTCCTGAATTTGACGCTGTAATGATCCATGAATGCCCAATATCCTCACGCGAGCTGAAGGCTTTTTTCTACTTTTCCTATTATCTGATCTTGTTAGCCGCCTGCCTTTCTATCGCAACAGAACCTAACGCAGTTCCTATTCCCCGGAACTCCTTGTGGTTGAGTGAATGAGTTTGTGTTCGCGCTGATCCGGGCGTCGCGATCTCTTGCCAAATCGATCATTTCCCTTACCCTTTTCTGCTCCATGCCTGAATTAGCCAAAGCCTACGAACCCGCGCCAGTCGAAGAAAAACTTTACGCCCGCTGGTTGGAGTCGAACTCGTATCATGCCGACCCTGAAAGCACCAAACCTGCTTATTCCATCGTCATCCCCCCCCCCAACGTGACCGGCGTTCTGACCATGGGTCATGTGCTCAACAACACGATTCAGGACATCCTCTGCCGCAAAGCCCGGCTCGATGGAAAAGAAGTTCTCTGGCTGCCCGGAACCGACCATGCCGGACTGGCCACCCAGACCGCCGTGGAAAAAGCCCTGCGCAAAGTCGAAGAACTTCCCCCGCGGGTGCGCGACGTCCTCGAATCCCTCGACCATGTCTGGGACAAAGCCAACAACAAACCGAAGATGGCTTTAAACCGCCACAACATCGGCCGTGAAGCACTGCTGAAATTGATCTGGGCCTGGACCCTGGACCGCGGAGGCATCATCATCCAGCAACTCAAAAAACTGGGCTGCTCCTGCGACTGGAAACGCGAGCGTTTCACCATGGACGAAGGTTATCACAAGGCTGTGCAGGAGGCTTTCGTCAACCTTTACCACAAGGGTTATATCTACCGCGGCAACCGGATGGTGAACTGGTGTCCGGCCTCCCTTACCGCCATTTCCGACGAGGAAGTCATTCCCACCCCGCAGAAAAGCAAACTTTACACCATGCGTTATGAAGTGGTGGAAACGCCGGGAACCTACCTGGAAATTGCAACGACACGACCCGAAACACTGATGGGAGACACTGCTGTGGCCGTCAATCCCAGAGATGAACGCTACCAAGGTCTGATCGGCAAACATGTCTGGCGTCCCTTCCCCAGGGCCCAGATTCCCATCGTGGCCGACGAGCACGTGGACTTTGAATTCGGCACAGGTGTTCTGAAAGTGACGCCTGCCCATGACAAAGCAGACTTTGAAATCGGCCAACGCCACAATCTACCCATCATCGACATCCTGCATCCCGACGGCAAAATCAACTGCCCTGAAGTCCCCGAACTGAACGGCTTGGATCGTTTCGAAGCCCGTAAAAAAGCGGCTGAGATGTTGCAGGAACTCGGTCAATTGGTGAAGGAAGATCCATACGAGAACAATGTTGGTTTCAGCGAACGCGGACAGGTTCCGATTGAGCCGCGTCTTTCGGAACAATGGTTCCTTGATTACCGGAAAATGCTCGGAGGCACCATGATCGAGGAAGCACTTACAATCGTGCGTGGGCAGATCATCCGTATTTATCCCGACCGCTGGGAAAAAGTTTATAACCACTGGCTGGAAAACATCCAGGACTGGTGCCTTTCCCGCCAAGTGTTCTGGGGACACCGGATCCCCGTCTGGTATCCAGACCCGAAACTCGAAACCCGAAACTCGAAACCCAAATGCCAAATCGAATCCCCCGGTGAAGGCTGGACCCAGGACAACGATTCCCTCGACACATGGGCCTCCTCCTGGCTCTGGGCTTATGCGACGATGGATGACGCAACACGGAAGAAATTTTATCCCACCAGCGTACTGGTAACCGGACCGGACATTATCTTCCTCTGGGTGGCCCGTATGATCATTGCCGGTCTGGAATTCAACCCGGCGGAATCTTCCGCCGACCCTGGCTCCAAGGAATATCTCGAAGCCAACAAAGCGTTCAAAGACGTTTATTTCACCGGGCTGATCCGCGACAAACAGGGCCGTAAGATGAGCAAATCCTTGGGCAACTCCCCCGACCCGCTAGACCTGATTGCACGTTACGGCGCCGATGGAATCCGCTTCGGCCTGATGCGCATCGCCCCTCAGGGACAGGACATCCGCTTCGATGAAAAACAGGTCGAGGAGGGGCGTAACTTCTGCAATAAACTCTGGAATGCCTGCCGTTTCCGCACCATGCAGGGAGACATCGATCCCCAGGCCGATCCGGCGAAACATGCTCTCAGTCCATTCTCCCAGGATATTCTGCACAAACTGGACCAGGTCATCACCCGGGTGGATGCGGGCTTCAGGAACTACGAGTTCAGTGCCGTGGCTTCCTCACTTTATGAATTTGTCTGGGACGACTTCTGTGCCCGCTACCTGGAAACCGCCAAGGCCGACTTCCAGAATCCGGAATCACCCACCCGCGCCGGAACCCTGGCAACTTTCGACTATGTCATCTCCAAAGTGCTGCGCATGCTGCATCCTTACACGCCCTTTTTGACTGAGGAACTCTGGTTGGAACTGGGTTTTTCCAAAAAAAGTATCCAATTCCAAGAGTGGCCCTGCCTTTCCAATTTTAAACTGGAAGACAAGAAGTTAACACTGGCCGGATATATCTATGCCACCATGGATGCTTCCCGCCAGTTGAGGGGAGAATTCCAGATCGCTCTCAACAAGAAGGTGGTCTTCAAATTGAAAAACAGTCTGACGATAGGGGAAGGCGAAACCAAAATCCTTGCCTCCCTGATGAATGCGGAATCCCTGGAGTTGATCGCGAAACCTTTGGCTAAAACACCCATGTCCATCACTCCCTTGGGCGATCTTTATCTCCCCTTGGAAGGCCTGATCGACCTTGAACAGGAGCGGGTCCGCCTGGAAAAAGAAATACTCAAAGCCCGAACCGACTGGGAGCGGGAAGAAAAGAAACTTTCCAACGAGAAGATGCTGTCCAATGCCCCGGCGGAAAAGGTGGAAGAATGGAAAAAACTGGCTCTGGAAGCTTCCGAAAAACTGGTCAAACTCGAGGCCCAGCTCTCCCAACTCTGATCTTACCATCATCCTTGATACCTGATTCATGATCCTTTACCTCACTCCTCTTGCATTTGATCCCGAGATTGGCACACTGCATTCTTGCCGCTTATGAAACGGACCTTACCCAGCCTGCTTCTCTGCCTCCTGACCGTCTTGACTGCACGGGCCGAAAAAGCCTGGGACGACGGCTATCGTCCCTTTCAGGATGTCGCCCCTGAATACCTCGAAATCAAAATCATCAAGGTAACATTGAAGGACGGCGGCTCCATGTTTTCCAGCAACTCCAAAGTGGAATTGGAAGCAGACGTAAACCAGGTTTTCCGTTCTACGAGCGGACTTCAGCAAGGCAGTCGCATTGTTATCAACTACACCCGGAAATCCCAGGCGGGCCCGATGACCCTTCAGCCATCCATCCCACGCGAGGGACAGACCGTTCCTGCTTTCCTGCGCAAAAAAAGCGGTTTTTATGAACCCGCCGCCTTGCACCACAGCTTTGAGCCCCTGACCTCACAACAACTCATGCAGTTGAGTAAAACCAGCACTGCGCGGGCAATGGCTATCGCCCTCCCGGTATCTGAACCTGATAAAAAGCAACCCAAAGTAGAGCTCAGACCAGAGCCCAGAGTAGAGGTAGAGGCAGAGCCAGTTTCCAGCCCAACTGAGCCGATGGCGATTGTTACGGCACCGGAGCCAGCCCCTGCTCTGGAAAACACAGCCCCTGAGCCGACCCCGGCGCCTAAAAAAGTTGCCGCCAAACCTAAAAAACAACCCAAGGTCACGGAACCCATCGTCATTACCAAAACGGAAAAAGAAAAAAAAGTACCGGATGTCCCCGTCATTGCCGAGTCCCTTCCAGCCCGCCCCGCTGATCCCTCACCTGAAACCTCACCTGAGCCCATGCCTGAGCCCATGCCTGAGCCCATGCCTGAGCCCATGCCTGAGCCCATGCCCGAGTCCAAAGCCAAACCTGCCTTGGTCGCGGAAAAACCCCTTAATCTTCCTCTAGCTGAACCGATTGTCATCAAAACCATCCAACCAACACCCGTTCCTGATGCCGAGCCCAAGATTGCCACAACTAAAGTCACTCCAATTGAAAAACCTGCCGCCCCTCTGTTGAGCGTTTTGGAACCCCCGGCAGCCACCGCACCTCTGGCCCCTTCCAGTGCCGCTCTTGACCAGGAAGGACTCAGCGCCTATTCAGCCATTTACGCCAAAATCAAACAGGGCGACAGAGCCGCAGACAGCAATGAAAAGGAACTTGCGCTCAAGACCTACAAAGAAACTCTCTTGGACCTGGAGCGGCTCAGAAACGGTAAGCCCGACTTTCAGCCTTTCATCGTTGAATACCGCCGAAAAGATCTGGCCCGGAAGATTTCTGCACTTGAAGCTGACCCAGCAAAAAAATAGATCCTCTGCTTGATCTGCGGGGCCTCTTACGTAAGTTAGCCCTATGCCCAGCCCCTCCCCTCTTCTTCTTGGCGCCACTGCTGAAAAACTTCCCGTTTTCCTCCAGCCGCGTATGGCCAACCGCCATGGATTGATCGCAGGTGCCACCGGCACAGGCAAGACCGTCACCCTTCAGACAATGGCTGAAGGTTTCGCCCGCATGGGCTGCTCTGTTTTCACCGCCGATGTCAAAGGAGACCTCTCCGGCGTCGCTTGCTCTGGGAAATCCCATCCCAAGATTGATGAACGGCTCAAACTACTCAACCTGGCAACCTACCAACAACGTGCCTATCCCGCAGTTCTTTGGGATTTGAAAGGAAAGACCGGGCATCCCATCCGTACAACTGTTTCGGAAATGGGCCCCTTGCTTCTGGCCCGCCTTCTGGAGTTAAGCGAACCGCAATCCGACGCACTTCACCTCGTTTTCAAAATAGCCGACGACAAAGGCCTACTCCTTCTGGATCTCAAAGACCTCAAAGCCATGTGCAGTTGGATGAGCGAAAACTCCGATGAATTCGCCGCCGATTACGGAAAAATCGCCGGGTCCACCTTCGGCAGCCTTCTCCGAAAACTTGTAGTACTGGAAGAACAGATCGGCTCAGGCTTTTTTGGCGAACCCGCTCTGGAAATCCGGCAATTGATGCGAAAAGATTTTTCCGGCAACGGTCTTATCCATGTCCTCGATGCACGAGAACTGATTCAGCAGCCACGTCTTTACGCCACCTTCATGCTCTGGCTGCTCTCGGAACTCTTTGAGGATCTCGAGGAAGTGGGAGACCTTGAAGCCCCGCGTCTGGTGTTCTTTTTCGACGAAGCCCATCTGCTTTTCAACGAAGCACCCAAAGCCCTCGTGGGAAAAATCGAGCAAGTGGTCAGGCTGGTGCGGTCCAAGGGCGTCGGCATCTACTTCGTAACGCAAAATCCCATCGACCTTCCTGAAACAGTCCTGGGCCAGTTGGGCAACCGTGTTCAACATGCCCTGCGGGCCTTCACCCCCCGCGACCAAAAAGCCGTCCGGGCCGCCGCTGAAACGTTTCGCAGCAATCCTGCTTTTTCCGTGGAAGAAGTCATCAGCCAGTTGGGTGTTGGCGAGGCGCTGGTCTCCGTGCTGGACGAAACCGGAACTCCCACGGTTGTACAACGTACTTTTATTGCCCCTCCGGAATCACGGATAGGCCCGATCACTGACGATGAGCGCAGAGAACAGCTCGAACGTTCTCCCTATCGTGGAATCTACGACACTCCATTGGATCGCGACTCGGCCTTTGAACTCTTGAAAAAAGCGCGGCAGCAGGCTGCCCCCGCTCCGGGTAATGGCCCTCCACCAATCCCTTCGTCTGAAAAGGACAGAGAATTAATGGGTGCCTTGGGAGGCAGCGGCTCAAGCCCTTCCAGGTCACCCGCCCGAACCGAACCTGCCGAAAAACGTCCGGTGGGACGCCCGCGCGACACCATGACCGAAGTTCTGACCAAAACAGTCATTCGTAGTGTAGGCTCCTCCATCGGATCCAGCGTGGGAAGAAGTCTGATACGTGGGGTGCTCGGAAGTCTTATTGGCGGTAGAAAACGTTAATCCATCCATGGCCGAGTCGCTCAAGAACCGTTACGGGCCGGAGATTCCCCGGAAGATCTCAGCCATGGTTCTCAAAGTCTATCCAGCCTTTGACTCTGGTGGTTTTATCAAGGATGCCCTTCAGAGATACGAAACCCTGAACCTGATGCAGCGGGGAAGAAAAATCGCCCACACCCTCAAAACACATCTGCCGCAGAACTATGAAAAAGCGGTGGGCATACTCCTCCGCTCACTAGGAGAACGTCCTCTCAGAACTGGCGACAACCCCCTATCCTCCTTCATCTACATGCCCCACACGTTTTTCGTGGCTGATTATGGGCTGACTTCTTTTGAAGCCTCCATGGAGGCCCAATACGAACTGACCAAACGTTTCACGGCGGAATTCAGCATCCGCGCTTTTCTCACCCATCATGAAAAACAAACGCTGGCACGTTTGAAAATCTGGGCCCGCGACCGTGACGAACATGTTCGCCGTCTGGTGTCCGAAGGAACACGGCCTCGATTGCCCTGGGCACCGCGCCTTCCAGCTTTCCAAAAAAATCCCGGACCCGTCCTGGAACTGCTGGAAATGCTAAAAGACGATCCCGCCCTTTATGTTCGCCGCTCTGTTGCTAATAATCTTAACGATATCGGCAAGGATCATCCTGACATCCTCGCAGAAACCTGCCGTTACTGGCTAAAAAACGCCCCGCAAGAACGTCAATGGCTGATCCGCCACGGCCTGCGTTCCGCCGTCAAACGGGGGGAATCCGGCGCACTGGATGTTCTGGGCTATGGCAAGGCGGCCAGGGTCGTGCTTCAAAGTATCCGTATCAGCCCAAAAAATGCCGTCCGGGGAGCTTCCGTGCGGATCGGGGTGGAAATCGTCAACCCGGGAAAAAACAGGCAGAACGTTCTGGCAGATCTCTGCATCCACTTCGTCAAAGCCAACGGAAAAAGCTCCAAAAAAGTTTTTAAGCTAAACACCTATACCCTGCTGCCAGGTCAGTCTGTGGCTTGTGGGAAAAAGATTTCACTGGCCGACCTGACCACCCGCAAACACTATCCGGGCAAACACCAGGTCGAGATCCTGCTTAATGGCAAAGCCAGGCCTTTGGGGACTTTTGTCCTTACCTGACTCTAAGGCATCATGACCACACCGGACCCGATTTTTATCGCCCACGGTCACAGCCACTGGGCGGTCTTGCTGACCATGTTCCTGTCGGCAGTCGTCATGATTGTCATTGCCCGGCGGAAGCCGGAAGGAACAAGGATCAGGAACATGGCCTGGCTGTTGGCCGCTCTGCTCATCGTAAATATGCTGGCCATGCTGCTTTACGGTATCATTCGGGAACCCCAGGAATGGGTGGATCTTTTGCCTATGCATCTTTGCGATTGGTTATGTCTGATTGCCCCGGCCGCCCTAATTTTCCGGAAACAGTTTCTCTTTGAAATAACCTATTTCCTTGGCCTTGCCGGCACCCTGCACGGCGTGCTCACGCCAGATCTGGCCTACGGATTCCCACACTTTTACTTCTTCACTTTTTTCATCGGCCATTGCGGCATCCTTGTTGCCATCGCTTACCTGACCTTTGGACTGAAGATGCGCCCTTATCCTGTTTCCATCCTCCGCGCCTTTCTCTTCATCCAGTTTTATATGATTTGCGCCGCCGTGGTAAATCTGTTGCTGGATAGTAATTTCGGCTATTTGCGGGCCAAACCGACAAACCCCAGCCTGATCGATCATCTGGGTCCCTGGCCCTGGTATCTGATCAGCCTTGAGGTGCTGGCATTACTTTTTTTCCTACTCTACTACGCCCCTTGGTGGATACGGGATCACCGGGTTTCCATTAAAACTTTTCTAACAAAATGCAAAGACAGGGCCTCCTCATAGGTTCTGAGCCAGAATTCCTCAATATCAGAGGGGCCTGCCGGAGCCGACACCTCTAAAAGATCTTCGTGAACGTCGCCCTAACCCGGATCAAACTCGTAGGGATGAGGAACCGTAAGGGAAAAAAATCACCCTATTCTCTTACTCCCTTCCGATTCAAGTCTCCCGATTCTTCCGCTTTGGCGAAAACGATCTCCCTCACTTGTCCGCTTGCCAATCAATAATTTTGAGCGAAACTTATTAGAGTGCCTATGAAAAAGATTCCACCATGGCCGGGCAGAAGAAAAAGCCCGAATCCACTTTTTCACTCCGGCCGACTTCTTGCGTTAGGCCTTTTCATCTCAGCCCCCATCTCCAGTGCCGAGCCCGCTCTGAATTTTCCGGTCAGTTCCGTCACCTTGCCCACTGGCGAAAGCCAAGTTCTGACCTTCCTGATTTCCGAGCCTTACAACACTGAAACAAGCCCGGAATGGAAAATTGAACCGCCGGGCAGTATTGAAATGTTGGTTCCTCCCAAAGTTTTAGCTGGTGAAAAAATTGGTTTTTTTCGCATCCGACCCACACTAGACGGCCTTGCTACCGTGCAAATTCAAAGTGCCCGACTCGACATACTGGGCCGCCCGAGCCCAAAAAAAGCAGGTCAATCCCGCCTCCCTGAAATCATCACTCCATCTGGTGGTGCGGCCGTCTGGGGAAAAATTCACGCCGCTGTGGAAGTTTTTGCCACGGATAAACAAACGAAGGAAGCCCGGCTAGAGTTGAAGGGATCCGACGGGAAAACCTATCAACCCGATCCAACCCAAAGCTCGCAATCCGGACCCTGGAGGCGGGAGGTGTTTGCCCTCGAAACCGATTCGTGGCCCAAGGGAGTCTATATGCTAAGCCCGCTTCTGACGGGGGATACGGGCAACGCCGTCGCAGGGCCTTCCCTCATCCTAATGCGTGCCGACCCTGATCCCGATCACCAGATTGCCGGGGAGTGTGAAAATCATCTGGAGGTTTCCGAACAGGAACGATTCAAGAACTACCTGCCCAAGGCCGTTGATGAGCCGGGAGCCTCCGGAGGAAAAAGCGTACAGGCCCTGGCAGGAAACCAACCTTGGACGCTGAAAACGGAAATTCGTGAAGGCGGTGATTACCAACTGTTCATGACGGTTCGCGGTGATCCGGCCGGCGGTGCTTTTCCGTCTGTCGGTTTTTATGTGGGCGAACAAGAAAAAACTTCCGGCAATGCCCGTCTGGCCATGCGGGAAAGACACCGTTTGCCCGTGGGTGTACCTGTCCGTCTCGAACAAGGCCCCCATGTTCTAACAGTCCAATTTCGCAACGATTTCTATGTGGAAAAAACAGGTGACCGCAACATGTGGCTGGATCGTTTTGAACTAGCCAAAGTCCGAACCTCCGCCCGAAACAGTGCCTCAGGCCAGGACAGCATGATGATGGGCATGGGGGCGACTGAACCCAAACCCATGATGATGGCCGCTATGGACTCTTCCGAGGCACCCACACAATCCGAGCCGGTGCGTCTCGCTTTCAAAGAGCCCTTAGACGGAAGACAAATCAACGGCCCAGTGACCATTGAGGCCCTCTGCCGCTGGGCCCAGTATAATCCAGCCAACGCACCCGCTGTCGATCTTCTGGTGAACGGACGTAATGCCGGCACCCAGTATGGGACGGATCTCCGCTTTGAAGTGGGACTGGAAAGTTTCCGTCCAGGCAAGAACCACATCCAATTGGTTACAAAAAACGGCCCGGCCACTTTCAACAGCTCCGTTCAGCACCTTTTCCTTAATGCTCCAGCTCATTGGAAACCGGCAAGCAGCGGCAGGTCCCTGACTTATGGTATTCTGGATCCTTCCTGGGATCTCGGAATGCATCAACGCTGGGAAGGGAAAAACGGCGAGGCGAGGCGCGATGCGGGGTTTTACTCCAACGGCGAATCCTATCTACGCTTACCTAACGATCTGAAAGGGCGTTTCAAAGTGGAATTGGAAGGGCGGGGACAGTCGTTTGAAGGCCCCCCTGTGCTAGAGGTTGTTCTGCGTGCGGAGGGGATTGAAACAAAGGTCGGATCGGTACAGATGGACGGAGGCCGCGTCAAAAAATCAGCCGGCAACGTTGAGTTTGCCGGGGGTGAAAAGCAGCTTGTGGTTCGCTTTGTCAACGATTATGCGAAAGACAAAGGCGACAGGAATGCCTGGCTTCGACGCCTGCTTTTAACCGAGGTGGTTCCACGCTCCAACGAGGACGTTTCCCCCAACCTCCTGGTCTCCTACCCCGGCCTTAACACAGAAGTCGGCTCCTGCGGCCTGGTTGTATTGGATGGCCTGGGTATCCGCAAAGGAGACCGCGCCGAGGTTCTCCTCGGAGACCAGGTTCTGGGTTCGGCCGAAGCTCCGCAGGACGGGTTGGGCTCCTGGCTCGTGCCCTGGCTGTTGAGAACCCCACCAGTCGGACCGGAACGCCTGTGGGTGCGTGTGTTGAATGGGAAAGATACCCCCCCGGTCATGGAAGTTTCCATTCCTGTCCGCTTTGTCGGGCAGGATGTGCTGACGGAATATGACAAAGCCCTTCACCTCCTGAACCGCTTTGGCTACGGTCCCGAGCCCGAATTGATGGCCGAGATCCTGGTGAAAGGTGCCGAGACCTGGCTGGAAGCCCGCCTTCGTGAGGATATCGACCAACCCTCCCAGTCTGCCATGCAGGATGCCCTGGCCATACGTTTCCCAGGGGAGGAAAGGCCCAATGACATTTCTGCCAGAGTGCTGGCGGAACTCCAACAAACTTCCAACCCGGTTCGCGCACGTTTCGTCATGTGGGCCGAAAACCATTTTTCCACCTGGCAGCAAAAAGTCGGCGCTCTTAACAAGTGGGAAGAACACGAATCGTTCAACCGCCAGGGCATCGGACGTTTCAAGGATCTTCTCGCCACCTCGGCCAGCAGCCCCGCCATGCTGGTCTACCTCGACCAGCATCGCAGCTTCGCCAAAAAGTTGAATGAAAACTATGCCCGTGAAATTCTGGAGTTGCACACTGTCGGAGTGAAAGGCGGCTACAACCAGGAAGACGTGACCTCGCTGGCCAGACTTCTCACCGGCTGGACGCTAAGTGAGGAAGTTTCAACTGGGGGACGCAGCCATGACCTGGTCTCCACCTTCCGCTATGAACCGGGCTTGAACGCCAAAGGCCCGCACCGGGTGATGGGAATGCTTTTCCCGGAGGTGCCTCCCGAGGAACGTTACGACCGCGCATGCATGGCTCTGGAAATGTTGTCCATGCACCCCTCCACCTCCCGCTTTATCTGCCGCAAACTGATTGAGCATTACGTTGTACTGCCGGCACCGGAAGAACTGGTCGCCTCACTTTCCGAGGTGTACCTTTCCAGCGGCGGGGATCTAACCGCAGTGCTGGTAGCAATGACACGGCGTCCTGAGTTTTGGGAAAGCATAAAAACACCCCGAATGACCACGCCTTTGGACTATGCCGTGCGCATGAGCCGTATGATTGACCGGGGGGGAATCCGGGAAACAGGTGCTTTTCTCAAACTCAGTGGCATGGGCCTCTTTGACCGCGCCACACCCGATGGTTATCCCCAGTCTGACGCTTCCTATGCTGATTCCAATGCCCTGCTCCAACGCTGGCGTTGGACTTCCGAATTCCGTTTTGCTCCACTGCGCCAACCTTGGGAACGCCAAGCTCCGGCAACCTGGAGTCCGGATCAACGCCAATGGGCCATTGATTGGATGTCGCTGCGCCTGAACGGGCTCCTTTTGGGCTCACAATCGAACCAGGCCCTGCTGACCTGGCTTGAATCAAAAAACGATGCGCGAGATGACATGAGCACACAATTGGGTATGATGGTGGCACGTGTACCCGAATCCAATTTGCGATAACAAAAAAAAACTATGAACATCACTCGTCGTTACTTCTTGAAATCCTCCGGTGCCCTTGCACTTTACTGCGGTATTTCCCCACTGGATCTGCTAGGCCAGGCGGGCATCTCCTCCAACCAGCTCAATCCCGTGGCCAGGAACAAAACACTGGTCGTAATTTTTCTCCGGGGCGGCATGGATGGACTCAACTTCATCGTTCCCTTTGGCGATCCCGCCTACTACTCCCTGCGCAAAGGACTGGCTCTGGCCAAGCCCGGATCTCCTGATGGCGTGCTCGAACTGACGGATCAATTCGGACTGCATCCACGGGCCGCCGCCCTGCTGCCCTTTCTGAAAAACGGCCTGGCCACCTCCCTACAGGCGGTAGGTTATGCCCAGAACACCCGCTCCCACTTTGAAGAACAGGATGTGTGGGAAACAGGCGTCATCGGCAACACCGTCAACTCCGACGGCTGGCTCAACCGCCATCTCCTCACTTCGGAAGGCCGTGGCCCTGTTCGGGCCGTCTCCATTGGTGATAGCCTTCCCCGCATTCTCCGGGGCAAGGCTCCCGCCGTCGCCATGCGGGGGCTGGAAGACCTGACCCTGCCCTCCAAAACCCCCATGGAAGAACTTCAACTGACCGCAGCACTGGAACATGCCTATAGCACCGATCCTGCCTTACACCGGAATGCCGCCATGGACATGCTAGCCCAGACAGGCCAGACCACTTTGGATGGAGCCGCCCAGTTGCGGGACCTGGCCCGGACCCCCTACAAACCCGCCGTCGATTATCCCAAAAATGGCTTTGCCAATAAATTGAAGGAAGCCGCCCGCCTGATCAAAGCCAATCTCGGTGTCGAAGTGCTCGAAATCGGTTACGGCGGCTGGGACACCCACCAGAACCAGGGCGGTGTAAAAGGCTCCTTCGGCAACATGATGCAAACCCTCTCCGAAGGACTGGCCGCTTTCACCAGGGACATGGAAGGCCGCATGGACGATGTGCTGGTTCTGACCCTGAGCGATTTCGGACGCACGGCCGCAGAAAACGGAACCGGTGGCACCGACCACGGCTGGGCCAACTGCATGCTGGCCATCGGTGGCCCGGTGATGAAAGCCAGCCAAGGCGCAGCCCGCCCCATCTCGGGCCTCTGGCCGGGACTGGCCAAGGAAAACCTGCATGAAAAACGAGACCTCCTCCACACCACGGATTTCCGGGATGTTCTGGGCGAGGTGGTTTCCTCCCACCTGGGGAATACCAATCTCAAGACCATCCTGCCCTCCCACGACTTTAAACCCGTTGGCTTCGTGGCTTAGTTCTTGTAGAAATTCAATTGTAGGAGGGCGGGCTCCAAGCCCACTCAGCAAAAGGCGTGGAGCCATGCCATCACAGCTGCTCGTTCTAATTTTTTTGTATTTTTCGGCTACCCAGAAAACTGTCTGTTTAACTGTTTTAGAAAGCTGGCGTCTCTGCATCTTTGCCGCGTTGCGACTTTGCGTTAAGCCTCTCCTCTTCGCTTGAGTCTGGTATTCGGCACGTTTCAAGCTACGTTCGGGCACATGTCTTTTGATGTCATCGTGATCGGGGCCGGCCCGGCAGGTTCTGTCTGCTCCCGCCACCTGGCCCGGAAAGGCTTTTCAGTTCTTCTTGTCGACAAGGCCCAGTTTCCCCGCCCGAAAATTTGCGGGGATTGCCTGACACCACGCTCCTATAATCTTTGGGAAGAGGAGGATCTTCTCCGCCCTTTTGAATCCCTTCCCCATTATGCCATCACTGATTTTTTTATCTCGGCCGGAACGAATCCCCCCCTTCGCGTTCCTCTCTCAGGAAACGACCGCCCTCACCGGGCAGTGTCCCGCACGCTGATGGATGATTGGCTGCTGAGAGAGGCGGAAAAATCCGGGGTTGTTGTCCATGAAAACTCACGGATTCTCGAAATAAACGGTCCTGCCTGCATCGTGACGGATCAGGGAGAATTCAAGGCCAGGGTTCTAATCGGTGCGGATGGCCGCAACTCCTGGGTGGCCCGCAGTGCAGGCCTTCCCGTGGGCAAGGCCCTCTGCCGCCGCGTTGCCTGGCAAAGCCGGGCTCCCGCCGCCACCATCGAAAAGGGAGTGCATATGAAATTTTTCGACCAAGGCTACCTCGGAACAGTTCGCCACAACGAACAGGAAGCCAATGTCTGCATCGTGCTCAACCAACCCTGCAAAGCCACGCCCCAGGAAATCGCCTCCCGCTACCTCGGTATCGCGACTTCATTGGCCTGGAAAAGTGTAACCCCACTTTCCCGTATGCCTGGGGAGGTCGCCAGGGAACAGACACTCCTGATAGGTGATGCCGCCAGAATCATCGAACCCTTCACCGGCGAAGGCACTTACATGGCCATGCGCTCAGGCCAGTTGGCTGGGCGCTGTACAGCCAAGGCCTTTGAAGGGCGTTCCCTCTATTCGCTGGCCCCCATTTATATGGAGAAACACCGCGAGCTGTACCGGAAGATGGCATTTCACAACCAACTGACCCGTTGGCTGGCCCTGCACCCAAAAACCGCACAAGCTACTGTCAAAATCCTGCAACACCAGCCCAGGCTACTCGAACTTCTTGTCTACTCCAACCTCTACCAGAAAAACTGAACGCTGAGCTAATCCCGTTCTTTCACTTCACCTTCATCCTCATCATCTCCGCCCTCATCTGTGTCGTCCAACCCGTGCTCGTCGAATTTCTTTTTCATTTCCTCAAAAACATCCGTGATATCCGAAACCTGATCCCAGACTTTGGCCGATACATAAATCGGCGTCTGGGTTTCCAGTGCAATCGCCAGACAATCACTGGGACGCGCATCGATTTCCGCCAGTTTGCGGTGCACTTCATTCTCGGCCCTCAAAACCAACCGTGCAAAATAGGTGTCGTCCTTCAGATCGTTGATGACGATCTTGACCACTGAAATGGTAAAGGCCTG
Organism: Methylacidiphilales bacterium; assembly: GCA_038250235.1. GTDB lineage: Bacteria > Verrucomicrobiota > Verrucomicrobiia > Methylacidiphilales > JAAUTS01 > JAAUTS01. Next base: position 95,026 of record JBBSCO010000001.1, on the reverse strand, counting down.
GAAAATCAGGTTGATCAGATCATGCGTCAGCGGCCTCTGACGTTTTTCACCCCGGAGCAGGAGCGCAATGTTGGTGCCCACTCCGTGATCAACATGAATGCTGAATGTTTTTTCCTCGTTGCCCAGGAAGACCGCCACACCGTTGTTGGAGGGAATCAGCCCCATGATGCGGACCTCGGTTAACGCTTCTGACATTCCCTGAATTTAGTCGTCCCCCTGCAAATAACAAGGCGCGAGAAAGCCCATGGCTGAAAATACCGCTTCCTTGCGGCAAAGGCCCGGGAGAATTTCTTGAATTATTTTCATTCGTCTCATTGCATAACTGAACAACTTGCTTATAAGAACATCTAGACATGCATAAAACTTCTGAATCCTGGTCCATCGAACAAGCCAAGGAACTCTACAGCATTGACCACTGGGGCGGTGATTACTTCAGCGTCAACGACAAAGGCAACATCTCCGTCAGCCCACAACCAGGCCAGGGCTCCGACATCGATCTCTATGAAGTGGTGCAGGAAGCCCGCAACCGCGGACTCCCCTTCCCCCTCCTCGTACGATTTCAGGATCTGCTGCGTAACCAGGTCCGCCGCATCAACGACTGCTTTGGCAACGCCATCCGCGAACTCAACTACCAGGGCCAATACCGCGGCGTATTCCCCATCAAAGTCAACCAGCTCCGCGAGGTGGTGGAAGAAATCAAAGAAGCCGGACGCCCCTACCATTATGGCCTGGAAGTCGGCTCCAAGCCCGAACTCTTCGCCGCCCTCGCTATCCATGAAGACCAGGAAAGCCTTCTTATCTGCAACGGCTACAAAGATGCCGAGTTCATCCGTATTGCGCTCACCGGACGAAAATTGAACAAAAAAGTCATCATGGTGGTGGAAAAAATAGAGGAACTACAGCGCATCCTCGACATCGCCGAACAGATGGGCGTCGAACCCGGTATCGGCATCCGTGTCCGCCTTCAGACCAAGAGCTCCGGCAAGTGGGCACTCTCCGGCGGAGAGGAAGCCAAATTCGGTCTTTCCACGGCCGACCTGCTCGAAGCCGCCGAACTCCTGAAATCCCGCAATCTTACCCACTGCTTCCAATTGATCCACTTCCATGTCGGATCCCAGATTCCCGACATCATCACGGTCAAAAAAGCCGTTCGTGAGGCCACCCGCTATTATGCCAAACTCCGCAAATTGGGTTTTGAGATCGGCTACATCGACGTGGGTGGGGGACTCGGAGTCGATTACAACGGTACGCGGACCAGTTCGGAAAGTTCCACCAACTACAATCTGGCCGAATATACCCGCGACGTTGTCTACAACATTGCAGACATCTGTGGGGAGGAAAACGTCCCCCATCCCAATATCGTCAGTGAAAGCGGCCGTGCTGTTGTGGCCCACCATTCCGTGTTGGTCGTCGAAGTCTTCGGCAGCATCGAAAAAACCAAGCACGAATTCACTGCCGTCCAGGAAAACGACCACAAGCTGGTCAAGGAACTGGCGGAGATCATGAAAAAGTTGAACAAGCGCAACCGGCGCGAATGCCTCCACCAGGCCCACCAGATCAAGGATGAAGCCAACTCCCGTTTCGAACTCGGCCTCATCGATCTGGAAGCCAAGGCCAAAATCGAAACCGGCTTCTGGCAGCTCTCCAACAACATCATGAAAATGTTCGAAGGTGCCAAAAGCATTCCGCACGAGGTGCAGGAACTTTCCAACCAACTGAGCGAACAATACCTTTGCAACTTTTCAGTTTTCCAGTCTCTCATCGATCACTGGGCGGTCGGACAACTTTTTCCCATAGCACCGATCCATCGCCTCAACGAGAAACCCCTGCATGAAGCCACACTGGTGGATATCACCTGCGACTCCGACGGAAAGATTGACACCTTCATCAATGATGACACCGTCCGCAGTACCCTGCCCATGCACGATTACAAGCCCGGCGTGCCCTACCTGCTCGGCTTCTTCCTCATGGGGGCCTATCAGGATGTTATGGGAGACCTGCACAACCTCTTCGGACCCGTGACCGAAGCCCATGTCTTTCAGGACGAGGATGAAACCTCTGGCTTTTATATCGAAGAAGTCATCCCGGGTTACACGATCGGTCAGGTTTTGAGTGACGTCCAGTATGAGCCCAACCAGTTGGCCCGCCTGCTTAAAGCCCAGATTGACGCCGCCATCAAAGCCGACCTGCTAAAGCCCAATGAAGGCATGCGCCTTCTGGAAGATTACGAAAAGGGTATGACCAAATCGACCTACCTGACCCTTTAACAAGGGAATTGAACAAAGAGATCGCAACGCATGTAGGATAATGACAAGCCGGTTCTCCCGTCCCGACGTAACGGGAGCAGAATCGGCCAAGGGAAACGCTGGGAATTCCATCTTTTTTGGAAAAACCTTTTTTAGCCATTGAGGAACTTGGCGTTCTCCCTGCTAAAATAATTGAAGCTCCCGAAAAATTTCCTCATTTTTCTTGTTGGCAAGGCCAGACCCCTGCGCTAGAACTCTAGGCTCGCTATGGCCAAAAAAGTCAAAAATAAGAACAAAAAGGCAGCTAAGCTGGTCAAAGTTTCCAAACCCAAGGTCAAGGCCAAGGCCAAGGCCAAGGCCAAGCCCGTGGCCGCAAAGCCCTCCATGCCTGTCAAAGTGGTCAAAAAGAGTAAACCATCTACCAAAGCGGTTAAAGCCATTAAAGCTGCCAAAGTGGTAAAAGCCCCCAAGGCAGCCAAAGTTCCCAAAATCCCTAAAGCGAAAAAAGCCACTAAGCAGCTCATCAGGCCCCCGGCCGTGACAACGCATGTCAGTTCCCGCAAATTTCCCAGCCCTCCCTTTCCTATCAAAGGACCCAAGCCCTCATTCATCCCTGAACCGGCCACAATTTTGCCCGGAGCCAAAAAGCAGACCTTGAACAAGAAGTTCCTTGATCAACAAAAACAGAAGATTCTTGAACTTCGCGACCACCTTCTGGACCAGATGCAGGGTGTCGCTCAGGACAACCTTCGCGCCCGCGACGAAGGTGCCTCCTCCTCCGCATTTGGCATGCACCAGGCTGATGCCGGATCCGATGCCTACGAAAAAGATTTTGCCCTGAGCCTGCTCTCACAGGAACAGGACGCCCTTTACGAAATTGAGGAAGCCCTCAAACGTATCGAATTGGGTGGTTACGGCATTTGTGAAATGTCCGCCATCCCCATCCCCATCACCCGGCTCGAGGCCATTCCTTTTGCCCGCTATACCCGCGAATGCCAGGAACAGGCTGAAAAAGAAGCCAAAGGCAAAAACCGCTGGGAAACGGCGGCGCAGTTCATGGACTCGACCGATAACTTTTTTGAAGAAGAAGAAGAAGGCGATGAGGAAGAAAAGCCGAAATTGAAAGAATAACTCTATGGGATCCACGATTAAGAAAAACCAACGCCGCCGCCGTCGCTCCGGCCGTATCACCAATCGCAAGCGTATCGATGTCAGCGTCGATGCCCTCGATTATAAAAACCCCGATTTGCTGAAGAAGTTCGTTACGGAAAAGGGTAAAATCCTTCCCCGCCGCATTACCGGCATGACGACCAAGCTCCACCGCAAATTAACCCGCGAAATCAAACGCGCCCGTAACCTCCTGCTGGTTAAATAATTATGTCACGCACTTGCATTATCACAGGTAAAAAACCCACCCGCGGCCATACCATCAATCGCAGCGGTAAAGCCAAGAAAAAGGGCGGTATCGGTACTCACGTTACCAGCAACACACCCCGTGAGTTTGTCCCCAACCTGCGGGCCAAACGTCTCTGGGTTCCCGAACTGAAACGTTTTGTCACCCTGAAACTGTCCGCCCGCGCCATGAAAACCATGGATAAGAATGGTGTTTACGCCACTCTGAAGACTGCCGGACTGGTCTAAGAACCCCCATTTGAAGCTTGATTCCTCCCAGTTGAGGTAACAGGCTGATAAAAAGAACCCTCCATACGGGCTACTCAAGTCCTGTACGGTCAACCACTCACCAGGAGAATCAATCATGTCCTTTAGCGTCGTCAGCAAAAAAAGCGGAAAAACTTACTTCCTTCACAACCGTGTTCAGGAACTCAAAGGTGGCTCAAAAGTCACTCTCTATTACTTTGCCGGAGTTGCGGGTCCAAACGCCCTCGATGCCCTGCCCACCGGATATGTCGTTTCCGAAAACGCCCGCACCGGTCTGCCCCTTCTGAAGAAAGGCTGATCCCGCCTCTTCAGAAAAAAGCGCGTTCCGCCGAAAGGTCGAACGCGCTTTTTTTTGAACCAAGATATTGGGGTCACTCAATCATACTTGGCAGAAATTACGGTTCAAGAATAGCTTGCGTTTATGGCACGACAGATACGCATTGAATTTCAAGGAGCCTACTACAACGTAACAGCCTGTGGAGGAAGGTCGGGTGCTTAGGTAGGCGGGAATTGGACGTAATTCGGAAAGTTACCGAAGAGAGATTGTCCCTTCTGCTCCATGGTCACGGCTTGAACCAGGTATTCTCCTCCGACAAAGCAGCCTTTCCAGGATTGCCCCTTGCCTCCGAAAGCTTCCGCATTATCGCCCCGTGACCGCAAGCGATTGACCCCGGTTTTAAAGGCGCGAAGTTGAGGAATAATCTCCGCCGCCAACTGGGGCTTGTCAGTGGCCAAACTGGCGACGAGACAGCCATTGGAGACATTCATCTCCGCCACGAGTTCTTCCAGGCGATCCACGATCACGATGGTGTCAAGCGGCCCAAACGGTTCACTGTGATAAATCTCGCTGTTGCGGGGAACGTTCAGAATGGAGAGCGGTGGGCTGTAGGCGGAGATATCCTGTCCTGGCAGGAACATCGTTTCGTCGAAGACACCTTCATAGATGGAGACCCCGCCTTTGCCTTTAGCCTCACTGTAACGCACCTGAATTTCTTCCACCTTTTTGGAATTGATCAAGGGCCCGAAGTCGTATTTCGGAAGTGGATCCTCTTCTTTTTCAACGAGGAGTGGATGGCCATAGCGCAGGGATTGCAGCACGTCAGTGTAAACGGAAAGGAACTTGGGAAAGAGGTCACGTTGAATGACAAAACGGGCATAAGCCGTGCACCGCTGTTTACCGTACTCGTAGCCTTTTTTGATCTGTTCAGCCAGAAGTTGCCAGTCAGAAAAATCCCAGACGCCGTAAGCATTGACGCCCTCCATTTCGAGCATGTAGCGCTTATGTTGATCAAAGAGGCTTGCAGCAATGACCCCGCCGTTTGTTTTACCCCCAACAAAGGCCAGACATGCCACGTCCTCGTTCCGAACCAAGGCATCGCTGAGTTGACCCCCGGATCCGCTCACAAGCGAGAAAGGAAGTTCCGCGCGGGAGGCGAGCGCGCAGCCGACCGTTAGTGCCACCAGCCCGCCATCGCTGGGAGTTTTGGCAATGACCGCATTCCCCGCTAGCATCTGGACAAGCGCGGCATGCATTAAGACCGAGTAAGGGTAGTTCCAGGAGGCGATATTGGAAACAAGCCCTATGGGTTGGCGTCCCTGGAGCATCCCCTCGATATTTTCCACATACCATTCCACACCCGTTACACACCGATCCACATCGTTCAAGGCCAAGTGGAAGGGCTTGCCAATTTCCCAAACCAGAAGTCCAGCCAACAGCTCCCGATGCTGACGCAAGGAATCGACGCACCGGCTCACGCGGGCACGCCTTTCGTCGAGGTCAACCCTGGCCCAGTCTTTGGATTGAAGATGACTGGCGTGAACGGCCCGCTTGGCCGTGTTCAAGTCAATCATGGGAAAAGCAGTTATTAAACTGCAGTCCAGGCTGGTGACAAAGTTCTTTGAATGACCTGAACCGATCCAGTTTCCGTCAAAAAAGTTCAAAGGGTTTCCACCGGAATCGAAAGCCTCAGGCACCACGTTACGGGCCTGCTGCAAAAGTTTCACCCAGATAAAAGAGGACTTCAGTATCTTGCGTTGCATCCTTCAATAGACACTCGTTCTAAAAACTTGCAAATAAAGAAATCCTTTGGGGGGCACTGTGAGATTAACTTGGCTTCCATGAATATAGCGAATAGCACGAATAGGCTGGGGATATGGTAGGAGAGGTATTAATTGACATTCCCCCTTCTCCCGGGTGATTTCCAAGAGAGAAAACCTTTCCTTGCCTTTCCCGTGCAAATCCTGATGAGATGATGACACTGCGGATTGAAGACATTTTTCGTGCTTTTTGGTTGCAGCATGGTTTTCTGTATCTGCACCAGAAATGAAAATACTCCTTCTCAACAGCACCTTCTGGCCCCTGGTTGGTGGCCCCGAAAGCGTGATGAGGCACCACGCCGAGCTTTTCGCCGCCGCAGGACACGAAGTGCGGGTGGTCACAGGTCACGGACAGGCCAGTCAGGAAACCTATGAGGTGGAGTCCCTGAAAGAGCTTTCTCCTGGTTTTCCATTAAATATCACGGCGAAGCGGGCGGTGGACCAAGGCCAAACCGACAAACATTTCCAGGAACTCAACAAACTTCTGTTGGAAGTGCTCACTCCCTACTATGACTGGGCGGATGCTGTTTTTGTCCATGGGGCACTGACCACCCATTTCAATCTCGCCCTGACCCAGGCCGTCTGGAAACTGGCGGAGAGCAAAAAAACATTCGCATGGGCCCACGACTTCACTGCGACCAACAAGAATTACGCACTACCCAATCCTACTAAAATGCCATGGGCCCTCATGCGGAAAGCCCATCCCAATGTCACCTACGTTGCCGTTAGTGAAAACAGGAAGAAGGAAATCTGCCTGACCCTGAATCTTCCTCCCGATTCCGTTCCGGTGGTCGAGAATGGCGTTTCGTTCCAGGAATTGCTGGAGTTGCAGCCTGAGTTCTACGATTGGCTGATGAAGCAGGATTACCTCCAGCGTGATATTATTTTTTATTATCCAACCAAACTGATGCAGCGGAAAAACATCGACCAGGCTATTCTATACATGGACGCGATCAAAAAAGCCGGCATCCATCCCATGCTCCTCATCACGGCCAGCCAGGATGTTTATGGCACGGCCGGACAAAGTTATGAAAGCTACTTGAAGGAATATCCAGCCCAGCTCGGCCTGGAAAAAGACATTTTCTTTCTAAACGATTACAATGACGAAATCGGACAGGTCTGGACCCAGGGCTTCCGTGTGGCTGATGTGCTTCTTTTTCCCTCCGCCTACGAGGGCCATGGTCTGCCTCCCTTGGAGGCCGCTCTTTGTCGGCTTCCCTGTTGGACCCAGCCCCTACCCACCCTGGCCGAGTGGCAGTTGCCGAGCCTGACCATGGTCAAAAATCCCACTGACGCCACCAACGCCGCCATAGGTCTCATGCACTCGCCAGCGCACATTGCCCGAAAAATGGCACTCCGGGAGCATCATTGGACCACTCTTTACTTAAACAAAATCCAAACTCTTCTCCCATAACTGAAACAGCATATGCCTGAAATCATCGTGTCCCACGGCTGGAACAACAACCTTCACCTCAACAACGGAAGCATCGAACTCGTCATCAGTCTCGACGTTGGACCGCGTGTTATCCGTCTGGCCCACGTCGGCGGCCCCAACGTCTTTAAGGAATATCCCGACCAGCTGGGCAAAAGTGGCGAAGCTGAATGGAAGATACGCGGCGGCCACCGATTCTGGATTTCCCCGGAATCACCCGAGAATGGCTACACTTATGCGCCAGACAATAAACCGGTTCCCTATAAAAAAATCGGACCCAACCACTACAAAATCAGCTCCGGAGCCAATCTTGAAAGTGGCTGGAACAAAGAGCTTGAAGTGCGGCTGGATGCGGATAAAGACAGAGTAACCTTAACCCACCGTATTGTGGCCACAAGGGATCTGGACTTCGCCATCGCGCCCTGGGCCCTCAGCGTGATGGCACCGGGCGGCCTGGCCGTGATTCCCCAACCGGAAAAAGGAACACACCCTGCGGATCTCCTGCCAAACCGCCGCCTGGTTCTCTGGCCTTATACGGATGTCTTGGATGCCCGCTACAATTGGTCATGGCCAAACATTCTGGTTCAACAACGGAGCGATGCGGGACCGACCAAGTTCGGGCTCCTGCACAGGACAGGCTGGGTCGGCTACCAATTGGGCGACACCCTTTTTGCCAAAACCATTCCATTCTCCGAAAATTCCATCGAGGCAGGTTATCCCGATATGGGGGTGAACTTCGAGCTCTTCAGCAATGAAGAAATGCTGGAGCTGGAAAGCGTTGCCCCCCTGTCCTTCCTCAAGAGAAACCAAACGTCTGAACATACAGAAACCTGGATTTTGAAAAAAAGCGGGGATATTGACTGGAAAAGCACCTCGCTGCTGGATCTCGTGCAGTGACCGCACGGCGGGCGAGGCAAAAATAATTTTTTCTTCTCTACGGCCGCAAACCATTCCTGTTGGTAACCCCCTCCTTTGGACAATTGCGCTCTTGCCAACGACAGACCTACAATCTTAGGCTCTGAGCTGCGATTGTGTGAATATTTCTTGGAAAAACGTCCTGGTTTTTTTGGGCCGAAGGGAAAGCCAGATTCTTTTTCTGGCCGGTCTTTCCATCTACCTCTTCACGCGCCTCATCTCTCTTGAGAATTTCCCCGTCTATTTTTTTACTGATGAAGCGGCGGAACAAGTGCGGGCCGCCGCCCTGTGGAAGAATGGTTTTTTTGATGAACACGGACATTTTCTGCCAGTAACCGCCGAGGGTCCCTGGTATCGCTTTGTCTCCATTGCCCACTACATCCAGATGCCCGGGTGGTTGCTCTTCGGCCACAGCATAACGGCGGTGCGGGGTTCAGCCGCGCTTCTGACTGCCTGGGCAGTGTTCGGACTTGCCCTTATTCTGAAACGTCACTTCAACTGCCAGGGTTGGTGGCTGGCTCCCCTTGTTATGGTGACAATGCCAGCCTGGTTTCTTCATTCGCGAACGGCCTTTGAATGTGTCTACACCGTGGTGTTCTACATCTGGTTCTGCTATTTTTATTTGGATTATCTTTCAGGAAAAACAAATGCCCTCTATTGGGCCTCTGGATTCGGGGCTCTCACCCTCTACTCCTATTCCGCCGGCCCGCTTATAATGCTGGTAACATCCGTGCTGCTTCTGTTCTCGGATTTCAAACACCACCTGAAACATTACAGGACAGTGTTGAAAGCATTCGCCCTCTCCTGTCTGTTTCTTGTTCCTTTGTTTCTGTTTTTCAGAAACTATCCCGATTCTCCCGGAAAACATATCCAAGACTATTCCCTGTCACTCTCGAACGAAATGCCTTTTTTCTCAAGAATGCACCTGATTCTGAGCACGTACGTCAAGGGTTTCAGTCACGACTTCTGGTTTGCCTGGGAGGGCAGCAATCTCAGGCACCGTCTGGCCATGCATGGCCATCTGCTTCCGGTCACGGCACCCCTGCTCTATCTGGGTTTGGCCCTCAGTCTTTTCCACATCAAAAAGCCATCCTCACGGCTCATCCTTATTTTGATCGCAGCTTCTTCCGCCGGTTCGGCTTTTGTGGAGCCTGTCATTACCCGGAACATGACGTTTCTGGTGCCGGCCTGTATGATGATCATGATTGGGGGGGATTTTCTTCTGCAGCGCGTAAAACTCTTCCATGTCCGCCAGGCCCTTTATTCTGCTATTTTTGTGTTATTAGGATTCTATACTTTTTTTCTGACGTTTGATTCCCTCAAAAATGGCCCACGCTGGTTCAACAATTTTGGCTTGTTCGGCCTGGCCTGGGGCTCCAAAGAAGTCATACGTGACGCCATTCCCGAATACCTGAAACAGAACCCAAATGAGACTGTCCATCTCTCAACCAGATGGATGAACAGTCCGGAATACCTGCTCCAATTTTTTGAATCGCCGGAAAATGTAAAACTGCAGGACTATGAATATTACATCCACAACGAGATAGAACTGCCGGGAGGTCCTTTTGTCGTCACACATGAACAGTATAAGGAAATACAGAAATCCCCGATGGTGTCCTACCAGGATCTGGGGAAAATCGTCCTATATCCCGACGGCACCCCTGGCTTCCACTTTGTCCGGTTGAAGTATTCGTCCGACGCCAAACGCCTTTTTAAAATAGCAGCCTACGAACTGCTGCAGCTGCGCGAAAGCACCTTGGTGGTTCCCTCCGGGGAGACCTGGGTCATCAGGAACTGCCCCCTGGATATCGGGGACAGCACTATGTTTTTTGATAGAAACAGGCTTGCTGTTCTGCGCGGTGCCGGAGGCCACCCCTTTGTTCTGGAAATCGATTTCCCCAGCAACAGAAAACTAAACGGGGTGGAGGTGGGATTCAGCCAGGAAAACATTCTGACGGCCATCATCAAGAACGACAAAGGGGCCGAGATCGGAAATTTTTCAATGAAACTGAAAAAAGACAACCCGACCTTCCCCTTCCTCCGCCTTGACTTCAAGGGACTCGAAGGAAATGCCCGCTCCGTCCGTCTGGAAATGCGGGAAGACGGGCAGCCAGACTTCGTTAAGGTTTTGATGCACGTCAAGGAAGTCACTTTTTACTGAACAACAGCTTCCCCCACGTATGAAAGAAAACTGGCACTCTAGAACCACCTGCCGCCTGTGCCATTCATCGGGTCTGCATCCTTTTCTGGCCTTGGGAGAAACCCCGCCCGCGGGAGGCTTTCTGTTGCCTGGAAACGTGCCATCAGAAAGAAAGTATCCTCTGACTCTTTCCTTCTGCCGGAACTGTCACGAAGTGCAGATTCTCGAAACCGTCAACCCACAAATCCTCTTCAAAGACTACCGGTATCTGGCCTCCAGCACGGCCACACTTTCCAGACATTTCCAGGATTATGCCAAGGAAATCACAGGACGCTTTCTAAAACCCGGGGCTTTGGTGGTCGAAATCGGTTGCAATGACGGCGTGCTACTCAAACCACTGCACGAATATTCCGTCCGTGCCGTCGGAGTTGAACCCGCAGAAAATATAGCTGCTGTTGCCCGGTCGCGAGGTTGCCACATTTATAATGATTTTTTTGATCTTGGGTTGGCAAGGGTCATACGAAGTGAACAGGGCGCCTCAGACGCCATTAGTGCCAACAATGTTTTCGCCCATATCGACGATCTACATGGCGTGATGGATGGCATCGACCATCTTCTGGCCCCACACGGAGTATTTCTTTTTGAAGTGCAATGCCTCTTCGACCTTTTGGATGGGTGCCAATACGACATGATCTACCACGAGCATCTGATGTATCATTCCGTTCACGCCCTGAAAAAGTTTTTCGCCCTCTTCGGGATGCATATTTTTGATGTGATCCGCGTTTCCACCCACTGCGGCTCGATCCGGGTTCATGTGCAACGAAACAGTAACCCATCTCCTCAACCGATCGAGAAGCGCCTCCAGATTTATTTAAGCGAAGAAAAGAGCCGCGGTTTTGACCTGGAAAAGACCTTCGACAACTTTGGAGCTTTAGTCCGGGAAAAAAGCGCCAGGCTACACCATTTGGTGAAGACCCTGAATGCCGAAGGTAAACGCGTGGTCGGCTACGGTGCCTCGGGGCGGGCCAGCGTTCATGTCAACATGTCATCCCTGACTCCGGACATACTTTCCTATGTTGTGGACAATTCCCGGGAACGTATCGGACGAGTGATGCCGGGCACGCACAATCCCATTGTTACTGCCGATGTTTTCCGGGAAGATCCTCCGGACTATGCCGTAGTATTCGCTTACAACTATTTGGAAGAAATCATGCGCAAAGAGGTTACCTTCACTGAGAGGGGTGGAAAATGGATCGTTCCTTTGCCGGAACCACGGATACTCTGATAGCGATGAGGAAACAGCCACGGGCACTGGTTATTCTGGGATCGGGAGGAATGCTCGGACATGTGGCGGCCCTCCACTTTCTGGAAGTTTATTCTGGATCCATCCACTGCCAGGCTAAACGGCCAACGGGCATCCAGGCCATTGACCAGAATCTCACGTTGTTGGATGTCCGGGAAACAAAAACGTTCACACGTTGGCTCAAATCCCTGGGCAATGTCACGGTGATCAATGCCATCGCTGGAAAAGCGTCCCGGCCAGGATCAAATCCTGATGAACTTTTGTACCTGAATGCAACATTTCCCCGTCTTCTGGCGGATGAACTGGACAAAAAAAACAACGGCAGCCGTCTGATCCAGATCAGCAGCGATGGTGTATTTCTGGGCGACAAAGGTTCGTACACGGAAAAATCCGTACCTGATGCCACGGATGCCTACGGTTTTGGAAAAATCCTGGGAGAAGTTTTTCACCCACCCCACCTCTGCATCCGGACTTCGTTAATCGGACACTCGCTGGTGACTGCAGATGGTTTGCTGGATTGGTTTCTTTTCTCAAAACTTCCTGTGGAAGGTTATCAGAAGGTCTTTTGGAATGGCGTAACTACCTTGGAACTGGTCCGTTTCCTGGCTTATGCCGTACGGAATGAAATCACAGGCCTGCTACATCTGGGAGGCGATAGGCTTTCGAAAAACGATCTACTGTTGAAAATCCGTGAGGTTTACAGCAAGGAAACGCTAGTCACAACCTCCGATATTCCATGTATCGACAGAAGCCTGCGTTCCCTGCGTACGGACATCAACTACACGGTTCCGCCCGTGACTGCGATGCTCGAAGAATACCGAACCTGGTACAGCACCCGTGTTATAAGGGGCGCCTAAGAAGAACGCTGTTCTCCTTGTAGAATGTGGCAACCGATCCCGACAAAACACTCTCCACTGCCTTCTCGCCCAGAACCATGGCGTCATGCATATCAATATCGAGGAAAAGTCCCTGCCTACCGGTTGTGATCAATCCGGGAACCGAGGCCAGTTCCTCCAGACAACTAGCCAGGCCTTTTTCAAAGCCGATGGCATAGATCGGATACGCATCCTCAAGCTTGGAGCTGTAGAGGTTGAGAATGGACTCGTCCGGGATTTTGAAAAAAGCCAGATCCCTCTTCACCATTTCACGGAACTGGTGGGGCTCCCAGTTCCACATCGGATCTTCCCCGCTACAGCTGATCTCCATGGTCAACACGGTTTTGTCCGGAGGAGCGCAAGCTGCTGAAAGATTTTTTTGCTCGGAGATTCTGTGGAAATGAAAACGGTCGTCCACCAGATAGGTCCAATGGGCTCTTGAAAAACGGGGGATCTCCAGCACCACGTAAATCAACAGGATATGGCGGAAAGAGAGTCTCGGGGCCAAGGGCAAAAAACGCCCGTCACTTCGACCCAAAACAGTAAGCAATTCCGGCAAAGGGATACTCGAAATGACATAATCACAGTAAATAGGAGGCTTCCCAGTTCCTTCAAGTTCAAGAGAAAAACCGTTTCCATTAGCATGGTGCTGGAGCTTTAGGGGCTTCGATCCGTTCAGCAACTCCCCCCCTCTTCCAATGATACCTTCCACAATTTTCTCATAAACACTACCCATCCCATCACGGTGGTAACCCAGTTCGTTGGTGAAAATGTGCGAGTGCAGCTTCCCTTTTCTATAAATCAGATCATGCAAAAGGGATAGGATGCTGAACCGGGGCAACTTACGTCGGGCAAGCTCCACGGAAAGTTGTCCAGCCGGCACTTTCCACACCCTTTCGGTGTAATTGCCAAAACAGAGGTCGTAAAGAGTTTTCCCGTATTGTTTCAGGCCCCAATCCCGAAAAGATTTCTCGGGAAGCGGAGTAAAAAAATTCCTTACCTTGGCCAGCAGATAATCCCCAAGAATTTTGAGGGAAAAGAACGGGTTGAACTTCCATAAAGCTTCTTTGAAGTTAAAGGGGTAGTTCATGTTCTTCCCCTTCAGGATCAGCTCCATCCTAACAGTTGTTTTTAGATAGTCAGCCCCGGAGTGGGACCTGACCAACTCATTGATGACAGCACTCTTCGGATGGTAGGCATGGGGACCAAAATCGAAAATATAGTCATCCACCTTGCGGCTGGCCCCCTTCCCACCTACCCAGTCTTTTTCTTCGATCAAAACAACACGAAGACCTTTTCGCTGGGCAAAAAAGGCTGCTGCAATACCAGATGGGCCTGCTCCCAAAATGCAGACGGTTGGAGGAGTAGTGTTCATGGCAGATATTTGCAAGGCAGGAAATGCTATCGGTTGATTCTTATTTAAGTGGTCGGAACCGGTCAAGACTTCTTGCTGCTAAGCCGGTCAATAACCCAAAATCCGTTCCAGACAGTTTTTTTTGCTCTCTGGTATTGCATTACCAAGGCCTGAAGATCAGCAAGGAATTTTTGATGTGGAGAATGCTTCGGTTTACGCCATACTTTGTAGATGTCCGACGTCAACTTTCTCCACTTTATCCCTGCCCTATTTTGGGTTTGGATTTCAGTTTGTCTGATCCTGATCTTGCCTTTCTCAGAAATACGGAATAAGCGGGCCCGGATTGAATGTTCCCTTGATCTCAAAAGAAAAGGGATCCCGGAAAGCTGTGCTCTTGGGCGACTTGCTTTTTCTTTGGGAAAAGAGCTCAAAATTACCCTGATTCCCATCTTTTTTTGCATTCTGGTCAGCCTGATTACTCTGTGGAGCAAACTCTCTACCTGAATACCTGGAAAATGCCGGGTGCCCAGATGCTCAAAGTTCTTTTCATTCTTCTCAACCTTTTGGCTTTCCCAGGCCTGGGCACCTTGTGCTCGGGAAGAAAAAAAGCCGGTGTCTGCCAACTAGTCTTGTCCGTAACTGGGTATGCACTGACTCTTTTGGGCGCTGGCATTCTGGTCAACATAATCCTTCATTCCGGGCAGACTCCCGGTGAAATTGCCGAAAAAATTCTAAACGGAACCCTCATGCCCCCGGAGAAACTTTTGATGAACTTAAGTTGGGCCATCATAGGTATCACACTCTTTGGTAGTTCCTGGGTCTGGGCCGCTCTCACTCCCCAGGGACGCATCGTCCCGCCGCCGATTCCCCGGCCTTAGAAGCTGATTTTCTGCTGTTCAAGCAGGTTTTCCCCAGTACTCTTTTCCTTTTTATGGCCAACGAAACCACTGCCATCCAACCGACCCGTGCCCAGGATTTTCCTGAATGGTATCAGCAGGTCATCGCCGCCGCAGATCTGGCCGAAAACTCTGAAGTGCGCGGGTGTATGGTGATAAAACCCTGGGGCTATGGCCTCTGGGAGCGCATCCAACAGCCTCTCGACCGCATGTTCAAGGAGACAGGCCACGAGAACGCCTACTTTCCCCTTTTCATCCCCTTGAGCTATTTGGAGAAGGAAGCCGCCCATGTGGAAGGTTTTGCCAAGGAATGTGCCGTCGTTACCCATCACCGACTCGAAGCCGGTCCTGACGGCAAACTCGTGCCTGCCGGAAAACTGACAGAACCCCTCATCATCCGTCCCACCTCGGAAACAATCATCGGGGCCGCCTACGCCCGCTGGGTACAGTCCTACCGTGATCTTCCCATCCTCATCAATCAATGGGCCAATGTGGTCCGATGGGAAATGCGTCCGCGCCTTTTCCTGAGGACAGCCGAGTTCCTCTGGCAGGAAGGCCACACTGCGCACGAAACCTCCGCTGAGGCCATCGAAGAAACAGAGAAGATGCTGAAGGTCTATGAAAGCTTCGCCAAAGACTATCTGGCCATTCCAGTCCTGACCGGCGAGAAGAGCGAAAGCGAACGCTTTCCAGGGGCAGTGCGTACGCTCTGCATAGAATCCATGGTGCAGGACCGCAAATCCGTACAGGCTGGAACATCCCATTACCTTGGTCAGAATTTTTCCAAAGCCTCGGGCATCAGTTTTGCCAACCGCAACAACGAACCCGAATTTGCCTACACCACCAGCTGGGGTGTCAGCACCCGCCTGATCGGGACCCTTCTCATGGCACACAGCGATGACAACGGTCTCGTGCTGCCTCCTAAAGTTGCCCCGGCCCAGATCGTGATCCTGCCCGTCACCCCCAAAGACGACAGCAAGGCCCAGGTGCTAGAGGCCTGCGAAAAGCTGGCCAGAGAATTGCGCATGCAATCGTTGGATGGGGAACTTCTACGGGTCAAAATCGATACACGCGATAAAGCGGGTGGAGCCAAGAGCTGGGACTGGATCAAGAAGGGCGTGCCTCTACGTGTGGAAATCGGTCCCCGCGATCTTGCTGCCGGAACCGTTTTTGTTGGCCGTCGCGACCAGGACGCCAAAGCGAAACAGTCCTATCCCCAGGCTGACTTCGTGGTACAGGCGTCAGGGATTCTTTCCGAAATCCAGAAAGGTCTTTACGACCGCGCTTTGGATTTTCGTAATACCCACACGCAGAAGATCGACAGCAAGGAAGAGTTCTATGCCTTCTTTACCCCGAAGAATGCCAGCAAACCCGAGATCCATGGAGGCTTCGCACTGACCCACTGGTGTGGCGATACTGACGTGGAAGAAAAGATCAAAACGGATCTTAAGGTCACCATCCGCTGTATTCCGTTCGGGGACAACGGGGCCGGAACCTGCCCGTTCAGCGGCAAGCCCAGTAAACAGCGCGTGGTCTTTGCCAAATCGTATTGATACGCCTGCCTCAGAAGTTAGAAGTCAGACGTGAAGCAAACGGAGTACCGGTATCCCGCCCGTTGTTCTATAAAAGGCCTGCCGTCTGATTACAACTTGCCTGATATAAATCTTGGAGTTGGACAATGACTTTGCGGCCTGAAACATTTTTCCCCTGCCACGATGAAACCGGCATGATTCCGATGAGGCTGTTGGTTAGGAAAATTTCGTCTGCACGGAACAATTCTTCCGGACCGAAGGCTCCCTCTTCAAGTTCTCCCGCCCAGCTTTCCATAACCCAGCGGCGTACCACGCCGTCACGGCAGCCACAGGACAGAGATGGGGTGAAGACTTTGCCATTACTGACCCAGAACAGGTTGGACATGCAGGTCGACGCCAGTTCTTTTTTTTCATTCATTAACACGGCTTCGTCATGGTCGGCGTCCATCATGACTTTTCGTGCCTGGTAACGTAGAAGGTAGGAAAGCGTTTTGTAGCGTGCTTCCCAGCTTTGGCTGTGCAGGGTCAATTCCGACAAGTGGACGCTGAAACTTTCTTTATGGGTAGGATAACCCTTTTCCCAAGTGCTTTCTTCGATTTTGGGGGTCAGGTACCAACGCCAGACACCGTGACCTTCCGGGGCCTTTTTCCATCGCTCGAAGCAAGGCTGGCGCAGACCCATTGCATGTGCGGATTCTGACATGTTCTCCAGGTGCATCTGGTGGAAAAGCGCGATTCCATTCTGCACTTTGATGGTCTCAAAGACGCCATATCCCCAGCGAAATCCGGGATCATCAATAGGAATGAACGGAACGGTCACGGGACGGAAACTCCCGCCGGCCGGGTGTTTTGATACAGTTGATAGGCGTCCTGCATGGCACGGGCCTTGTAATTGGTTTCCTCAAATTCTTTGACCGGATCGGAATCGATCGTAATACCGCTGCCGGTCCAGAACGAAAGGCTGCCGCCCCGGTGCTCGCAGGTTCTGATGGACATTGCCAGTTGAACCGAGCCGTCAAACCCGAAATAACCGAAAGCCCCGGTGTAAAAGCCTCTTGTCCTTCCCTCCAACTCGCGGATCACGTCCATGGCCCTAAGTTTGGGGGCACCGGTGATGGAGCCTCCCGGGAAACAGGCCTGAACTGCCTGTAGATGAGAGTGTTCATCCCGTATACGTCCAGCCACAGTGGAAACCAGATGGAAAACATGCGAATAAGTCCTGCAACGCACCAACTCTTTAACTTCCACGCTTCCGTAGTCGCATATGGAACCAAGGTCGTTGCGAATAAGATCGGTGATCATGATCAGTTCCGCTACTTCCTTGGCATTGGTTGCCAGCTCCAGCGCGTTCCGCCGGTCATCCATGGCATCAGTTCCGCGTGGACGGGTTCCCTTGATGGGCTGGCTTGTGATACGCCTGCCTTGAATGCTTAAAAAAAGCTCGGGGGAGGCCGCATAAAGTTCGGTATCCTGATAGCGCAAAAAGCCGGCATAAGGTGCGCGGGTGGTATGCCAAAGGCTTTTGAAAAAATGTTCGGAGTTCCAGTTCTCCACAGGCAGCTCAAATTTCCGGGCCAGATTAACCTGATAGATGTCACCCTGGCGGATGGACTCTTTGGCCGACTCCACCATGCGGCTGTAATCATTCAGTTCATGGGATGTTTCCCACTTGGAAGCTAAAAAGTTGGTGCCTTCCTGGAGTTGTTTGGTCGGCACATAGACGGAATCCGTCGATAACACTTCGAGCTCGCGGTAAAAGCGGAAGCGGAACCCGCCCTCGTAATTGAAATGGCCCACGGCAGCTCCTGGGGGATGCATGCGGTCGTGACCAGGAACCTGATAATGCTTCAGTTTCTCCTCAAGGAGCGGCCAATCGTCTGGAGATCCTACCAGTTCCTCATCCGCATCCTTGAAACCGTAAAAACAGCCCTGCTTCCCGGGCCGGTGGATCAGGGCGGAGTAGAGGTTGAAGTCAATGGGCATCTGCTACTCACTCTCCCATATTTCCGACAAATGCCAAGCCCCGCCCTTAAGAAGTATGTCTTAAACTGAAGACTCAAAGGAAGAAGCCTACTCCTCGATAGCCATGCGCAGGGTTTTCAGCAGGTCGTTGAAGGAATAGGGCTTCTCCAAAAAAGCCCGGGGCAGCTCGTTTGTCTTCAACAATGCTTTGGCCTCCAACTCATGGTAGCCGCTGGAAAGGATGACTTTGATGTCTGGCTGAATTTCTCTCATCTTTCGCATCGCTTCGATCCCGTCCATTACCGGCATGGTCAGATCCAAAAGAACCAAGACAAGCTTTTGGCGGTGCTGAGTATAAAGTTCGACCGCTTCCTTCCCATTCGCCGCCACAATTACATCAAAACCCGCCTTTTCCAGTAGGCGACGGGTGACCCGTTGCACGGAAATTTCATCATCGGCCAATAAGATCATCCCTTTTCCCCGCCAAGCCTGCTGAATAACATTCCCAACTATTTTTACCCCCGGTGTCTGATTTTCTATTGTTGGTAGCCAGACGGTAAATTCCGAACCTTCCCCAAAAGTGCTTAGGGCTCGTAAAAAACCGCTATGACTTTTGACAATCCCAAGCACCGCGGCCAGACCCAAACCCCGCCCGGTAAATTTGGTCGTGAAAAACGGATCAAAGATGCGGGACATGGTCTGTTCGCTCATACCGCAGCCATTATCAAGGATTTTAAAGTAAACATAGGTTCCGGAGGTAAGAGTGGAGCCTGCACTGATGTTCTGGATAAACGAGGTTTCACAATTCTCAAAGCCTGTCTCGATGACAACAAGGCCGTGCTTTTCTTCCACCGCTTCAGCTGCATTCAGAACCAAATTCATCAGGATCTGTTGAATTTGGGTCTGGTCGCCTTCAATCAGGGGAAGCCGGTCCTTCAGTCGAAGATCCAACGAGGCACGCTTGGCCAGCGAAACTACAAGAAGATCCATGGTCTCATGAAGAAGCGCGTTCAAATCAATGGATTTGGTGACAAATTTTGCCTTGCCCGTGTAGGCGAGAAGTTGCGAACAAAGATCGGCGGCCCTCTGTGTCGTCTCATCGATCGACAACAGGAAAGGCCGGGATGGTGCATCCTGTGACACCTCCATCAAGGCCAGCTCCGCATTTCCACGGATGATGGTTAAGAGATTGTTGAAATCATGGGCAATTCCACCCGCCATGACCCCGAGGCTCTCCAGCTTTTGGGCCTGCTGCATCTGTAGTTCCAAAATGCGGCGGTCTTCCTCTGCTTTCTTCGTTTCTGTGATATCCCGGCAGGTACTGAGAACCGTTTCCACCTGGTTCTGCGCTCCAAACTCCGGAACCAGCCGACAATCGAGCCAGAGTTTGTCCTTGCCGGAATAACTCTCCAGTAAAAGACGCCTGGCCCTGTTCGTCGTGAACACCTCCCGTATCCCCTCCTCCCATTCTTTGGCCATTTCCAGGGTGAAGCCGGCCTGATGCAGGGTGACATTATGTAAATCACGAACCCTGTTGTCGACAAAGCGGGCAGCCGCAAGGTTGACATAGATAATCTGCAGCGACTGATCGTGCCGAATAATCAGATCCATGGAATTTTCCGTCAGTGCGCGATAGGCCGATTCGCGTTTTTTGACCTCCATGGTTCTCAGACTGACCATCATCCTGAGCTGAATGTTCCATCCGGCCACGATCAGGAGAACCACCACAAGCAGCACCGCCACAAAAATGATTTCCGAGCGTTTTCGTTCGAAAAAACTTTCTTCAGACACCGGATTGGTTCCCAACCACTTGCGGTAGATCTGGTCAAAAATACCACGCTTTTTGGCCTCATGAATACCTTTGTTCAGTATTCCCAGCAGAACCTCGTTCCCTCTTTTGACAGCCATGCAGTTAATGCCCTCATAAAGTGGTTTTCCAACGATCTTGAATTTGGCATTCAATTTGGCCCCGGTCGCCTCAAAGAGGACAATCTGTTCATCCCCGATCATGGCCTCAGCTTTTCCTTTCAACACCAGTTCAAGGGCACCTGCAAAATCCTTGGAGTAAACGATTCTAACAGGGATCTTGTTTTTCTTGAGAAACTCCTCCGCATAATCACCCCGCTGCATTGCGATGATCTTGTTTGTCAGATGCACTCCATTTTCGATATCAGGAGTCGAAACAGGGACAAAGATGGAGGCCGGAACATTGACTATGACCTCGGTGAAGTCGAAGCGGCTTTTCCGTTCTTCGGAGTAAAAAAGACTGGTTAATACATCGGCGTGTCCCAGCAACACGTTTTTCTGGGCCTCGAGAAGATTGGTGTGGGTAAAACGCGGGGTAAATCCGATCTCCGCACCCATCCAGCGTACCAGCTCAACACAAATCCCGGTACTCTGCCCGTCTGTGTCGAGAAACTCAAAAGGCGGATAATTCTCCTGACTGACAAAGGTTATGACGGGATGCTTTTTGAGAAATTCCTGTTCGGCCTTGCTGAGGACAATATCTCCCCTCAGTTGGGAAGCCCAACCGGACAACAAAGCCAGGCAGACAATCCACCCGTAGGACAGGGAACCCTTTTTACCCCTTGATTTTTTCATACCCTCAATACCCATTCAGAGCCACCGGAAACTGAATTCAAGTATTATGAAGCAGGTTTCGGGCTTGCACTGAATCCTTTTTACGAAAAAAGTCGTACTTTATTAACATTGAAAGGGCAGCTTGTCGAGCCACAAGGGCAAAAGTTCCCCGCGATTAAAGATTTTCAAGCCCCCCGCTCTTCTCCAAAGTTATTGCCGATGTCCACTATCCCATGTCTAACCTCACGTATCCTGAGTTTCCGTGACGCCCGTAATTGGAAGATTTATCACGGGCCCAAGGAAATGGCCGTCGCCATCTCCGTAGAAGCCTCAGAGCTGCTCCAGCATTTTGTTTGGCAGGATCCAAGCCAGTCTGAGCAACGAGTATTACAGAAAAAAGAGGAAATCGCCTCGGAAATGGCGGACATCGCAATTCTTTTGTTTGAAATGGCCCATAACAGCGGTGTGGATCTTGAAAACGCCATCCTGCAAAAACTGGAGAGGAACGAGCAGCGTTATCCCGTGGACAAAGCCAAAGATTCCAACAAAAAATACAACGAACTGTGAGCAACTCTTTCAATCCTGATCCTCTGCCCGATCCAGCCGTGAACCCGGTCAGGAAACGGCGGCCCCGTTACTCCGGAAAAAATCCCAGGAAATTCGAAGAAAAATACAAGGAACACCGTCCTGAACAATATCCAGAAACCGTGGCCAAAGTCATCGCCTCCGGTAAAACCCCCGCCGGCACCCATATTCCTATCATGGTAAAGGAGATCCTGGGAATTTTGGCTCCCTCGCCCGGGAAAACCTATGTGGACTGCACACTGGGGTACGGAGGCCATGCCCGGGAAATCCTTTCCCGTATCCAGCCGGGAGGCCTGCTCATTGGGATGGATGTCGATCCCCTGGAGCAACCGAAAACGGAAGCGCGTCTGCGCGAAGCAGGCTATGGTCCTGACACGTTCAAGGTGCTACGCAGCAATTTTGCCGGTATCCGGCGTGCACTGGCCTGGGACAACCTGAAGGGGGTTGATGGAATCTTCGCTGACCTTGGGGTTTCCTCCATGCAACTGGATACTCCAGACCGTGGTTTTTCAGTCAAATGGGAGGGACCTTTGGACATGCGCATGAATCCTGACAAAGGCATCCCCGCATCCCGTCTGCTGCAAGACTGCACTGCCGAGGAGTTATGCCGGATCTTCCAGGACAATGCCGACGAACCCCATGCTCAACGCCTCAGCCAGAAGCTACACGGAAAAGTCTTCGCCCGTACAACCGAGTTGGCCACAGCACTTCAGCAGGTGCTGGGAACCCTTCCTGAAGAGGAAAGAACCCTCTCTATACGCCGGGTTTTTCAGGCACTCCGCATCGAAGTAAACCAGGAGTTCGCCGCTCTGGAAACCCTGCTTAAACATCTGCCGGACTGCCTTAAACCCGGAGGAAAGGTTGTGATTCTGACCTTTCATTCCGGCGAAGATCGCCGCGTAAAAAAGGCTTTTCAACAAGGCCTGCATCAAGGTCTCTATTCGGACATTTCCGATGAAGTTACCCGCCCCGGTCCAGAGGAATGCAGACAAAATCCCCGGGCCAGTTCCACCAAGCTGCGTTGGGCCCTGAAAGCCGGGTCAGAGTGACGTTCAGGTAAAAAGTCCCCCCCGGCCCAAATGAGGGCTTGTCGAATAGAATTCAGGGTTTAACCATTTAGCCATGAGTGAAGCATCCACCGTCAACGTCGGACTGGTTCAATTTACCTGTTCTGCTGATCCTCAAGCCAATCTGGCCAAGGCAGTTGCGCGTTGCAAAAAAGCCGCAGAAAAAGGGGCCCAGATCATCTGTTTGCAGGAACTTTTTCGCACGGAATACTTTTGTCGCACCGAAGAGCATGATCATTTTGACCTGGCCGAATCCATCCCAGGACCCAGCACGGAAGCCTTGAGCAACGTGGCCAGGGAACATCAGGTTGTTATCATTGCCAGCCTCTTCGAAAAACGTGCCAAGGGTCTCTACCACAACACGGCCGCAGTCCTGGATGCCGACGGATCTCTTCTGGGTATTTACCGGAAAATGCATATCCCGGAAGACCCCGCCTTTTTTGAAAAATTCTACTTCACCCCGGGCGACTTGGGATTCAAGACCTTCAAAACACGTTATGCCGATATCGGCGTCCTGGTCTGCTGGGATCAATGGTATCCGGAAGCAGCACGTATCACGGCCCTTAAAGGAGCCGATATCCTCTTTTACCCCACCGCCATCGGATGGGCCCACGACGAAAAACCTGAAATCAAAAAATGCCAGGCCGATGCCTGGCAGACCATTCAGCGCAGCCACGCCATTGCCAACGGGGTGTTTGTGGCAGCAGTCAACCGGGTAGGATCGGAAGGACATCTCGATTTCTGGGGAGGATCCTTTGTCTGCGATCCTTTCGGCGAAATCCTTGAATTGGGGTCGCAGGACAAGGAAGAAATTCTCATCGTTCCCTGCGAATTGAACGAAGTCGACGTCACACGCCGCCACTGGCCTTTCGTGCGGGACCGCCGTATTGATGCTTACGGTGACATCACCAAACGTTACATTGATTGAGTAGAAGAACTTGCGCCTTTGCCACGTTGCGTCTTTGCGCTAGGGTCCATTCTCATGAATCCCGTTTTCGACTCCTCACTTTTTGATTTCAGCGGCTACCGAATGCCCGCTGAATGGGAGCCGCATGAAGCGACCTGGCTGGCCTGGCCCGATAACATCGAGACCTGGCCCGAACACATGGATCAGGCGCGCGACGTCTATGCTCAGATGATATCGGCCTTAAGCCATCACGAGAAAGTCTATGTCCTGGTTAAAAGCTGCGAGTCGGATGACCTGCTTGAAGAAAAGCTAAGCAAGGCTGGCTGCAAGCGGTTCAACGTACAGATCTGTCATTTCCCCTACAACGATTCGTGGATGCGCGATGCGGGACCGATCTTTATCACAAATCCCGTGGCCCCACAGCCGATTATCGCCAACGATTTCATTTTCAATGCGTGGGGGAAAAAATATGAACCTTACAACGACGACGATGCCATTCCCCGGCACGCCAGTCGGCTACTGCAGATTCCCATGATCCGCCACGACCTCGTCCTCGAAGGCGGCTCCATTGACGTCAATGGCAAGGGCAGCGTCCTGACCACCAAGCAATGCCTCTTGAACAAAAACCGGAATCCGCATCTCACGCAGGAGCAGATCGAGGAAAAACTGAAACGTTTCCTGGGCCTGAGCAACATCCTCTGGCTGGACGAAGGAATTGAAGGCGACGACACGGACGGCCATGTGGACGACATCACCCGCTTCGTCAATCCATCCCGCATCCTGACCGTGGTGGAAACCGATAAATCCGACGCGAATTATGCTCCGCTGAAGACCAATGCCGACAAACTCCGCAGCATGCGGGATCAGAATGGCGATCCTTTCGAAGTAATCGAACTCCCCATGCCTGACAAATGGGTGGAAGGTCCCTTTGGCCGCTCACCTGCCAGCTATGCCAATTTCCTCATCGCGAATGATTGCGTGCTCGTGCCTGTTTATTCGGCCCCGAACGAGAACGAAGCCCTATCGCTGTTCAAGGACGCCTTCGTTGGCCGCGAAATCATTCCCATTGAATGCACGGCTCTGGTGGCAGGCCTCGGATCCATACATTGCGTGACCCAGCAGCAGCCCAAAGCCTGAGAATGGGGTCAGCCCCTTTTGCCCTGTTCCTTGCAGAATACCAACTCCCTGAAAGAATACCCTGCACTTTGCAGCTAAAAAGGCTCACCTCAGTTCCCGTTCAGGCCTGCTTAAGTCGCTACTCCACAGGATCTTGGACAATAAAGTCTCATCCTGGCATAGCCTCTGCGTTTCTACTTAAAGAATCATGGAACTCGGGGTCGGCCTTTGTTTCAAACAAACATCAACCAAGGAAAATCATATGGCTATTTCAACCAAAACATCCACATCGAGCAAAATCGTCGGGGCACTCTTCAAGGACCGCGAAGATGCCAATAAAGCAGTCGATGACCTATTAGAAAAAGGATATCTTTCCGAAGACATCGCCGTCTCGCATGTCGCCGACAAGTCCTGCGGCTGCAGCGAAAATCGCAAGGAAGCATTAAAATCCGTCGGCTATTCTGACACGGATCATAAATATCTCGCCAACGAAATTGAAAAAGGAAAGACCTTGGTCTCGGTGACCCATGTTCCTGCGGCCAAGACAGGCGAGGTCGTTTCCGTACTCGACCACAACGGTGCCCATTACA
The DNA here is from genome assembly GCA_038250235.1 of Methylacidiphilales bacterium. Classification (GTDB taxonomy): domain Bacteria; phylum Verrucomicrobiota; class Verrucomicrobiia; order Methylacidiphilales; family JAAUTS01; genus JAAUTS01. Next base: position 69,770 of record JBBSCO010000001.1, on the reverse strand, counting down.
ATCCGGACGGCGACCGCAATGTCCGTGATGATGTTGTCGGTATGACAACGGGAGCCGCAATTGGTATGGCGGCGGGCGCCTTAGCCGGTCCGCTCGGTGCAGCCCTAGGCGCTCTGGCAGGAACTGCGGTCGGAGCTACCGTTGGTTCCATCATGGAACAGACCGAGTAAAAAAATGCCGGAAAAACTGCAGCATACAGTTGACGTCTGTGGCTTTCTGCTGAAAAAACCGTGAAAAATTCCAACAAAAAAAATCCCCTGAAAAGTGCCCACCAGGCTTCGTCGCCTTCCACTCCGGATTTAGGAAATGAACTCAAGAAGGCCAGCCAGGACTTCGAACGAAGCGGCGGGGCCAAGAAGGAAAAGGCAAGGCAGGACGTTCAGAAATTTTCCGAAGAAAAAAAGCGCCAGACAGGCGACGCCAACCCGCCGGCCTAAAGTTGTGAACAAGTCCAAAGAACAGGGTAGATCCAAACCATCCGAAAGGCAGCGCCCGGCCCAGCATCAGAAACGCCAGCCCGGAAGCGAAAAGCTGATGAAGCCCACGCCGGTCCATTTTAACCGTGCCATCAAGGGAAGCACTAAGTTATCCGGAAAGACGGCCCTGATTACCGGAGGCGACAGCGGCATTGGAAAAGCCTGCGCTCTCGCTTATGCCCGGGAGGGAGCCCATGTGGCCATTGTTTACCTTAATGAAACAGCCGATGCTCTCGACACACAGAGCCAGATCGAAAAGGAGTTAGGAGGAAAATGCCTTCTGATCAAAGGAGATATCCGGAAGGAATCGTTCTGTAAAAAAGCAGTGCTGCAAACGGTCAAAACCTTTGGCCGTCTGGACATCCTTATTAACAACGCGGCGGAACAGCATCCGCAGAAATCCATTTTGGATATCAGTGCCGATCAGCTACGACGCACTTTCGAAACCAATCTTTTCTCGATGTTTTATTTCGTGAAAGCCTCCCTGCCCCACCTGAAAAAACGGAAAGGGGCCACGGTCATCAACACCGCCTCGGTCACCGCCTATCGCGGAAGTCCGGGCCTGCTGGATTATTCGGCGACCAAAGGCGCCATTGTTTCCTTCACCCGATCTTTATCCCAGCAGTTGATCAAGGACGGCATACGCGTCAACGGCGTCGCTCCGGGCCCCATCTGGACACCGCTTATTCCATCCACTTATCCTGCCAAGGAAGTCAAAACCTTCGGTGGCGATACCCCAATCGGTCGGGCCGGGCAGCCTTGGGAATGCGCCGAGTGTTATGTTTTTCTCGCGTCCTTGGATTCGTCCTATATGAACGGGCAGATGTTGCATCCCAACGGCGGCGAGATCATCAACGGTTGAGTAGATCGCTGAAAAAGGAGAAGGGCGCCTGTTTTCACAGACGCCCTTCATTTAGGCGATAAGCCGAATTTTGTTCCCCGGTTTTTAAAGCCGGGGCAGTGACCATTTATCTTACCGGATTGCTCCGATACCCTGTTTGCACAGGGTGCGACCTACCTGGAAGCTGGAACCCTTGCGGGCTCCGGACCTGGCCGGTTTACTTCCTGTTTGGCCTTGCACCACCAGAGGTTTATCCTGCCCCATTGATTACTCGTTGGGCGGTGGGCTCTTACCCCACCGTTTCACCCTTACCCCCCTTGCGGGAGGCGGTTTCTTTTCTGTGACACTGTCTGTCAATCCGGTCTCCCGGATCTCCCCCGTTTTCACAGGGCTGGTTGCCATACGGTGTTCGGACTTTCCTATCCAACTTTCGTCAGATCGGTCACTTGCCTGATTTAAACCTAGATAAGATCCCAAGGAAAACAAGGATGCGTCTGGGTTTTCCCTTGTCGGTTGTCTTACAAAGACGGTCTACATTTTTTCATCTTTGACGAAGGCAACACAAACCAAAGCGCAGCCGCAAATCCTAGGAGTGCCATCGACAACAACTGTCCTTTGGTCAGGAAACCGAGATAGTAAATCCCCCAATCCGGTTCCCTGAAAAATTCACAGGTGATCCGGGCCAGTGCATAGGACCCCAGAAAGAGAAGGGAAACCCTTCCCGGTGCGGGATTCCTGGAGCGAAGAAAAAGCATCACAATGAACAGCAACAAGCCCTCCCCGAAAGCTTCATAAAGCTGGGAAGGATGCCGGGGTAACCTCATGGGATCATCCGGGAAAAGAACGGCCCAGGACATCGTGCTAGGGCGACCCCACAGTTCGCCATTGATGAAGTTGGCGATACGCCCAAAAAACAAACCGATTGGTGTCAAAACCGCGATATTATCTGCCAGAGGCCAGAACCCGATCCTACGGCTGCGGCTGAATAGATAAACGGCCAGAATAACCCCGATGAATCCCCCGTGGCTGGCCATTCCGCTGATACCCCCCTCTCTCCAGAAGGCAATGATGCTGAGCGGGTCCTGCAGAGTTCTGCCCCAGTCTTCGTAAAAAAACACATACCCCAGGCGCCCACCGACCAAAACGCCCAGCACCAGCCAAGTCAGGAGGTCACTTTCCTCCCCGGGCTTCAGTTCCGACCAGCCTTTGCGTTGGAACACCCGCAGGCCGTACCAAGCCCCAAAAAAGCCCATCATGTAGGCCAAGCCGTAGTAGCGGATGCCCCAATTCCCCGACCACTGCCAGAGAAAGGGGCTGAAATCATGAACAAAGTAAGCCATCCTCATGTCTCTAGCCCTCGTCAACCCATCTGTAAAGGAACTCAGGGAACAGAATTGGTGTCCCCACGACACACTGCTTCCACGTTCTTCGACTTTTTCTTAAATTCTTCTTGCACAGCTTATTGATTCGGGCATTTTAGGAAGCTCTTAAAAAGGAATTTACGTATGTTTGCAGTGATTCGTAGTGGTAGTAAGCAATATAAAGTCAGCGAAGGAGAAATCCTCGATGTGGAGCTTTTCGAAACCGAAGAAGGTAAGGAAGCCATCCTCAATGACGTGCTCATGATTGGTAACGGCGACGTTGTCACAGTCGGCCAGCCCGTCATAGCTGGCGCCTCCGTCACGGCTGAAATCATCGGCGAAGTCAAAGGCGACAAAGTCATCGCTTTCAAATACAAGCGCCGCAAAGGTTACCACCGCACCGTCGGTCATCGCCAGAAGCGTCTCCGCCTCAAGATCAACAAAATCGTCGGCTGATTGAACGAATTCCAGGAGTTTTATGGCACATAAAAAAGGTCAAGGATCTACACAGAATGGGCGCGACAGCGTAAGCAAGCGCCTTGGTACCAAGAAATACGGTGGAGAACATGTTCTCGCCGGTAACATCATCGTCCGCCAGCGCGGCACCAAGTTCCGCGCAGGAACCAACGTCGGCATGGGCCGCGATCATACCCTCTTCGCCCTCACGGAAGGCAAGGTAAAGTTCGACAAACCCAACCGCCGCATCAGTGTGGTTGACCTCGCCGCTTCCTGAGATCCGGTCTTTCGACTGAAATCAAAAAACCCCGCATCACTGCGGGGTTTTTTTGCGCCTCAGGCTTTTCTGGGAGTCTTGTCCCGTATCAACATCCACGTCATAACGCACAAACCGGCCAACATCAGCACGCTCAGGCCCATGAAAAAGTGGCCACTGCCCAGAATCGGCAGCAGAAAATAAACCGGCAACGACATGGTCAGAAACCAAAAAGCCAAAGCCGTTCTGGAGTGGCCCATATCCAGCATTAGCAGGCAGGTAACAAGATAATGACAACCGTAGTGAGGCCATGACACCGGAGAACAAAAGGCCGCCCAGGAAATCACCATGGCCAGACAAGGAACCTGCCAGCGGCTATCCCGGGCCCTGTAACCCAACAGCAGTGCCATGACCAGAGCCACTAGGGCCGGAATGACACGCTCTATCTGCCCATTAGGTAACTGCAGGTTGAGTGCCTGTTCCAGCTTATAGATCAGCCCGGTAAATCCGGCATTGTTGGTCAGGATTTTTTCCCCATGGGATATGACCTCCATCCCTTTGTCGAGCCATTGCAGGTAAAGGGTTATAGAAAAAAATGCCAAGGGCAGGAGGACGGTCATTACAAAGCCGCAGATGAAACCCACCATCGCCTTTGTTTTTTTAGCCGCAGCAAAATAGAAGAAGGCCAGCCCCGGATAAACTTTGAGTCCGGCCGCCACCCCGCAGACAAACCCGGATGAAAATTCATGCTTTCGGTGGAGGCACCAACATGCAAGAACCAACATCGCTGCGAGCAAGCCCGAGATTTGCCCGTGCCGGATCCAATCCCACACGGGAAAGGAGCCCAATACCAGCAAAGGAACACCGGCCATCCGTATCCAATTCATGGATTTTAAGGACGTATCCAAATCCCTGGCTCTCAAGAAAGGGATCATAGCCAAGGCCCAGGCAAAAAAGAGAAATCCACCAAGCATCCAGATCCACCAGCCGGTCTGCGGATTGAAAAAAGCCAGAGGTAACAGGAACAGCAACAGGGGAGGAGGATTGCTGGCCTGTCGAATAACAAACTCACTGCTCCAATCAAAACCTTCGCCCACAGGATGCCGGGCCATGTCAATGCCGTAAGGGCTGCTTTCCGTCAGAAACAACCGTCCGGTGCACCAGTAATGACTGTAATCCCCCAGTTTCCAAAGCGGTGGGGAATCGAAGACAAAAGAGATGGCCACGAAACCCGAAAAGCAGACAGCAAAAAACATCCAGCTGCTTTTCCGTGTTACCATAAGGAAAGTTTTATCACGTGCGGGATAGCGGAAACCAGCCCATTCCTTTCATCAACAACTTCAGGCTTTGGAAGGGTCTGCTGCCGTTTCCGCCAGCTGTTCCCAAAGCCTGCGTTCCTCCGCTGTAATGCTGTCTGGTATCTCGATGCTGATTTTCAAAAACAAGTCTTGGCGTTCTTTTTTGTTGTCAGGAAGCCCCTTCCCACGGAGACGTAGTTGGGTTCCCTGTTGCACGGCCGGTGGAACATTCACGGAAACCTTTTCACCATCGAGTGTCGTCACGGTGACCTTGGTTCCCAGCACCGCTTCCCATGGAGCCAGATCCAGGTCGTAAAACAGATCATGGTCTTTTACCCGGTAATGGGGATGCCGGGCAAATTTGATTTTCAGGTAAAGATCCCCGGCTTGACCCTGACCTAGCCCCGGCTCTCCCTGTCCGGCGAGGCGTATACGCTGACCTTCACGCACTCCGGCCGGAATCCGTATCTTGAGGGTGTGTAGTTTGCCTTCACCTCCTTGCGTATCTGATTTTCTGAGGGAAACCGACCGCTCGGTGCCGCGCAGTGCTTCCTCCAATGTTACCAGAATTTCGGCCTCAACATCCTCCCCGTCCGCCGAAACGGCCCGCCTCTGCTGAAAACCTCCTCCCTCTGCTCTGCCGCCAGAGGAATTTCCCCCGGCCCCACCGAAAAACTGCTCGAAGAAATCACTAAAACCTGTTCCTTCAAAGTGGTACTCCGTGCCTCCTTGTGTTCGCCGTCCGGCCCCGCCAGGAAATCCCCCATTGAAACCGCCGCCAGGGAACCCTGCCTGTGGTTGATCCCAGGATGAGCCGAGTTGGTCGTATTTTTTACGCTTGTCCGCATCGCCCAAAACTTCATAGGCCTCATTGATCTCTTTGAACTTGGTCTCGGCGGTTTTCTTGTTCTTGGCCACATCCGGATGGTGCACTTTTGCCAGTTTGCGGAAGGCCCGCCGGATCTCTTCCTGGGTGGCGGTTTTTGCAACGCCCAGACTTTTATAATAATCTTTGAATTCCATAAATCCTATTTGTTAGAGGCACTTTGAACGCGCCATTGGGTCGGACGTAGTCCGGTTTGTTGCCGGAACCAGCGCGCGAAATAATTCTGATCGGAGAATCCCAAGCGCTGTGCCACATCCTGCACCTTCAGGGATTGGGTCAAAAGTTGCCTGGCTTGTTTGATTCTCATCTGATCACGAAGATGTCCCATGCTGGAGCCAGATGCCTGTTTTAGCAAGCGATTGAGATGATCACGCTGATACCCGGCCCGCTGGGCGATCTGACTGAGAGGCATGGATCGTGTCGCAGGATCTTCGAGAATGGTTCTTACACGACGGACGATGGGAGGAGACAATGTCGATTGGGAAGGAGCGAGCCATCCGATGTTCCGTAAGAGGATATCCAGCACGAGTAGCACCACGCCGGCTTTTCGGATCTGTCCCGAATCATCCCTCATCTGCATCAGACGGGAAAGAAGCTGTTTCACCTCGGATAATTCATCGGGTCGAAGCTGACCATGACGGCTGGGCCGGTAACCGGTCCCTTGGAGATCCAAATCAAGCACCAGGCATAAAGGTCTAAGTCCTTGGAGCTCTTTGAATGCATGCGGCAGACCTGGCTCAAACCACAAAATGCTTCCGGCCCTGACCTGATAACCCTGTCCATCAACCAACTGGACTCCACGCCCACCCAGGTAAAGCAATACTTGGAAATGGTCATGGTGATGTTGCTCTACTGAAGTAAGTTCTTTTAAATGTCGATTCAACTGAAGACGACGTACAGAAAGCTGCTGCATCTGGATGTCCAAGTCCTGTAGAAAAAGGGGCTGAAAGTCTTTCATAATCTCTTTCTCTTATGAATAGCCCAAATATCACTGAAATAAAGTCGAATTTGTGCTATTAATTAAGGCTCTTTGCTAATGGATTTCTTTGGACTAAGGTAGGTTTTAGCCATGAACCAAGCCGTAATCCTTATCACCGGTGCCAGCCGCGGTCTGGGCCGTGGCATCGCCCTCCATGCAGCCAAATCTGGACATAACGTCGCCATCAACTACGCCGGTAACAAAGTCGCAGCCGAAGAAACCGCCAAACTCTGCCGCGAATTGGCGTCCTCCCCAAGCCAACAATTCGACATCTTTCAAGCCGATATCGGTATCAGCGCCAACCGTCAACGATTGGTGCAGGAAGTTCTGGCTCGTTTTGGCCGACTCGATGCCTTGGTGAACAATGCCGGTATCGCTCCCCGCGTCAGGGCCGATTTGACAGAAATGAGCGAAGAATCATTTGATGAAGTCCTCGGTATCAATCTTAAAGGGCCTTTTTTCCTTACCCAGGCCGTGGTCAATCACTGGTTGAAAACCACGGACAAACCCCGCCTGAAAGCTGGCTTCAAGGTTTTGTTTATCTCATCCATCTCGGCCTATACCGCCTCCGTCAACCGGGGCGAATATTGTATTTCCAAAGCAGGCCTGTCCATGGTCACCCAGCTTTTTGCAACGCGGTTGGCTGAACAAGGTGTGCAGGTTTTCGAAATCCGCCCTGGCATCATGGAAACCGATATGACCAGCGGTGTTAAAGAAAAATACGATGCGCTCCTGGCACAGGGTCTGGTTCCGCAAAAACGTTGGGGCAAACCCGAGGACATCGGCTTGGCGGTCGAAGCCATCCTTTCCGGAAGCTTCCCCTTCTCAACCGGCGAAGTCGTCAATGTCGACGGAGGCTTCCATCTAAAACGGCTCTGATAACTTTAAACCGACAAACGTAAAACCGTAAACTTTCGCCTTATATGATCAACATCGACAAAGCCCCCAAGCTCGAATCCCTTTCGCCAGCCCTCGATCAAATGTTCTCCCTGGCCAAAGAAAAAATCAGTTCCATTGACCAGAATTACGATGAGGGGAAAGGTTCCCCCGTCTTCACCATCAAGGGAAAATACACCACGCGCGGTTGGACCGAGTGGACTGAAGGCTTCCGCTACGGCATTGCTGTTCTCCACTTTGACGCCACGGGGGATGAAAGCAGTCTGAAATCCGGCCGTGACCGCACCGTGGCCCGCATGGCTTCCCACGTCAGCCACATCGGCGTGCATGACCACGGTTTCAACAATCTCTCCACCTACGGCAACCTTCGCCGCCTTATGTTGGAAGGGCGCATTCCAGCCAACGAATGGGAAAAGAACTTTTACGAACTGGCCATCAAGATTTCCGGTGCGGTGCAGGCAGCCCGTTGGACCAACCGCCATGAAGGAGGCTTCATCCATAGTTTCAACGGCCCCCATTCCCTGTTCGTCGACACCATCCGTTCCTGCCGCATCCTAATGACGGCACATAGGCTCGGCCATGTCCTGATGGGTGAAGGCGACAAAACCATCAGTCTTCTGGATCGTGCGCTGCAGCACATCGAGTCCACCGCGCTTTACAGTGTTTATTACGGGGAAGGTCGTGACAGCTACGACGTCAACGGACGCACCGCGCACGAATGTGTCTTCAACACCAAAGACGGTGCCTTCCGTTGTCCCAACTCGCAGCAGGGTTATTCCGGTTTCACGACATGGACCCGCGGACAATCCTGGGCCACGCTTGGTTTTGCCGAAGAACTCGAACTTCTCGCAGCCACCGATGCCAGGGAATACGAGCCCTACGGAGGGAAATCCAAATGGGAGACCCTCATGTTCAAGGCTGCCAAAGCCTGTGCAGATAATTTCATCGAGAACACCCCCACCGACGGCATCAGCTACTGGGATCAGGGTGGACCTAACCTGCACAAGCTCGGGGATTATCTCAACCGCCCCGCCGATCCCTTTAATGCCTACGAACCCGTGGATTCCACGGCCTCTGCCATCACCGCCCAGGGTCTGTTCCGACTCGCAGCCTATCTTGAAGCGAAAGGCGACAAAACCGCTGCTGCACATTATGAAAAAGCAGCTCTTGTCACCTCGGCATCCCTTTTGCAGGAGCCCTATCTTTCCACGAAGAAAGAACATCAGGGACTCTTGCTACACAGCATCTATCATCAACCCAACGGCTGGGATTATCGTCCTGAAAAAGACAAAGCTGCCTACGGCGAATCCTCCATGTGGGGCGATTACCATCTGATGGAATTGGGCGTCTATCTCCAGCGTAAAATCAACAAAAAACCCTATCTCACGTTCTTCGCATAAACTTCTATCATGATGATTCTAACCGACCTCGCAAAAATGGAAGGGCGCCGTTATCCCGCCCGTCGCCGCACGCAAAATCTTGTCGGAGGCCTCGCCCCCGTCCAGGCTGCCAACTTCAGCATGGGTAATGTCACCCTGGATCCGGATGGCGGCCAGGTCCCATGGCATAACCAGGAACAGGAAGAAGTTTACTTCATTGTCGAAGGCACCGGTGAGATGTGCCTGGGCGAAGAAAAACAGACCGTAACAACAGGACAGGCCGTCTACATTCCTTCCGGTGTTTTCCACCAGTTGACTAACATTGGCACGGCACCTCTCCGCATGATCTATTGCTACGGCCCCGCCGGAGATGTCGCCCACTGGCGACAGGAGCTCGATGGCACCCTGCCCAAAGCCGGCATCGACGTCCCTGCACTCCCCCCTGGCGCCCAACCCCAATGCACCAAAAAACCTGAATAATAAATCTCAACCTTGACGCCTAGGCGTCTTAGCGCGGGTTTCCCCTCCTTATGAAAGAACACAAAATCGGAATCATCATGAACGGCGTCACCGGGCGCATGGGCACCAACCAGCACCTTATCCGTTCCATCGACGCCATCATCAAACAGGGCGGCGTCAAAGTCAGCCCCAGCGAAATCATCATGCCCGACCCTATCCTGGTGGGACGCAATGAAGACAAACTGAAAGAACTCTGCGCAAGAACCTCCGTCAAGAAGTGGACCACGAATCTTGATGAGGTCATGGCCGACAAATCCTACCAGGTTTACTTCGATGCCCAGACTACGGGTCGCCGCGCCGAAGGCGTTCACAAGGCCGTCGCCGCCGGCAAGCACGTCTATTGCGAAAAACCAACTGCCGTCGATACCAAAACCGCCCTCGATCTCTACCACCTCTGCAAAAAAGCCGGCGTGAAAAACGGCGTGGTGCAGGACAAGCTTTGGCTTCCAGGCATGCTGAAAATCAAGCGCCTTCAAGAACAGGGCTTCTTCGGCAAGATCCTCTCGATCCGCGGCGAGTTCGGCTATTGGGTCTACGAAGGCCATAACATCCCCGCCCAGCGTCCCTCTTGGAACTACCGTAAGGAAGACGACGGCGGTATCATCGTCGACATGCTCTGCCATTGGCGTTATGTCCTCGACAACCTCTTCGGCGAAGTCAAAGCCGTCTCGTGCATCGGTGCGACCCACATCCCTGAACGTATCGACGAACAAGGCAAAGCCTACAAGTGCACGGCGGACGATTCCGCCTATGCCACCTTCGAACTGGCCGGTGGTGTCATTGCTCACTTCAATTCGTCATGGACTGTCCGCGTCCGCCGCGATGATCTGCTTACGTTACAGGTGGACGGAACCCACGGCTCCGCCGTCTGCGGCTTGCGTGAATGCTGGACCCAGCATTACGGCAACACGCCCAAACCCGTCTGGAATCCGGACATCGCCAACCCCATCAACTTCTATGAAGGCTGGAGCAAAGTTCCTGAACAAGAAACCTACGACAATGCGTTCAAAGTCCAGTGGGAATTGTTTCTGCGCCACATCGCGTTGGACGAACCTTTCCGCTGGTCACTGCTGGAGGGCGCCAAAGGTGTTCAATTGGCGGAAAAAGGGATTGAATCCTGGGAGAAGAGAGCCTGGGTCAATATCGATCCGCTGAGCTGAGGATGCGTTCAATAAAAAGCCCCGTTGTTCATTCAACGGGGCTTTTTTGCGCCACTGTGTCATCCTGAGTTTCGAAGGACTCACAGGCCACACTCAGGGATGTCGCTGAATTCATGAGGACAAATCTCTCTTGAGAGGATGCGTGCGGGTTCTTGACTACGTTCACGGTAAGGAAGAAACTAGGCCTTCCCAACTGGAGCTTTCTTGGCATCGTAATAAATTTTGATCTCCGCCTTCCTGTCTCCAATCAACTGCTGGGCTCTTTTGAGAGCGTTACGTGTGGCGACATTCGGATTCTGAGGTGAACCCATGAAAAAGTTTTCGCGACCGAGATAATCAATCAGTCCAGAATTTTTCACCACCCGGTACACGTCTTTCCGTGCTCCACTGATGATGAGATGGCGGTCACTTTCCCGCATGTAACGAATCAATTCTTCCAGGGCCAGCACACTGGTTGCATCCAGATGATAGGCGTTTTTCAGGCGAAGAATGATCACCTTGAGATTGGAATCTTCGCAGACCCTCCTGACCTGGTCCCGGAAAAGTTCCGAAGCGCCGAAAAAAAGGTCCCCTTCCACATGGACAATGGAAATTTCCGGATTGGTTCTGGTCTGGGCCTTATCCATCTCCTGGAGATTCCCCTGCTCGTTAAAACTGTATTCTACCAGTTCAGGCTCGCTCGCTTTACGCAGAAAGAGGACGATGGATGCCGCCACACCTAGGTAGATGGCGAAATCGAGAGCGAACAGCAGGCCTGCTGCCAGCGTGATCAAAAAAACAATCCGATCCGAGCGCGTGGAGCGGAAGGCCACTTTGATCTGATCTTTGTTGATCAGGGACAATCCGACAATAATGACAATGACCGCCAAAGCTGGCTTGGGGATGTAAACAAACAAGGGGCCCAAAAGAAGAACAGCCCCGGCGCAAAGCAACCCACTGATAATACTGGACATGGGTGTCAGCGCACCACTTTTCCAATTGAGATTCGAGCGGGTCAAAGAACCGGAGGCGGGCATGCCGGAAAAAATGGAGCAGGCCAAATTGGCCGCACCCACTCCCAGCATTTCCTGGTTACTATCAAGCCGGTCACCTGCCCGATTGGCGATGGACTTCCCGATGGAGTTGGCCTCCAGGACACAAAGAAAGGCAATGGCCAAAGCAGAGCTGGCCAATTGGCTCATCATCTCAAAATCAAGAACAGGAAAGGAAACGGGCCAATGTCCCATCGGAATACCTCCAAGATTCTCCACCTGTAATCCCGCCTTGGACAATATCCAGGCCAAAATGGAGGCCAGAACCAGGGTAACTGCCACCGTTGGCAGTCGCTTGAAGTGACGCGCCGTCAGAAACCAGATGACAGCCGTCAGCAATCCGATGGTCAAGGAAGGCCAATGGGTCTCGGGTAAATACTGTATGGTTTTCAGACAAACATCACCGAAAGCCCCCGCCCCTTCCAGCGGATAGCCCAACACGTTGTGGATCTGATTAGCCACAATCAGCGTTGCGGCGGCTGTAATATAGGCAATCACCACGGTTTGTGACACATACTGGAAAAGAGTCGCCACCCTCAAAAAAGCTCCGGCAATGAGAAACAACCCCACCAAAAGCAGAAGCATGCTCATGGTCTGCACTTTGTCGGCGGCCGGGCCCAAGACAAGAAAGGTGCTCAAAATCAGAACCGAAGTCGCATTGGTTGGGCCAATAACGGTAAAGCGGGAGCTGGCAAAAAAAGGTGCCACGATGGAGGCAACGGCAGAACCGTAAATGCCATATTCAATCGGAAGGCCCGCCATGAGAGCAAACGCTATTCCCTGGGGAAAGGCCAGAACCGCAACATTGCCTGCGGCACGTAGATCTTTACGGAATGTGGCTTTACTGTAGGAGCGGAAAAAGCTGCGATTGGGAAAAAAGGCCAGTTGGCTGTATTCCAACGCCTGCGTTAACAGCCTACGTGTTTTAACAGCGTATTGATAGTAAGTGTTCGGCTCTTTCAACGAAACAGAACCCTTCCCGGCTCTGTTCCCACCATGCCGTGTAGGAGGGTAAAGTGAAAGCCCAAAAAATCACCCCGTCTGTGCCGCCGCACAAACAAGATGTGAAAACAAGAAACGAATCAGCGAGGGCTGATCGTCTGCATCTGCACAACCGGAGCCTTCTCGTGTTTATCAAGGGTAAAAAGCTTGTCCTTGGGTGCAAAGAAAATGGAGATAATCAGGATGGCCACAATATTGACCACTTTGATCATCGGATTAATGGCAGGACCCGAAGTGTCCTTGTAAGGGTCTCCCACCGTATCTCCGGTTATGGCAGCTGCGTGGACTTTTTTTTTATTATCCCAGTCTCCACCGCTGTAAGTCATAGAAATTACTACCCCAATAAATGGAAGTCGCCGTGGAAGGCTTCCCGTCGATATCAAGACCCTGGGGAAAAAGAGTATGGGTGACGGGCCAAAGGATGCCGCTGTGATCAACGCACTCACCAAAACTTCGCCACGCAGAAGCTGAGCCGGGCCTACCTCTCTTGAACTCACCAACATAATACCGGCAATCGCTCCGCTCACCGAGAGGGCCCCAACAATAAACAAATAGGCAATCGCCGCCTGCACCACGGACGGATCCGAACCTTCTTTGCTGCTAAGGAGCAGGAAAGCCGTCAGGACTGCCCCGATCAAACTGACCACATAGGTTTCATGAAAATCCGTTGCCATACCCGCGCAGTCACCCACGTTGTCGTCCACGTTGTCCGCGATGGTGTCGGGATTTCTAGGATCATCTTCCCAAGGTTACTTTCAAATTTTCCGACGAGATCCGCCCCGACATCGGCTCCCTTGGCGTAATTACCTCCGCCAAGACGGGCAACAACATTGATAAGGCTGCTGCCCAAGGCCAATCCAATGAGACTGTCGACGGCGGGCTTAAGGTCTAACAAACGGGAAATGAGTAGAAAGAAAAGACCCACACTCAACAAGGCCAAACCCGCCACCAACATCCCGGTGATAGCACCGGCGTTGAAGGCAACACGCAACGCTTTGGATCGGCTGAGGGTCGCGGCAAAAGTTGTCCTCACATTGGCAAGAACAGCGATCCGCATTCCGAGGTAGCCGGCCAAGAGACTGCAGGCAGCACCCCAAAAAAACCTGCGCTGACCGCCCAGTCAAACCTTGAAAAAAAAGAAGGATAAACAACCCCACAGAGATAACACTGATGGTGATAACCTGACGGTTGAGATACGCCTTCGTGCCATCTTGAATGGCCAGGGCAATCTCCCTCATTTTTCGTTGCCCCGCGGCTGTTTTAGTATCCAAGCGATCAACCCACCCGCAAAGGCCAGACTGATAATCGATGCCACCAACGAAAGTGCACCCCAAAGTAACCTAACATGTTATCCATAGGATAGTTTAAAAGTTTCCAGCCCCATTATTAGGTGACTAACAAAAGTATGAAAATACCTTGGGCACGCAATCCTTTTTTCTTCGCCTGACTCTGCTCAATTTCTTAGTCTTCTCCAATTACTTGCAACTTTCCCATCCGACTGAAAAGTTAAAGTAATTTCATATTCGCGGGCCAAATCTCGAATGGACTCGAAAGTGACGCCTTCCAGTACCACCGGCATGATTTTCTGATAATATTCATGGCGCCGAAGCAGGAGAACATTCGGCTTGAGCCAGCTCAGGGGCTCCGTGTAGATCTGACCCGGGATGGCACCTTTCAGCTCCATATCTTTCAACTGATTAGGGCTGGCATCCAGAGAAAGTTCAACGCGGACGAAGGAGTCACCCTGAAGTTGATAAACGGCAACCTGCTTTTTCAGAGGCGGCGGAGTCGGCTTATCAAACAAATTGCCTTGTCGCACATTCAAGTCGCTGCTTAAACAGACTACCCGTTTCGAATCCGATGACCACAAAGCTTCTCCTTCACGCTCCGCACCCGTGCCAATGTCACCAGGCATGAGATTACAAAGAACACGCCCGCTTTTTTTTTCGATCAATTCCGCCTCCACCACTTTGGAACCCGCCAAATCCAGGCCGTTACTGAAAACTTTGCGGATGGCGTATCGTCCGTCCGGTGAAGGCCAATCAATCATCTCAGTCTGAAAAAGTAGGGCCGATGTCTTGGGAAAATGAAGGCTCAGATAAAGGCCGGTCGGCGTTGTCGTGCCACTGTAAAGAATCTCTCCACGCACCATCATCCGGTAAGACAGGGGCTGGGCTTTTAAAAATTGGGCGAACTTCTCATCTCCCAGAAGGTGGTAAACCACGGTGGGAAGATTACCCACACTCTCGGCTGCGGCTCCATCAGCAGCCCACACAATCTCGAAGAATTTTTTCAACAATTCGAAATCCCCACGTGCTGCAAGCCGAGAATCCCGCGCGTAAGAAAATCCACGTGACTGCGCCAACTCATCAATCTCCGAGGGCTCTGCCAGATCCGCCTCGTCGATCGGCAGATCTTTCTCCGTAAAATGAAGCCTTAGGGCGCGGGTCTGAACCCAGCCGGATCTGCCTGATTTCAGATAGACTTCGCTCCAGTGTTCATCCCACTCAAAACGGAAGATCTCCCCATTTTTAGCCCGATAAATGACAGGAGCCTTCAGGTTTTTACCGGCATAGACCTTGGCCAGGCCGGAAGGATCATGGATTTGCGCATACTCATCAGCCCTTATATCGGACAAAAAAAGCCCGATGAAACAAAAAATCAGAAGAAAGACCGCTTTGATGACCATCACTGACTCTACCGCTTGCCCTAAACTAGGGAAGCAATTACCTCAGAAAGTGCCGGGCTTGTCCGGATAATAGTTGAAGAGTCAGGTGATTGTTAGGTTGAGTTGCTGATAGATCAGTGGTATAGACTACAGTCGCGGCGGGAGATTTTGTTTCTGGCCAAGGCGCGGGGAGCGGGGAGCAACAACGGTCAGGGGCAAAAGCTCCCCCGCCCTACGGGTTGAGCCTGTAGTCTATCCCACGGATCTATTAGTAAATCAGGTAATCCGGTTGATGCCCTTGACGGTAGGCCTCCTGTTTTCCTCGATCCCCAAGCTTTTGCTGCGCCATATCCAGCGTTTCGGAGGTGACTTTTCAGGGTAAAATGCGATACTTCTTTTTCATCGGGTCGGTTTTCTTTGTGGTTTATGTTTATTCTTCACCGCTGATCCTGTCAGATCAGCAGCAAAGGAACCAACCGACTCTTTTCAACTATTTACAGGACATCTCCGCGAAAACCGGGGATGAACCAAATGGGACTGTTACAGAATTTTCTCACGTAAACAGATCCAGGATTATTGATATAAATGAAGTCCCTCTTTGGTTTGGGCATTCGCCTGTGTCCCACCAGAACGACATGCATAAGGGATAAATCGAATTCTCCCTTTTCTAGTTGACGGCTCTAGTGCCTGAGGGCACTCTTTTCCGCTCAATATGGCTATTTACGACAAAACGAGTATCATCTCGGAAAACCGACGCAGTGATAAGGACACAGGCTCCGCCGATGTCCAAGTTGCAATCTTGACCACCCGCATCAACCTTTTGACGGATCACCTGAAGAAGTCCTCCAAGGATCATTCGTCCCGTCGCGGCCTGATCACCATGGTCAGCAAACGCCGCAAACTTCTTGATTACATCAGCCGCACGGACAAACCGCGCTATGAGTCTCTGATCAAGAAACTCAACATCAGAAAATAATCCAACCTGCACCCAGGAGTCCGGTAAGATCCAGGCGACATGAGAGCATTCCTTCATTGAATGTTTTCATGTCCTCTGACCTTACGGGCCCCAACAGGTTGACCCAACAAAAACCATGGCCTCTGCCTTCGGCAAGCCTTGTTCCTACCTTCATGGCAGGGGCAGAATAAGAAATCAGACCTATGTCAACATCCCCAATCAGTGTAACAGCCCACATCGGCTCCCAGGAAATTGTCTTTGAAACAGGCAAATTGGCCCGCTTGGCCGACGGCGCTGTCACAGTCCGCCTCGCCGACACCATCGTAATAGTCACCGCCGTTTCCGCCACCACCATCAAAGAAGGACAGGACTTCTTCCCCCTCACCGTCGAATATAAAGAAAAAGCCGCAGCCGTGGGACGTTTCCCCGGTGGTTATTTCAAGCGTGAAGGCCGCCCTTCCGAAAAAGAAATCCTGACCTGCCGCATGACAGATCGCCCCCTGCGTCCCCTCTTCCCCAAGGGTTACCTCTACGACACCCAGATCATCGCCCTGCTGCTCTCCGCTGACGGAGTCAACGATCCGGACATCCTTTCCATCAACGGTGCTTCCGCCGCCCTCATGGTTTCAGACATCCCCTTCGCCGGCCCCATCGGCGCCGTCCGCGTCGCCCGGGTCAATGGCCAGTTCATTGCCAACCCGACCCACGACCAGTTGCTGAAAAGCGATCTTGATCTCGTCTATGTCGGCACCGAAACCGAACCCGTCATGATCGAAGGCAGCGGCCTGGAAATCCCCGAAGCCGATTTTAATGCCTCCCTCACTTTCGCCCAAGAACAGGTTGTCATCCTGGTCAAGGCCCAGAAAGAACTCGCCGCCCACGTCAACAAACCCAAGCGCCAGGTTCCCCTCATGGTGGTCAAGGACGAGTTGCTCGAAATCGCCTACGAAGTCGCCGGTTCCCGTATTGAAGATGCAATTTATCGCCCCAGCAAAGTCGAACGTGCCAATGCCGTCGGCGCTTTGAAAACAGAAGTTAAAACCAAGATCCTGGAAAAATTCCCGAGCGCCAGCGGTTTCGAAATCAGCCAGGCCTTCGATTACCTGCAGAAGAAAGCCTTCCGCCTCAGCATCCTCGACAAGCAGAAACGCTGTGACGGCCGCGGCATTGATATTCTCCGCAAGCTGAGCGGTGAAACAGCTGTCCTACCTCGTGTGCACGGATCCGCCATCTTCGCCCGTGGTGAAACCCAGGGTCTCTGCATCACCACTCTGGCTCCTGTGGACGAAGCCCAGACCATCGACGCCTATACCGGCGGCGAGGAAAGCAAGCGCTTCATCCTTCACTACAACTTCCCTCCCTTCAGCGTCGGCGAAACCGGCCGCTTCGGTGGACAGAACCGCCGCGAAATCGGCCACGGTGCGCTCGCCGAGCGTTCCCTTCTGGCTGTCATTCCCCCTGAAGATACCTTCCCCTACGCCATCCGCATTACCGCAGAGATCATGGAATCTAACGGTTCCACCTCCATGGCCAGCGTTTGCGGCGGTTGCCTCTCCCTCATGGATGCAGGTGTGCCCATCAAAGCCCCGGTCGCCGGTATATCCGTCGGCCTGGTCACGGAGTTTGCCGAAGACGAAAAGACCATGAAGCGCCATCTCCTCCTGACCGACATCATCGGTTCGGAGGATCACTTCGGCGACATGGATTTCAAACTTTGCGGAACACGCAAAGGTGTCACTGGTTTCCAATTGGACCTCAAACTGGCCGGCGTACCCATGGAACTTCTCCAGCGCGCTGTCATTCAGGCCACAGAAGCCCGCTACAAGATCCTCGATTTCATGGACAGTGTCATCTCCGAGCATCGCAGCGATGTTTCCAAGTACGCACCCCGTATTGAAGTCGTAAAGATCAGCCCCGACAAGATCGGCATGCTGATCGGACCCGGCGGCAAGAACATCAAGGGCATCACGGCCGAGACCGGCACAGAGATCAACATTGATGACGACGGCACCGTCCGCATCTATTGCAACAACCCTGAAGGAATGAAGCGCGCCCTCGAAATCATCGAAGGCATGACCGGCCAGATCGAAGTCGGCAAGCTCTACCGTGGCAAGGTAGTTTCCATCAAGGATTTCGGCGCTTTCGTCGAAGTGTTCCCCGGCCAGGACGGTCTGGTCCACATTTCCGAACTGTCCGACGCCCGGGTCAACCGCACGGAAGACGTGGTCAAAGTCGGCGAAGAAGTCTGGGTCAAATGTGTCGGCGTGGATGAAAAAGGCCGCGTGAAACTCTCGCGCAAAGCCGCTCTCAAAGAGATGTCCAAACCCACGGAACCCGCACCCGTCGCCTGAACCAAACAACCAAACAACCAAACAACTTATTGGCTGTAGCCGGGGTCTCTGACTCCGGTTCCGGTCTCAACAAAATCAGACAAAACTGGAGAAAACATCATGGCCATTGCAACAGGAACCAAAGCCCCCGACTTCACCCTCAAAAGCAAACAGGGTGATACCATCAGCGACATCAAGCTCAGCGATAACTTCGGAAAAAAGAACACGGTTGTTCTTTTCTTTCCCCTCGCCTTCACGGGTGTCTGCACCCAGGAAATGTGCGACGTCAGCCAGGGCCTCAGTGCCTATGCCGACCTCGGCGCGACCATCTACGCCATCAGCATCGACAGCCCCTTCTCCCAGGATGCATGGGCCCAGAAGGAAAAGATTACCATCCCACTTCTCAGCGATCTGAATAAAAAGACCGCCGAAGCCTATGGTGTTCTTTTGCCTGACCTGGCCGGATTCGGTGCTGCCAGTGCACGTGCTGCCTTCGTCATCGACAAGCAGGGCGTCATCAAATATAGCGAACAGACTCCTACTCCGAAAGATCTTCCGAACTTCAACGCGATCAAAGATGTTTTGAAAGCCCTGTAAGGTTTATTCGTCTTCCACAAAACCCCTGCCTCGTTTTCGAGGCAGGGGTTTTTCTGTTTTATGTAGGCCGGGGCACTGACCCGGTGCCTGTCGGGTGACCCGGCTTTCTCAAAACACTTCGTCCCCCAGATGAACCATCGCGACACTAGGTCGCTCCTACCCCGGAGAACTGTAGAAGCGACCTTGTGTCGCGATAGGTGGGTGCTTTTGTCGCCCAGTACTTTTAATTTGGAATACATAGGAACCCCAAAGGACCGGGATAAGCACGCCGATCTGTTCTCTTGCACAATCCTATTCGCCGTATTACCATACAACCATGATGAAAACGACGCTGATTTTGCCGGATGATGTGACGGAGGCTTTGCGCCTAGAATCTGCGCGTCGCGGCGGACGTAAGGCAGCCTCCCTCTCCAGCCTGGTAACGGACGCCGTCCGCAAAGTTTACCCTTCATCCATACCGCGAGCCCGGAAAATCGAGTTGCAACCGGGACGGGTCATCATCGGAGCTGGAACAAAAAAACCTTCGATCACTCCACAGGACGTGGCCAAAGCTCTCTATGATGATGAGTCATGAAATTTCTTCTGGATAACGACGTTTTCTTTGCCTCCATTTACGCCGGACACATCCATCACCTCACAGCCCGGCGTTGGGTCGATTCACATAAAAAGGAAGGTTGGGGTATTGCATCCGAAACCTACCTTTCGGCACTGCGCCTCCTCATGAATCCTGCCGTCATGGGCGGGTCACCCCTCTCTTCCAAGGAATCCCTACAAGCCGTGGAAACTGAATTGTCAGGAGAACATCCCGGCCTTGTTTATTGCGCAAGAAAACGTCCTGATAAAAAATTGCTGGAAAAAGCATCAGGACACCGACAGATCATGGACATCTGGTTGATTCAAATCGCACGGGAAACAGACGCAACATTAGTCACCTTTGATTCAGGCAACGCCAAAAATTGGCCTGAAGATATCCTGACACCAACCTAAACCAGCCGGTAAGAGGACTACCCCTTCATCCGGGGTGTGGAAATTTTTCACGTTCGATGCCCAAAAGAAAAAATCGCAGAGGCCGAAGGACTTAGAGTTCCGCTTAAAAATATGATATTAGAATAAGAAGTCTTTTGAAACTAACGTGTATCTTTAGAATTAGCTCCAGGGCTCCGTGGGAAGGCAGGTAGTATAGTTACGTGTTATACAGGCTATCCGTATTCCAAAACTTCATCAGTGTTTCCATCAAAGATGTTTAATCTTTAACGGAAACACTGATACCTGCTGTACCCATACTTGACATATTTATACATATATATATTTTGTATCCTATGCATAGGACTTCCATTCTATTACCCCTTGAGCTCAAGAGAAAAGCTGAACTCGAGGCCGGCAAAAAGGGCATTTCCCTTGGAGAAATGATCCGTCGCGGACTCAAGTCGGATATTGACGGCTCACGCCATCAATCAACTGTGATCCCCGCCTTTTTTCAACGTCAACCATGGGGAAAGAAGACTCCCGTCGATCTCTCAGCCCACCACGATGACTATCTTTACGGAGAATCAGCCTGAAAACTCTTTTCATTGATACAGGCGCTTTTCTGGCAAAAGAATTGGGATCAGACCAGCATCATGCGAATGCCTCAAAGTTATGGCTATCCCTTGTCCGCTCCGCCCAATTCCGCCTGGTAACCTCGGAACATGTTATGGACGAGACGATGACTCTGTTGGCCCGTAGAGCCTCCCCGGCCTTCGCCGCCTCTTGGCTAGAGGATTTGCTCAATGGCAGTGGCATCACAATCCTTCGTAATCAGGACGAAGAGTGGCAAAACGCCGGAAAAACCATGCGAAAATATGCCGACCAGAATGTTTCCATGACCGATTGCCTCAATTTTCTCGTCTTAAAAAGAGAAAAAATCCGTGACGTTTTCGGATTCGATCATCATTTTGAATCCGCTGGTTTCCGCCTCTGGAAAGCTACTTAGGCGGCACGTGAGGATCCAGTATTCCTTAAATCAAGGAAAAGAGTTCCTCTTTTCCTGTAGAAAGCCTTGTTCCAAGGTTTTCTTTTTGATGGAATCCGGCACTGACCCTGCTTAGATATTCCTCATCTATGGCACATCCTTTTGCTTCGACTGAAAAAACATTCCAATCCTCCGGCAATTCCTACCGCTACTACTCCCTTCCCGATCTTGCCTCTTCCACCGGCAAAAATCTTTCCAACCTTCCCCTCAGCATCCGCATCGTCCTCGAATCCATCCTGCGTAACTGCGATGGGTTGAAAGTTTCCAAAGAAGCCGTTCATGCCTTGGCCGGCTGGAAAGCCGTCTCCGAACGCACGGAAGAAATTCCCTTTGTTGTCGCACGCATCGTCCTTCAGGACTTCACTGGCGTTCCCTTGCTGGTTGATCTGGCCGCCATGCGCTCAGCCGTGGCCAAGCTTGGCAAAAACCCCAAGATGATCGAACCCCTCGTGCCCGTGGATTTGGTCGTGGATCACTCCGTCCAGGTGGACTTCGCCGGTTCAGCCGATTCCCTCAAGCAGAACCTTGAACTCGAATTCACCCGCAACCGCGAGCGTTACCAGTTTCTGAAATGGGGAATGCAGGCTTTCGAAACCTTCAAAGTCGTTCCTCCCGGCATCGGAATCGTTCACCAAGTCAACCTGGAATACCTAGCCAAAGGCATTCTCAGCCAAGGCAACGTCGTCTATCCTGACACTCTCGTTGGGACCGACTCGCACACAACCATGATCAACGGCCTCGGCATCGTAGGCTGGGGCGTGGGCGGAATCGAAGCTGAAGCCGGCATGCTCGGTCAACCCGTCTATTTCCTGACGCCGGACGTCGTGGGCGTCTATCTCACCGGCGCTCTCCGCGAAGGCGTCACCGCCACCGACCTGGCCCTGACCCTCACCCAGCTTCTGCGCAAAGCCAAGGTCGTCGGCAAGTTCGTTGAATTCTACGGACCCGGCGCCGCCGCGCTACCCGTCGTGGATCGTGCCACCATTGCCAACATGGCCCCGGAATACGGCGCCACCATGGGCTTCTTCCCGATCGATGAGGAATGCTCCAAATACCTCCGCGCAACCGGACGTCCGGAAGAACACATCGCACTCTACGAGGCCTACTACAAGGCCCAGAACCTCTGGGGCATTCCACAAAAAGGTGAAATCGAATATTCCTCAGCCCTCGAACTCGATCTCGGCACCGTCGTTCCCAGCGTCGCCGGACCCAAACGTCCCCAGGACCGCATCGAACTGCAGAACATGCGCAACGAATTCACACTCGCCTTCTCCCGTGCGGTGACGGACAACGGCTTCGGGAAAAACCCCGACGACCTGGCCAGCATTGTTTTGGTAAACAGCACGGGCACCGAGCCTTCCCACCCCGGCGGCGGAAGCCATCACCCCGTCTCGGCTGCCAACTCTGAAGACCAAGACACCAATCCGGTGACTGAGCGTGAAATGGCCAACAACCGTCCAACACCGGGTCAGGTCCATGTTCCGGGTGAAAAGATGGAGGGCGAAATCCGCAACGGCTCCGTACTGATTGCGGCCATAACCAGTTGCACCAACACCTCCAACCCCAGCGTCATGCTCGCCGCCGGCCTCTTGGCCAAGAAAGCCGTGGAAAAAGGACTGAGCGTCAACCCAGTCGTCAAAACGTCCCTGGCTCCGGGTTCACGCGTTGTCACTGATTATTTGGACAAAACCGGTCTTCAACCCTACCTGGACAAACTTGGTTTCCAGACCGTGGGTTACGGCTGCACAACCTGTATCGGCAACTCCGGCCCTCTTGCCGCACCCATTGAGGAAGCCGTTGTCAAAAACGATCTGGTGGCCGCTTCTGTCCTTTCTGGAAACCGCAACTTTGAGGCCCGCGTCCACCAGAACATCAAGGCTAACTTCCTGATGTCACCTCCCCTCGTGGTGGCCTTTGCCTTGGCCGGCCGCGTCGATATCGATCTCTCTACCGAACCACTGGGTGAAGATAAGGACGGAAATCCCGTTTACCTGAAAGACCTCTGGCCCACACTACAGGAAGTGCGCGACCAGATGCAGTCCGCTCTCAAACCCGAAGTCTTTCGCAAACTCTACAAGGACTTCGCCTCCCAGAACCCCAAGTGGAACGAGATTCCTGCCTCCAACGGTAACATCTACGAATGGGACCGCAAATCCACCTATATCCAAGAGCCTCCTTTTTTCGAAAACTTCTCCATGAATGCGGGTAGCATCGGCGAAATCAAAAACGCCAAGCCCATGGGTATCTTTGGTGATTCCGTTACCACGGATCACATCTCCCCTGCCGGTGCCATCAAGAAAAGCTCACCGGCGGGCGTTTACCTCATGGACAACGGGGTTGGCTTCGAAGACTTCAACAGTTACGGCTCACGCCGTGGCAACGACCGCGTCATGACCCGTGGAACCTTCGCCAACGTCCGCATCAAAAACCTGATGGTTCCCGGTGTTGAGGGTGGTGTTACCAACTACGAGGGCGAAACCATGGCCATCTACGATGCGGCCATGAAGCACAAAGCGGAGGGCACTCCCCTCATTGTGATCGGTGGAAAAGAATACGGCACCGGGTCTTCCCGCGACTGGGCAGCCAAGGGCACCAACCTGCTCGGAGTCAAAGTCGTCATCTCGGAAAGCTTCGAACGCATTCACCGCAGCAATCTGGTCGGCATGGGCGTTCTTCCCTGCTGCTTCGAGGAAGGAATCACCGCCAAGACCTTGAATCTGGACGGTAGCGAGACCTTCTCAGTCCTCGGTCTGAGCGAAAACGTAAAACCCCAACAGAAGCTGACCCTGGAGATCGTCCGTGCCGACGGCAGTGCCCAGCAGATTCCGGTTGTCTGCCGAATCGATACCCCGATCGAAGTCGAATACTACCGCCACGGTGGAATCCTGCCATACGTCCTGCGCCAGTTAATCAATGAATCAACATCGACCCAGGCCCCTTCCAAAATCAAAAAGCCTGCTCCTGAAGCCAAGGCCAAACCGAAAGCGAAAGCAGTTGCCAAACCCGCAGCGAAGCCCATCTCCCCAAAGAAAAAGAAGAAGGCTGAGAAGAAAGCTAAAAAAGTACAAGCCAAGAAGAAAGCCAAAGTCTTGGCCTTGAAGAAAAAGAGCAAAAAAACTGCGGTAAAAAAAGACAAGAAGGTGAAGAAGCTCAAGAAGGCCGAGAAGAAAACCCTCAAAAGAGTTTTGGCTAAAAAGAGCAAGTCCACCAAAAAACTGAAAAAGACCGCCCAAAAAGCCCTTAATGCCGTTCTTAAAAAGAAAAGGTAGTAAGAACCTGCCGACCTCTTTAAAGCCGTATGCCTGGACGCTCAGGCAGGTGAGTTTTTGATTCTCAGGCCGTTTTCTTATGCTTTTCTTGAAAAAATTGAATCAGCCTCGGCCAGGCTTTCTTTCCCGCCGATGTCGAACCACTGACCGGGAACTTTCCAGGTGTAAAAGGGCAAACGCAGATAAAGCCATTGCACCAGACGCCCAGGCTGGTCGGGATTGTTCCCTTCCAAAATGTATTGTTTGATCAGGGGAATCACCGTCGAAGGATAGTAATAAAGCGCAATGCCGGTGAGCGTGCTCTTGGGATTGGGGGACTTTTCCTCAAAGTGGGTAATCACACCCTTGTCGTCCACGGAAATGCTGTTGTATTTTTTGACCAACTCCCAGTCATTCACATCATAAACGCCAAGCACGGGAGCTTTCTGCGCGGCGCAGGCCCGACCAAAATCCACCAGAGATTGGTCGAAGAGATTATCACCGGCCACCACCATTAAATCCCCCTCAATCTTTTCGCGTTCAATCACCAGGTTGATGTCTCCAATGGCCCCCAGCTTATCTTCATCGGAAGTGGAGCCATCATTGATGATCTTAAAGTCATAAGTCGCGCCTTTCTTGTCGTAGGAGGCAGACCAATCTTCAAAATGTTTGATGAATTTATTGTTCGTCACAACCAAAACACGCTCGATGCCTTCAATCCCGCTAAGATGATCGAGAACATGATTGATCATGGGTTTGCCACCGACCGGCAGAAGCGGTTTGGGTTGATTTTGAGTCAGAGGATAGAGACGCGTGGCGTAACCGGCTGCGAGAATAAGAAGTTGCATACAAAACAGTGATAATTCCCGGTGGGAGAAGGTCAATCCTATCCTGAACAGGATCACTACCCATTTTCTTTGAATCAGCTGGAGCCTTTAGGCGTCATACCCTCTTGACAGACTTAAGTACCTCTTCTTGATTGAATCTATGAATAAACCCCTTTTAAGCTCTCTGTTATCCCTCCCCCTTTTTATCAGTTGCGCCACAGCACCGGAACCCTCCGTCCGTTATGTGGATCCCGGCGCCCAGGGAACTGTTCAAACCACCGGGATTGAATCCCAGGATATAGCCATGGCTGCACAAAAAGCAGCGCAATCCATTGTCAATATCCCACAGATCACCAAGGCCCCCAAGCCTCCTGTCATCATCATTACCCCCGTCTCGAACCGCAGTTCCAGCCCCATCGACACAGATCTCTACACCACCAAGTTACGCGGCTCCCTGATGCAATATGCCAACGGGAAAGTGCAATTCCTGGCCCGCGACATCTCTTCCGAACTCAACAACAAAGAACAGAAACTCCGCGAAAATGGAGCGGTTGCCGGAGCCAGTAAGGACGGAACCAACCGTGTCGGTGCCACCTACCAATACATTCTTACGGCTGACCTGCAGGGCATCTCCACCGCCAGCAGCAGGGGCTCCAGTGATTATTTTCTCATCTCTTTCAAATTGGTCGATTTTCAGGACATTCTGATCTGGGAAAGCCAATACGAGATCAAAAAAGAAGGCCGGGAAAGTGGAGTCTATCGTTAGATTGTGAAACCCAATCCGGCCATCGCCCTTCCACTATCGGCCCTCTGCCTTCTGATTTCCTGCGCGGGTCCGGGGGCACCCAGATCCGCCTCCGGCACGCGTATTGATCCCATAGCCCTCTCCTCCGCAGAGCAAACCGTGACCCAACGCAACATCCCGGAGGAACTCAGGGCCGATTATATAGCCCTCTACAGTCAGGGCAGGCAGAACGCCGTGCTTCACGCCATGCGGGCAGGCCTTTCAGCACTCCGCATCGGACGCTACGATCTGGCCAAGGAAACCTTCGACCAGGCCATTCGCGAAGTTGAAGCCCTACAGGAGGGAGCAGAACAGGCCAAGCGGGCCAAAAGCAAATTTGTTGCAGAGCGGGAAAAGTGGTTCAAAGGCGAAAGTCATGAACGTTCAGCCCTCTATTTTTACCGGGGCCTGATCTACTTGAACGACCAAGACTTCGGAAACGCCGCCGCCTGTTTCAAACGCTCGCAGATCCAGGATATCACAGCAGATGACCAGACCGGCTTTTCCGGGGATTGGTATGGTAGTGAAATCGCCCTGGCTCTGGCCTCTTATCTGAACGGTTTCCCTTCCGATGCGGATGCAGCCCGTCAAAGAGCCCGCACCTTTCAAAGCAAACAGGGCGAGGTTCCCTGGCCCTCCTCCCAGACAAACACACTGATCGTGGTGGAAGTGGGTAAAGGTCCGATCAAATACCGCGGAGGCCGCCAAGGCGAGCAGCTGCGTTACAGCGAGGAACTCCCTGCCACCAGGCAGTTGCGGATCTCAAGCCCCGCACCCCATCTGAAATCAGCTGCGGCCGAAAATCTTTTCTTTCAGGCAATCACAAGGGGCGGCCGTCAGGTCGACCATATCCTTGGCGATAAAGCGTCCTTCAAAGAAGACACCGGAAGCGCCACCGTCGGACTGGCAGCCGGAGCCATTGTTGCTTCGCAGGTCGACCGTTCCGGTATCGCCGCCGGTGTGCTCGGACTCGCTGCGATCGGCACAGCCATAGCATCTGCCGCCAGCGATCCTTCCGCCGATATACGTGAATGGGACAACCTTCCCCACTCCATCTATCTGCTCAGCCTGAATCTGCCAGATCCTAAAACTCCGGTGCAGATCGAAACACTCGATGCAGGCGGAACTGTTTTGAATACTTACATCTTGGCAGACGTCACAGATACCAAGAAAGAAAAACGCTTGAATATACGCTTTTTACGGTTGAAGAATTGATTATGAAAACCATCCCGAGCCACCTGTCCACGATCCCGACCTCATGCCTGCTTCTTCTTGCCCTTGTCGTCATGAGCTCCTGCACCCACGGTCCTTACACCCCCAAATCAGAGCCTCAAAAGCCTGAGGCCCGCGGACTTCCCATTGTTTTCCTGGATAAAGACCTTCGACGCAGCCTCTCGGTCGATGTTCCAGTGGCAACCAGCACCACGCCTGCCGGAAACATGCAAGTGCAGGTTCCTTTCCGGAACCGAACCAACAATGAAGTGGTCTATATCCAGGTACAAACCTTGTTCAGGAACAGCAGCGGAACCGTTCTCTACTCGGAACCCGGAAGCGAGCCTGCATGGACCAATCTCATGGTTACACCCAACCAGTCCGCCTACTACAAGCAGTCCTCATTGACCAGGGAGGCCACTGGATTCACCATCCGCGTCCGTTACCAGGCCAGGCCCCATTGACCCACGGATAGTAGAGACATCAGGGCTGCCGCACTCTGATTTCTGCCCAGGCTTTGATGTATTTTTTATTGTCTTCGCCAAGATCCCGGATGATCTCGCTCTTAAGCAAAACCTCTTCAGGAACAAACAAGGCGCTGTTGCCCCGCAAGTCTTCAGCAAGGTGCTCGTAGGAAGCCCGGTTCGGGCAAAGGTAAAAAACAAAAGCGGTGTTCCGGGCCGCATGGGCTGGCTCATGCAGGAAATCAATAAAGGCATAGGCCAGTTCCTTGTTTTTTGCTTTTTTGAGAATCACCAGATCATCGCAGGAAATGGAGGTGCCCTCCACCGGCTGAACAAAAATTATATCCTCGTTTCTGTCCATGACCTGCAGCACATCCCCGCTGTATCCGTGAACCAGGATGAATTCCCCTGCAGCCAGCCCAAACCTGTAATAACTGCTGTCAAAACGCGAAGCTGTTTTCTTCCATTTTAGCACCAGATTTTTCGCCTCTTCTATTTCCACTTCGTTGCGGGAATTCAGACTGTAACCCAGATACTTCAGGGCCGCACCCATCGTCTCCCGCATGTCATCCATCAACGTGGCTCTGTCCCGGATATCCTCACTTTCC
Source organism: Methylacidiphilales bacterium (assembly GCA_038250235.1). GTDB lineage: Bacteria > Verrucomicrobiota > Verrucomicrobiia > Methylacidiphilales > JAAUTS01 > JAAUTS01. The sequence goes on along the minus strand of JBBSCO010000001.1, from coordinate 41,525 downwards.
AGCATGCCCCAACTGGGCCTGAAGTCGGGAACCTTGCTTTTCAAATAGGCAATGCCGGTATTGGAAAGCATGTAGGGAACACTGTAGGCCATCGTTTTATCCAGGGCCAGATGTTGCAGATACTCCCGGTCGATGTGTTTCAGATTGGGGATTTTTGTTTGATCCAGCTCTTCCAGCATTCCGTCGCGCTCCATAATAGCAGCCATATAACTGCTCGTGATAAGCATGTCATATCCGGAAAGCCCCGCCTCCAGTTTGGCGTAAACGGACTTATTGGTCTGATAGGTATCCACCACCACACGGCAGTCGTATTTCTTTTCAAAAGCAACTATGAGGCCGGGATCAATATAATCCTCCCACGCAAGCACACGCAGAACCGGTCTGGTCGTGGTGCAGGCTGTTTGGAAGAGGGTTAAAGCCAACAGACCGATCATGCCGAAAGAGAGAAACCACTTTTTCCTGTTGTCTCGCTCGCGTTTCATGATGCTTGTTGCCCAGCTTATGCCCGTCGAACCAGGACTCAAGGATGAAGCGTAAGGTAAATAAAAGAGCGTTTTAAAAAACTAAATGAACCCATGACTTGGCGGATATTTATGCATTTACAACGTAAATCGGCTCTTCATGATTATCCAAGTCAATCCTATGAGCAACGAAGAGCCTACCGAGACTCCCTCATCTTCCGAGGTGAAAGTATCTGAAGATGCCTATCTTAATCAGCTCAGGCGTTCGATGGCTGGCTTTTTAGCCCACAAAATCTCTTTTTCATTGTTTCAAGCCGGAAGAAACCAACAGCTTCGGAGCACCTTGGAGCACCTGGTGGGCGAACGATTGAGGGAACAACAAATTAGCTTGGAGCCTCGACTTTTGGAACGTCTGATCAACGATATTTACAGTGGATTGCCGGTTCAAAAACCTGTTCCAAAAACGGAACCCGAAGAGCTGACAGCGGAGAAACTCCGGCCTGTCGTAGCCTCCTATCTGGCGCAACATATCAGCAATGATCTCCTGTTGCCCGGCCACGAAATGGCACTCTCCCGCAAAATCCAATTGCTTGTGGATGAAAAAATGGCTCTGGATCAGCTTCAGGTCAGCGACGAAATCCGATACAAGCTGCTCACCCAGCTCTGTCAGGGAATGAACGTCTCCGCCCCCCCGGCTCCCGAGGGTCTTTCGCTGCCATCCGAGACACCCACCCCACCCGTTTCGCCGCCTTTACCGGCAGCGCCTGTAGCTCCTCCTGTGCTCCTGCCGCCCGCAAAACCGCTTCCCCAAAAAACCCCACCTGCTACCACATCAGCTCTTCCTCCTGTTCCACCCGAACGTTCCCCTACCAAAAAAGTACCCAAACTCTCCATGCGTGCTCATCCGGTTGAGGAAGGCAGAGAGGTGGAGGAGATCGCCTTTACGGAAGAACACAAACGTCACCTACTTTTCACCCTGGGAACCAAGCTTGATCCGTCCGTTATGGACACAGGCGACCAAAAGAAAATCTACCAGCACATCATGGCTGTTCTGGATCATGTTAGTGCCGAGGAAAATGTGGAACTGGACGATGAAATCAAAGAACTACTCATCCATGCCCTGCTCAACGGGGAAGGCCTGGAATTCCAGCTTTAAGTACCTTATCTGAGACCTTTTTCCCGCCTCCGCCCAGTGAAAAGCGTGCAAACATTCCACTGGTTTTCCTCCCCCAGTCCGCTAAGTTGTATTGCTTATGAATATTGCCATTGAAGAAGTGTCAGCCTGCCGCCGCCGCCTGCGCATTGAAGTGCCTGCCAGCGATGTGGACGCCGAGTTGAACAAGATTACCGACGAATTTCAAAAAATGGCCCAGATCAAGGGTTTTCGCGCTGGCAAAGCCCCCCGCTCCGTGGTGGAAAAAAAATACAGCAAGGACATTGAAGAAGAGGTCAAAAAGAAGATCGTCCCCCGGGCCTATCGCGAAGCCCTGAAGAGCAAAAATCTCAAGGTCATCAGCGCACCCCAAGTGGAAGAACTTCAGTTTAAACGCGGTGTCAGCCTCAGCTTCTCCACTATCGTGGATTTGGCTCCCGAATTTTCCCTGCCCGAATACAAGGGTCTTAAAATCAAAAAAGCAGACAGCGAAGTCACGGATGAAGACGTTGAAAAGGTGATCAACAATATCCTCGACCAGAATGCCGATTATCAGGACGTCGTGGGTCGCCCCGTTGCCGAGAAAGATTTTGCCATCATTTCCTATGAAGGAACCGTTGAGGGCAATCCCATCAGCGAACTGCTTCCCGATGTGCCGAACCTGAACAAGCAGGAAAAGTTCTGGCTTCTCATCCAGGACGGTATTTTCCTTCCTGATTTCGGCAAGCAACTGATCGGTTCCAATGTGGGCGACAGTAAAACGGTCACGATTAAATTCGCCGACGATTTTCCCCAGGAACCCGTCCGTGGAAAGGAAGGCGTCTACCAAGTGAAGATTGACGAGCTAAAGGCAAAAATCCTTCCGGCCTTTGATGACACCATCGCCGAAAAAGTGGCCAAGACAACCGCTGAAGTATTGAAGAGCCGTATCCGCGAAAACATTGGCCGTGACAAAGAACAGCGCGCACGTTCCGAACAGGTCAAGCAGATCCTAGACCAGCTTAAGGATAACACCACCTTTGAACTGCCTGAATCGGCCGTCCAGAACCAGACCCAGCGTGCCGTGTATGACATCGTCCGCGAAAACCAGATGCGTGGCATCCCTCCGGAAATGCTGGAACAGCACAAGGGTGACATTTTTGCCGCCGCCCAGACTTCGGCCAAGGAACAGGTCAAGATCGGTTTCATCCTTTCCCAGATTGCCGATGCGGAAAAAATCGAAGTCAAATCTGACGAGATCCTGGAAATTGTCCACGGTTACGCGCAGCAGGAAAAGGTTCCCGTCCAGAAAATGATCAAACAGCTTCAGGAGAACAACGGCATCGACCAGATTGAGGACGAAATCCGCAATCGTAAAACTGTAGATTTCCTCTTGCAATCCGCCATAACTGAATAGTCTTACGTTTATGCAATCACCACTCAATCTGACCGCCATCCAAAACAACTACATACTCCCGAAGGTCGTGGAGCAAACAGGGCGTGGCACCGAAACATGGGACGTATTCTCGCGTCTTATGAAAGACCGCGTCATTTTTCTCGGCACCCAGATTGATGATTTTGTGGGGAATGCCATTACGGCCCAGTTGCTTTATTTGCAGATGGAAGATCCGAAAAAAGATATCCACATGTACATCCAGTCACCCGGAGGCTACGTCACCGCTGGCATGGCCATCTATGACACCATGCAGTATGTCACCTGTGATATCTGCACTTATTGCATCGGTCAGGCGGCCAGCATGGGCGCTGTCCTGCTCGCAGCAGGAACCAAAGGCAAACGCTATGCCCTCCCCAACGCCCGGATCATGATTCACCAGCCTCTTGGCGGTGCCCAAGGCCAGGCCACAGACATCAGCATCCAAGCCCAGGAAATCCTGCGCACCAAAAAGCGTCTCAATGAAATCCTGGCTTTCCACACCGGTCAATCTTACGACCAGGTGGAGAAAGATACAGACCGCGACCGCTTCATGTCGGCCGAAGACGCCAAAATCTACGGGCTGGTAGACAGCGTCGTGGCCTCCAAAAAGCAAGTCGCTCCGGTAGTCTAGGATGTAAACCCCATGGCCAGGCCCAACAATCTGACGATGTGCTCTTTCTGCGGAAAGAGCCACGCGGAAGTGAAAAAACTCATCGCGGGCCCGGGAGTTTACATTTGCGACAGCTGCATCAATATCTGCAAAAATATCCTGGACAAAGAACTGACCGACATTGAGCCGGCCAATTCTTCCCAACCCCGGATGCTCAAACCGGCTGAGATCCGCATGGAGCTCGACCGTCATGTCATCGGCCAGGACTCCGCCAAACGTTCCCTCGCCGTTGCCGTACACAACCACTACAAACGCATTCAACACCAACGGGAAAAAGCAACCACCCTGCCGGGGATTGCATCCGAACAGGACGATGTCGAACTGGAAAAAAGCAATATCGTGCTTATCGGTCCCACCGGGTCAGGAAAAACACTTCTGGCCAAAACTCTGGCCCGTATCCTGGATGTTCCCTTCTGCATTGCCGATGCCACGACCCTGACAGAGGCAGGGTATGTCGGTGAAGATGTTGAGTCCATTATTCTGCGCCTTCTTCAGAATGCCGATTATGATGTCAAACGGGCGGAACGCGGAATTGTTTATATCGATGAAATTGATAAGATCGGAAAGAAAACAGAAAACGTCTCTATCACCCGCGACGTCTCCGGTGAAGGGGTTCAGCAGGCCCTTTTAAAAATCCTCGAAGGTAGCGTCTGCAATGTTCCGCCGCAGGGGGGCCGCAAACACCCTCACCAGGAATATATCCAGGTCAATACGGAAAATATCCTCTTCATCTGCGGTGGTGCCTTTATCGGGCTGGAAAATATCGTCCAGCGCAGACTTGGAGGGCGCTCCATGGGCTTTAGCCAGGCCTCTACTGCGGTTAATCAGGATTCTTGCGAAACAGCCTTAAAAGTTGAGCCCGAAGATCTGCTCCGCTTCGGCATGATTCCTGAATTCATTGGACGACTTCCGATCATCAGTGTCCTGCAGGAGTTGAACGAAGCTGAACTGATTTCTGTCCTGAAAGACACCAAGAACGCCCTGACCAAACAATACGGCAAGCTGATGGCCATGGACGGTATCAACCTTGTTTTCACCAAGGACGCCCTGAAAGCCCTGGCCCAACAGGCCAAAACCCGCGGCACCGGGGCCCGGGCCCTCCGCGCCCTTTTGGAAAACATCATGCGGGATGTTATGTATGACCTGCCCTCCCAGCAGGACATCGTGGAAGTCACCATCAACCGAGCCTCCGTTGAAGGCCAGAAACAGCCTCTTGTCCGTAAGAAGGAAGACAAAGAAGCAGCCTGAATCCGAAGGATACTTCGTTCTCCCTCCCTAAGCGGAAAAAACGGGTTCTTTCCCGTGCCAAATTCTTGCCTGTATTCCAATCTCCGTGCAAGATGCTGCCTTTGTCTGTTTATGGCTATCAGTGTTGAAGAAGGTTATCGCCGCTGCTCCGATCTGGCTCGTTCCCATTATGAGAACTTTCCCGTGGGAAGGCTCGTGCCTGCTGAACTGCGTCCCCATGTACATGCCGTCTATGCCTTTTCACGGGTGGCCGATGACCTTGCCGATGAAGGGTATGCCGATCCCAGACTAAAACCGGAAAATGCTGCAGAAATTCTGAGCCAGCCCGAACGCCTGGAAAAACTCCGGGCTTACCGCCGTGTTCTGGATGCGACTATTAAAGGAGAAGAACCGTCCGAAGAATACGCCTGGATTTTTATTCCCCTGCGCAACACCCTTCAGAAACTCAACCTTCCTCCCGGCCTTTTTTACGACCTGCTCTCCGCGTTTGAACAAGACATTATCAAACGCCGCTATGACAATTTTGAAGAAGTTCAGGATTATTGTAGCCGCAGTGCCAATCCCATCGGCCGTCTGGTTCTGCTTCTGCACGGCTATCGCCAACCAGAGCTTCATGAACTTTCAGACCACATCTGCACAGGACTGCAACTGGCCAATTTTTGGCAGGATATTTCAGTGGATCTGGGAAAAGACCGCATCTATCTTCCCCAGGATGACCTGCAGCGTTTCCATGTGACCGAAGAGCAACTCTTTGCGGGCGAAGCGACAGACGCCTTTCTCAACCTCATTCAATTCCAGGTCGAACGAACCTGGCAATTTTTTCGCAAAGGCAAACCTCTTGCCTCCCACCTCTCCCTCAAACTCGCCTGGGAAATCCGAATGACCTGGCTCGGAGGCACGACTATTCTGAAAAAAATCAAACAACAAGACTTTGACACTCTCAGCCGACGTCCCAAATTAGGCAAAGGAGACATGGTTCTCCTTTTATTGAAATCCTTTTTCCCGCACTGATACCTTCCATGGCCACGATGTCGTCACAGACCATTACACAAAAAAGCGGATCCAATCTGGCTCTATCCTTTTTTTGCCTGCCCCCAGCCAAACGCAAGGCTATGTCGACCTTTTACGCCTATTGCCGTATTGCCGATGACATTGTCGATGAAACCGGAACCACAGAAGCGGAAAAGCGCCGACAGTTAGCCGATCTCCGTTCCGAAATCAAATCCTGCTATGAGGGAACCCCGGCAACCGAACTCGGTTTTGAGCTGAAGGAAATCATTCGCGAGTATCTGATCCCCCCCCAGCCATTCCTGGATCTTCTTGATGGGGTGGAAATGGACCTGAATAAAAACCGCTACGCCAATTTCGAAGAACTTTCCCTCTATTGTTACCGGGTGGCTTCGGCGGTCGGGCTGGTTTCGATCGAGATATTCGGTTTTTCCCACCCGCAATCCAAAGACTATGCCGTTGCTCTGGGCATGGCCCTGCAGCTCACCAATATCCTCCGCGATGTCCGACAGGATCTGGATCAATACGACCGTATCTACCTCCCCCAGGAGGAACTCAAAGCCTGCGGGGTGAGCGAGGATGACCTGCGTTCCGATGAATTGACCACGGCCAAACAGCGTTTGTTCAGGCTTCAACATTTCCGGGCCAGCCACTATTTCAACAAAGCCTCACGCCTGCTTCCCGCCACAGACCGGCCCAATTTTATTGCCGCCGAGCTGATGACCGAGGTCTATCACCGTCTTTTGACTAAAATCAAAAATCGGAACTTCAACATTCTGGCCTCACCCGTCAAACTCAACAAAATACAGAAGGTTATCGCCGTGGCCTATGCTTCCAAAAAGGGTGCTGCCATCAATCGTGTCAGTCGGCCCAAACCGAAAAAAATCGCCGTCTGGGGCGCAGGTTTTTCCGGCATTTCCGCAGCCATCCACCTGGCCAGGGCAGGCCATCAAGTCGATATCTACGAAAGTCGTTCGTATCTGGGAGGCCGGGCCCACAGCTTCACCGATGTCAAAACAGGATTAACGTTTGATAACGGCCAACACGTCTTCATGGGATGTTACCACAGCTGCCTGGAACTTTTTGATATCATGGGGATCACGGACAAATTGGCCATGCAAGCCAGTTTGGAAGTCCCTTTCCTGAGTCCGGGCGGCCAACTCGATAAATTAAAAGCCTCTTCCCTTCCGGCCCCCTTCAATCTCCTGACAGCGCTGTATAATTATGGCGAACTTTCCTGGATGGACCGGCTTTCCATCGGACGACTGGGCCTGGCTTTGAAAATAGGATTAAAACCTTCCCCCGACCTGACGGCCATGGATTGGTTTCGCCAACACGGACAAACCCCTAACAGCATTCGTGCACTGTGGGAGCCTTTCTGTGTGGCCGCCCTGAACGAGCCCTGCCAGAGTGCCAGTGCTCTGCTTCTTTACGAGACCTTGAAACGTTCCCTCTTCGGCTCGAAATCAGACGCAGCCATTTATGTCAGCCGCGTCGGACTCAGCGATCTTTTGACTCCCGAAACCGAAATTTTCCTGCGATCAACCGGTTCCCGCCTGATTCTCAATGAAGGAGTCCGTTCGGTTCAGTGGGCAGCCCAATCCATTGAGTCCTTTACCACCAGCAGTGGCCAGACCATTCAGGCCGATGCCTATGTCAGCGCCCTGCCCTGGATGACGCTAAAATCGCTGCTTCCTCCCGAACACAAAATGACCCGGGATCTGGCCGCCATCGACTCCTCTCCCATCATTTCACTTAATATCATCTGTGATTGTGAAATCACCACGGAGCCTTTCGTTGGACTCCTGGACTCACCGTTGCATTGGATCTTTGACCGCAGCTCCCATCTGGTTGGAACTGCGGAAAAAGGTTACATGTATGCCCTGGTGGTCAGTGCTGCGGGAAACCTGATGGATCTCAAGCAGGAAGAATTTGTGAAGTTGATGTGGTCGGAAATCAACCGCTTCTTCCCACAGACTAAAAACGGAACAATCCTTCGCCACATCATCTATAAGTCGAAGGATGCCACCTTCGCAGCACAGCCGGAGACGGAGTCCAGACGTTATGGTTCCAAATCACCGTGGAAGAACCTTTTTCTAGCTGGTGACTGGACAAAAACAGGATTACCCGGAACCTTGGAAGGTGCCGCCTGGAGCGGAGCCCACGTGGTGCAGGCAGTGGATCGAAGCTGATAAATTCCCAAAACCAAATGATGTAAGGAACCGCACCCCGTCACCCATTTTTAAAAAGGCGGGAAGCAGAGAGCTCTTCCCCTGCTCCTTGGACTCAAACCATCACAGCCTGCTGATCCGTTGGCGCTGGTGCATCGACCCACTTGCCATTTTCCTTGATCAGATCGACCAACTTGTCCACCGCTTCGGCTTCAGGAATATTAAACTTAACGGGTTTTTTTCCGATGTAGAGGTTGATCTTGTTGGGAGCTCCTCCGACATAGCCGAAATCGGCGTCGGCCATTTCACCCGGACCATTCACAATACAACCCATGACGGCAATCTTGACACCTTTGAGATGAAGTGTGGCCTCCTTTATTTTGGCAGTAGTGCTTTGTAAATCGAACAAGGTGCGGCCACAGGAAGGACACGCGACGTAATCCGTCTTGAAAATACGGTTGCCTGCGGCTTGAAGAATGTTGTAACCGAGACGGATATTGGCACCAGGAGCTTTTTCTTGGCGCAGCAAAATGGCATCACCGATACCGTCGCAGAGTAACGATCCAATGTGAATTGACGAACTCAACATCGTGCTGAGAATATCCATGTCCTTTTCCGGGTGCAGCGTATCTTTCAGCAAAACGGGATGGCGGGGGTGAATTCTGGAAGCCAGGATACGGAAAGCGGTCGCGACATTCAGGTCGCTGCCATCTTTGACCGTGACGACGACAGGAGACTCCATGTCGTTGATGGCTTGAATCTGTTTTTCGTCGTGAAGGTCCACTTCCTGCACGCCTGATGTTTCATAAACGATTTCCGGAGAGGTGTCGCCCATCTGCGCAAAACGGGGCTTCAATGTTTCGTATAGGCCGTGTTCGGAAACCACCTTGGCATTTTCGGTTCCACCCAGCGTGAATCCTTGGATGGTCATGGGTGCACTGTTGCGGCGGGAATAAACAAAAGGATCAAAGCTGAGTGCATAGTTATCATTGACCTGACCCTGGCTGGAAAGATTTTTGGCATATTCCACCAGGGCTTTGCCCACAGGAATCTCGTGCACGCTGTCTTCCGTCAGCGACACACGGATGGTGTCACCCAGACCATCCAGAAGAAGGGATCCGATACCGATGGCGCTCTTGATGCGGCCATCTTCGCCTTCACCCGCTTCGGTCACCCCGAGGTGGATCGGATAATTCCAATCCGCACCCTGTTCGTTCAATTTGGCCACCAAGAGGCGGTAAGCGTTGATCATGACCTTGGGGTTGGAGGACTTCATGGAAAACACGAAGTTATGGTAATCGTTTTTCCGGGCGATACGGGCAAACTCCAATGCGCTTTCCACCATTCCCAGCGGTGTGTCGCCATAACGGTTCATGATACGGTCGGAAAGTGAACCGTGGTTGGTTCCGATACGCATGGCAATACCGCGGGATTTGCAGAGCTCAACCAAAGGAATGAAGGTCTCCTCAATACGGACAAGTTCTTCGTCGTATTGGTCGTCGGTATATTCGCGGACTTGAAATTTTTTCTTATCGGCAAAATTACCCGGATTGATGCGGACCTTGTCGATCCACTGCGCGGCTTCCATCGCGGCATCCGGCTTAAAATGGATATCCGCAACAATCGGCACATCACAGCCGGTGGCCAACAGCTCGGCCTTGATGTTTTTGAGATTGGCGGCGTCCTTGACAGTCGGGGCGGTAATGCGGACAAGCTGGCAACCCACGGCTACCAATTCCAGGCTCTGCTTCACACAGGCGGCGGTGTCCATGGTGTCGCAGGTCAGCATGGATTGAACGACGATGGGATTTTTCCCGCCCATTTTGACGTTACCGACAATTACTTCCCGCGTTTCACGGCGGCGATACACAAAAGGATTCTGACAATAATGGAGAGACATAATTATTTGGGTTGAGGTGCCGCCTGTTCAAATTGAAGCTCTTTTACCGGTCCGGACTTGTTTGATTCGTAGAAATTTTTCACCCGGCGAGCCGAGCGGCTCAGATCGAAAAACGTCACATAAAGGAAGAAACAAAGGATCAGAACAAACGATGCGATGTGGAGTAGTTCGATAATTTTGGGATCAGCAGGACGTTTTCTGATCCATTCCGCAATCGAGAGCACGATATGTCCACCATCAAGAATTGGCAGTGGCAACAGGTTCATGATCGCGAGATTAACGTTCAGCACAACCGAGAAAAAGAGGACAAGTCGCCAATCGACTGTTAGTAAATTCATCAGTTTGTCGAAAATGCCGACCGGACCACTCAGGTGACGGAATCCCACACCTGACTTGGGGCTGCTTAAAGCCTCAAACGTCCGTTGGATGGTAAAAACACCGTTCAAAATCTGTTCCGTGGGAGGAATGTGCACGACTTTGATATCCATAACATCCCATCCGATACCGATCAGTCTTTTTTGTGTTGTTTTCTCCAGAGCAGGTAAAACGGATATTTGCAGGGTTTCTTCACCCCGTTTGATCGTCAGCAGGGACTCTCCTTGAGCTTTCCCCATCAGATAACCTACCTGTCCGGGACTTTTGACTGTTTCTCCATTCACCTCTGTGATGACGTCACCTTTTTTGATTCCTGCCTTGTCCGCAGGGGAACCCGCGTAAACTATTCCGGTAACGGCAACACGGGAGGGATAGTTTTCAATGCCAATCATCCGGAGTTTTTCCATTTCAGGATCAGGATCAACAACCGGCCTGATACTGAAGGTTTTCACTTCCATATCACGCAAAACAGTCACCTGAACCTTTTCGTCTTTGGCCAGCAAGAGAGATTCCACCACTCCATCATATCGACCCTGCCAACGGCTTACGTTCCTTCCATCCACCTCCAACACCTCATCGCCAGGCAGAATGCCTGCCAGCTTGGCAGGGCTACCGGGCTCCACGTACCCGATAGTCTTCGTCAGAGAACCCTGGTTCTGGGGAACTCCAACCGCGTAACAAAGAAAGGCAAAAGCCACGGCCAATAAAAAACTGAACAAAGGGCCGGCAAAAGCCGTGATGATTTTGGCGGAGGGTTTGGCCGGCGGTAACGCATTCAGATCTTGTTTCGAATCTCCCTCAACCATTTCCATCGCTGCCATTTGCGGGAGTTTAACGAAGCCACCAAAAGGGAAAACCCTGAGGTTGTAATCAACCCCTTTCCATCGGAAACCTAAAACTTTTTTCCCCATCCCGATGGCGAATTCTTCCACCACGAGACCCTGCCAGCGCGCAGCTAGAAAGTGGCCCAGTTCGTGTACGAATACCGTGATACTGAAGAGGATAAAAGCCGCAACGAAGGTAAGAAAAAACGTCAATATTACTTCTAATGTCATTTGTTTAAAATCTCTTTAGCTAACTTTCGTGCCCATTGGTCAGCCTGAATTATAGCACCCAGGTCGGGTGAGGCAATGTTCTCGTGAGCCACCATAACCCTTTCCACTGTCTCCCAAATCTGTGGAAAGCCCGCTTTTTCCTGCAAGAAACGCTCAACAGCCACCTCATTGGCTGCGTTCATGACCGCCGGCAGGGTTCCACCAACCGTCCCGGCCTCACGGGCCAGTCTTAATGCCGGAAAACGCACCGGATCCGGAGCCTCAAACAGGATCTGACCCAAGCTGGCAAAATCCAACTGCGGCAGCCCTGTCGGCAGCCGTCTGGGATAGGTTACCGCATACTGGATCGGAAAACACATGTCTGTTTGGCTCAACTGGGCCAAAACCGAGTGATCCACAAATTCCACCATCGAATGGACGATGCTTTGCGGATGCACAATCACTTCAATCCTACCCATCTCCACACCGAACAACCAGCGGGCCTCAATCATTTCAAGCCCTTTGTTGAACATACTGGCCGAATCAATGGTGATCTTACGGCCCATGTCCCAGGTCGGATGCTTCAAGGCCTGCGCCACCGTCACTTTGGCCAGGTCTTCCGCCTTGGTCTGCCGGAAAGGGCCTCCCGATGCAGTCAGAATCAAACGCCGAACCTCCCGCTCCGGTGCCTCATGAAGACACTGGAAAATGGCATTGTGCTCGCTGTCCACCGGCAGGACAGCCAGCCCTTTGCGTTTAGCCAGATTCATGACAGCTTCCCCTGCCATGACCAGAATCTCCTTGCTCGCCACGGCGAGCTCCTTGTCTGTTTCCAATGCCGCCAAAGCAGGTTCCAGTCCCCCTGTTCCCACGATGGCCACCAACACCATATCCGCATCCGTCTCACGAACCAGATCAACAAGCCCCCTGGTTCCACGGTGAAGTCGGCATCCTGTGGGCAACGCTGTAGAAACCTCATCAGCAGAGGCGTTGTCCACCACGGCAACGGCTTCGGGCCCGAATTCCTTCACCTGTTCAAGCAGGGGGCCAACGCTCTGGTTGACGGCCAGGCCGACGATCTTCATTTCCCCCGGCAAACGCCTCGCCACCTTGGCGGTGCTCAGACCAATGGAACCACTGGCTCCCAAAACAATAACTCGTTTCATATGAGATTCCTAACTAATTAAAAGTAGATACGAATAAAACAAAGGCCCGGTGTAGAGAAGACTGTCCACCAGATCCAAGGCCCCGCCGATGCCGGGAATGACCGCCCCGGAATCCTTGCTCTGGGAGTCACGTTTGATGACTGATTCTGCCAGATCCCCGACGACACTGACCAGCGAGAGCATCGCCCCCAGAATCCATGCATGAATGCCTCCGATGACAGCCAGATGCTCCGGCAGAAGCCAGGTCAACAGCACACTCAGAGCCACCGCTGTGGCAATCCCCCCGGCAAAACCCTCCCAGGTTTTCTTGGGGCTGATAGTGGGGATCATTTTGTGCCGTCCCAGACAGGAACCCCAGAGATACGCCCCGATGTCGGTAACTTTGGTCACAGCGACAAGATAAATTGCAAGCAGGATGCCATCCCCACCTGGAACGGGTTCATTGAAAATGATTTTGGGAATGAAATGAAACAAATACGGTATGTAAAAAAAACCGAACAAGGTCAGAGCCACTGTGGTAACCGCTGTCGTCTGTTTTTTCTCGAAAACCTGCCGGCTCAGGATGAAAAGAATCGCACAAAGAATGGAAAACGTTTCCAGTGCCTGGGTGTTGTCGGGCTCATTGGGCAGGAAAACCAGGCAGACATAGGTAATCGCAAAAAAGGTGGCCCCGCAAACCAGTCCAGCCTTCTTGAAAACCTTCAGCCCTTTGGCTTCCTGCATCACATAAAATTCCCATTGGGCAATCAACCCCAGCAGCGAAACCAGCACAAAAAGCGCACTGCGGTATTCCTGCCAGACCATAACGGACAAGAGGATAATCAGCAAAATTGAAGAGATGAGTCTGGAGCGGAACATGCGGAGAAACTCAGACCGCTCCGAAGCGGCGCTGACGTTGATTGTAAGAACGGAGCGAATTGAAAAATTCCTCCCGCCCGAAATCCGGCCAGAGAACCTGGGTCACATATAATTCGGTGTAGGAGATCTGCCAGAGAAGAAAATTACTCAAACGCATCTCTCCACTGGTGCGGATCAAGAGATCGGGATCTGGAATTCCGTTGGTATACAGGTGATCCGAGATTGCCTTTTCATTGATCTGGCTGGTTTTCAATTCTCCGGTACGAACCTTTTCTGCCAGTTGGCGTGTGGCTTCCACCATTTCGACCCGCCCGCTGTAGCTTAAGGCGAGCACCAGGGTAAGCCCGGTGTTGCTGGAGGTCGATGCAATGGTTCTCTGTAACTGTTTCAGAACCTTCTCTGGAAGATCCGTCAAACGTCCTATGGCCATCAGGCGGATATTGTTTTTGTTGAGCGTTTTTTCGTATTGTTTCAGCGTCTGAACCAGCAGGGACATCAGCCCCTTGACCTCGTTGGCAGGGCGTGTCCAGTTTTCCACGGAAAAGGCGTAGAGGGTAAGGAATTCCACTTTGGCTTCCGCTGCCGCTTTGGCGGTTTCCTCCACCGCTTTGGCCCCGCGTTTGTGCCCTTCCAAGCGTGGGAGCTTACGACTTCCGGCCCAACGGCCGTTTCCATCCATGATGACTGCCACATGGCGCGGAATCCGCTCAAAAGCCGGCAGGTCACTCCGCGCCTCAGGCTTCATGGGAAAAAGGTCTGTTCCCGTCGCGGACCGACAGAAATAATCGACAATTTGGCTCCACTGAACTCTTCAATGGTTCTGAGGTAAGTTCTCGCTTCAATGGGCAATTGCCCAAATTGAAGGCATTGGGATGTGTCCTTCTGCCAACCTTTGAAGGTTTTATAAACCGGTTTGCAGCGGGCCAACTGCTCGATGGAAGCCGGTGGATAGTGTATCATTTTGCCGTTAAGCCTGTAGGCTACGCACAACTTGATTTCTTTCAGCTGATCAAGGCCATCCAGGTTGGTTAGTGCGAGTTCGGTCACTCCGTTGATCCGGGTGGCAAAGCGGACCATCACCGCGTCAAACCATCCGCAACGACGGGCACGCCCTGTGGTGGCCCCGAACTCGCGCCCCATTTCGTGGAGCAGGTCCGAAAGCAGATTCGATTCTGTGGCAAAAGGGCCCTCGCCAACGCGCGTAGTGTAGGCCTTGAGGGTTCCGATGACGTTTTTCACCGCGTTGGGAGGCAATCCCGATCCGGTGCAGGCCCCGCCGGAAGTGGTATTGGAGGATGTGACATAGGGATAGGTTCCGCAATCGATGTCCAAAAAGGTTCCCTGCGCTCCTTCAAAAAGCATGCTCTTTTTGTTTTCCAGCAATCCGTGGATTTTAGCGATGGTGTCACAGATATAAGGCTTCAGCACAGCCGCAGCCGCTTTGTATTCCTTAATGATAGCGGCGGCGGAAACCGTATTCCATCCCTTAAGCCGGCAAAGTTGGTTAACCTCGGAAACACGCTCTTTGATTTTTTCTTCCATCAAAGGAATATTCAACAGATCGTGGGTGCGGAGACCAACACGGGCGATCTTGTCCCCGTAGGTTGGACCTATCCCCCGTTTGGTGGTGCCGATCATTTTCCCCTTGGCCGCCGTCTCGCGCCCGGCATCGAGGTTACGGTGATAGGGCATGACCACGTGGGCGCGGTCACTGACAAACAATCGTCCTTTGGTTTTGACCCCGCGCGACTCCAAACCGTTGATTTCTTTGACCAGGGAAACCGGATCGATCACGGTGCCGTGGCCGATGATGCAGGTTTTGCCTTTACGGAGAATGCCGGAAGGAACGAGGTGCAGGACGAATTTTTCAGAACCGATTTCCACCGTGTGACCAGCATTGTTTCCTCCCTGGGAACGAACCACGGCATCGTGGGACTCCATCAAAAAATCGATAATCTTGCCTTTACCTTCATCCCCCCACTGGGAGCCAACGAGCACTGTATTCATGTAAAAAATCCTTAACGTCCGACACTGAAATATTCAAAACCCAGCAGCTTCATTTCCTCGGGGATCAGAAGGTTCCGTCCGTCGAAAACAAGAGGGGTGCGCATGAGTGATTTGATCTTGAGCCAATCAAGTTCTTTAAAATCATTCCACTCGGTGGCCACAACCAAGGCGTCCGCATCTTTGGCCACTTCATAGGGATCCTCCACCAGAGGGATCTTGGGATAAGAGATAGCGCATTTTTCCATAGCTTTGGGGTCGAAGGCCTTGAGAATGGCCCCCTCTTCCATCATTTTCAGGGCGAGGTTGATTCCGACACTGGAGCGAATGTCATCCGTATTTCCCTTAAAAGCGAGACCCAATTGCCCGATTTTTTTATCACGGAAGACCCAGAGTGCTTTGCGCATTTTCTTGAGGAATCGATCCAACTGATCGGCGTTGATCCGCTCCACTTCTTTGAGCAATCCGAAGCTGTAACCCAGATCTTCGGAAATGCGGATAAAGGCGGAGAGATCTTTGGGGAAGCAGGAACCACCATAGCCCAGGCCAGCATAGAGAAAATCGCGTCCTATACGTTTGTCAGCGCCCATTCCATCCGCGACCTTACCGATATCCGCACCGGAAGCTTCACAGATCGCGGCCACGGCGTTGATGTAGCTGATTTTCAGGGCGAGAAAGCTGTTGCTCGCATGTTTGATCAGTTCGGCGCTGTTCAAATCCGTCACCATGATGGGCGCATTGAACGGCTGATATACTTCCTTCATGATCGCAGCAGAGCGCTCGCCATTTGTCCCGATCACGATGCGGTCGGGATTCATCAAGTCCGCGACGGCACTTCCTTCACGCAAAAACTCGGGATTACTCACCACATCAAACTCCACGTTCCCTTTACGGTAGCGGCGAATGGTCTCTGCCACCTTCTCTCCCGTTTTAACGGGAACGGTGCTTTTATCGACAATCACACGGTAACCGGTAAGCACTTCGGCGATACTTCGAGCAACCTTCTCCACATAACTAAGATCAACACTGCCGTCAGGTTGGGGAGGCGTTGGAACTGCAATAAAAATCACATCTCCGTTCTCTACACCCTCCGCTATGGAAGACGTAAACTTGAGACGACCCAACTGAACGTTCTTTCGAACCAGAGTTTCCAAGCCCGGTTCATAGATCGGAATAATGCCGTCCTGAAGTTGTTTAACCTTTTTTTCGTCATTGTCCACGCAGGTCACGTGGTGGCCAACTTCAGCAAAACACGTTCCCGTCACGAGTCCGACATAGCCGGAACCTACAATCGTTAATTTCATTCTGGATTAGTTGTTGACGGAGATATTGGCCGCTGGGAAGGCCTTCAACGTCAGGCTGAGATAGACAGTGAATTCGTCATCACCATTATTAATATTATCCCGGAACGCCGCACTAACGGCTGTGCTCCAGGCCCCCAAATCACGATAAATCGAGTAACGTTGTTCGGACAAGGTTCCGGTGTCGGCTTCGAAATACAAGTCCTGCGAAACTTTCCAGTTTTCGTTCAGGCGCCAAAAAGTTCCGACACTGAATACATGACTGTCCGCCAGAACAAATGCGGGCGCCCCAGTAATGGCAGGATAGTTGACATTGCTCAGATAAAAGTGGCCTACACGGAAGTCCACTGCCGGATGAACCTGCCAGGTCAGGCTGTTGTTGATTTCATCAAACTCATCACCGGACAAACCGAGGGCGGAGTAATGATCCACCGTCAGCCAAGGCAGGGGTTTGAAGGCCACTTCGTTGTACACATGGCTAAGAACGTCCTGACTAAGAATGCCCATTTCACGGCTTTGACTGAAGTTTTCCTGCGTATAGAAAGCCCAATCCACCAGATCCCAGTTTTTTCCGTCACGTTTTGTTTGGATTTTGTTGCGTATTCCGTT
This sequence comes from Methylacidiphilales bacterium, assembly GCA_038250235.1. GTDB lineage: Bacteria > Verrucomicrobiota > Verrucomicrobiia > Methylacidiphilales > JAAUTS01 > JAAUTS01. The sequence continues at coordinate 24,153 of JBBSCO010000001.1, read as the reverse complement.
GCGCAGGGAATTCTGATTGTCGATGGAATCGATTGAATTGAACGATGAAAAATAGGTGGGCTGAAGGCGGGTCGAGGGAATACGCTCGTCAAAGCCGCGAAATTCCAACGGATCAAGATTCGTGTCCGGCATGTAGGAATAATCGGCAAAAGGCTGGAACACGTGGCGTATGCCGTCGATTCCAAGACCAGGATTCTTGATGTCACTCCAGGTTTTTGAAACCTTGAACGTGGCCTCCATCCCGGCATTCAGAGCAAGACGTGTTTCGTCGCCACCGGGATCATTGCTCAGGGGATTGTTGTTGCGGGTATAGGCCGTTCCCCGGGCACCAGCTCTGGGAGTGAGGGAAAGCCAGCCGAAATACTGGCGTGGGTAGGAAAGCTGATGAAAGGTGTCGTAACGCACCGCACTGTAGTTGGAACCTGATGCCCGGTCGTCGCGGTCAAACTGGCGTTCGAAATTGACCACACTAGACTCACCTTCGTAACTAAGGAATGTGTTGAAAAAAGACTGTCTTTTGAATTCAAGAATGAACTCGGGTTTGCGCTCGACCGTTTCGAAAAGGTTGTTGGCCTGGGCACGGGCCAATATGGTTGCGGTGAAATTAGGGTCATAGTAGACCAGATCGGCAAAATTGTCCGGCTGCTGATCCTTGCGGAACTCGTCCCGGAAAAAATCCTCGGTAATGTTGCGGTCACTCCACACATTGATATCGGCGGTCGTCGTAAATTCGGAACTCAGTTGGTACTTGTGCTTGTAGGCGTAGCGATAACGCTTTTCCTCGGGAATAACGGTGCGGGTGGTGGAAGGAAATCCAATATCAGGGCTGTCGTCACTGACATAGAAGGACTTGAACTCGCCCTTGTCTCCTGGCCGGGGATTGAAATCCAGATCCACCCCTCCGCCTGCCCCGCGTCTTGAAAAATAACCAATGTGTGGTGTCACTATCCACCGGGGATCCAGGGCCACGCTGTAACCGACGTTAATGTAGGTTCCCAACCGCGACGTGCTTCCCACCGCCAGCTCAAAATTGTCCTGCACACGGTTCAAAGGTGCCGCCACGTAAGGAAGCCACATGACCGGTACACTTCCAATGTAGACGGCAACATTCTTGAAGACCACACGGTCGTCCGGATAAATCTCAATGGTGTTGGCTTTGAGTGTGTAGGAGGGTGTTTCACGGTTTTCAGTGGCCACCCCACCGCCACGGATAACAAATTTGTTAGGATTAGGCGATTCCACTTTGTTTCCGTAGGCATAAATACGATCCTGAACCATACGGAAGTCGGAAGAGTTGACCTGTTTGCTGTCCAGATTGTAGGTCAGGAACTCACCCCGATAAATTTTCGATTGTGCGAAAATGCGGACATTCCCCTTGGCCATGAGTTCACGTGATTTTCGGTCAAAGGAAACACTGTCCGCATAAATCACATCCTGGCCGTGCCTGACCACCACATTGCCCTCGGCATAGGCAATTCCGCCTTCATAACGGTTTTCACCATCAGCAGTGATTTCAATAGGAAGGCTTTGCGAAGGTTCAGAGGTTGCCGCTGTTAGAAGCGGAGCCAGTGCCAAAAGCCAAACAAAAAATAGTCCCAAGCGTTTCAAGAGAAAGGAGTTAATAGCATTGCAGATGCTTTCATGCCAACAAGAAAAATGGCCATACGCGATAATTCCAGTCCAAAACGTAAAAAGCCCCCTAAAGTGCCTTTCAAAGCCTTTTAGAGCCCTTTAGAGCCTTTCCCAAAAAATCAGTTCAATCCTTTTTAACCCAGGCACAACGCTGAAAGCTGCGACCTTCCTCCATAAAGTGTCTTTCAAAGTCTGTTTTAGGGTCGGTTGAAGCGTCCCAAGGCCCCCTTTTCTCAAACAAAGTCCCTGCTTCCCCCCACACTTTCAGCGCCCAATCAAAATACTCCGCATGATCCGTGGTGAAACGAACCTCCCCACCGGAAACCAGAGACTGATGCATCGTTTTTAGGAACTCGGACTGAATCAGGCGGTTTTTATGATGCCTGCGCTTGGGCCAAGGATCCGGAAACATGATATGGATAATGTCCACGCTGCCCTCTGGACACATCCATTTCAGAAAATAGGCCGACTCCAATCTTAAAATACGAACATTTGCCAATCCGCGACGGCTGATCCTCTTGGCTATCTTGCGCGCTCTGCCCAACAGTCTCTCCGTGGCCACAAAATTCCGATTAGGACGTTCCGCCGCATAATCCAGCAAAAATCCACCATCTCCGGCGCCTAGCTCAATTTCCAAGGGATGCATGTTCCCGAAAACCTCAGCCCAGTCGAGTTTCTCCAATATTTTCTCATTCGAAAGCCACGGTGCCTCACACTCTGACTCCTTGATGTTTGTCACTTTTTCCATGTCTATCATCGTCTTTAAGAAAGATTTTTACTGTTCTACGCTTTACAAACGAATAAATCCATAGTTTCATTTCACTTCACTGAAATGGCTGGATAGCTCAGTCGGTAGAGCAGTGGACTGAAAATCCACGTGTCCCCGGTTCGAACCCGGGTCCAGCCACTTTTCCCATGCCACTTCCGGCACCCAATCGTCACAGAAAAGAAGCGATTTATCTTGGAACTTTCAGCGTAAATCTTAAATATCAGCCCCATGCGAGTACTTCTCACCGGTATGGTTGCAGGAATGGACGACTACGATGTTCTGCAAAAAGTTGTAGCCCTCGGACAGAGAAACAATCGCGACATCAAAGTCTACGACGCCGTCAAAGAATTCACCAAATCCGGGAGCAAACCCCTCGAACGCCTGCTCGGTACCACCGATTACGTCTTCGAACTCACCCGCGAGCGTGAGTACGAAAAAATCGGCTATGACATCCAAAAAAACGGCTATACCGATGTTATCGTCCGGGCCCCGGCAACCATCGAGTGGAACCGCATCAACCGCAAATTCAAAGACCAGCGCATCATCCGCGATTTCATCAAGCCCGACATCATCGTGACCCTTATTGATGCCGAATGGGAAATCAAGGCCAAACTCGACAACAAAAGCAGCTGTGACCTCTTCATCCACGCCTTGAAAGAGCGTAACCATACACTCTACGAAATCCTGTCCTGGATGCATGAAGAAGTAAGTCTTTCAGAAGACTGGGCCAAGTACATGAACATCCCTCACTACGTGATCGCTGTGGGAGAGCCGCCCGAGTGCCTATACAAACTCGCCACCACCACCAATCCCTGGGTTGTCTATGCCAGTTATTCCATGACCTATGCCACGCCTGATATGCGCCTGGAAGTCAACAAGGTGATCAACCGCCTGAGGGAATACGCCGTTGTCATTGATCCCCAGACCGTCGAAATCGGAACTAATTACGACAATGAAACCCAAGCCAACCGTGAAGCCATCTACGCGTACACGGTTCATCGTGACCTTCATTGGTATGTAGGAAAAGTTCATGCCGTTGTCGCCATCCACCCCTACCCTGAAAGGCCCCCGCTCTCTGCCGGAATGATGGATGAACTCGGCCATGCCCGCGACTACATGAAGGCCCGCTACATGATTTTCCCGAAAGGCTTCAGCCCTTTCACCACGGATAGTTACATCGAAAAGGGCCATCTCTTTGAAAAAGAGGACGAGTTTTTCAATTACCTGGAAAATGTCGAGGGCCGTAAAAAATTCGTCGGCGACTTCCACTGTCAAGGCGACCTCAAACTCTGACACCTATTTATGCCTGCCAACACCAACCTCGCCGGACTGATTGACCACACCCTCCTCCGTTCCGATGCCACGCTGCCAGAGATCGAAAAACTCTGCGCCGAAGCCCAAGAACACCGTTTCTTCTCCGTCTGCATCAATCCTTACTGGATCAGCAGTGTTCGCCCCATCCTGAAGGGATCCGATGTCAAAATCTGTACAGTTGTAGGTTTTCCTCTCGGAGCCACTCTTCCCCAGGCCAAAGCGCATGAAACACGGGATGTAGTGGCCGCCGGGGCCGACGAAATCGACATGGTGCTGAACATTGGGGCCGCCCTTGAGGGTCACTGGAATTTCATCGAACATGAAGTGCATGAAGTTGTTTCCAAGGCCAAAGGATTGGTTGTTAAAGTCATCCTGGAAACCTGCCTGCTCAATTCAGAACAAATCGTCGCGGCCTGCCTGGCCTGTGAACGTGCGGGAGCCTCCTTCGTCAAGACTTCCACCGGGTTCAGCAAGAGCGGGGCCACAGTGGAGTCGGTACAAATCATGAATAAAACAGTCGGGGGAAGACTCGGCATCAAAGCTTCGGGAGGAGTCCGCAACAAAGAAGATGCCATGGCCATGCTTCAGGCCGGTGCGACCCGATTGGGAACCTCAGCCGGGGTGACCTTGGTGACGGGCGGAACCTCTGTCGGCACCTATTGATTCCCAGACCCTTCCCTCTTCCCGCTAGAAAGATAGATTTAACGCCGACACTCTGCTATCTCAAAACTGGGAATGAGTGAGAGGTGTCCCCATCGTGACCTTAGTACGGCCTGTTACAGGCTTCCCCGGATCCCAGATTGTATTATCTCTCTGGATTATTCCCCGCCCCTCCTTTACCCTGAAGCCATGGACAGCCACACGGGATCAAAGACCTCTTCACAGCCACCGTTTACAGATCCCATACAACTCCGAATCCCGGCCCTGAGTCTTATCAATGGTTCCCACCCAGGAATTCTCAGCACAATCGACGAAAGGGGCTACCCCAGTTCACGCTGGATGGCGACCCTCTCCGCAGACGATTTTCCCCTCTTCTACACCCTGACATCCCCGCAGAGCCACAAGCTTGTACACCTCACAAAGCATCCCCAGGTCAGCTGGTTCTTTTTCAACGAAGACCGCACGCTGACCGTTTCATTAAAAGGACAGGCCCGTATTCTGGAGGATATCCCCACGCTCAAGCGCATCTGGAAACACGTGCAGGACAAATCCCTCGCCTACTTCCTGAAACAATACAGCGAGGGGATAGGTTTCGTTGCCATCGAAACACAAGTGCAGGATGCCGAATGCAGCTCCCCTGGCGCAAATCTCCGCCTGCACTTGGATCTCAACGAGGTGGCCACCCACAGCCGCTCAAGGTCTTCACTCTGATTGGTAGCGGGATCTGGCACCAAGCCTGAATGACTCCGGGAAGTCTTTGCCCAGGATTTCAAAACGAACCTGGGCCTCGGGTTCCCGACCAATGATTTCCCGGAAAAAAACGTTGAACGGAATCGAACACTGTATTCTTCGTTGATCCTTGTTTACCTTCGGGTTCAAATCCACAATACCCGGTTTTTTCCGAAGTTTGGCAGCCAGATCTCGGGCAAAAACCTGGGCTTCTTCCAGTGGTTTGTTTTTGATCCCAGCATTCAGCCTTTCAATCTCTTCAAACGTAATCCCACCCCACCAGCGGTTCCAATCCTCCGGTCTTATGGTTAGGTGATGCAAAGCCTTCAGCCGGGCCAGGCCTTCCTTTTTGTCCGCTTCATAAAATCCAATCACCATTTCAAAGGGCTCCGATATTTTCCTCTGGCGCAGTGCATCTCCCAGATAAACACTGTTTCCCCAGCGGATACACTTGACGGAAACCGGCCGGCCTGTGGCCGTATTGAACTCTGCCGGTATATCCCATTTACTGGTATGGGAGGTTTCGAAATTTTCTTTTCCGGTAAACTGCCGGATCACCTTCTGTTCAAAACGATAACCTTGGGACTGTTGCTCCTCCGCCCAGGCTTCTTGGAAAAAGAAAAAGGCCAGAACCAACAAAAAACCCCGCACTACAGCAGGGCTTTTGTTTGAAATATACGTTCCGCAGATCATAGACGACAAATCAGCAACTCGCGCTCATAGACCATCTCCTTCGGCAGATGGTCATGAAGTTTCAGAAACAATTCCTCATGCTGCAGGGTCAGGAGCTTCCAACGCTCGCGATCCACCGCCATGACTTCATTCCACTGCTCCTTGGAGTAATTCACTCCTGTCCAGTCAATGTCCTCGTAATGCGGCACCCAGCCCAGCGGGGTTTCTTTGGAGATCCCACGGCCATGCACACGATCCACAATCCATTTGAGGACACGCATGTTTTCGCCGAATCCAGGCCAGAGGAACTTGCCGTCTTTGCCTTTACGGAACCAGTTGACGTGGAAGATACGGGGGGGTTCACTGAGCTTCTTGCCCATATTGATCCAGTGGCGGATGTAGTCACCCATGTGATAGCCGCAGAAGGGCAGCATGGCGAAAGGATCTGCGCGAAGCTGTCCCATCACACCGGCTGCCGCTGCGGTCATTTCCGAGCCCATGGTGGCACCCAGATACACGCCGTGGGTCCAGTTATAGGCCTGAAAAATCAGCGGCACTTCCGACATACGACGACCACCGAAAATAAAGGCACTGACGGGCACACCTTTGGGATCTTCCCAGGCTGGATCGATGGTGGGACATTGGCCTGCGGGTGAGGTAAAACGGGCATTGGGATGTGCTGCCTTGCGTCCGCAATCCGGGGTCCAGGGATTTCCGTTCCAGTCGGTCAGTTTCGCCGGAGGAGTATCGGTCATCTCCTCCCACCAGACGTCGCCATCTTCGGTCAGTGCGCAATTGGTGAAAATGCTGTTCTTAGAGCAGGCAGTCATCGCATTCGGATTCGATTTGTTCGAAGTCCCTGGAGCCACGCCGAAGTAACCGGCCTCGGGATTGATGGCATAGAGACGTCCGTCCGGGCCGGGTTTGATCCAGGCGATGTCATCACCGACAGTCCAGACCTTCCAACCCTGATCCAACATGGGTTTGGGCGGAATCAGCATGGCGAAGTTGGTTTTGCCGCAGGCCGAGGGGAAAGCCGCCGCCACGTAGGTTTTTTGACCTTGGGGGTCTTCCACACCCAGGATGAGCATGTGTTCAGCCATCCAGCCTTCGTCACGCGCCATATTGGAGGCGATACGCAGGGCGAAACATTTTTTACCCAACAGGGCATTCCCACCGTAACCGCTTCCGAAGGACCAGATTTCGCGGGTTTCCGGGAAGTGAACGATATATTTGTTGTCCTTGTTGCAGGGCCACGCCACGTCTTTTTGACCTTTCTCCAAAGGTGCACCGACAGAATGTAAACAGGGCACCACAAAACGGTCGGCTTTATCAATCAGATCAAAAACGGGTTGTCCCATCCGGGTCATGATGCGCATGTTGGTGGCAACGTAAGGCGAGTCGGAGAGTTCCACCCCGATATGACTGATCGGAGATCCGATGGGGCCCATGCTGAACGGAATGACGTACATGGTTCTTCCATGCATACAGCCTTTGAAAAGCTCTTTGAGCTTTTTCTTCATATCCACCGGATCATGCCAGTTGTTGGTCGGGCCTGCCTCGGAAGGACTGCGGGAACAAATAAAGGTGCGATCTTCCACCCGGGCCACATCACCGGGATCTGAAAAAGCCAGATACGAACCGGGGCGCTTGGCCGGGTTTAGTTTTTTGAACGTGCCTGCCTGCACCAGACTCTCGCAGAGAGTATCGTATTCTTCCTGGGAGCCATCGCAAAAATGAACCTGATCGGGCTCGCAGAGGAGCACCATTTTATCGATCCACTTGAGGAGAGCGGGGTTGTTTGTTTTACCTTCACCGACTGATTTGGTTGTCATGATTTGTATTTCGTGTTGGGATTTTTGAGGTTCACCGAGGGCTCAACCTTGGATCAACATCCATGCCTGAACTATTACAAATTCTTCTTTATGTGTAAAGCATGATATTAGTTTTTTTAATTCAAGGTGAGATTGGTGCGGCTTTAGCTACTTCCAACCTTGGGAAGAGCACTTGAGGCTCACCAACTTGGACACCGGCCAAATCCCCAGGCCAGGAAGGCGGTCCACTCTTCACCCTGGGGATCAGATTCCGTCCCAACTGAAAGGCGATCTTAGCGGCAGTGGCCGGTAGGAGCGGCTCCAATTCTCCAATCAAAAGATCCAGGGTGGCGGCCAGTTCATGCAGGACATGATCCAGTTCCTTTTGCTTGGATTCGTCTTTGGCCATCTTGAAAGGAGCCGTGACATCCACATACTGATTGGCCCGCATGAACGCCTTCCAAAGTTCCATCACCGCCACATGAATCTGTAGTTTGTCCATGTTTTCGCGGTAGGTTCGGATAGATCCTAGAATATCACTCCGGAAACTTTCCTGATCCGGAGTCAATTCCGCACTGGCGGCAGGAATCACTCCTACACGATAACGCTTGATCATGGAAATCGCCCGGTTGACCAGATTCCCCAGAGTATTGCCCAATTCGCTCTGATAACGCAGCTTGAACTGATCGATGGAAAAATCCGCATCATAGCCCACCGCCATCTCTCTCATGACAAAATAACGGAACGCATCCACCCCATAAAGATCGATCAACTCCAAGGGATCCACCACATTGCCGACGGACTTGCTCATCTTCTCTTTGTTCTGTGTCCACCAGCCGTGCACCACCAACTGTTTCGGCATTTCAACCCCGATGGCTTTCAGCATGGCCGGCCAGTAAATCGCATGCGGGGGAACCAGGATGTCTTTCCCGATGACATGCACCGCAGGCCATTTATCCCCCACTTTTCCAGACTCGTAACCCAGCACGGAAATATAATTCACCAACGCATCAAACCAGACATAGGTCACCCCGTCGGCATCGAAGGGCAGAGGAATACCCCAACTCAAACGCGCGGAAGGACGCGAAATGCAAAGGTCGGGAATCGGATCCTGAAGGGCGCCGAGCACTTCCTTGGTGCGGAACGAGGGATAAATGAAGTCGGGATTCTTTTCATAAAACTCCACCAGCCAGGACTGGTACTTCGATAGTTTGAAAAAGTAATTTTTTTCCTGAAGGAAAACCACCTCACCGAAGCTTTCCGGGAATTCGCCCTTTACCCGGTCTTTTTCGGTCAGGAACTGTTCGGTTCTCGGACTGTAATATCCCTCGTAGTTGCCCGAATAAATTTCGCCCGCATCAAAAAGCTGTTGTAGCACAGTCTGCACGACTTTCTTATGCCGGGTTTCCGTGGTGCGAATGAAATCATCGTAGGAAACATTCAGCCTGTCATAAAGAGACCTGAAATGGCCGGCCATTTCATCACAGAACTCCTGCGGGGCCCGGTTCTGTTTGGCCGCGCTCTGCTGGACCTTCATTCCATGTTCGTCCACCCCGGTCAGGAAATAGACATCCCGTCCCAAACGGCGCTGGTGACGAGCCATAACATCGGTCAGCACTTTTTCGTAGGCATGGCCGACATGGGGAAAACCATTCACATAATCAATGGCAGTGGTGATATAATAGGTGTTGGATTCTGACATAAGCTAGGCGATCCAATGTAAAGACTTAAGTAAGCGCCACAAGCACCTTTCCGGGGCAAAAATTAGAAAAAAATTTAACGCAAAGAGCGCAAAGGTTCTAAGACGCAACAATCGGATAACGGATAGGAATCAAAAATTATTTTTAAAAAAGCGAAGTTCCCGTTACACCTGCATGAGTTGCTCCTTGGAAGCTGTGAAAGAAGTCCTGATACTCTGCGTGACGAGTGCGGCCCTTTGGGCTGGGGTCAGAAAGCCGTCCCGCTTCGTTGCTCGCCGGTTCTTGGTATATCTCATACCTGCTCCATCCTGGCGTCTCGCCGGACGATATTCTGACCGCCATGGTTTTAACGAAGGTATTGCGTTATCAATTCTTCAAGCAAACAGAATTTTTTGCGCTTTTTCGCGAATTTCGCAGGCCTGGAGTCCTGGTCTTAAATTCCCTTGTTCCTACATCAAACTCACCGCATCAATATCAATACTCATCCTAATCCCATCAGGCCATTCTTTAGGCAACAGCTGCTGCTTGAGCACACGGCTCAGGGCCGGCATATTTTTGGTCAGCAGAAAAAGCTGGAAACGATAATGGTCTTTTATTTTGGGAATGGGCGCCGGCGATGGTTCGGGAATCTCCGTGTCTTTTCCCGCAACCTCTTTCAAAAGTTTCGCCGCCACCTCAATGCAATACTTGGTCTTTTCTTCTGAACGGCCCCGGAACTTGATCAAAGCCGCCCTCCTGAATGGAGGATAACCATGGGCCTTGCGGTAATCCAGTTCCTGCTCCAGGAATCCATCAACATCATGGTGCCGCGCAAACTGGATGGACGGATGGAAAGGTGTATAGGTCTGGATGAAAACCTCTCCCGGCTTTTCTCCACGTCCAGCACGTCCCGCAACCTGCACCAGTTGCTGGAACACACGCTCAGACGCGCGGAAATCCGGAAGTTGCAGGGCCAGATCGCAATTGATCACCCCCACGCAGGTAACGTTGGGGAAATGCAGGCCTTTGGCAATCATCTGGGTGCCAACAAGGATTTCAGTCCGGCCCTCGCGAAAATCCTGCAAAGCTTTCTGGTAGGCACTCTTTCCCCGCATGCTGTCCGAATCCATGCGGCAGACTTTGGCCCCGGTAAAAGCTTTGCTGATGCTCTCTTCAATGCGCTGGGTTCCCAGACCGGCCAGACGATACTGCTCAAACCCGCATTCCGGACAGGCCTGCGGCGCCTGTTTTTCATAATCGCAGAGATGGCAGCGGAGCTGATGCCTCGCACGATGATAGGTCATCGGAACAGCGCAGTGCGGACATTCGGCCACGTAACCACATTTCGGACACTGCAGGCTGGTCGCATAACCGCGACGATTAAGAAAAAGAATGGTCTGCTCTTTTTGTTCCAGACGCAGTTGGACAGCGGCACGCAACCGCTCCGCGATCCCCACACGCTGATCTTTCTCCGGTTTTTCTTTGCGCAGGTCGAGAATGTGAATCACCGGCATCTTGATGTCCAAAACGCGTTTCTTCAAGTGAACCAGTCTGTACTTTCCTGCAACGCTGTTGTGGTAGGATTCCAGAGAGGGTGTTGCCGACCCCAACACCACCGGCACATGCTCCAAAGCCCCCCGCATGACCGCCAGATCGCGTGCATGATAATGGGGGGATTCCTCCTGCTTGTAACTGGCCTCATGCTCCTCATCGATGATAATGACACCCATCTTTTGGATAGGGGCAAAGATGGCCGAACGCGCTCCGATGATCACCCTGGCCTTTCCACTCCGTATCAATTGCCACTGGTCATGTCGCTCCCCCGCGCTGAGGTGGCTGTGCAAAACGGCCGTCCTCACCTCCAGATTTTCAAAACGACTGCGGAAGTGCTCCACGGTCTGCGGCGTCAGTGCGATTTCCGGCACCAGAACCAGGGCACTTTTTCCTTCCTCCAGAACCTGACGAATGATTTGCAGATAAACTTCGGTCTTACCACTCCCTGTCACCCCCTGCAGCAGGATGGGACGTGCTGGCGTCTTGAGCGATTCTTCCCGATAAACCCGGAGAGCTTCTTGCTGATCCACATTCAGAACCAGGTCCTCGCTGGCTTTGATCAGCCCGGCTAAGGGATCACGTTCCATTTTTTCCCGGGATAGCACAATTAGCTGCCTTTCTTCCAAAGCCTTCCAGATACCCAGGGAAACCCCGCTCTGTTTGGAAAGATCTGCCAACCATCCACCTCCCTGTTCATAGGCATGTTGCCAGCCCCGCCATTGGGCTCGGGCGGATTTTAAGAGCTGGGAGACCTGTTCCAGCTGTAAGTGTCCGGGCACCTGTACCCAAAGGCGTTTTTTGTAGGAATCTTCTTTCGCCCGCACGGTATCGGGCAGCATCCCCTTCAAAGCCTGGGCTTGGTCACAACAGTAATAGTCTGCCATCCAACGGGCCAGTTTAATGAGGTTTTCAGGAATCAACGGCTCTTCGCCCACCACGTCAATCACATCCCGGCATTTTTCCACTTCCGGTTTCGACGGAAAATCAACGGCATAGGCCAATACCTCCCTGTTTCCCCAAGGCACCCGGAGTCTCGACCCCAATTGAACCCGCCCAGCCAACGCGGAGGGCAGCGTGTAATCAAACATCCTATCCAGAGCCATTTCCGGAACAACCCGCACGAAACGTAGTGCAGGCTTTTGGTCGGGAAAGAGGTCGGACATCGTCCGCATCTTACTCAAGCATGTTGATTCAGCAACTCTGTTGCATCTTGCACCTACCGCCAAACATGGAATACTCCAAACCGATGTCCCGAAAAAAACGTAGCTATTGGCCTGTTCTGGTGGGTGTGCTGATCCCGCCGCTGCTGGTTGTGCTTGCCGCTTGGTGGTGGGGAAATATCCAACGGGAACAAGACAGACAGTTCAATGCAGTCATCGCCTCCGCCTCGGAAAAGTACAAATTGGAACCCCAGTTGATACGTGCTGTTATCTGGAGAGAAAGTGATTTCGATACGCGAGCCTACGGAATGGCCGAGGAACGTGGACTGATGCAGGTCACCCCCATTGCGGCAGGAGAGTGGGCCAAGGCGGAAAATTTGGAAAATTTCAGGACGGTCGACCTGTTTGATTCCCGCACCGGCATCATGGCCGGCAGTTGGTATCTCAGCAGGGCAATTTCCCGTTGGGCGGACAGCGATGTGCCGATGGTTTTTGCCCTTGCCGAATACAATGCCGGAAGAACCAACGCAAGGCGCTGGGCCGAAGATCTGCCAAGCCCGACTGCAGCCTTATTCATCGAGAAAATCGATTTTCCAACCACCAAGAAATACGTTCTGGATGTCCTTGATCGTTACCACTACTACCGGGAACATCCGGATCCGCAGGTCTGGGAGGTGGTCTGGAGTAAAGCCAGCGGGTATTGGTGGAGATGGCTGGAGCGCCGCCAAGTTCGCAAGATCAAAGAGCAGCAGGCCAAGCCCTGAAAACATCCTGGCTGCTGTTCTATTCAGGATCCTCCTGCACGCAAGCCACGCTTTAGCTTGCAGATACCCTATCTTTCCCTACGATTTAAATAGTTGGGAGCACGGTTTCTTATGCCACTCACAAAAGATACCATTCGCCTTTCGTTCGACTCCAAAGATCGCGCGCTTTCCCTGCTGAAAACACTGATCCGTACGCGTTATTTCCCAGCAGGACTTCCCAACTCCGCAGAATTGAGTCGGCTTCTGAGAATTCCAAGAACATCGATTGACTATGCTTTGGAATGTTATGTCAGTGATGCGCTGATCAAAGCCAAACCGGGCAAGTCCGGTTATAGCTACTGCCCTCACGCCACTCCAACCTCTGGCGGGGCACTTTTCGTTGTCAACACCGACATCCTGCGTGGCTGGTACAGCCTGTTCCAGGACTGGTTGATCGGATTGGAACAGACACTTTTTGAAGAGGGCTACGAAACCCGTGTCCTATCCGATTTCAGTTCACCCTTGGAAAAAATCGACCGTATCTTTGAGGCCCGGGAACAAGGTGTCATGGGCCTGATTCTGGCCAGCCGCGTGGAACCCGCAGTGATCGAAAGCGTTGTCAAAGCAAGGATTCCCTCCGTCATTCTTGGCAACTCCACCATTAACCAACAGGATCTGGGCTGCGTCTGCACAGACAACCGCTCAGGCATTGAAAAACTTCTCCGGCACCTGATGGCCGAAGGCCACAGCCGCATCGCGATGTACGTCAACGGACTCAGTTTTCATGACGGATTCCGGGAACGCTTCACCGCCTACCAACATGGCTTGCGCCAGAATGGGATGGAAGCCCTGATGGATCTTGTTTTTTATGAACCCCACACTGAAGTGACGGCGCGCCGTGCCGCAGAGATTTTTTACGGGCTGCCCACCCGTCCCACTGCCATCCTGTGCAGTTCAGACCGGGAAGCATTTGAACTGATCGCCGAACTAAAACATCTCCGGATCGAGGTCCCCAAAGAGGTTAGTGTTGTCGGTTTTGACAACAACCACTATGGCCAGATTCTTGACCCTCCCATCACCACCATTGACATCTATTCGTCACAGATGGGCCGTGTGGCCGGCAATTACCTTCTGAATGAAATGCAGGCTGCCCAGTTACCTGTCAAAATCCTGCTGCCGACCGAACTAATCCTGAGATCTTCTACCCGAAGCTCCACCTCTCCCCCCAAAGGTAAGAACGAGATTGCCCCCACCCCGGTAAGCAGCCAGATTTTAACCTTTTGATTCTCTCCGGTGGTTGCAGTCCACGGAAAAATAGGACAGGTTGTAACCATGGCTCAATCTCTTCTCCGCCTCACTGTTCTTGCCACTTTCGTTTACGTCGCATCCTTTAGCCTGGCAGCCGATGCTCGAATTGAAAAACCCTTCATCCACGAACAAAAAAACGCCGAAACCTTCCAGGCCAAACCTTTCGTGCGGGTCGCCACCTGGAACATCGAGTGGTTTCCCGCCGGTATGCGAAAAAGTGCCAAAGAAAATGTGGAATGGCAGGTTGCCGCCGTAGCGGCAATGCTCAAAGAGTTTAATCCCGACATCCTTCTCACCCAAGAAACACGCAATCTAGGCGCCCTGATCACCCTGAACAACAACCTGGGCAGCCATGCCTACAATTTCATCGCCTCCTCCTGGTTTAACAGTGAAAACCAGGAACGCCTTCTCTCTGATAAAGTCCAACAGCAAACTGGACTTCTCTCCCGCCCCGCTTGGAAGGATATCTGGGAGGTCGACTTCGCCACGCTAACCGGTGAGATCCGGCCCACCAGGGGCTGGTTGGCCATGCGCTATGAAATCGGCAATCTGAAATTTGTCGTCTACAACGGACACAAAAAAAGTAATTTCGGTGCCGAGAATGAAAAAGATCGCGCCTCGAATTATGCGAAAAGACTCGCCGCCATTCGGGAACTGAAACGCGATTTCTACCGCCTGGGACTTGATCCTTACCGGGATAAAATCCTGGTCTGCGGTGACTTCAATACTGACTATTTCGCCAAAGAATTTGAGGATGAAGAAACGTTCAAAGAGCTCCACGACATGGGATTCAGGCACTCTTTCGGCAGCAAGAAGCGGAGTGAAATCGTCACACTGCCTGCCCGTGTCGGAGAACCTTATCCGGACGGAACCTTTGATTACATCTGGTTCTCCTCAGGGTGGGGTGAAAACATACCTGTGGCTCAGATTCTTTCCAAAGGCGCCAGCAAACGAAAGGATGTTTTCGGAGGTGACGAGCCCGGCCTGGCCAGCGATCACTACCCTGTCTATGTTGACATTCCTGTAAAATATCCCTGATCCTGCTCTTTTTCTTACTCCAAAAATGAACCCGCTTCCAAGCGTATTCCCCGGGCAAGCTCGTCGGCACGCATCCGTTTACGGCCTTCCAATTGCACCTCGCGTAACAACAATCCGCCCACCTCTGCGGCAACCAGTATTCCGTGCTCGTCCACTTTGACGATTTCGCCGGGCCTTCCTTCCGCACGGCGCGAAAGAATAGTTTTAAAGACCTTCAGGACCTTTTTTTCACCTTCAACAAGAAGATGATTGTAAGCCCCGGGCCATGGATTCATCGAACGAATGTGGGCATCTACTAACAACTGGGGGAAATCCCAGTCAATTTTTCCGTCTTCCTTCGTCATTTTTTTGACATAGGTTGCCTGGGCATCCGGCTGCGGAATACGGGGAGCCCTGCCTTTACCAATAAGCTCAAGGGACTTTAGCAACAAATCCGGCCCGGCATCGGCCAACCGGTCGTGCAGGCTGCCTGCGGTCTCATCGCGGTGAAGTTTCATACTTTCCTGCAAAAGGATATCCCCGGTGTCCAGGCCTTCGTCCATCCACATGACCGTCATTCCGCTTACGGCATCACGGTTTTTGATCGCAGCCTGGATGCAGGCGGCTCCCCGGTACTTGGGCAGAAGAGATGCGTGAAGATTGAGACAACCGATACGGGGACACTTCAGAACCGGGCTTTTCAAGATCTGACCATATGCGCATACCACCATGATATCCGGCCGGAGATAAGCTACCTGCTCAAGTACTGGGGCAGTATTGATTTTTTCCGGCTGATAAACAGGTAGGTGATAGGAAAGGGCTACCTGTTTGACCGGGGATGCCAGTAATTCCTGGTGCCGACCGGCTGGCCTGTCCGGCTGGGTCAAAATCCCAACCACCTGATGATCTCCAGAGTTCAGGAGTGCTTTCAAGGACGGCACGCCGATTTCTCCAGTGCCTGTAAAGAGGATACGCATGCGGGCTATATGATCCGGTTCAAAAATCAATCCGCGGTGTTGACGTGCTCCAGGATTCTACGCAGGACCTCGTAAGGAAACTGTGTTGCATCCAGGTCCACGGTTTTTTCAGCGCCATAATAATCGAGCATGGGCTTGGATTCGTCCTGATATTTTTTTAAACGGGCACGGATGATTTCTTCATTTGCGTCATCCAGACGGTTGTCTTTCAGCGCACGGCGCCGCATACGTTCCACCAACATTTCGCGGTTGGGACAGGATAGATGGAAAATCTTTTTAACCAGCAGATCGGACTCCAGAATTTGCGCCTGCTCCAGATTCCGGGGAATACCATCCAGAACGAGATGATCCACCTCAGGCTTGAAACGGCCAAGGGTCACCATGTTTTGCAGGTGGTTCTGCCATAGCTGAATGGTCAGGTCATTGGGGACCAGTTCCCCTCTGCTGGAATACTCCATGAACGCGCGCCCCAGTTGCGTCCGAAGATCCAATGCCCGGAACACATCGCCACATGCCAGGTGATAAAATCCTGGAATAGAGCCCAGAATACGTCCTTGAGTTCCTTTGCCGGAGCCGGGAGCACCAAAAATCAGGAATGCGCGATATTTCATTTAAGCGATTGCACCAAATATGACGACACACCTCAATCGAAGATTTGATTTTTTTGCTGCTTAAAGCCTACTTGTCTCGGGATGCAACAAAAGCACTTGCCCAGCCGCCAAAAAAAGGTTAATTTGAAAAATATGCGCCAGACCTTGACAAGCTTATCCAGCTTTAGTGCTGCTCTTCTGCTGTCGCGCATTCTGATTTTTACCCGAATTTAAAGCCAATTTACCCTTGGGTTTGGCTTTGCTTGTTCCGTATAAAATCCTGACCCCCTGCTTACATGAAATCATCTATCACGCTCTACGACACGACCTTACGCGATGGTGCCCAAGGTGAAGGCATCCATTTTTCTCTCTTGGACAAGCTGCGGGTTGCCCGACGTTTGGCTGAATTCGGTGTTCACTATATTGAAGGAGGCTGGCCTGGCTCCAATGAAAAGGATCTGGCCTTTTTCCAGGAAGCCGCCAAAGAATCTTGGGGCCAGACTAAAATCGTCGCTTTCGGCAGCACCTGTAAACCGGGCATGAAGGCTTCCGAGGATCCCCAAGTGCTTCTCCTTTTGGAAGCAGCAACCCCTGTTGTGACCTTTTTCGGCAAATCATGGCTCCTGCACGTGGAAAAAGTTCTGCGTACCACTGCCGAAGAAAACCTCCGTATGATTGCCGATACGGTTGCAGTCCTCAAAAAGAACGGACGTGAAGTCATCTACGATGCCGAGCATTTCTTTGACGGTTACAAAACTAATGCTGATTATGCCCTAAGCACCCTGAGGGCTGCCGCCGAAGCCGGTGCCGACTACATCGTGCTTTGCGATACCAACGGAGGAACCCTGCCCCACGAGATCGCTGAAATCACTGGGGTTGTCGCTTCCTCCATCAAAACCAAGGTAGGCATCCACACCCACAACGATTGCGGCCTCGGCGTCGCCAATGCCGTCTCCGCCGTGCTGGAGGGTGCCACCCAGATCCAGGGCACCATCAACGGTTATGGAGAGAGGACTGGAAACTGCAACCTCACCTCCGTTATCCCTATCCTTGAATTGAAACTCAACCACCCTGTTCTTCCCGAAGGAAAACTCAGGCAATTGAGCGAACTCTCCTGCTTTGTGGATGAGGTGGCGAATCAAAATCACGATAATCGTGCCCCCTTCGTCGGTTTATCATCCTTTGCCCACAAGGGGGGTATGCATGTTAATGCAGTCAACAAAACAGATGTCAGCTACGAACATATCGAGCCCGCTCTGGTGGGGAACCATCAGCGTATTCTCGTAGGTGAATTATCCGGCCGCACCAATGTCATGCTCAAAGCCCGTGAACTTGGCATTAAACTGGACGAAAAACATCCCGCAACACGTGGAATTCTTGAAGAAATCAAACGCATGGAGAAAGAAGGCTACGAATTCGAAGCAGCAGACGCTTCTTTCGAACTGCTGGTACGCCGTCACCTCGACGGGTTCAAATCTTCTTTTGAACTCGGGGAATACCATGTCTCCATGAGAAAGAGTGCCACGGACGGCTTCACCAATTGCGAAGCCACAGTCAAAGTCCAGATCGATGGGGAATCCATCCACACCGTCTCGGATGGTGACGGCCCGGTAAATGCCTTGGACAACAGCCTCCGCCGTGCCCTGATCCAGAAATATCCCGGTGTTTCACGCTTCCATCTGATCGATTACAAAGTCCGCATCATGGACTCCTCCTCGGGAACGGCTGCCCGTACCCGTGTTTTGGTCATTTCAAGTGATGGTCACCGGGAATGGGGTACAGTGGGGGTTTCCGGTAATGTCATCGAGGCAAGTTGGTTGGCCCTCTGCGACAGCGTGCAATACTATCTCTTGCAGTTGCAGGCCGGGAAACCCTCCTGACTATTTCTGTCAGGCAACCTGCTCATTCGAACCATCGGGTATTGGAACTTTAACGGAGAATTCCACCTTCGCCGTCGTCCTCGTCATTATCCCCTGCCAGTTCGGAGCGCTTTTGCTCCCTTTTAAGGATAACCATCCAGCCCAAGCTGAGAGAAAAAATCAGGAAACCTAAAGGCAACAACATCAATGTAACAGAAGCAGCCCACCCAAGAACCCTGAGTTGCTCCACCGGGGAGGCACCATCAGCCGTGATGTAACTAACAATACACATTCCAAGGGGAACCACGGTCAATAGCAGTCCAACCCCTGTCAACATGTTTGCCTTATCAATCAACTTAACATAATCTTTAGTCATGTAATCACCTCGTAGGAGAGTCTATACCAGCCTATAAAGTCCACACCTGTCAATGGCCTTTTACACAATCGGCACCTTGATTCGTGATGCCCCGGATCCGCTTCTGAAGGGAATGCAACACAGTCTGTACTTCATGGACAGATTTTTCACACTTTTGGAAATAATCGATAAATTTTGTATCGTTTCCGCCGTACTTGCCAAGGAGTGATAGGTAACCCACCAGAGGACTCAACTCGTTGCTTAGCTGATGCACCTCACTCCGGACGCCTGACCACTCGTTTTGTCCAAGCCATAATTCCAGAATCTGCCAATCCATGGCCCGGGTGATCTTAAGGTTTAGAGTATCCGATTCCACAACAACGACCCGTCCCCCCGCCAGTTCCACCGTGGAAGCATCATCCGTCACAGCCGCCTTCTCATGGATGACCTTTTCGTAGGATCGGATGATCAAATCCTTCTCAAAAATCTGGGGTGTCTCCATTAACCAGACTTTGGAGCGGTCTATGGTTGCGCCTATTTCTCCATCTTCACCAACCTCCTTCAGAGTATCGGTTGCACGGTGGGCCGCAACTGCAGCTCCTGTCTTAAAAGAGGCCTCCAGCGTCCGCTCAATCATTGATAGCGATAGAAGAGGCCTTGCCGCATCATGGATCAAAACGCGTTCACAGCCCTGTCCCACATTCTTGAGCCCTTCGTAGACAGAATCCTGACGCTCCGCCCCTCCCTCCACCACTCGGACTGGTTTGGACCCGCTCTCCTTACTAACGATATCCACAATCGCAGAAACCATGTCGTTGCGGGTCACTATCACAATTTCCGTCACACGGGAAGAAGCCAAAAGACTTTTCAGGGAATAGGACAGAACCGGACGACCACACAGGGGTGTCAGAATCTTGTCAAATCCGAGCCTCTGGCTCCGCCCCGCTGCAAGCAATATGGCTGAACAGCTACTCATCTGGGCTTCCGCACCCCAAGAGGCCGGCTCTTGTCCTTATCTTCGTTCACCTTGGCTTCATCCACGCTGAGATCCCTGTAAAAAAGAACTCCACGGCTTCTGAGATTGATGCTCAGCTGCTTCATTTCACCGATGGTGGCCCGCAGATCATTGGCCACTTTTTCATCTTTCATCAACATGTAGATGGCACCCTTGCCCGACTCAGCTTCAGACATAAAGCTATCCATGCGTCCCAGCAGACTTTTGGCGTTTTTAACGGCCTCACGGACGTCTTCAGCGAACTGGTCGGTTAGTAAATTTTTTTGCACATTCTCGGATATGGCATCCAAACGTTCGGCAAGGTCGCCCAATCCCTTGGTTTCCGATCCTTGCACCACTGCCCCCGGCTCGATGTAGCTCCTGGAATCTTCGGAAGGCGGGACCACATCAATGAATCTGTCCCCCAGTAATCCATAGGAACCCACCTTGAACTTGGAGTTTTTGTCGATTTTGATGTCATTACGGATCTTGAGAAAAAGTTCTACACTTTGTCCTCCTCCAGAGATGGCAGGAAAGTCCGCCACAGTTCCCACCTTGGCTCCCCGGTAAAGCACCTGCGAATTTTTCAGCACTCCACCACTGTTGGCGAACTGAACAGTAATGTCATAGTTTGCGCGGCTGAATTGCCCCAAACGCCCGAAAGTCACCACAAGAATCCCGGCGGCCAGCAGCCCGAAAAGAAAAAAGGCGCCCACTTTGATTTCCAGATTGTTGTCTTTCATAGTCGTAATTTCCTCATCAAACGATCGCATCCGAGTCTTCGGAGATACCCTGCACAAAATTCTTCACCAGAGGATCCTCCGAAGCCTGCACTTCCTTCGGCGTTCCCTCAAAATAAATTTTACCCTGGTGAAGGTAACACATCCGGTCGGCAACATGGTAGGCACTTGTCATATCGTGAGTCACTACAATGGATGCCATTTCCAGCTTCTCAGACAAGCGGTAGATCAGTTTGTTGATGCTGTCCGCTACAATGGGGTCCAGGCCCGTGGTCGGTTCGTCATAGAGCATCAATTCGGGACGGCTGATGACAGCGCGCGCCAGTGCCACGCGTTTTTTCATGCCTCCACTCAATTCGCCCGGCATCTTCTTCTGCTGCCCGGGTAAATCCACCATATCGAGAGCCTCGTCCAATTTGCTTTTGATCTCCTTCTCAGAAAATCCACCATGCTCCAGCAATGGGAAGGCCAGATTTTCTGCGACTGACATGGAATCAAAAAGGGCCCCGTTCTGGAAAAGCATGCCTATCTTGCGTCGATAGGGATTGAGTTCTTCCTCGGAAAGTTCCGAAAGGTTCGTTCCTTGATAAAGCACCTTGCCCGCATCCGGTTGTAGCAGTCCCATAATGAGGCGAAGTAATACGCTCTTGCCCCCACCACTACGGCCGATGATGACCAGGCGTTCTGCTTTCGCCACGTTGAAATCAACCCCCTTTAAAACCGGGCTGCGGTTCAGCGTCTTCTTCAGCTCTTTGACCTCAAGTAACATTTCAATCTCCCAGGAATAGGTTGTTGAGCAGGATGGTGAAAAAGAAGTTCGAGACCAGGATGGCCAAGGACGAGTTTACGACGGCTTCGGTGGTGGTTCGTCCGACGCCCGCCGTTCCCATCTCAGGATTAAATCCCTTATGGCAGGAGATCACGGCAATGATAATGCCGAAAAGCAGACCCTTCGACAAACCGATCATTACATCACTCATGTCGGTGAATTTGATGGTGTTATCCATGTAGTAGGCACCATCAACCCCCAGAATAGGTACAGCCACAAGGTAACCGCAGCCGATCCCCACAACCAAAGCCATGCCTGTCAGGATAGGTGCTGAAACAAGAAGGCCCAGAAAGCGGGGAACGGCCAAGTATTCGACAGGATAAACCCCCATGGCACGGAGGGCATCAATCTGCTCAGTGTTCTTCATCGAAGAGATTTCAGCCGCCATCGCAGCACCAACACGCCCCGCCAAAAGTAGACAACATAGGACAGGCCCCAGTTCCCGGCACATCGCGACAGAAACAGTCGGCCCCACTGCCGATTCCATGCCCAGTTTAACAAACTGGAAATGAACCTGTGCAGCAAAAACAGCGCCAACCGAGGCTCCAGTGGTCAGGATGACAAACTGGGACTTCAAACCAATTAAATACATCTGTTCCAGAAATAGCCGCCAACGAAAGCGGTAAGTGAACAAACACCGCATGATATTGAGGAAAAGCAGGAGAATTTCACCGGAGGCACGAACACCCCCGATCAGCCAGCGGCCGACCGCTGTCGTCGTATTTTCCAGAGCAGGATTCACAAGGTTTTCTAAGGGGTCAAGCCCCCTCCGACAAGGCTAGAGTTTTACTCTTTTGGCTACAGTTGCCTATCCGGCTTTTTCTTGAACACAACGAAACAGACCCACTTGCCTTTCTTCAATACTTGCAAAACCTTCAAGTCGAGCTTTCGAATAGTCCGGAGAACATCTCCGAGTTGTGTCTTCAACACGCCGGAAAGCACCATCTCCCCGCCAGGTTTCAACCAACGTTTCATTTTGGGCAAAACCTCCTGCAACAGATCAGAAAAAAGATTGGCCGTGATCAGGTCAAAGGGTTTGGCTGCGGCCTCCCAAGTTTTGACATCGGCCCTGATCCAGCGGATTTTTCCGGAAATGGGATTCATTCGTTGGTTGTCCCGCGCGGTGCGTATGCTTTCCGGGTCAAAATCCATTGCCACCACTTCATGCCCTTGCATAGCGGCAGCCAAAGCCAGAATACCGCTGCCTGTGCCGAGATCCAAAAAACGACGTGCATCTCCCTTGCTTCGCTTCAAAATCTGTCTCAGGCACATTCCCGTGGTCGCATGATCCCCAGTGCCAAAAGCCATACCTGCGGGAATCAGAAGGCGGGGCAATTTGCGCCAACGAAAGGGAACCTTCCCGTCCGAGATCACACAAAGCCAAGGGGGAAAAGGTAGCATGATGGGTTTGGAGGATGCTTTGAACCAAGACGCAGCACTGATTTTGACAAGCCTTCCCCCATGACATCCGACCAGTTGACGGCAACGCTTTTCTGTCTGCCCAAACACCTGGAGCCGTGCTTTCTTTTGCGTGGAAAAAACAGATAAGACACAGTTTTCCGCACCAACCCAGGCCACACGCTCCAACCAGGTTTCCTCCTTCCCAACGGGAATCAGACGCTCCCAGACTAACAAAGTTTCAGGTTTCACGGTTCCAGTTTAAAGTTCAGAGAGCAGAGCAGGAGCTGTTCGATAAACTCAGCAGCCGTTATGAAAAGAAAAAATCTGAAATTTTCAACCGTCACTGGATGAGTTTGCGGATCGGAACGAAGTCCTGGCGCGAAATCACGATATCCGTCTTTAGATATTGACTGATCACAAAGGGCTTGATCGCCCAATAAATATCGTCGTCTTTCCGCGCCTGAACAAAAATCAGATACTCGCCCGGCGGCATGTCTGTACTTTTTTCAAGATTACGAAGCAGGTATTTTCCTTCCAGATCGGCGTTCCACTCGCGAAGAATGTTGTTGGCAGGAATCCTCATCAGGTCGGAAAGGAAAGGCTTTTCAACATCCCTGAGCATCTGCTGTTCTTCAACCTCATCCTGTTGGCGACGATTGACCTCTTCCTGCAAAGAAGCGAGATCCACATTCAGGGCATTCAGATCAACCTTGAAAGTTTCAATCCGTTTTTCAGCATCCTCGATTCTGGGGCCCGGGGATTGTTTGATCGTCATGGCTTTTTCTTTGATCTCCAGCTGCTTCCTGGACCAGTCCTTATCAAAATCGCGCCAACGCTTCAGAATGTCTTCGCTGAAAATGCGCTGTTCATCCACATTGACGGTCTTGGCCGCGCCATAAAGAGACAACCTGAAGGCGTTGACCGCAACCTCCAGCGCGTCCAATTCCTTGTTGCGCTCATATTTGAGCCCCAAATCCGCAGCCCTTTTTTCGATCTCTTTATGCAACGTTTCTTTTTGGTCGGCATAAGCCTTGTCCAGGTTTCCGCTTTCCTCCCCCCACAGAAGTTCCAGCTTTTTCTCGCCCTCCGCAATGTACGCGGGTATGGAGTTCCTAAGTTTTTGAACTTCAGCTGTCAGGATACGTTTTTTTTCTTCGCGCCCCGCCAGATCGGCTTTGGCGGCAGCCAGATCGGCTTCGATTCCCTGCAAGCGTATCTCCATAGGATCACGACGTTCCGCGTAGTCACGTTTGATCTGACTTACCTGGCCGTCAAAATGATAGACAATCAAAGGGATTCCGGTGAGGGTCAGATCATCTATGGATAAGACGACTTCCGCCGTTGTTTCCCGTGTGAT